>NZ_JBFPKM010000019.1:0-142801 GCF_040948755.1 Paraburkholderia sp. BR13444 | reverse complement strand
CGCTCCACGCTTCCTCCCTACGCCCGGTCGCCCTCGCGCAGTTGCGCTTCGCTTCGCTCGCTGTGATCAACTTGCGGTGGGACTTGCACCCACAAGAGTGCGCCCATGCTGGGCGCACAATAAAAAAGCCCCAGCAGGTCTGCAGGGGCTCATATCGATAAACATCCACCGGCCAATTTCAACGGGTCGAATGACCTACCTTCTGGGGCGACTACGCCGACGACTCGCGGCAGCGAACCGCCTACGACACCCGCGTCGCCGGCGCCACACTACGCAGCGTCGTCGCCGTCGCCGGCAGATACTCCGGCACCCAGCGCCGCAGATCGCGCCGCACTTCATCGTCGGCCGGCACGCGATGCTGCATCAGCCACGGCAACAGGTTGTCGATCAGGCTGTCCGGCACCTCGCGCGCCTGCGCGATGCGCAGCTTCGGGTGCGGCGTGCGCGTGGTGGTTTCGTCGTCGGCGAGCAGTTCCTCGTAAAGCTTCTCGCCCGGGCGCAAACCCGTGAACACGACCCGAATCTGCTCTTCGGTAAAGCCGTACAGGCGGATCAGATCGTGCGCGAGATCGGCGATACGCACCGGCTTGCCCATGTCGAGAATGAAAATCTCGCCGCCGCGCCCCATGCTCGACGCCTGCAACACGAGCTGCGACGCCTCCGGAATCGTCATGAAGAACCGCGTGATTTCCGGATGCGTGACCGTCACCGGCCCGCCGCGCGCGATCTGCTCCTGAAACTTGGGAATCACGCTGCCCGCGCTGCCGAGCACGTTGCCGAAGCGCACGGTCTCGAACTGCGTGCGCCGGGCGCCCTGCTGCTGCAGCGCCGAGCACGCCATCTCCGCGAGCCGCTTGCTCGCGCCCATCACGTTGGTCGGGTTGACGGCCTTGTCGGTCGAGATCAGCACGAAATGCGCGACGTCGTGGCGGATCGCGGCGCGCGCGACGCGGTACGTGCCGAGCACGTTGTTGCGCACCGCCTGCCACGTGTTGACCTCTTCCATCAACGGCACGTGCTTGTAGGCCGCCGCATGAAAAACGATGTGCGGACAGTAGCGCGCCATCACCTGATCGAGCAGCAGCGAATCCTTCACATCACCGACGAGCGGCACCACCGACACTTCCGGATACTTGTCGCGCAGCTCTTCGTTCAGGCGATAGATCGAGAACTCGGAGATGTCGAACGCGACCAGTTGCACCGGACCGAAGCGCAGAATCTGCCGGCACAGCTCCGAGCCGATCGAGCCGCCCGCGCCCGTCACCATCACGACGCGGTTTTTCAGCAGCGCGGCGACGTGCTCGGTGTCGATCGTCACCGGGTCGCGGCCGAGCAGGTCTTCGAGATCGATCTGCCGCACCCGCGACAGGAATGCCTGGCCTTGCGTGAGCGGCGTGAGCGCGGGCAGCGTCATCGCGCGTACGCCGGCGCGCACGCACAGCGTGGCGATGCGCCGATGCGCTTCCACCGACGCCGACGGCACCGCGATGATCACGTGCTCGACCTTTAGCTCCGTGCAGATTTTCTGCAGATCGCTGATCGCGCCAACCACGCGATAGCCATAGATTTCACGGCCCTGCTTGATCGGATCGTCGTCGAGCAGACCGACGAGGCGCCATTGGCCCGAGCGCTTCAGCTCGCGCACGAGGTTCGCGCCGGCATTGCCCGCGCCAAGCACGAGCACCGGCTTGCCTTGGCCGACCAGCCCGCCGTAGCGATAGAACTCCTTGGCCGCGCGATACAGCGCGCGTGAGCCGCCCATGGTCAGGAACAGCAGCATCGGCGACACGATCAGCACCGAGCGCGGCACGACCGGCGCCGGCTGCAACAGCGCCGAGCCGATCACGACGACGAGCGCGCCGACGCCGATCGCCTTCGCGATCCGCACGAGATCGGGCAGGCTAGCGAACACCCACATGCCGCGATAGAGGCCGTAGCTGCGAAACATCACCGCGTAGATCAGCAGCACCCAGACGAGTGCATGCAGCCCGCTCGACCAGAACGGCGCGGGCACCGGTCCGTTGAACCGGATCACATAGGCCAGCATCCAGGCCATGGCCACCGCGCACAGGTCGAACGCAAACGCACTGAACGAAAGCCATCTGGCTTTGAAGCTTTTCATTGCGCAGAACCTCAGATTGGCCCGGAACGGGACACATGGCGCCGCCAGCGGCGATCAATACACAGCCCTGCTATGACCAGCACGGCAGCCCATGCGACGACAACCAGCCATTGATACATAGGAGCGAATTGTAGCGCCCAGAGAGCAAGCATTATGCCCGCCGCCATGAACAAGTACCAAATCCACGCGGTCGATGCGTGCCCCAAACCCGACTGCACCAGTCTTTGATAGTAGTGTTCACGATGCGCCTGCCAAAATTTTTCACCGCGCAGCAGGCGCTTGAGCAGCGTGACCGACGCATCGCCAATAAATGGCGCAAAGCACAGCGCCGGAAACCACACCGGCCACACGCCCTCGCGCCACCCCCAATAGCCGAGCGCGCCGGCCAGAAAGCCGAGCGGGATCGAGCCGGCGTCGCCGAGAAAGATGCGCGCTGGGTGAAAGTTGAACAGCAGAAAGCCCGCGGCCGCACCCGCGACGATCAGGCTCGCCGTCGCGAGCGCCGGGTCCGCATGCGCCGACAGCGAGGCGGCCACCGCGTAGCCGCCAAAGCCGAACAGCGCCATGCCGCCCGCGAGGCCGTCCGAGCCGTCCATGAAGTTGTAGAGATTGACGAGCCACACGAGTAGGACCGCCATGCACGCGAGCGCCCACCACGGCACGTCGGCTGGATAGACGGCGATCAGCGCCGCCACCGCCGCCGCATGGCCGCCGAAGCGCACCCGTGCGGGCAGGCCGCGGCGATCGTCGATCTGCGAAAGCGCCGCGAGCAACGCCGCGGCAAGCGCGGGCAGCCACAGCGACGGAGCCGCGAGCGCGATCAGCAACACTACGACCGGCACGATGCCCCAGCCGCCGACGCGGGGTGTCGGACGCGTGTGCAGCGAGCGGTCGTTGGGGATGTCGGTGGCGAGCCGCCACGCGAGGCCGGTGCGCAGCAGCGTCCACAGGATCGCCGCGCAGGCGGCCAGCGCGGCGACGCCCCACGGCAGTAGAGAGACGACGGAAGAGGCGGAATGTGCGGCGAGCGGCATCGTCGATAGCGTTAGCGGATCAGGTCGGAGTCGAGGCGGGTTCGGTACGTGGTCAATGCGTCGAGCGATACCACGCGACGGTTTCGAGCAGCCCATGCTCGACCGTATGCGGCGCAGACCAGTTAAGACATTCGCGGATATGCGAACTGTCGACGCGCAGCTCGCCGATCAACCGGTCGATCTGCGCCGAGCGGCCGGTCAGGCGGCCCGCGACACGCAGCAAGCTGGCCGGCACCGGCACGAGCCGCGCGGGCACGTGAAGCTGGGTGGCCAACAGCCGCGCGAGCTCCGGCACGGTGAGATCGCGGCCGTCGGTCACGTGAAAGGTTTCACCGGCCGCGCGCGGATCGGTCGCGCAGTGCACGAGCGCGTCCGCGAGGTTATCGACGAACACGAGGCTGCGCAGCGCGTTGACCGCGCCGAGCGGCAACGGAATGCCCTTCGCGACCGCGTTCATCAGCTGCAGGAAGTTCGCGCGCACGCCCGGTCCGTAGACCAGCGGCGGGCGCACCACGACGACTTCGAGTCCCGCCGAGCGGCCGTAGTCGAACAGCGCGCGCTCGGCTTCCAGTTTCGAGATGCCATATGCATCGGACGGCGCGGGCTGATCCGTTTCGGCGATCGGCCGGCCGCTGCTCGCCTCGCCCACCGCCTTGATGCTGCTGACGAACACGAAGCGCCGCACGCCCGCGCGCCGTGCCGCGGCCGCGACCCGCAAGCTGCCCTCGACGTTGGTCGCACGATAGGCGGCGAGCGGCTCGGTCAGCGTTTCCTGCATCACGTGCACGCGCGATGCCAGATGGATCACCGCATCGCAGGTGAGAGAGACCGGCCAGCGCTGGTCGATACCCGCGAAGTCTTCGGTATCGAGCAGCCATTCGCGCACGCCCTCGGCGGCGGTCTGCGGCCGGCGCACCGCGCCCGTCACCCGATCGCCCCGCCGCAGCAGCGCGCGCGACACCGCCTGGCCGACGAAACCGTTGGCGCCGGTGACGAGGATCTGCAGACTCATCGGAACGCTCCGTCACGCACTTCGCGGCGCTCGACTTCGCCGACGCCATGCCGCGCGACCCACGCAAACGGACGATCGCCGTCAGGACTCGACACGGCCGCAAACGGCGGGAAAGGCGGATCAGACACGATACAATCTGGCATCGGCGGTGCTTTCTCAGGAAGTCTGGCTGGGAACGTATTGTATTCGGGCGACACCCGTCGCGGCCTGCGAGTCGTCAGGGATGGCAGCGCGTCACCTGGGCGCTAGAATGTCTGCGCCGCCGCGACCACGCCGGCAGCCCCAACACGCGGCACGAGCGTCGGGCCGTGATAATAAAACGGACCTGCGCCCGCTGGCGCGTCGTTCGTACACTTCGTAACAACTCAAACATATTCGCGCATGTGGAATTCGTGGTATCGATCCGACGTGCTCGACAACAGCACACTCGGGCCTGCTCGCTGGCCGTGCGAACAGGCCCCGGCCCGCGCACCGGCAAGTCATCGCCTGAAGGCCGCGCAAGCGCGCGGCGCGCATCCACGTGAATGCCCCGAAACCTGCCGGTCTCGCCGCCGATCCCGCGCGCTACGCGCAGCGGCGTGCCACGACGTGCTGGTCTGAAGAAAAGAACTGTTTGAGCGACTAGAGTCCGATCTATGAAAGTGCTGTTCGCCACCTACCCGATGGCTTTCCACACCCCCGGCGGCGGAGAAATCCAGTTGCTTGCGTATCACAAGCATCTGCCCGCGCATGGTGTCGACGTCACGCTGTTCGATCCGTGGAAGCCGCGTTTTCTCGAACACGACGTGGTGCACTTCTTCTCGTGCGTCGGTGGCTCGGTGCACCTGTGCAACTTCGTCAAGCAACTCGGCTTGCCGCTCGTCGTGTCGTCGAGCCTGTGGGTGACCGAAGAAACCAGGCACCTCTATCCGATCGGCGAGATCCATCATCAGTTTTCTCTCGCGGACCGTGTGGTCGCGAACTCCGAGATCGAGTGCGATACGCTCGCGCGCATCTTCGATCTGCCGCGCGAAAAACTTGCGAGTGTGCTGAACGGCGTCGAACCGAGCTTTTACGAGCCAATCGCGCCGGAGCCGTTCCGCCGTGAATACGGCATCGAAGAACGCTTCATCCTGAACGTCGGCAACATCGAGCCGCGCAAGAACCAGCTTGCGCTGATCCGCGCGATGAAATCGTTCCCCGAACTGAAGCTCGTGCTGATCGGCCATCAGCGCGATCCCGAATATGCGAAGACGTGCTTCGACGAGGGTGGCGAGCAAGTCGTCTACGCCGGCACGCTGCCTCACGATTCGCCGCTGCTGCGCTCGGCCTACGCGGCCTGCGAAGCGTTCGTGCTGCCGAGCACGCTCGAAACACCGGGGCTCGCCGCGCTCGAAGCGCATGCGGCGGGCGCGCGCATCGCGGTGACGAAAGTTGGCTCTACCGAAGAATATTTCGCGCAGCACGTCGCCTACCTGGATCCGTTCGACGTCGACAGCATTGCCGGTTCGATCCGCGCGGCGCTCGCGCAACCGCGCGGCGCTGCCGCGGCCCCGACGCGAGATCTGACCTGGCAGGCCGTCCTCTCACCCCTGAAAGACCTCTACGATTCCTTGCTGACGAAATGACAAAACCCGTGACGAACATCATGAAGAACTTTGAACTTCGTCCCCTGAATCACGTCGAGGCCGCCTCGGATTCCAGGTTCGCGTGGAAAGCGACGAACAGCGATCCACAGTTCGAGCTGACGGGATGGGAGGAGTTGTCGGGTCGCGCCGCGCGCATCTCGTTCGAGCTTGCGAAAGAAGACATGCCGGCCTCGCCGTGCATGATCTACTTCGATGCGGGCGCGGGCATGTCGGAGCACGCGACTATCGGCCTCGTGGTCGACGCTAACGGCAAGGTGGATCAGGTGGTCGCGTTTCCACCGCTGGTCGGTCCGCTGCGCCTCGATCCGATCGCGCGCTCGGGACTGTTTTCCATCAACGGCTTCAAGGTTGAACTGGTGGCCGACGCCGACTGCCCGACGGAGCTGCTCGAACGCGCACGCCGAATGGCCTCGTGGGGCGGCGGCGCGCAGCCCGCGCCGGCACCCACCGTCGGTCACACGTATCAGGAATGGATCGAGCGGCACGAGCCGCCCGCGTCGCATTACCCGGAACTGCGCGCGCGCTCGAAAACCTGGGCGCTGCAGCCGCTCATCAGCATCGTGATGCCGACCTACAACACGCCGGCCAAATGGCTGCGCATGGCGATCGATTCGGTCGTCAATCAGGTTTACGAAAACTGGGAATTCTGTATCGCCGACGACTGCTCGACGAACCCCGAGGTCAAGCAGGTGCTCGACAGCTACGCGGCGAAAGATCCGCGCATCAAGATCGCGTATCGCACGACCAACGGCCACATCAGCAACTCGAGCAACACGGCGCTCGAACTCGCCGTCGGCGACTTCGTCGGCCTGCTCGATCACGACGACGAATTGCATCCGCTCGCGCTCTACTGCGTCGCCGAACTGATCAACGCGCATCCGGACGCGACGGTGATCTACAGCGACGAAGACAAGATCTCGATCGACGGCGTCCGCTCGGACCCGTACTTCAAATGCGACTTCAACTACGATCTGTTCCTGAGCCAGAACATGATCTCGCATTTCGGCGTGTACAAGACTTCGGTGATGAAGGAGGTCGGCGGCTTCAGAGCCGGCTTCGAAGGCTCGCAGGACTATGACCTCGCGCTGCGCGTGATCGACCGCGCGGGCCATCACACGGTGTATCACGTGCCGCGCGCGCTGTACCACTGGCGCATGATTCCCGAAAGCACGGCGGCCGGCCACGAAGCCAAGCCGTATGCGCACATTGCTGCGATGCGCGCGCTCGACGAACATCTCGCGCGCAACGGCATCAACGCGCACACCGAGCACGCGCCGGGCACGGACGCGTTCAACAAGGTCGTGTACGACCTGCCCGAGGTGCTGCCGTCGGTGGAGATCATCATTCCGACGCGCGATTCCGCCGGACTCGTCGAGCAATGCGTGGAATCGGTGCGGCAGAAGTCGAGCTATCCGAACTTCCGCATCACGATCATCGACAACGGCTCGGTCAAGCAGGAAACGCACGACCTGTTCGCCCGCCTGCAACAGGACGAGCGCATCAAGGTCGTACGCGACGATTCGCCGTTCAACTACTCGGCGCTGAACAACCGCGTCGCGCTCGCGAGCACCGCGGACTTCGTGTGTCTGATGAACAACGACATCGAAGTGATCAACGCCGACTGGCTCGAGGAAATGGTGTCGGTCGCGTTGCAGGCGAATGTCGGCGCGGTCGGCGCGAAGCTGCTGTATCCGGACGACACGATCCAGCATGGCGGCGTGGTGCTCGGCGTCGGCGGGATCGCGAGCCATGCGCACAAGCATTTCCCCAATACGCACCCCGGCTACTTCGCGCGCGCGCGCCTGCGCAACGCGATGTGCGCGGTGACCGCCGCGTGCCTGCTGATCCGCCAATCGATCTACAAGGAAGTGGGCGGCCTCGACGAACAGTTACACGTCGCCTACAACGACATCGATTTTTGCTTGCGCGTGCGGCAAGCGGGCTATCGCAATGTGTGGACGCCCTACGCGGAGCTTTATCATCACGAATCGGCAACCCGCGGCGCCGAAGACACACCGGAAAAAATCAGCCGCTTCAACCAGGAATCCGAGTTGGTCAGACAGCGCTGGGGACATCTGTTGATGAACGACCCCTGCTATTCACCGAATCTGACACTGACTGCCGACGATTTTTCTTTTGCTTGGCCTTCAAGGATTGCAAATCTTGATTAATCTGGGACCCCAAAAAAATAAGACCGGATGGCTGGCGGAGTACCGCCATCCATCGCCGGGGGAACTGTTCTGCCTGCCGAGCGCGATCTACTTTCTGATGAAGTTCAGAGCCGATCTCGCGCGCTTCAATTCCAAAGTGCTCGATGACCGCGTCACGCTGTACTTCTGGTGGGAAATGTCGGCGCGCGAAACCTATCCGGACTTCGACTGGGTACTGCGACAGGAAGACCTCGAATATCTGCGCCGGCTCGACAACGACACGCTGATCGAGCGGCATCCGGACGCCGTCACGTACTGGCTCGGTTCGACCAAACCGAGCGTGCTCGATGCGAAGCATCTGAGCGAAACGCTGCACGAACCCGTCACCGTGCTCGAAGAAGCCGGCTTGCAATTGCCGAAGCTGATGACGACGATCGTGCGCAATCGCGGCGATCTGTCCCAGGCGTTCAACCTGAACACGCTGACCGGCTATCTGAACGTCCTCGACTGGTGGGAGCAGTACGGTCAGGTCACCTGTCCGCGCGTGACGTGGCGTCCGCCGATCGCGTGGCCGGGGCTGCTGGAGCCGATCGACGCACCCGACTCCAGCGCGATGCCGTTTCCGCGCTTCCTCGCGCTCATCACGACCGAGCGGCCCGATCTGCGCAGCGCCTTCAATCTGAACAGCTTCACGTCGCGGCTCAACGCGCTCAGCTGGTGGGAAGACCACGGCCAGCGCGAGTATCCGCGCATCAAGTGGTCGCAGCCGCCGATCGGCGGCTTCATGCTCGAGCCCGAAGCGCCTCCCGCGGACGGCGGCCCTTACGTGCCGCGCTTCCTGTGCGAGATCTACAAGGACCGGGCGGACCTGCAGGCGACCTTCACGCTGCAGTCCTTCCGCGGGCGGCTCAGCTGCCTGTCATGGTGGATCGAACACGGCCAGCATCAGTACCACGCGATCAAATGGGTGCCGCCCACGCCCTCCGCCGCGATGTTCGAGCCGGAATTCGGCTCGCACGCCGACTGGCTGCCGGTGCCGCGGTTCCTGCGGCTTCTGCACAGCGAGCGCCGGGACCTGCAGGAGCTCTGCTCGCTCGACAGCTTCACCGGGCGCCTGAAGTGCCTGTCGTGGTGGATCGAGCACGGGCAGCAACAGTATCCGGCGATTAACTGGGGCGTCCCGCCGTTGCCCGAGAGCCTGTTCAAAATGGAAGCCGGCGAGCAAGGCGCGCTGCCGCTGCTGCCGCGCTTTCTGCCGCTGATCTGGAACGAGCGGCCCGACCTGCAGGCGTCGTTCAACCTGAGCAGCTTCCGCGAGCGGCTCGCCTTCATTGCGTGGTGGGAAAAGCACGGGCACAGCGAGTACAACGCGATCGAATGGTCGCCGCCAGATCTCGCCGAAGCACGCGAGGGCGACTGGGTGCAGCCCGCCACGCCCGCGCTGATGTTCGAGCCCGAATGGGGCACGCACGCCGACTGGCTGCCGGTGCCGCGCTTTTTGCGGCTCTTGCATGACGAGCGCCAGGATCTGCAGGAACTCTGCTCGCTCGACACCTTCACCGGGCGTCTGAAGTGCCTGTCGTGGTGGATCGAACATGGGCAGCAACAGTATCCGGCGCTTCACTGGGTGATCCCGCCGTTGCCCGACACCCTGTTCGCCGGGGAAGCCGGCGAGCAAGGCGCGCTGCCGCTGCTGCCGCGCTTTCTGCTGCTGATCTGGAACGAGCGCCCCGACCTGCAGGCGTCGTTCAACCTGAACAGCTTCAGCGAGCGGCTCGGCTTCATCGCGTGGTGGGACCAGCACGGCCACGACGAGTACTACGCGATCAAATGGACGCCGGCTCATCTCGCCGAAGAACTCGCGAGAATCGACGACGAGCAGCCGGCCGACAACACCTCGCTGCCGCGCTTCCTGACGATGATCGCGAACGACCGCCCGGACCTGCGCGCCGTGTACGACCTGAACACCACGGAAGGCCGCGACCAGCTCGTGCGCTGGTGGAACGAGTGGGCGCCGAGCGAATATCCGCTGGTCGGCTCGCTGAAGGTGCGCTGGGCCGACAGCGCCGACGACGAAGCCGATGACGACGCGCCCGAGCCCGCCCGTTATCACGCGCGCGTCGAAGGCGTCGGCTATGAATTCGGCGTCAACATCATCGGCTTCCCGCAGGGCGTGCTCGGCCTCGGCGAAGACGCGCGCATGGCCGCGCGCGTGCTGCAACTGTCGTCGACGCCGGTCACGCTGCTCAATGCGCCGATGGCGGGACCCGCGCGTCTCGAACACTCGGTCGATCATCTGATCAGCGATGAGCTCAAGTACAACATCAGCCTGATCTGCCTGCCGGCGCCCGAAATGGTGCGGCTCGCGCTGGAAGGCGGCCGCAAGCTGATCGACGCGCCCACGCACAAGATCGGCGCATGGCCGTGGGAACTTCCCCACTGGCCGAACGCGTTCGGCAACGTGCATCAGATGGTCGACGAAATCTGGGCGCAGAGCCGCTTCGTGCAGAGCGTCTACAGCCGGCTCGGCAACACGCCGGTCTACCAGATGCCGATGGCGGTCGAAGTGCCCGCGCCGCTCGAGCCGAAGCGCGAACGCTTTGGCCTGCCGACCAACGAGTTCCTGTTCTACCTGATGTTCGACGGCAACTCGTGGCTGAGCCGCAAGAATCCGCTCGCCGGCGTGCAGGCGTTCAAGCAGGCGTTCGGCAACAGCTCACCGGGCGTCGGGCTCGTCATCAAGGCGATGAACGTGCGCGACGACGACCCGGTGTGGCGCGCCGTGCTCGACCTGGCCGCGGGCGATAGCCGCATCCACATCGTGTCCGAGCGTCTGAGCCGCCAGGACTCGACCGACTTCATGGCCTGCTGCGACGCGTACATTTCGCTGCACCGGAGCGAAGGCTTCGGCCGCGTGATTGCCGAGGCGATGGCGTTGGGGCAGCCGGTCGTAGTCACGAACTTCTCGGGCAATGTCGACTTTTGCGAACCCGACACCGCATTTCTCGTAGACGGCGAACTCGTGCCGCTGCGTCCCGGCGACTACCTGTTCGCCGAAGGTCAGTACTGGTGCGATCCGGATGTATCGATCGCGGCGGAACAGCTCAAACGCATGATCGACGATGCGCCACTCCGTGAGCGCATCGCACTGTCGGGGAAGGCGCGCGTCGAGCGCGATTACTCAGTTGAGGCAGTCGCACGCGCGTATGCGCGGCGGTTGAACGACATTGCGGAGGCGAAGACGACATGACGCTGAGGGTATGTGCTCCGGACATTTTCTCAGGCGATGCGGTGGGTAACCACTGCATCGGTTTCGTACGCATGGCTGAGCGTCTCGGCATGAGGGCCGAGCTGTATGCGAGCGGTTTCGAGGAGGGAACAAATGGAGTGCGCCCGCTCGACGCATTGTTCGAAGAGGTCACTCGCGACGATGTGGTCCTGCTGAGTTACTCGATCTACGATCCGTACCTCGAACGGATACTCGCGCTCGACTGCAGGAAGATCTGCTACGTCCACGGCGTGACGGACCCGCAGTTGCTGCGCGCGCTGGAACCGCGCACCGCGCAGTTGTGCGAGAAGGCACTCGCGCAATTGCCGCTGCTCGCGCGCGCCGACACCGTCGTCGCGAATTCGCGCAGCACGGCGGCGAGCCTCGCCGACATCGTCGCGGCGCACGCCATCAAGGTCGTGCCGCCGATCTTTCCCGATATGTACGTGTTCCGGCGCGAACGGCCGCGCAAGGGCCGCAAGCGCCCTGAGCCCAACCTGCTGATGGTGGGCCGTGTGGTGCCGCATAAACGCATCGAGGACGGCATCGAGATTCTGTCGCTGCTGAAGCAGCGTGGTTTCGGCGCGACGCTGAGCATCGTCGGCAGCACGCCGAACTACGATTACCTGAAATTTCTGATCAATCACGCGCGGCGTCTCGGCGTGCTCGAGCAGGTCGACTTCAAGGGCATGCTCGACGACGCCGATCTGTTCGAGTGCTACGAATCCGCCCACGCGCTGCTTGCGATGAGCCGCCACGAAGGCTTCTGTGTGCCGGTGCTCGAAGCGATGCATTACGGCAAGCCCGTATTCGTGCGCGGCGGTACGGCCGCTCAGGAGATTTGCCCGCCCGACTGCGTGTTCGACGCCAATGCCGAACTCGCCGCCTGGATACCGGTGATCACGCAGCGCCTCGGCCAGACCAACGGCCGCAGTCCGATCGACACGGCCTTCGTCAAGCACGCCGACGGCGTCCTGCAACGTGCCAGCGACGAGGTATGGCGCAACGTTTTCATCAGCGCCGGTGTCGGCATCGCGGCCGCGTCAACGCACGCGCGCCCGGGTACGGCGACCGTTTCCGCTGAGAAGAGATAGAGAGTCAGCGCCGCCGCTGACCAACGCATATCGGCGCGATCGAACCCGATCGCGCCGCGTCACTCGTTCACAGGTGGCTTGCCGGCCCTGTCGAAGTCGATCGGTTGCCCCGTATGCGGGTGCGGCGTGAACGAGAAATGCGCGCGCACGTACTTCTGCGCTAGCGTGCACAGCAAATCCATCAACGCAATCTGTTCGGGCGGAAAGACCGGCGCGCGATCCGCCGCGTCGATCGGCTTTTGCATGTAGCGCACGATGTCTTTTTCGAAATCGCTGACGCAATAGTCCAGCACCTGATCGCCTTCGATCGGATAGGCCGCCACCTTCAACTCGGGATGCAGCGACAGATAGGTGCTGAACAGACGCTCGGCAACGAATGGAAGGAACGGGGCGTCGTCCGAGTGGATCGTGGGTTCCAGCACACCGCGCGCGGCTTCGGTGCCGCTCTGCGTTTCGAGGAACGTGGCAATCGGCTCGAGCACCTTGCCGACGTAGTTTTCCCAGAACGACTGCGAACCGACCCAGAAATTGCAGTAGCACAGCGTGCGCGGCGACTGACGGGGCGCCTCGCGCAGATTCCACGCAATGCCGCAGGCGTCGAGCAGTTGCTGGCTGCGTTCGACGAGTCCCGGATGCGCGTGCTCGCCCTGCATCCACGCGGAGTACGAGAAATACGCAAGCTGCGGAAACGGATTGATCATCCAGACGTCGGCGTCGGCATTGGCCTTCACGAACTCCAGAAACCGGCTGCCGTCGATGCGCGCCTTCAGTGCGAACTTCGGCGAAAACAGGCCGGTGATCTGCTGCTGCCGATGCATGCCCTTGCGGTACATGTCGACGAGGATATAGAACTCGCGCCACGCTGCGTGCGCGTTGTCGCGCATCTCGAGCGGATGAAAAGCCGGTTCGGACAGGACCTGCCCCGGCGCGTAAAGCGGCTCGAAGATCTTGATCGATGCACTCATGACAGCCCTGCAATCTGCAGATAAAAGTTTCCGGTATGCACGTTGCGCCGGAACAGCGTGAGCGATGCGTTCGGTACCAGCACGTTGGGAAATCGGGACAACGGCACGTTCAGCAGGTATTGCGAGATCACCGAGATCGGTCCCGCGTGGCACACCGCGGCGATCAGGCCGGGCTGCTCCGCATGCCGCAGCACCTCCTCCTCGAGCCAGTTCACCGAACGCGTAGCCAGTTCAAGATGCGACTCGCCGCCCTCGTATCGGTCCGACAGATGTTTGCCCCAGTCGGGAAACGCCAGACGAAAATCCTCGGCCTTCCAGGTCGCGAAGCGCCCTGCGTTGGTTTCGCCGAGACGGGCGTCGACGGTCCAGTCGCTGCTGTCCTTGAACAGCACTTCAGTGGTCTGCAACGCACGCCGCCACGGGCTCGAAAAAACCCGATCGGGCATGAAGCCGTGGCTTTCCATCAGCGTGCGCAGCTTCGCGGCCTGCTGCAGGCCATGTTCGGTCAACTCGTCCTGTTCGGTCGAGTTCAACAGGCCGGCCACGTTCGCATTCGACTGGCCGTGGCGAATCAGAAGAAGATCCATAGGTGTTAGCTGCTTTGGGACTTGGGGCCGGGCAAGGCCTTCAGGAACATCGACGAAATGCGTCGCACGCTGAAACGGTCGAATACGTCGGCGTAGGCGTTGCGGCGGATCGACTGGCGAAGCTGCGCGTCGCCCAGCATGTCCTCCAGCGCTCGTGCCCAGCTCTCGGCCGTGTTCGACGCAATGTATCCGGTCTCACGATGCTTGACGTTCTCGCGGTAGGTCGGGCAATCGGAATAGATGCTCGGGATGCCGAGGCTGCCGTAGTCCGCGTATTTGATCGGCGACTTGCACGAGTTGAAAAACAGCGTCTCCGGATCCTCTTCGGCGCCGAGCGGCACGATCGCGAACGTGTAGCCTTCGTCGCGAATGGCCTTCTTGTATTCGAGGTTGCCGCGGCTGCCGCGATGGGTCATACGAGGAATCGTATTGAGCTCCGGAAACGGATCGCCCCAGAAGTCGATCGTCACGTTTTCGTGACGCGCGAGAAAACTGCGCAAGGTGTCGAAAAACTCCTTGCGAAAGCTCACGAGCTTGATGCCGTCGAGATTGGAGAAGATGATCTTGGGCGGCTGCGCTTCGGTCCACAGTTCCGGCGACAGGTCGAACGCCTGATCGTCGAACCCGTTCGGGATGATCAGCACGTCGTCGGAGCGCCGCACTTTGCGCATGCGCTCCTGCAACAGCGCGTTCGACGCCGTGGCCGCGCTCGCTTCGCGAATCATCGCGAGCACGTTGTAGAGCACGTCCTCGTTCATTTCGAGCACGCTCCACGACGGCAGATCGAGCAGCCAGTCGTCGAGATCGTAAATCGTATGAAGACCGAGTTCGTTCGCCATCCGCATGATCTTCAGCGACAGGTTCGACACGTGCTTGTTGAACAGCACGACGTCGAAGCGATGCAGGTGGCTGACGCCAACGTCCGCTTCCGAGATCTGCTCCCACTCGATCAGTTGATGGCGCTGCATATACGAAAGCAAAGGTGCGAAGCGTGCGCCGATGGTGCGTGAATTCATTCGCCCATCGGTCATGGAGCGCCGCTGTACGACCAGCAGTCGGGGAATTTTAGTAATTTGTGAGGCCGGCATCGATCAGGTGTCTGATTAGGTCTGCTGCTACCGTGCTCGACGAGTGCCGTGCATAGACGCGTTGGTAGTTACGTTCAATCTTTTCGTCCCTGGCCGGGTCGGACAGGGCAGCCTGAAGGGCGGGAACGATGTCCGGCGCGCGGGTGGACGCCGCATACCAGACATTGTCGTCGAAGTGCTCGCGCTGCCAATCCCCATCAACCATGACGAGCGGCTTCTTCACGAACGCGCCTTCGAGACACGAGCGCCCGGGCGGATCGAAGCTCGGCTCCGCCACCACCAGCGCGCTCGCGATCGCGGAGCGCAACAGCGCGCTGCACGGCTGGATGAACGGCAGGAAATGAATGCCGCGATGCGCTTCGCGAACGCACTGCCGGTAGTACTCCTCGTCCCTGAAACCGCCGACCATCAAGGCGTTGATCTCGAGCTCGTTCAGCGCGCGGATCAGTTCGAGCTGATTCTTGATCGGCTCGATCAAGCCGAGGCACAGCACGTAGTCTGAGACGTCGCAGACCGTCGGGAGCAAGTCCTTGTCGGCGGGCAGCAGGAACCGGTCGGATATGCCGGAGCCCACCACCACGGATTTGCCCGGATCGACCGTGATGTATGTGTTGAAGTGCGCGAGCTCGGTGGCGGACTTGAACAGCAGCCGCTCTGCACGCTGCACGAACGCCTCGATGCGGCTGATTTCCGCCGGGTCGGGCGCGTTCAACCACCAGACGTTCGGCCACAGGAACAGCTTCTTGCCTTGATTCACCGTTTCGCGAACGATCGCTTCGCCGTCCGCATGGACGGAGAAATGCATCACCGCGTCGTAAAAGCGTAGCGGCCGGCTGCGAATGCCGTAAATGTCGGCCTGTACGTCCGAATCGTTCAGAAGTTCGGCGACCTGCACGAGTTCCGACTCACCACCACCGCTCGTCATGAACGCGGTACTGTGAGTAGTCAGGAGAATTTTGAAATGCATATTGCGGGGCTCCGTCCCGAATCGTCCCGTTTGTTGGGCGCTGCTGCCGTCCGCCGGACGGTGCGGAATCACGCGCTCGCGCCGCTTGCGAACGAGGCGCGGAGGGGCTTGATTTTACGCCAAATCGGAGCGCAAACGACCGCCCCGGCGACGCAGCGAGCCCCTTGTGCCAGGCATTTGTAACATTACATCGCTTACCGAATACGGCGGCCGCCCCGATCTTTTTCCCGCTCAATTGCAGCCTGAACGCGCTATCCGGCGGGCTTGCACACCTGTCGACTACTCCGACGAATAATTTGTAAGTAACCGTAAATGCTGGTTTATGTCGGAACATTGGGAAGTATTGGGCGTGCAGAATACTGGCGGTACGATAGACTGGGCCAGCCCGAAATGCCTGGCCGCAAGCCAATCCGCATATCGCTATCAATGTGCACTTCTGTCACGGCTTTTCGCAAATTCCTTCAAGTGGAGAAACAAGATGTCGGCATCGCCTGAACTTCTCGATTCACTTGCCGCGCAGCATCCCGAGATTGCTGAACTGATCGCTGAACGGAACAAATATCGCGACGCGCTTCAGGTCAACATTCCGCACTTTTCGAATCTCGGCGACGTGCCTCCGGGCCACTACTATTCTCCGATCCCGTCGATCCCCGACATCAAGCAGGACGAAGCAAGGCTGTTCGGCAACGTCTCGCGCACGCTGCCCGGCATCGAGTTCAACGAAGACGCGCAGGTGCGGCTCGTCGAGGCATTTGCCGACAAGTACTACGGCCAGATGCCGTTCGAGCCGCACAAGAAAGACGGCTTGCGCTTCTACTTCGAGAACGTGATGTTCTCGTATGGCGACGCGACGTCGCTGTACTGCATGATTCGCCACCTGCGGCCGCGCCGCATCGTCGAGATCGGCTCGGGATTCTCGTCCGCCGTTTCGCTCGATACCAACGACCTGTTCTTCGACGGGCAGATCCAGTGCACCTTCGTCGAACCGAACAACGAACGCTTGCTGTCGTTGCTGACCGAGAAGGACAAGGTCACCTCGAAGATCGTCAAGTCGCTCGCACAGGACGTCGACCTGTCGGTATTCGCGGAACTCGAAGCGAACGACATCCTGTTCGTCGACTCGTCGCACGTGAGCAAGATCGGCAGCGATGTGAACCGCATCGTCTTCGAGATACTGCCGATCCTCGCGCCCGGCGTGCACGTGCACTTCCACGATGTGTTCCTGCCGCTCGAATACCCGCCGCAGTGGATCTACGAAGGCCGCGCGTGGAACGAAGCGTATCTGCTGCGCGCCTTCCTCCAGTACAACAGCGCGTTCGAAGTTGTCCTGATGAATACCTTCATGGGACACTTCCACGCGGATCTGATGAACGCACGGATGCCGCTCTTCATGCGCAATCCCGGCGCGAGCTTCTGGATTCGAAAGACTCGTTAGGCGCCGCAGCGCAAACGTTTCACATTTTGCGGAGATTCATAGATGACTTCGACGAACGCGCTCGAGCATCGCGCCGCAGGCGCGTCCATGCGAGCCGGCTTGCAAGACGGCGTGCGCGCGATGAAGATCGGCCGCATCCCGGTACCTGATCTGCTACCCGGCACCGTGATCGTCAAGGTGGCGAGCGTCGGCATCTGCGGCAGCGATCTGCACGCCTACCGGAACGTCGACGTGCATCAAAGCTTTCCGAACGGCCACGAACTGAGCGGCACCGTAGTCGAGATCGGCGACGGTGTGACGAACGTGCGCGTCGGCCAGCGCGTGACGACCGACATGGTGTTGGGCACCGCGTGCGGCAAATGCGAGTACTGCAAACTCGGCACGCCGATTCACTGCCGCGCCCGCGAGTTTCCGTTCGGCGGCGGCTTTGCCGAGTACGTGCGCACCAAAGAAGCGGGCGTGTTCCCGCTGCCCGATGCCGTCGACGACCAGCTCGGCGCCATCGTCGAGCCGGTGGCGGTTGGCATCCACGGGTGCCGCAAGATGCCGATTGCGCGCGGCTCGGTCGGCGTGGTGATCGGCGCGGGCACGATAGGCCTCGCGGCTCTCGCCGCGGCGCTGGACGCCGGCAGCGAAAAAGTCTACGTGGTCGCGAGACACGCGGCTCAGGCGCGCGCGGCGCTGGCAATGGGCGCCGCCGCGATCTTGCCGGCCGATCGCGCCGAAGCGCTCGCCGTGGTCGAGCAGGCAACCGGCGGATTGGGTGCGCACTATGCGATCGAAGCGGTCGGCGGAACGGCCGACACCTTCGACTTCGCCTGTCAGTTCGTGCGCCCGCTCGGCCACGTGTGCGTGCTCGGCGCCTTCGATCACGGCTTCAGGAACATCGAGATCATCAAGCCGCACATCAAGGAACTGACGATTCATCTGCCGAACTGCTACGGCTATGTCGACGGTCAGCACGACTTCGCGCTCGCGATCGATCTGCTGGCGCGCAAGGGCGATACGTTGCGAGCCATGATCACGCACGACCTGAGCCTCGACGACGTCGACGAGGCCTTCCGTCTGGCGAGCGACAAGAGTTCGGACTCGATCAAGGTGCAGATGCATACCTGATGGCGTAAGCGGTCTCGCGCAATGCGGTGAACATCGGTCATCACTGGAAGCTGTGCCGTCCAATACGAGGAGGCAACATGGCGAAGGAAGACAATGCTCCAAGCATCGACGAAATTCGAGATAAGCGGCGCTGCCGTTTGCTGAAAGGACTGAACGTCAAGGACAGCGTCGGCGTGGAAATAGGCCCGCTTTGCTGGCCTCTCGTACGACGCAGCGACGGCGGCGAAATCATTTACGTCGACCATACGGACACGCCGCACCTGCGGGAGAAGTACAAGGACGATCCTCATCTCAACGTCAATGAGATCGTCGATGTGGACGCGGTGTGGGGGCGCAATACATTGCATGAAGCGATCAAGGGCCGCTATGTCGACTACGTGGTGGCCTCTCATGTCGTCGAGCATGTTCCTGATCTCGTGACGTGGCTAAGAGAACTGGCCACGGTCCTCAAGCGGACCGGCGAAGTTCGGCTCGCCGTGCCCGACCGGCGCTACACTTTCGATTACTTCCGCCGCGAAAGCCGGCTGCCCGAAGTGCTGGCAAGCTATATCTCCCGTGCCCGGGTACCGCAGCCTTACTCGCTGCTGGATCACTGCCTGTCTGCCGCCGATATCTCGACGTTGGAAGCATGGCAAAAACAGATCGACCCGCGTTCGGTCAAGCGGCTCCATACATGGCAGGGCGCGCTGCATATCGCACGCGACGCCTTCGAGAACGGCACCTATCACGATGTTCACTGCTGGGTTTTCACGCCGCGCTCGTTTGCAAAGCTGTTCGCCGAGCTTTGCGAAATGGAGCTGATCGATTTCGCTTGTGAAGATTTCAACGACACGCTGCACAACGATATCGAGTTTTCTGTCGTGATGAGGCGCTCGCGCGATCGCGGATATATCGCCGACAGCTGGCGCCGAATGGAGCGCATGGCTAACGACGCAACGCCGGCCGTGCCGTTCTGGCGCACGCACCGCAAACTGAAGGAACTATGCACCGAACCCGGCGCCGGCAAGAGCACGCCGCGCGTGAGCGGACAGCCCAGCGAACTGGACCCGGACGTAGCGGTCGAATTGCCCCCGAGCTTCAATGAACAGGAATATCTCGCCGTCAATCCGGACGTGGCGGCGGCGGGAGTGAACGCGGGTCAGCATTACCTGCAACATGGGTGGCGGGAAGGGCGGGCCTTGCGGCCGGCCCCCGCGGCGACCCAGGCTGCGCCAGTTGCGGTCGCCGTTGAAACGAGGTAACGATCGAGATCGGAGAAACGCTCGAGGGCTTAATGGCTTGGCGCCCTATCAGGAATCTGTACCGCCCAGTTAGGCGCGATCTTTAGCGAATGCCCGTTGTCGTTCGCCGTAATGCTCCACATTGGCCATTCCGACGCGCGAAACTGCGTGGCGCTGGCCAGCAGCATAACCACGGCAAAGCCACCCGCCAGTACCCTTGACAGCTTCGAGCTCGAGGTTGCGATCGACAACAGCGCGGCCCAGAAAAAGAACAGCAACGCCGGATAGATGTACCGGGCACCGAAGCCGTACCACTCCATGTGTAGCGAGTGCGGAGTCGATCGCGCCGCGCCGAGCAACCAGATCATGCCCGCCATCGGCGCGAGCAGCAGACAGGCAAGAACCGCTCGCGAGCTCGCCACGACGAACACCAACACTATCGCCAGGATCAAGCCCGCGATGAGCGGAGCGCTATCCGGCGAAGGCAGCAGACCGCAAAACAGCTCGCGGATCATCCGGGCGCCATAGCGCCACACATACGGCGCCGGGCCGAATTCGAGCGGCGGCGACGCATTGGTTGCGACCGCGTAAACCTGCCCCGCCACGCCCGCGGTGTACGCGAGCAGAAATCCAGTCTGACGAGTTGAAAATTTCCCTCGACGCCACGCATAGATACAAGCCAGCACCGCCGGGCCGAAGGTGATGATGCCAAATGGGCCCGTCAACGCAATGATGGCAGCCGCCAATGCCCGAGGGCTATACCAGGATGTCGGCGGATTGAACAGGTTTTCCCACAGCAGAACGATGAGCGTCGGAAGGAGTATCCATTGAATATTCGTCACGTTCAGCAGCGTCTCGCCCGTCTGCGGGACCAGCAAAGGTCCGAGTGCGAGCAGCCCGGCGATGGGACGCGAGAAAATCCGAAACGCGTGAGCCATGTAGGCACTCGAACCGGCCGTAATCAACGCACATGCCCACATGAAAAAGTACGGCGCCTCGTCGATCGGCGTCGTTTTCATCTGCAGCCACGCGACGAGACGCGGAACGAAATGCCAATAGCCGGAATAGCCCTGCACGAATGACCGGATACCCAGTTCGTGCGCTTGCGCGATAAAGATCGTGGCGTCTTCGGCCCATAGAAAACCGTGTTCGACGCGCTGTGGCGCCCGATACCACATGAGCAGCAACGCGCATAAGAACATCAGCAATGGAAAAAGGCAGGTTTTCTCTCGCCGCATGCTAGCAACTCGCTATTCTTTCAGAAGACAAGATGAGCAGAAATCGACAGCCGACTCGAACATCGAGTCGGCCGTTCACGAGTGCCACTGCGGCTTATCAGGCCCGCGGCCCTTTTGCACATGTTTGAATCTGCTGCTGCGCCTGCGCGTCGTCACTGCGCCGTAGCAGGCGGTAACCAGCGAAATCGAACGCGTCCACGGGCGCATACGCGTGGCTCGCGAGCAGGCAATTCGCGCTTGCCTCCAAGTGCCACAGCGGCTCATGCACGAGAATGTAATCCGGGCTGTACTTGGAAAGCCAGGAGTAAAGATCCTTGCGAGCAATGTAGTCTGCGTTATACCGATTGGTCAGCCCGAGAATGTCGATGATGTACCGGTCGGAGTACCAGCCCACGGTTCCGATCTCGACGCTTGCAACGACCGCATTACCCGGCGTGTTGGCTTTTATCCATTCACCGATATTCTTGTATGCGTCCATCGGGCCGCGCTGCACGTTCGAGATACCAAAGCTGTGATAGACGAATCCGCTGGTGACGAGAAAAAACGCAAGGAACAGCGTGAGGAAAACAGTACTCTCCCTGGACCGCTCGTACGTGAAGCTGAGCACCTTCCACGCGCCGACACCAACGAACAGCAAGACGAAGAAGAAGAATGGCGCGTAGTACCAGTGGTAATTCGGAATATGCAGAAATACATAAAACGAACCCAGCAGCACGACATAAAAAACAACCAGCCACGTAATCCTTTTGCCGAGACTCGACAGCACGCCGACGAGACCGACCGGCAGCATGAACGCGAGCAGTCGGAAATTGCCGCCGAAGAAAGCGTCCTTCATGTACTGCACGTGGAGAAAAATCAGTCCCTCGCCCCAGTACCCGGACTTGCCCTGTCCGAGCTTCGCATTACCGGTAGCCGGAAGAAACGCGCCGTAGTAGTAATAGTTAAAGACAAAATTGGCCGCGAGCAAAATGACCGGCGCAACGACATACTTAACATGCGGCAGTTTTCTGTTCTTGATCAGGTAATCGACGACCACGACCAGGCCAAGGAACACACCTTCGCTGCGCGTGATGAACAGCAGGCCCAGCACCACACCCAGACCAAAAAATTGCTCCCTGCGATAGAGTATCAATGCGAGCGCGGAGAGGAACAGAAACAGCGAAGTTTCCATCCCAAAGGTGCTGTAAAAGTAATTGAAGGAAACGACGATCAGCGCACACAGCGTCTGTCCGTATTTCCCGCTAGCCAGCAGATGCGCTCCGGTGATCGCGGCCGCGCACAGGAATACGAACGACAAAAAGATCGTCGTGTACTGCAAATTTCCGGCCGCCACGTTGGCCACGATCAGCAAGTAGGAATACAACGGCGAGGTCAGCCCGTTGAAGCGATCGCCCGCGTTGTAGGTGAGCCCTTGTCCGTCAAACAGATTGCGCACGTATCGCAAATAGATCAGCGAATCATCGAGCTGATAGTTGCGCGTCTGCCATGAGAGATAACCACCCACCGCAATGGTAACCACCAGTAGAAGCGCGTTCTCCGAAAGGTACTGTCTAAATCGTTGCATATTCGTTGGTCAATATTTTTTTGATCACGCGCGCGCGGCAGTAGCGCAACTACAAAAATCAATGCATCGCCGCAATCAGGCAAAAACGAACTTCTTGTCGAGCCGGTATTTGACGACGTAACCAATTACGAGGCCAATCACGCCTCCCGTGAACCGGGCAGGCTCGGAGTGATAGATCGCGTCCGCGCCGAATTCGAAGCCCCAGAAAATCGCGGTAGTGGCGAGCCCCATCACCGTGTACAGCAGAAAACTCTGTATGCCGTGCGAAAGATCGCGATGCTGGTATCGAAAGATCCACAGCTTATCGAGCAGGAACTTCACCACCAGCCCGCCACCCGTTCCGACGACCACGGACAGCGGCACGCTGAACGCTCCCGAATAGGTGATCAGCGAGAGCTTCTGAAGACCGATGTTCGCGGCGATCGAAATCGCCGCGAACATCGCGTAAAAGATCACGAGGCGCGAAGCGCTCATGGAAGTTGCCGATGAGTTCACGAGAGGCACACCAGGTCAGAAAGATCGAACAACGCTTCGCCGCGACGTGCGCAATTCATCACAACGAGAGCCGCTTGAACACGCGGCCAGGAATGGAACGAATGATCAGCATAATGCCCCACCAGAACCACGGGGTATAAATGACATCTCTGCCCTTTTCCACTGCGCGCACGATATCGCCCGCGACCTTGTCCGCCGTAGCAACAAGCGGTCCCGGCAACGGAAGGCCCGCTGTCATCGGCGTAGCGACAAAACCAGGCTTGATCGTCACCACATGCGCGCCCGCTTTGAACAGGCGCGCCCGCAGACCCTCGCAAAACGCGGAGAGCGCGGCTTTGGCACTGCCGTACAGATAATTCGACTGGCGACCGCGATCGCCGGCCACCGACGAAATCACCGCGATCGTGCCGCGCCGCTGCTGCTCGATCACAGTCGCGAAACGGGTCAGCAACGCGATGATCGATACGGCATTGGTATTGAACTCACGGACCGCGACGTCGGCATCGTTTTGACAATCCTGCTGGTCAGGCAGCGTACCGGGCGCCACCAGCACGATGTCGAGCGCGCCGAACTCGGCCGAACAGCGCTGCATCATGGCGGCATGTTCACCGAGCTGATCGATGTCCAACTGCTGGCACAGCACCTCTTGCGCACCGCGTGCCTTCAGGTCGTCGGCAACCTGCTGGAGGCGCTCCATGTTGCGCGCGACGAGAAAGAAGCGCGCGCCCTGTTTAGCCCATTGCCGTGCACAGGCAATGGCGATCGCCGAAGTGGCGCCTACGATGACGATGTTTTTCATACTCGAGTGGTTCGTTCCCAAAAGCGTGACAGCAAGGCCGGATCACGCAGCGCTTCGACCCGTTCCCACTGCGGATAGGCAGCGCGAAAATCTTCGCCCGACATATGCGCGTCCTTGGCGGGATACAGACGGCCGCCGCTCTCGCGCACGATCGCATCGAGCCGGTCGAAGAGCTTGCGATTCGATTCCTCGCGCTGCGGAAAATCGAGCGCGAGCGACGTGCCTTCGAGCGGAAAAGACAGCAAGCCCGGCGATTCGATGGCGCCGCAGCGCTTGAGCACGGCAAGGATCGATCCCGTGCCGCTGCGGGCAATCGCGTCGAGAATGGCCCGCGTCGCGTCCCGCGCAACGGGCGCCGGCATCACGCATTGATACTGCTGGAAGCCCGAGCGGCCATAGATGCGATTCCATTCAAGCAGGCTGTCGAGCGGATAGAAGTACGAGTCGTAACTGACGGTCGAGCGAACCGCGTTCGCGCGTTGCCGCCGGTAGTACAGCTCGTTGAAGGCGCGCAGCGTCAAGCGGTTGAAAACGGGGATCGGCGACGTAAACGGCACCGTCCGCGTCTTGCGGCGTTCGATGTCGAGTCCGCCTTCGCAAGCGTGATCGCCGACCATGAAAATGCCCCTGCCCAACGCGGCATCGCGGCTCTGACAGTCCACCCACGCGACGCTGTACTCATGCAGTTCGTCGAGCCGTTCCGACAGCGCGAAGAACTCGTCGAGGTTGGCAAAGCGAATGCTGGTGACGTCGAGCATGCTCGACGTGATCGGCATCAGCTGGATTTCGGCCCACGTGATCAACCCCGTCATGCCAAGGCCGCCAATCGTTGCGGCGAAGTACTCAGGGTGCAGGTCCGGCGTACATTCGAACTGCGCGCCGTCGCTGCGCAGCAAGGAGAAGCGACGCACATGCCGGCCAAACGTGCCGCGCACATGGTGATTCTTGCCGTGCACGTCGTTGGCGATCGCGCCGCCCAAGGTTGCGTACTTCGTGCCCGGCGTCACCGGCAACATCCATCCACGGGGAATCGCCACGTCGAGAATCTGCTCGAGCGTCATGCCAGGTTCAGCGCGCAACACGCCGTTTTGCCAGTCAGCCAGGATCAGCCGGTCCAGCGGCAGCGTCTGGACCACGTGCCCTGACGACGCGAGGCAACTGTCGCCGTAACTGCGCCCATTGCCAAACGCAAGGGTCGTGCGCTGCGCGCCGCCGACACTTCGCCAGACGGCCGCGGCCGTATCACGCCAGGCGATCGGATGGGCATCTTGCGGCGCGTACGGATAGCGCCCCCAGGATTGAACCTTGGACATGGCTAGATCGCCATCCAGAACACCGCGCCGCATAGCGCCATGATGAGCCAGCTGCTGCGGTCTTTTGCCGCGAATATGATCGGGTCGTCATGCATGGAACCGCGATGCGCGATGATCCACGTGCGGCTCACCCAGTAAAGCAGCAGAGGACAGGCCACCCAGATGTACTGCGGGTGCCGGTAGAGGCCCGCCGTATTGCCGTCCTGAATATAAAGAGCGAGAACCAGCACGGACAGATAGCCCGAGGCCGCGCCTAATGACGAAATCAACGGCAGATCGCTCGCGACATAGCCGCGGCCGCGCGACTTCACGAGCCCGCGCTCCTTCAATGCGTGCAGTTCCGCATACCGCTTGACGAGCGCGAGGCTGAGAAAAACGAACATCGAAAACGCGAGCAGCCAGAACGAGAGCCGCGCATCGATCGCTGCGCTTCCGGCGATGATGCGCGTCGTATAAAGCAAGGCCAGCACGACCACGTCCATCATGACTCGCCGCTTCAGATGCAACGAATAGGCCAGCGTGAGTACGTAATATCCCAGCAAAACCAGCGCGAATTTATGAGGCAGGCAGAACCATGCGATCGCGCCCCCCACCACCAGCAGAACGGGAAAAAGCGCCGCGCCCCACACCAGCGGCAACGCGCCCGAGGCAAGCGGGCGTTTGCGCTTGGTCGGATGATGCCGGTCGTCCTCGAGATCGAGCAGATCGTTCAACAGGTAGACGCTCGACGCACAGACACCGAAGGCAAAAAAAGCTAGAAGCGCGGACACGACCAGCGCGGCGTCCGACAGTTGATGCGCCGCGAGCAGCGGAACGAAAATCAGCAGATTTTTCAGCCACTGATGCAGTCGCAGCGACTTCGCCCACGTTCCCGGCCATGCGGAGCGCTGGTCGATCACGCGCTCGACGTTGCCCTGCTTGCGGGCCGCGCGCTCTACGCCACTCGACGGATTGATCACATAGGCACGCTCAGCCGCGGCCCAGACTGCGACATCGTCGTGCGAATTGCCCGCGTAGTCGAAGCCTTTCTCGCCGAACTCGGCCACGAGCCTGTCGCGCTTGCGATGCGCGGACAGATTGATGTCGCTATGAGTGGCGAAGGTTTTGTCGAATAGCCCAAGATGATCGGCAATCGCATTCGCGTAGCGTTCATGGCTAGCGGTCGCCAGCACGAGCGAGCGCCCGGCGGCCCGTTCCTCCCTCAGCCACTCGATGACCGTGGGGTCGTAGGGCAGGACGGTGACGTCGATATCGGTCGCTTCGGCGAGGCGCGCTTTGAGCCCGGCCTTACCGCCGCGCAGGAGCCACAGAAGCGGCTCGTAGAACCGATGCGGAGCGGAGCGGGTAAAAGCAAAACCGCATTCAATCAGGACGTCCGAGCGAATGAGAGTTCCATCCAGATCGACAACGAGGGGTTTGCTACTCATTCAGTAAACCGTCGCAAAGCGGAAAAGAGTATGGAAGGCAAAGCGATGTCGTAGAAATCTGTTCTGGCGCGATCAAAGCGGCATCACGCTACCATCTCGCGCCCAGCCCTACAACCCGCCGCAAATTTACCTGTCAATTTATTGCCGATTGATTTAACAACCATGAGCCCGCGAGATTATGACGAAGCAGATTAATCACTGTACCGGGCTCGACGGCGCAGATAATACCAACATCTCGCTTATAGGGGCCGAATTAGCGCGAACAAACGTGAATTAAACACCTTCGCAAGCTTTTCGGCGCAATAACGGCAAAGAAAATAGCGACTCAGGAAGACAATACTTGCTCGTACAGCGATTTATATGCGTTTCCCAACGCTGGCCCTGAAAATAGCCGCTCATATCGCTGCCGCGCCGCCGCCCCCATGCCGCGCGCCAGTCCTTCATCCAGCGCCAGCCGGTTGATCGCGGCGATCAGCGGTTCCGGCGCCTCCGGCGGCACGACGAAGCCCGTCACGCCATCCTCGTTGACGAACGACGTCCCGGACCCGACCTCGCAGCACACCATCGGTTTGCCGAACATCGCAGCTTCGACCAGCACCATCCCGAACGCTTCGGAGCGCAAATGCGAGGGCAGCACCATCGCGCGACAGCCCTTGAGCAGCGCGACCTTTTCCTCATGCGTGACCTGGCCGGCAAACACGACGTTGCTCGCGCCATGCTCCCGCGCCAACGCGGCGAGCCGCTCGCGCTCCGGCCCGGAGCCTGCAATGACGATTTTCGCCTGCACATGCCGGGCGGCCTCGACGAGCGTATGCAGTCCCTTGTAGTAGCGCAACACGCCGAGCGCCAGAAAATACGGCTCGCCCGGCACCATACCGAGCCGGCTCTCGAGCTGGCGCTGCGCGTCGAGCGGCTGCGGCTCGTCGCGATAGTCGATGATGCCGAGCGGAATCGTCTTCAAACGCTCCTTCGACACGCACGCGGCGAGCGTCTCGCTGGTCCGCGCATAGGCCGGCGACGTCGCGACCACCGCGGACATGCTGCGCAGCGTGCGCCGCATCAGCGGCCCATAGACAGTGCCGAGCAGCTTCTGCCGCACGATGTCCGAGTGGTACGTCATCACCGTCGGCTTCTTCGTGCGTCCGAGCAGATGCAAGACGTCGGCGAACGGCCACGGGAAGTGAAAATGCACGACGTCGGCCCAGTCGGCCATCTCGCGATACCTGATCACCGAGCACGGCCCGCCGAGATCGCACGATGCCGGCGCGGCCCACGATTTCTCGCGGATCACCTGCCCTTCGGGACGCTCGACCACGGTCGGCGTCGGGCTCGGCGACAGGGTCAGGATGCGCGGTTCGACGCCGCGCTCGCGCGTCGCCAGCGCAATCTGGCGGATCGCTTCCTGCAGGCCGCCGGGCGGGTCCGGGAAGTAGGTGCGGTACACATGAACGACCCTCACGTGCGCACCTCGGCGCCGTGCGGCTGCGCGCTGCCGCCGCCCGCTTGCGGGCAGCGGAAAGTAATCGCCAGCATCTTGTCCAGCCGCGCTTCCCACGTGTTCTCGCCGACCGCCGCGCGCGCTTCGTCCGCGCTCAGCTTGCCGCGTGCAAGCTGCTTGTCGATCGCAGCGATGAACGCTTCCGTATCGCCGCCCACCTCGAGCCCCGCGCGCGGTTCCTTCGCGAAATCGAGCGGCGTCGACACAACCGGCAAACCGGCCGCCAGATATTCGTAGAACTTCATCGGAAACATCGAGTGCGTGTATTCGTTGATCAGCGTCGGCAGCACACCGACCCGCATGCCGCGCAAATACTGCGGCAGCGCGCGATACGGCCGGTAACCGAGCAGATGCACGTTCGGCAGACGCTTGAGCTGCGCGAGCAGGTCGCTGCGCTGCCCTTCGCGCTCCTCGCCGATGATCACCCATTGCCACCCCGGCCGCGCCTGCGCGGTCTGCAGCAGCAGCGGCAGGTCGACCTTGAAGTCCGACAGCACGCCGTGGTACACGAGCCGCGGCTCGTCGATCGCGGCGAGCTCGGCGGGCAGCGGGCCGTCTTCGCGCGCCGTGCCGAAGTGCGCTTCATCGACGACGTTGCCGAAGAAATGCGTATTCGGGTTGAACGGCAGACATACGTCCTTCAGCGACTGCGCGGTCGTAAACACCGCCTCGCAGCGGCCGAGCAGATCCTGCTGGGCATTGCGGAACGCGTCGACGTCGACACCCGGAATCGCCGCGATATCGTCGACACAGTGGTAGACCAACGGCCCGCGCGGCAGCGTCGCGATCGCATCGAGCATGTACGGGTGGTAGGTCCACACGACCGGCTTGTCGTAGCGAAGCGACCTCGCGAAGCGGTTCACCGAAAAGCGCAGCATCGCCTGATTCAGCGAGCGCACGAACGGCAGATGATGCCCGGCCGGCACCATCAGCGGCGACAGCACCCAGATGTTGTCGGCGCGGCGCGGCGGACCGAGCACGAGCGACTGCACGCCGCGCCACAGGCGCCGCCACAGTCGCGACCAGTCGCGGCCGCTGGCCACTTTCGGCGAACGGAAGCCGACGCTTTCCACATACAGGATCCGCCAGCCGCGCGCGGCGAGGATACTAGCGGTGTGCTGCTTGTTGGTCCAGTACGGCTCGTCCCAGTCGGCGGTCGAAAACAGCACGCAGTCTTGCGGGGGAAGCACGGGGTTCTCGCCGTCAGCCAACGAACACCTCGACCGGTCGGCCGCGCAGGCTGTCGACGATGCGCCGCGACGCCAGCCCGTCGCCGTACGGATTCGCGCGATCGCGCAGCGCGGCGCGCCGCGCCGGATCGTCGAGCCAGCCGATTACCGCGCTTTCGATGCTCGCCGCGCTCTGGCCCGCGAGTGTCGCGAAGCCGGCATCGACACCTTCGCGGCGCTCGGTGTGATTGCGCATCACGACGACCGGCACGCCGAAGGTCGGCGCTTCCTCCTGGATGCCGCCCGAATCGCTGACCACGACGGCGCTGCCGCTGATCAGGTAAAGGCTCGTCGGATAGTCGACCGGCTCGATCAGCGCGAGATTCGGAATGCCATCGAGCTCGCGATGCACGGGCTCGCGCACGGCCGGGTTCAGATGCACGGGGAAAACCCAGCGGTATTCGCTATAGCGCTGACACAAATCGCGCAGCACGCGGCAGATGTCCTGCAGCACATCGCCGAAATTCTCGCGCCGATGGCATGTCACGAGCACGTGCTGCTGCTGCGCGCCATGCCATGCGGGCAGCGGACTCGTCGGCGGCGTGACGCTCCAGCTCGCGCGCACTTCGCCGATCGCATCGACGACCGTGTTGCCGGTCACGACGATCTTCGCGGCCGCGACACCTTCGGCAAGCAGGCTGTCGCGCGCGCGCGAGGTCGGCGCGAAGTGCAGCGTCGCGATGCGGCCGAGCAGGCTGCGATTCGCTTCCTCTGGAAACGGACTCGTGAGATCGCCGGTGCGCAGCCCCGCCTCGACGTGGCCGACGCGGATGCCACGGTGGAACGCCGCGAAGCCCGCGCAAAACGCGGTCGTCGTGTCGCCCTGCACGATCACCCAGTCGGGACGCACTTCGTCGAGCGCGCGATCGAGCGCGGCGATCAGGCGCGACGCGAGCGCGTTCAGCGATTGCCCCGGGTGCATCGTTTCGAGCGAGATGTCGGGTTCGATGCCGAAGAATTCGAGCGCCTGCGCGGCCATGTCCCTGTGCTGCCCGCTCGCGCAGACGATCGTGTCGAACTCGCTGCGCAGCGCTCTCACGAGCGGTGCAAGCTTGATGACCTCGGGGCGCGTGCCCATCACCACCATGACTTTCATCGCAGTGCTTTCCCCGCCTCGACCTTGGTATGAGCGCCCCGGAACTCGACGCCGAGCGCGAGCGGCGTCGTGTCGGCGCATGGCGTGACGACGCTGAATACGCCGTCTTGTTCGACGATCTGCGCGAGCGAGCGAAAGCGCAGGAAATCGAGCGCGGCTTCCTCGTGCAGGAACAGAGGCCGTCGCGCCTTGCCGCGCATGTAGGCGATGAACTGCTCGTGCGCGTCGATGCGCGCCGCCTCGTCGGACCAGCCGTACGCGTAACGCTCGGAGAACGGATGGTCGAGATAGCCGAACAGCGTGTTGGTCGCGTATGCGGTGTCGAAAGCCTGCTTGAAGATCGCAAGCGGATCGCCCTGTTTCAGCATGCAATCGCCGTGCAGCATGCACTGCTGGCTATGACCGACGAAGCCCGCGGGCAAGCCGGCCAGGGCGCCGCCGCGCGCGGTCAGGAACTCGGGATCGTTGCGGATGATGCCGCCGATGCAGCCCGCGTAGCCCGCGTCGATCAGGCCGCGCATCGCGTACGGCGGCGACTGGTGAAACGGCGACACCGCGTAGCGCACCGGCACACCGGTCGCGCGTTCGAGCAGTTCGGCCGATTGCGCACCTTCCGCGATCGCGGTGTCGTAGCTACCGCCCCAGTTCGGCGAATGCGTCGCCGTGTGCGACAGCACCGCGCCCTGTTGCCGATCGGCGAGCAGTTCGCGCAGGATGTCGTGCTGGCCGCCGCGTTGCAGGTTCTGCGTATGCACGGCGAGCGTGAACGGCACGCCGAGACGCCGATACGCCTGCCACAACGGGCGCGCCGATTCGACGTCCTCGTCGCAATCGAGCCGCGACGTGATCGCCGCGTCATAGCCCCACGGCAGTTCGCTCAGCACCGGCTGACACGGCAGCGAATCGGAGCGGTAGCCGGACAGAAACTGCTCGACGAGGCGCCATTCGAACGAATCGCACGGGCCGACCGGCCGGTTGAACCACAGCACGCCCGATGCGCCCGCATCCCACAGCGCCGCATACGCGAACTGCCGCTCGCCGTTCACGACAACCGCGGCCAGCTCTGCCTCGGCCGGGACTTCAGGCGCTTCCGCGAGCGCCCAGATCGAACCGTCGGCGCGAATCGCGCCGTAGCCGAGGTTGTTCCATTCGTCGGTGAAATCGAAGCGCTCGAACGGGCGATGCCAGGCCGCGCCGCCGAGTGTCCGCGCGAGCGCGCCGTAGCGCACCGCCGCCGCGCTTTCGCGCGACTCGCCCGAAGGCGCCGATGCACTGCGGCTCGCTTGTGCCAGTTCGGTTGACAAGGCCGCGGGCCGATAGCGCAGATAGCCCGCGAGCGCGATCGGCATATGGCCGAATACGATCAGCTTGCGCGGCCGCGCATTCACGTAGGCGATCAGGTCGGCGCTCCACGCGTCGGGCGCGTCGACCGCGACCACGACGTCGGGCGCGATCTCGTGCAGCATGTTGCGCGTGATCGCCTGCGCCTGGGTCCCACTGACCGAGCGCCGCAGCGCCGCGAGCACATATTGGCCAGCGTCGGCGCGCGCATCGGGAAATGCGACGCCGATCATGCGCTCACCACGTGGCGGAATTTGGCGCGGCTGCCCACCCGCACGAAATCGTCGTGACCGACGTAAGCGATCGTGAATGCATCCTGCCAGAAGTGGCGCAGCTTCGCGGTCGTCTCTTCCGCGTTGGCGTGCGGTTCGAGCACGATGCGCAAGGTGGGCGGCGTCGTGCGCAGATCGATCTGGAATTCCTGGATGCCGCCGACGCGGTGATCGAGCATGTCCTGGATGTGGTGCGTGGGATGCGCGACGCCGTTGATCGGCACGACGTCGTGAATCCGTCCGACCACGTCGGTCAGGAAGAAACCTTTCCCGGTCTCCTGCACGCGGGCGAGGTCGCCGGTCGTGTAGCGGATCAGCGGCATCAGCCGGTTGCGGAAACCGGTGAACACGAGTTCGTGCGCGCCATCGGGGTTGTCGGGCGCGACGCGGCTTTCCGGCCAGCCTTCCGATTCGAGGATCTGGAAGCCGCCCTCATGACCGTCGAGCTCGTAGGCCATCACACCGAGCTCGGCGAGGCCGTAACGGTCGATCACGCGGCAGCGCAACGCCTTCGCGATCATCTCGCGCGCATGCGGCTCGAGCAGCTCGCCGCTCGACTCGAACACCTGGAACGCCTTGCCGCCGCCGTACTTGCGTTGCACGTAGCAGGCGAGCGCGTACATCGTCGATGGATGCGAGTGCGCAAGATACGGGCGGCGGCGCTTCAGCGTGCGCCACATTTCCTCGAGGCCTTGATCGTCGATGCGGTCGAAGAAGATGTTGCTGCGATTCATCGCGAAGCATTTGAAGTCTTCGCGCGATGGCCACTCGGGCACCGCCTGATCGGGGAAGCGGCACGCGAAGTGCAGCTCCGAACGATGGCGCAGCTTACCGATCCGCTCGCGGCAATAGTTGGTGACCGCCGACGAATAATCGGCGCCTTCCAGGTCGTAGTAGATCGTCGTGGACAGGCCGGTCGAGCCGCCGGTCTTGCACGCGTGGTGCTTGCCCGCCTCGAGCGGCCCCGACAACAGACGCGTCCCCTGCTCGCGGATTATGTCCTTGGTCAGATACGGCAGTTCTTCCAGGTAGCGCGGGTCGTCCTTGACCTTGGCGGGATCGAACTGCTTCGCATGGAACAGGTCGCGATAGTAAGGCACCTTCGCGCCGGCGAATTCGAGCGTGGCGACGAGCCGTTCGAGCGCGATGCGGCGGCGATGCGGCATCGGCAGCGAATAGTGCTCGCGCAGCTCGCGGATTTTCGGGCGCACGTTGCGCTTTTCGGCGTTCTCCGCAATCGGATACGCGATATAGCCGCCCGCGAAACCCTTCAGTGTGCGAAACGGCTGACGCACCAGCAGGGATTCGGAGTAGCGCAGAAATGGGTGATTAGCTCGCATCAAATTCGAACCTTGTTACGCCTCGGGCGACTGCCACGAGGGTGTTGCTGAACTGCGGGACTGGTCGGCGCCGAAGAGCCGGCAAGCCGCCAAGCCGTCGGATTCGCCTGCCGCCGGCGCATTCGCAGGGCGCACGTCGCGCTATGGGGCGCATAGCGCCGGCGCGCAACGCGCCGCGCCTGCCGCGCGCTCGTGTGCTCAGTGCGGCAGCTGCGCGGTGTGGCTGATGAGCGGCTCGTCGATCGGTTCCGGCGGCGGCAGCACGGGTTCGTCTGCGACCATCTTGCCGTGCTCCATCGAGATCTTGCGGTTGCACACGCGCGCGACCAGCGAGGGATCGTGCGACGCCACCACCAGCAGCGCCGCTTTTCCAACGAGGCCTTCCAGGCGCTCGGCCGCCTTCACGCTGAACTCGGCGTCGCCGACGCTGAGCCATTCGTCCATGATCAGGATGTCGGCTTCGACGCTCGTCGAGATCGCAAACGCGAGGCGCAGCATCATCCCGCTCGAATAGGTGCGCACCGGCAGATTCAGGTAGTCGCCGAGTTCGCTGAACTCGGCGATCTCGTCGATCTTGCTGCGGATGCGCGCGGGCTTCAGCCCGTCGAGAATGCCGCGCAGATAGATGTTTTCGAAGCCGGTCGCGTCGGGGTCGAGGCCCATCGACACGTCGAGCAGCGACGCGATCTTGCCCTGCACCTTCAACTCGCCGCGCACCGGCGCATAGACGCCCGACAGCGTGCGCAACAGCGTCGTCTTGCCCGAGCCGTTGTGGCCGATCAGGCCGATGCGCTCGCCTTCGCTGAACGTGAAGCTCAGGTCGTCGATCGCGCGCACGACCGCATGGCGACCCGCGTCCTGGCCGATCCGGCCGCCCGTCGTCAGATTGAGCACCGCCTTTTTCAGCGAGCGATGCGAGTTCTCGTAAATCGGAAATTCGACGGAGATGTTACGAGCGACAATCGATGAGGAACTCACAATATCAAAGCCAGTAAGGAACGCGATTACGGAAACGCTTCATCAGGATCTGCGCGAACGCGAATCCGACGATCAACAGACCAATCGACCACGCCCACGACTCCCAGTGGGTCGGGCGGCCGGTGAGCGGCGCGCGCACCGTTTCGATCAGGTGATACAGCGGGTTGTATTCGGCGACCCACGCGCGGTCCTTCAGGATTTCCGGCGACCACATGACCGGCGTGAAGAAGAACACGACCTGGATCAGGTTCGTGACGATCGGCGGAATATCGCGAAAGCGCGCGCACAGCACGCCGAGCGTGACGCCGAGCCACACGCCGTGCAGCAGCAGGATCACGAGCGAGAACGGCACCAGCAAGATTTCCCAGCCCTGCCAGTGGCCGAACACGAACAGCAGCACGACGACGACCGGCAGGCTATGCAGCAGGATCACGAAGTTGCGCCAGGCGATGCGGCATACGTGGACCGTCAGCGGCAGCCTGATCTGCTTGATCAGATAGGCCGAGCCGATGAAGGCCATGCAGCCTTCGTTGGCAACCGAGGCCAGATACGCCCACACGACGAGACCCACCGCCAGATACGGCAGGTAGTCCGAGATTTCCTGGTTCAGCAGCGTCGAATACAACGCGCCGAGCACGACCACCATGATGATCGTGCTGAGCGTGAACCAGAACGGCCCGAGCACCGAGCGGCGATAGCGCTGCCGGATGTCGTGCCAGCCGAGCGTGCCCCAGACCCGCACCGCTTTCATGCCGACCAGCAGGTCGTCGCGCTCGTTGTGACGTGTCAGGTCTTCGGAGTCGTTGGTAAAACTGATATCCATCTCAAGTACGTCCGTAAATGTCTTCGAAGCGAACGATATCGTCTTCGCCCAGGTATTCGCCGCTTTGCACTTCGATCATCACGAGCTCGACGACGCCCGGATTTTCGAGGCGATGTTTGTGACCCGCCGGGATATAGGTCGACTCGTTGGTCGACACGAAGAACTCCTTCTCGCCGTTGACGACCTTCGCCATACCGCTTACCACGACCCAATGCTCGTTGCGGTGATGATGCATCTGCAGGCTCAGGCTGGCGCCCGGCTTCACCTCGATGCGCTTGATCTTGAAACGCGGCCCCTCTTCGAGCACCGAGTACGTGCCCCACGGCCGATGCACGGTGCGATGCACCTTGTACGTCTCGTGGCCGCGCGACTTCAGCTCCGCGAAAATCTGCTTCACGTCCTGCGCGCGATCCCGGTGCGCGACGAGCAATGCATCCGGCGTGTCGATTACGATCAGGCTGTCGACGCCGACCGCGCCGATCAAACGTCCGGCACTGCGCAGATACGAGTTCTTCACGTCGACGAGCAGCGCCTCGCCTTCGACGCGGTTGCCGCTCGCATCGGCCGGCGACAGGTCGGACAGCGCGGTCCATGAACCGACGTCGGTCCAGCCGAGGTCGCAGCACACGACCGCCGCGTGCTCGCACTTCTCCATCACCGCGTAGTCGAACGACAACTCCGGCACCGCGCCGAAGCAGCCCGGCTCAAGACGCACCTGCGCGCCGCTCTTGCCTTCGGCGGACGGCGACTTGTCCATGCATTCGGCCGCGGCATCGAGAATGTCCGGACAATGCACGCGCATTTCCTTCAGGATCGTGCCCGCCGTGAAGCAGAACATGCCCGAGTTCCACACGAACCTGCCCGACGCCAGATACTCGCGGGCCTTTTCCAGCGATGGCTTCTCGACGAAGCGCACGACCCGCTCGCCATCGGCTTCGATATAGCCGTAGCCGGTTTCGGGCGCATCCGGATGCATGCCGAAGGTCACCACGTTGCCGGCCTGCGCAAGCGTCTGCGCACGCGCGACCGCCGCGGCGAAGGCGGTTTGATCCGCGATCAGGTGATCGGCCGCGAGCACCAGCATCACCGTGTCTTCGCCATGCGCCTTCGCCGTGTGCAAGGCCGCCGTGGCAACCGCGGCGGCCGTGTTGCGGCCGAACGGTTCGAGAATGAACGAGGTCGCGATGTTCTTGCGGTTCACCTCGCGGAAATCGTCCTCGGTCTTGAAGAACAGTTCACGGTTGGTTACCGTGAGCACTTCCTTCACGCCGGGCAACGCGACCGCCCGCAGGAAGGCTTTCTGCAGCAGGCTTTCGCCGTCCGCGAGACGGATGAACGGCTTCGGGTGCGATTCGCGCGAGACCGGCCAAAGCCGCGATCCCGCTCCGCCGCACAGAATGATCGGTAACAAACTCACAGATCCCTCTCAATACCGTATTTTTTACGCGGCCACACTGGTTTTGCGTACGGTTGAAACACGTTGGCAATCTACTGCGCATAGAACGCGAAATCCGCGCCTGGACCGCGCTCACGTCGAGCCACATTCTACCGCCGCCCCCTTTCACTATTGTCAGGGAACCATCGCTTCGATCGGTACAGGACCACGACGGCGTCATGGCGAGCGGCATGCGCGGCAGCTTCGCCGCATCGGCGCTTGGGAGCCCCCGCGTCGAAACCGCGACTCAGGTCCGCGCCGCCGGCGACTTCGGAAAACCGTCCGTCAAACACAGCTTCAGCGCGTCGCGCCAATGCGGCGCGGCCAGCCCGAACACGCGCGCCAGCTTGTCGTTCGACATTCTGGAATTGGCTGGGCGCTTGGCCGGCGTCGGGTAATCCGAGGCGGGAATCGGCAGCGTGTTCGGCTTGTTCGGCAAATCCGCGAGTTCGAAGATCGCCGACGCGAAGCCGTGCCACGACGTCGCGTCGCCCGCGCACAGGTGATAGATGCCCGAACGCTCGCTCCACCACTTCGCGCTGTCTTCTGCGGCGAAGGCTTGCGCGCACAGATGCGCGCTCAGCGTCGCGATCGTGTTGCACCAGGTGGGCGCGCCGATCTGGTCGGCGACCACCTTCAGCTCGGGGCGATCGGCGCCGAGCCGCAGCATCGTCAGCAGAAAGTTCTTGCCGCGCGTGCCGTATACCCAGCTCGTGCGCAATACCAGGTGATTCACGCCGCTCGCCGCGATCGCCTGCTCTCCCGCGAGCTTGCTGCGGCCGTAGACGTTCTGCGGATCGGTCGGATCGTCTTCGACGTATGCGCCTTCTTTCGTGCCGTTGAACACATAGTCGGTCGAATAGTGGATCAGCGCGGAGCCGAGCTTTTTCGCTTCCTCGGCGAGTACGCCCGGTGCTTCGCCGTTGATGCGCATCGCCAGATCGCGCTCTTCTTCGGCTTTGTCCACCGCGGTATAAGCGGCCGGATTGACGATCAGCGCGGGACGCACGTCGCGCACCACCGCGCGAATCTGATCGAGGTTCGACAGATCGAGCCTCGAGCGGTCGACCGCGACCACGTTGCCGAGCCCTTGCAGCGTGCGCGCGAGCTCATAGCCGACCTGGCCATTTACGCCGGTGACGAGAATCGTCCGTGTCGCGTCGTGTGCGCTCATCCGTTTCCCCTATGCGTAGACTTCGGCGTCGGCGAGACGCTTGCCCGCCGCATCCTTGGCCGCGAGCAGCGGCTCGAAGTCGATCGGCCATTCGATGCCGATCGACGGATCGTTCCATACGATGCTGCGCTCGTGCTCGGGAAACCAGTAATCCGTGGTCTTGTAGAGGAACTGCGCGGACTCCGACAGCACGACGAAGCCGTGCGCGAAACCGGGCGGCACCCACAGCTGCCGGTGGTTTTCGACCGACAGCGTCACGCCGACCCACTTGCCGAAGTTCGGCGAACTCTTGCGGATGTCGACGGCCACGTCGAATACCTCGCCCTCGACCACGCGCACGAGCTTGCCCTGCGCATGCTGGATCTGATAGTGCAGACCGCGCAGCACGCCGCGCGCCGAGCGCGAGTGATTGTCCTGCACGAACTCGACGCCCGGCTCGACCTTCTCGGCGAATTCGAGCGCATTGAAGCTTTCGAAGAAGAAGCCACGCGCATCGCCGAACACCTTCGGCTCGATGATCTTGACTTCGGGCAGTGAGGTTGCGCTTACCTGGATGGCCATGCGACGTGATCCGTGAGAATGTTTTGCAGGTATTGCCCGTAGGCATTCTTCGCGAGCGGTTTGGCGAGCGCGAGCAGCTGCTCGCCGTCAATCCACTGACGCCGGTAGGCAATCTCTTCCGGACACGCGACCACCAGACCCTGGCGCTTCTGCAGCGTCGCGATGAAGGTCGCGGCTTCGATCAGCGAATCGTGCGTGCCGGTGTCGAGCCACGCATAACCGCGGCCCATGATCTCGACGTTGAGCGCCGCGTTCGCGAGGTAGCGCGAGTTCACGTCGGTGATTTCGAGCTCGCCGCGCGCGGACGGCTTGATGTCCGCGGCGATGTCGCAGACCTGCTTGTCGTAGAAGTACAGACCCGTGACCGCGTAGTTCGAACGCGGCTTGGCGGGCTTTTCTTCGATCGACAGCGCGCGGAACTGCTTGTCGAATTCGACCACGCCGTAGCGCTCCGGGTCCTGCACGTGATATGCGAACACGGTGGCGCCTTCGGTCTGATCGTCGGCGCGTTCGAGCTGCTTCGCGAGATCGTGGCCGTAGAAGATGTTGTCGCCGAGAATCAGCGCCGACGGATCGTTGTTCACGAACTCGCGGCCGATGATGAACGCCTGCGCGAGCCCATCCGGCGACGGCTGCACCGCGTACTGGATATTCATGCCCCACTGGCTGCCGTCGCCGAGCATCGCCTCGAAGCGCGGCGTGTCCTGCGGCGTGGAGATGATCAGCACGTCGCGAATACCCGCCACCATCAGCGTGGACAGCGGGTAGTAGATCATCGGCTTGTCGTACACCGGCAGCAGTTGCTTGGAGACGACATGCGTGATCGGATACAGGCGGGTGCCCGAACCACCCGCGAGAATAATGCCTTTGCGCGCCATTGCCGTGCCTTTACGCGCGCTGCGCGTAGTTGGTCTCCACCCACTTCCGGTATTCGCCCGAAGCGACTTCGTCGACCCATTGCTGGTTGTCGAGATACCACTGGACCGTTTTGGCGAGTCCCGTCTCGAACGTTTCCGCCGGCTTCCAGCCGAGTTCGCGCTCGAGCTTGCGGGCGTCGATCGCGTAACGGCGGTCGTGGCCCGGACGATCCGTCACATAGGTGATCTGGTCGCGATAGGAGCCCGCCGCCTTCGGACGCTGCTGGTCGAGCAGGTCGCACAGCGTGTGCACGACCTCGAGATTCTTCTTCTCGTTCCAGCCCCCGACGTTGTACGTCTCGCCCGGGGTGCCCCGCGCGAGCACTTCGCGGATCGCGCTGCAGTGGTCGCCCACGTACAGCCAGTCGCGCACGTTCTGCCCGTCGCCATACACCGGCAGCGGCTTGCCGCCGAGCGCGTTGGCGATCATCAGCGGAATCAGTTTTTCGGGGAACTGGTACGGACCGTAGTTGTTCGAGCAGTTGGTGGTCAGCACCGGCAGGCCGTACGTGTGATGGTAGGCGCGCACGAGGTGATCCGAACCGGCCTTGGTCGCCGAATAGGGGCTATTCGGCGCATAAGGCGTCGTTTCGGAGAACTGCGGATCGGTTGCGGACAGCGAGCCGAACACTTCGTCGGTCGACACGTGCAGGAAGCGGAACGCGGCGCGCTCCGCTTCATCCAGCGTGTTCCAGTAGCTGCGCGTCGCTTCGAGCAACGTGAAGGTGCCGACCACGTTGGTCTGCACGAAATCGGCCGGACCGTGAATCGAGCGATCCACATGGCTCTCGGCCGCGAAATGCAGCACGGCGCGCGGCTTGTGTTCCGCCAATAGCGCGTCGAGCGCGGCGCGATCGCAGATGTCGACGCGCGCGAAAATGTGTTTGGAATTGCCCTGTAGCGACTTCAGCGTGCCCAGGTTGCCGGCGTAGGTCAGTTTGTCTACGTTGAGCACCGCTTCGTCCGACGCATTCAGCCAGTCGAGCACGAAATTAGCGCCGATGAAGCCGGCACCGCCCGTTACCAGGATCATTTAATTCCCTTGTCGATGTTAGTGACAGGCAGCGAAGAACTTGCGACCTGTTCACCCCGTGTGGTGTCTGTTTCTCTGGCCGACCGACGCGTCCCGCGGAGAGCGGACACTCAGACGCCTATTTTATGAAGCCACAATTATAAAGCTGCCCCGTGCAAAAACTAGAACCCTAACAACTTGAAACAGCTTGACAGAATTCGTTGCCGCTGGTCTGCAAAATGGAGCCTTTCGGTGCGGTTACGCGCATTTTGACGCTTGTAATGATCTGCACGACATACTATGCGGTCCGGCGCGCAAAGACCGGGAAACGGACAGGAAGAACGTGCGAAAGCCCTGCGAAACGCCGCGAATGCAGACCATCAGAAGGTTGCTCGCGCGAACGCGCTCAGGCCCCGAGCATCCAGCGCAGCGTATCGATGAACGGGATCGAGTCGACCGCCGGCACCAGCGACTGCAATTTGGCGGGCGATCCGGCAAGCATCTTGACGTCCGTTTGCCGGACAAAGGCGGGATTGACCTGGACTTCGATGTCGTGACCGGTGAGTTCGCTCGCGGTCGTCAGGATCTCACGCAACGAATACGGCTTGCCGGTGCAGACGTTGACGATCTCGGCGGCGACATCGGAGTCGAGCAGCGCCTCGTACGCACTCGCAACATAGCGCACGTCGGAGAAGTCGCGCGCGATGTCGATATTGCCGAGTTCGATCGACGCCGCGCGACGTGCGAAGTGGCTGACGATCTTCGGCACGAGGAAGTTCACCGCCTGGCCGCGGCCGGTGTAGTTGAACGGCCGCACGATCAGGATCGGCAGACGGTCGAACCATGTGCGCACCAGCGCTTCCATTGCGGCCTTGCTGGCCGCGTAATGATTGACCGGCGTCAGCGCAAAGCTCTCGTCGATCGCGGCACTGCTGACGTTGCCATACACGTTCGCGCTGCTTGCGATCAGCAGCTTGCGCGGCACGTGGCCGATCGCGGCGCAGGCTTCCAGCAGGTTCAGCGTGCCGATCACGTTGACGCGATAAAAGTCGAGCGGATCGTTGTGTCCCACGAAGCTGATCGCGGCCAGATGCACGATGTAATCGGGCCGCACGGCGTCGAGCACGCGCCGGCAGTCTTCCGGTGAGGTGATATCGAGCTTGACGCGTGTCGGCGTGTCGGGCTCGTCGCGGCCGGACACCGCTTCGATCACGGTGTGCCCACGCCCGATCAGCTTCTCGACCAGATAGCGGCCGGTAAAACCGTTCGCACCGGTGACGAGCGTGCGAAATGATTGCTTCGCGGCGGGAGACGACATGCTGGCTTCGTTCACGAGAGAGTCATCCTGTTGTTGTATTGGAGTAGCGCGCGGTCCATAGCGCGATATCCGAACCGCAAACGGGCTATTATGTCACGCTAGCTTGCTGCTCTGCCCAGCGTGGCACGCGTCGTGCAACACCGCGCGTATCGAATCGATCCGATTTCCTCGATGACACCCCACAACGCTTCCAGTACGTCCGCTCCTCTCGTTCCTCTTGCTTTCGGCGATCTGCAAGGCTGCCGTGCGCCGTTTCAGCAACTGCTCGCCAAGGCCGCGCCGCCGGACGGCACACCGCTGTGGTTCGCCGGCGATCTGATCAACCGCGGCCCCGACTCGCTCGACACTTTGCGGGACGTCATCGCGTTCGGCGAGCGCGCGGTGCCGGTGCTCGGCAATCACGATCTGCATCTGCTGTCGGTGTCGGCGGGGATTCGCAAGTCGAAGAAGGGCGACACGATCGAAGACATCCTCGCCGCGCCCGATGCCGCCGATCTGCTCGAGTGGATTCGCCACCGGCCGCTCGCGCATTTCGACAACGGCATGCTGATGGTGCACGCGGGCGTGCTGCCGCAATGGGATACGACGCTGACGCTGGAACTCGCCGACGAATTGCAGCGCGCGCTGCGTGCGCCGAACTGGAAAGAAACGCTTGCCGGCCTGTACGGCAACGAGCCGAACCGCTGGAAGCCGGGCCTGAAGGGAATCGAGCGTCTGCGCGTTACGTGCAGCGCGTTGACACGCATGCGCTTTTGCAGCGCCGATGGGGTGATGGATTTCAGCAGCAGCGGCACGCTCGCATCCACGCCGCGCGGTTGCATGCCCTGGTTCGACGCGCCGTCGCGCCAGACCGCCGACGTGACCGTCGTGTTCGGTCATTGGGCCGCGCTCGGCCTGATGCTGCGTGACAACCTGATCGGCCTCGACTCGGGTTGCGTGTGGGGGCAAAAGCTGTCGGCGGTACGGCTCGCGCGAAATCCTGCGGAGCGTACGTTGACGCAGGTCGATTGCGATTCGTGCGGTGTGCCGCGCGGGGGCAATTAAACAGAAGCCGGCGACGCTGCCCGGCAGCGCCGCCGCTCAGGCCGAGCGGCGCGGCTGATCGACGGGCTCGATCAGCGTTTCCGGCGTCTCGGCGGCGTCGCTCGACGACGCGGCAGCTACCACGTCGCCTTCTTGCGCGACCGTCCCCGCCACTGCGTTGCCGGCCTGCATGTCCCGCAACGCGTTCGCCACCACGTTCTGAGCCTGCGCCGCGAGCACCCGCCGGTCGGCGTTCGGTGCGAGCGGCGCGCCGACATAGACGTGAGCGGTCAGCGGACCGCCACGCAACAGCATGTCGAGCGAGTCGGACAACGAGACATCGTCGATATACGCGGGTGCGGTCGACTGCCGGCCCTGCGCATTCTCGTACATGATGCACAGCGGTTGCACAGGCACACCGGCCGACACCGCCGCCTGAAACATGTTCGCGTGAAACGGCAGGAGCTCGAGCCCGTTCGACGTCGTGCCTTCGGGGAACACGCACATCAGTTCACCCGCACTGAGGCGATCGGCGAGTTCGTGCATGATCCGCTTCGCGTCGCTGCGCTTCTCGCGCTGGATGAACACCGTGTCGAGCTGCTGCGCGAGCCAGCCGACCACCGGCCATCGACGGATCTCCGCCTTCGACACGAAAGGCGTCGGCCGCCACGCGTTGATCACGTAGATGTCGATCCACGAGATGTGATTGGCGACGACGAGCGCGCCACGATCGAGCCGCACCGCATCGTTATGCACGACAAGGCGCATGCCGCACAGCCGCAGCATCTTCAGCGACCACGCGCGATTGAGCGCGTGACGCCGCTCGGCGCTCGCGTTCGGAAAGCGCGTCGCGACGGTCCACATGCCGTGCAGCAGATGCGTGATGAGACGGATCTTGCGTAACGCGAGCTTCATGGGCGGGGCTTTCCTTGACTGGACCGAGACGATGCCGCTCAGCGCTGCTCATACGCGAGCTGACCCGACACGATGGTCGCGCGCACCTGCGCCGGCAGCTCGTAGCCGAGGAACGGCGTGTTGTGCCCCTGGCTCTTCAGCGCGCGCGGCTCGACGCGCCAGTGAGCATGACGGTCGAACACGCAGAGGTCGGCCACCGCGCCGACCGTGATACGGCCAGCCGCTTCGAGGCCGAGCACCTGCGCCGGCGCCGCGGTGATGCGATTGAGCGCGCTCGCGAGTGGCACGCCCGCTTCGTCGGCCCACTTGACCGTCAGCGACAGGAACAGTTCGAGGCCGGTTGCGCCGGGCGTCGCTTCGGCGAACGGCAGCAGCTTTTCGTCGTCGTCGACCGGCGTGTGCGCCGAGCAGATCGCGTCGATCGTGCCGTCGACGAGGCCTGCGCGGATCGCTTCGCGATCGCGCTGCTGACGCAGCGGCGGATCGAGCCGGAACTGCGCGTCGAAATAGCCGATGTCGAGATCGATCAGATGCACGTGGTTCACGGTGACGTCGCACGACACCGGCAGGCCTTCGGCCTTTGCCGCGCGCACGAGCGCGACGCCCGCCGCCGACGACACATGCGACACATGCACGCGCGCGCCGGTCACACGCACGAGTTCGAAGATCGTATGCAGCGCGATCGTTTCGGCAGACACCGGCACGCCCGACAAACCGAGCCGCGACGCCAGCGCTCCGCTCGCGGCGACGCCGCCCTTGCCGAGGTACGCATCGACGGGACGCAGCCACACGGTGAAGCCATAGGTCTTCGCGTATTGCAGCGCGCGCATCAGCACCTGGGTATCGACGATCGGCGTATCGGCCTGCGAGAAGCCGACGCAGCCCGCCTCGGTCAGCTGGACCATCTCGGTGATGACCTGCCCCTTCAGACCGACCGTCAGCGCGCCGAGCGGATACACGTGCGCCTTGTTCAGATTGCGCGCGCGGAACTTCAGCATTTCGACGAGGCCCGGTTCGTCGAGCGTCGGATCGGTGTCCGGCGGACATACGAGGCTCGTCACTCCGCCCGCGAGCGCCGCGGCCATTTCCGAGCCGAGCGTCGCCTTGTGCTCGTAGCCCGGCTCGCGCAAACGCGCGCACAGGTCGACGAGACCCGGCGCGATCGACAGACCCTGGGCGTTGAGCGTGCGCTCCGCCTGGAAGCCGGCCGGCGCCTGGCCGAGAGCGGCGATCTTGCCCGCCTCGATAAAAATGTCCTGCTGCTGTTCGGTGCCCGCTGCCGGATCGATCAGCGTGCCGCCTTGAATATGAATCTTCATGCGCTGCCTTTGTTAAACCTGTGGTTCAGCCTGTGCTTCGGCTTCCTGATGAGTCGCTGCTTAATCGTTGTTACCCGCGACGATCCCCATCACCGCCATGCGCACCGCGATACCGAACGTCACCTGATTCAGGATCACCGATTGCGGGCCGTCCGCGACCTGCGAGTCGATCTCGACGCCACGGTTCATCGGGCCGGGGTGCATCACGATCGCATCCGGGGCGGCGAGCGCGAGTCGCTCGGGTGTCAGCCCCCAGCTCTTGAAGTACTCCTGCGACGACGGCAGCAACGCGCCGCTCATGCGTTCGTTCTGCAGGCGCAGCATGATGATGACGTCGACGTCCTTCAGCCCTTCGTCGAGGTTGTGGAACACGCGCACGCCCATCTGTTCGAGGCCGCCCGGCAGCAGCGTGCGCGGACCGATCGCACGCACTTCGGGCACGCCGAGCGTGGTCAGCGCATGAATGTCCGAGCGCGCGACGCGCGAATGCAGGATGTCGCCGACGATCGCCACGCGCAGCTTCGTGAAGTCTTTCTTGTAGTGGCGGATCGTGTACATGTCGAGCAGACCCTGCGTCGGGTGCGCGTGACGGCCGTCGCCGGCGTTGATCACGTGCACGTGCGGCGCGCAATGCTGCGCGATCAGGAACGGCGCGCCGCTCGACGCATGACGCACGACGAACAGATCCGCGTGCATCGCCGACAGGTTGTTGATCGTGTCGAGCAGCGATTCGCCCTTGCTCGTCGACGACGCGTTGATGTTCAGATTCAGCACGTCGGCCGACAGGCGCGTGGCCGCGATCTCGAACGTGGTACGGGTGCGCGTCGAGTTTTCGAAGAACAGGTTGAACACCGACTTGCCGCGCAACAGCGGCACCTTCTTCACTTCACGGTCGGTCACGCTGACGAACTGGTCGGCGGTCTCGAAAATGTGATTGACGATGGCCTTCGGCAAGCCCTCGATCGACAGCAGATGCTTGAGCTCGCCGTTCTTCGTGAGCTGCGGGTTGCCCTTCAGGAAGCCGTAGCGGAAGCGCTCGGATGCGCTAGCGGGGGAATCTTGCGGAGCCTGGGTGGCGGTGTTCATGATGTACCTGCTTCAAATACGGGCTTCAACGTGATCGAGGTCGGCGCGCCGCGCGCGCGAGTTTCAATCGACGCGTGCTTCAGTGTGAAAAGAGAACCGCTGGCCGCCCGCGCCGTCGTCTTCATGGGCCAGCACGAGCGTCGCGTCGGCCGGCACGTCGACCACGCCGCCGACGAAGCGCGCCGCCACCGGCAACTCGCGTCCGCCGCGATCGGCGAGCACCGCGAGTTCGACCGATGCAGGCCGGCCATAGTCGTACAGCTCGTTTACCGCCGCGCGAATCGTGCGGCCGGTGTACAGCACGTCGTCGACCAGCACGATGCGGCTGCCATCGACCGCGAACGGCAGCGAGGTCGGGCTCGCCTGCGCGTGCAGCCCTTTCTTCGCGTAGTCGTCGCGATGCAGCGCGACGTTCACCACGCCGAAGCTCGGCAGGTTCAGGTCGCGCGCGAGCCGCTCGGCGAGCCATGCGCCGCCGCTATGGATACCCGCGAGCACCGCCGCCTGGGCGCCGTCGTGCGCTGCGGCGAGCTGGTCGCCATAGGCCGCGCGAATCTGGTCGAGCAACGCGCGATACAGCGCTTCGGCGTCAATGGAACTCATGATCGTCGGAAAGTCCGTCAAGATATTGCTGGAGGATGATGCTCGCGGCTTCGGCATCGAGCATGTCGGCTCGGGCGTTGCCGGCGCGAATTTGCGCCTCGGCCTCGACCGACGAGTAGCGCTCGTCGACCCACGTGACCGGCAGATTGAAGCGGCCGTTCAGCTGATTGCCGAAGCGCTTCGCGAGCTGCGTGCGCTCGTGCGGTGTGCCGTCGGGGTGCATCGGCAAACCGACCACCAGCGCATCGGGCTTCCATTCGGCGATCAGCTTGCCGAGCGCTTCCAAACGGTACTCCTTGCTGCGGTTCTGCACGACGACGAGCGGCCGCGCGCGGCGCGTCAGCGAATTGCCGACCGCCACGCCGATGCGTTTCACGCCGTAGTCGAACGCAAGCAGCGTCGCCTCACGTCCGGCCGGCAGATTCATGCGCGGCCCCTCATGCGTGCCCGGCCTCGCCCGACAGCATCGACAGCGACACGCCGAGCAGCGCGAGCGCCGCTTCGAGACGATCTTCGGCCGGCACGTCGAAGACGATCTTCGGATCGGCCTCGACCGTCAGCCAGCCGTTCTTCGAGATTTCGTCTTCGAGCTGACCGGCGCCCCAGCCGGCGTGCCCGAGCGTCAGCAGGAAACGCTCCGGACCGTTGCCGCTCGCGACGGCCTCGAGCACGTCTTTCGAGGTGGTCATTTCGAGCCCGCCCGGCACCGACATCGACGACGTGTACGCGCTGCCGCCTTTCGGATCGTGCAGCACGAAGCCGCGCTCGGTTTGCACCGGGCCGCCGAAATACACGGGAACATGGAGAAGAGGTTCGATCTCGAGCTTCAGATCGATGCGATTGAAGAGCGCTTCCAGGTCGATATCGGTCGGCCGGTTGATCACGAGGCCGAGCGCGCCGCGCTCACTGTGATCGCAAAGGTAGACCACCGTTCCTGAAAACGTCGGATCGGCCATGTTCGGCATGGCGATCAGGAATTGGTTGGTCAGATTGATGCGATCGGTACTCTTGGACATAGTTCGGATTTTAGCAAAGACGATGCGCGATGGCGGGCTGCTTTGAGCATTGCAACGCGTTGGGTTGCACGCTACGTGCGGCGTCATCGACGCCGGATCAAGTTCCACTCTATCACGCGCGCGACTCGCGCCATGCCGCGATCAGGCGCCGAAACACCGCGTAGAACGGCAGGTTCGACGCGTGTCGCGAAGTAGCGGGGTTGTGACTCGTCAAAATGGGTTTCAGCGGATTCGGCGCGCGTCGGTCGAGGCGTTGCGGACGCAATTCGCGCGCCACGTCGCGCGTTTGGTTCGGCCTGGCTTGCGCTTCACGCGCCGCCCTGCTCGATCGCGCGCGTGAGCGCGGTGAGCGCCGCCTGCGTGAAGCTGCCGCCGGCCGGCCCAACGCCCGCGGCGACCTTGTGCAGCGACGCGCGCAACGCCTCGGCGGCCTGCTCGAGCGTGTCGGCCGCCGGCGCGCCGACGATCACGTGTACGCGCACCGCCGGCGTCGCGACGGCCGCATGCGCACGACGCCGCCATGCGAGCCCGAGCGCATCGGCGAGCAGCGCCACGTGACCGAGGCCGAGCGCGCAGGCGGCCGAGCCGAGCCGGTAGGCGGCGTCGCCCGCCTGCAGTGCTTCGCTCGGGTCGGCTTTCTCTGGCTGATCGGCCGCGCGGGCATGCGCGGCGAGCGCCTCGATCGACGCTTCGGCGGTCTGCAGGAAATCTTCGTACGCGTTCGCGTTGACACTCAGCACGCCGAGATCGCGCGTGTGCGGCAGCGACTGCGCCTCGAGCGCGCGCGCCTCCCACAGGGCTTCCGACGACTGCGTGCCGGCGACGTGCCAGTCGACGGTCAAGCCGTAATCGTGCAGCACCTCGACCTGGTCGGCGTCCTGGGCGGCCGCGCCGAACAGCGCGTAGTCGCGCCACAGCAGCGCGAGCGTCGCGCGCACCAGCGAACGGGGCGAGCGCTCGATGCCGCGCGCGTGATCGGCGAGCGCCAGGTTGCAGCGCGCGTAAAAGCGCCGTGCCTCGATATCGCGAATTGCGTGGCCGCGCGCGCGCAGCACCTTCGCGCAGGCGCGCGCGAGCCGCCAGAAGTCGTAGGGATCGGGACCGGCGAGTTCGGTGAACACGGCGTCGAGTTCGTCGAGCGCGGCGTTCGTGACCGCAAGCGCCACCGCGCTACCCGTGTCGGCCTGCGAGCGCAGCACCGGCAGCAGAGCGCGCTCGTAGCGCGCCCGCAGATGTGCCAGCTGATCGGCCGATTGAGCGTGCAGCGACGCCGGGGGCACCGGCCGCGCGCACAGCGCGAGCTCTTCGAACGCGACGGCGGAGCCCGGCGCGGGTTCGACGAGTTGCGCGCACAGCTCGCGGTAATGGTTGAACAGCGTCGGCGAGCAGCTGAGCTCGCGCAGATTGTGACGTTCGAGCGCCGCGCGGAAGTCGCGCAGCGCCGCGCCGAACACCGGCCGGGCGCTTTGCGCTTCGGCCGACTCGTCGCTCGCGAGCGGCGAGAGCCGCACCAGCGCGTCGGCGAAACGCTGCGCGCTGAGCCAGCCCGCCGTGCGCAAGGCATGCGACGCACGCAGCAGCGCGGCACCGCTCTCGTGACGCTGCTCGAACGCGAGCGACGCCTCGGCGAGCGCCAGTTCCGCCGGGCGGACCGCGCCGCCGCGCGGGTTCGGCAGTGCATCGATGGAAACGGGTGCTGCGGATCGAAGAGTCATGGGCAGGCGACACGAAGCTGACGGCGCCGTCGCTTCGCGCCGCGTGCCGAGTGAGCGGCCACCGCGCGAACCGGCGACAGGACAATGACAGACTACCGTTGCGACACGACGCGTCCGGCGATGTTCCGCGCCAGCGCGCTCAGACAGGCGCCGGGCGCGCCGGACGCATCAAGCGATTGCAGCAATTGTGCGGTGGCGACACCGCTCACTTTCGGGATTGAAGCTCAGGGTTCAGGTTCGGGACCGAACCTCGGGACACCGTTTTGGGGCCGAAGCTTCCGGGGGCTTGCCGTGCTTCAGATCTGGACCATTTCGAAGTCTTCCTTGCGCGCTCCGCACTCGGGACACGTCCAGTTGATGGGCACGTCTTCCCAGCGCGTGCCCGGCGCAATGCCTTCGTCGGGCAAGCCGGCCTCTTCGTCGTAAATCCAGCCGCAAATCAGGCACATCCAGCTTTGATATTCCATTCTTTTGTCGCGTCGTTGAGTCCGTGGAAACGGGAGCCATGATGGTACCGTGTTGGCGCCCCCATGCCTAGCAATCGAAAACGCGCAACCGCAGCGTGGACCGGCCTTCGGCGGGGCGCCCGCGCGCCGTGCCAGCGCCGCTTGCGGCGTCTTGCCACGCGTTGGGCGGGCGCCAGCGAGACGGTAGAGTGGGCCCTCGGGCAAGCCGAGCGAAAAAACGCCCTGTCAACGGTTTAGGCCGCATAATTGAGCCAATTGCGCACTGTGCGCCGAAATCCTGCTTTTCTTATCCATTTTCATGCCCAGCGACACGCCTCCGATCGTCCTCACCTTCGGCCTCTCCGATCCCACTGGCGGCTCCGGCCTGCAGGCGGACCTGATGACACTTGCCAGCATGGGCTGCCACGGCGTATCCGTGCTCACGGGCTATACCGTGCGCGACTCGGCGAGCTGCGATGAAGTCACCGGCCTCGACCCTGACATCGTCGCGACGCAGGCGCGCATGCTGCTCGAGGACATGCCGATCGCCGCCTTCAAGGTCGGCGCGTGCACGCGCGCCGAGGTGGTCAGCGCGATCGCGGAAGTGGTTGCCGACTACGACGATGTCCCGCTGATCCTCGCCCCGGACTTCACGCTCGACGACGAACACGTGGTCGCCGCCGACGAACTGCGCGAAGCGATCGCTGATCTGCTCGCCCCGCAAACCACGCTGCTGGTCGCCGACTCGTCGACGCTGCTCGCGCTTGCGCAGCCCGACGGCGACGCGGAGGCGCCGAGCCTCGACGCCGCGATCTCACATCTGCTGTCGCAGGGCTGCGAGTACATTCTGTCGACCGAAACCGGCACGCACCGGCTCGTCAACACGCTCTTCAGCGAGGACGGCCAGTTGCGTCAGGACTTGTGGGACCGTGCGCCCCATCGGCTGACGGGCCTGACCGATACGCTTGGCGCGGCGATCGCCGCGCTGCTCGCCAACGGCCAGGAGCCCGCGGAAGCGGTGCGCGAAAGCCAGGAGTATCTGTATCAGGCGGTGCGCAATGCGTTCCGGCCCGGCATGGGGGCGTACATGCCCGATCGTTTCTTCTGGGCACGCAGCAGCGACGACGAGGAAACCCCGCCGGCCCAAGGCAAGGGCGCAGCGCCCGGGGAAGCGCGACACTGATCTCGTCATTCATCGGTAATCGACCAGAACCCGCTATTAGGCGGGTTTTTTCATTTGGTGCGTCTTTCGCGCCAATGTAACCAGACGTGTTCCTGCGTAATTAAACGTTACAACGTCAATGACACCTTTTGTCTAGACTTTACGCATCACTGACAGCCATATGTCCCCACATGTCTTTTCCGACCTTTTTTATCCATCCACCGAAATGCGGCGGTTCGACCGTTATTTCGTGCTTTGATTTGAACAAAGGTAATGATCAATTCATTAGCTTTGTTTGGGATCAGGATGGGTGGGGAAACTGTCGCGCGAAGCTTCTCGAGACGCAAGTCGGCGGTGGACATCATCCGTTTGGGATTCATCGGGTGATGAAACATCCGGTCAACTACTGCACGATCCTGCGCGATCCGCTCGCGCGCCACATCTCTCACTACCGGTATGCCGCGAACGGCAAGAACGGCCAAATCATGCGCGGGGTCAGCGTGTCGACGCCGGAGGCTATGGCGCTTCAAGGCGTGCTATCGCTCGACGAGTGGGTCAGCGAATCGCTCGGCGGCCGGAACCTGTTCGTGCAGATGCTGAGCGGCGAACCGGCGGTCAACGAAGCGTCCCTCGCCGTCGCGCAAATCCATTTGCGCGAACATATCGGTACCGTCGGCGTCTGCGAGGACATGAGCGAATTCTTACTGCGGTTGTGCGGTTCGACCGGAATGAAATTACCGTTCTGCTTCGAAGCGAACCGCATTAATGGCAAACCGAATGGCACAGCACTGTTAAGCGAAGCAGCAAGACAGAAATTTATCGATGACAACCGCCTTGATTACGAGCTGTTTCGCGATGCCAATCGCATCGTCGAAGCTTATGCGAAAGAATCGGGCAGCGTCTTTTCGAATGCGCTTGAATTGGTCCGCGTGATCCAGGCAGAAATAAATCAGCTCGAGAATCCGCACATTTATAGCGCAACGGTTCTGGGCATCGACGGCTCATTCCTGTCGCGCGTGCATGAGGTGATCCGCCGCTTCGATATGACGCCGATCGATACTTATCTGGAGTTCGCGCAAAGCCAGCGGCGTCCGCCGGCCGACCTGTTCGACGGCTTCGTCGACACGGTGGGGGACGGTGTAGTGCGCGGCTGGGCCGTCAACTTGAGCAGGCCAGAGCGGCAAGTGCCGCTCGAAGTGCGGATCGGCGCGCAGATCGTGGCAACCGGCCTCAGCGGCGAGCCGCGGCCCGATGTGGCAAGCGCAGGCTATCCGAGTTCGAACAGCGGATTTTCGATTGCGCTGCCAGACGGCATCCCAGAAGGCTTTTGCGTTACGATCGCGGATTCCACGGAACGCCTGCACAACGCTGGCACGTGGCGACAAGGCTGGCACTGCGAGTGAGCCAAAGGAGTCAGGAGAACTTATACATGAAAGAGCCGCCCATCTTCGTGCAACGCTTCACCGGCAAGATCGCGGCGCGGGACCGCATGCGCATATTCGATCAGACGCCCGCCACGCTATGGCTGACCGGCCTGTCCGGCGCCGGTAAATCCACACTGGCGTTTGCGCTCGAAGAGCGGCTAATCGCGCTCGGTCATGCCTGCTATGTGCTCGACGGCGATAACATCCGCCACGGTCTGGCGAGCGACCTGGGCTTCGAGCGCGACGACCGGCGCGAAAACATCCGCCGCGTCGCGCACGTCGCCCAGTTGATGAACGATGCGGGTTTGATCGTGATTACCGCGCTGATTTCACCGCTACGCGAAGACCGCGCAATGGCGCGCGAGATCATCGGAGCCGACAAGTTCGTCGAAACCTACGTGTCCGCCTCGCTCGCCACCTGCGCAAGCCGCGATCCCAAAGGTCTTTACGCGAAAGCGAGGTCTGGCGAGATAAGTTCGTTCACCGGCGTATCAGCGCCCTATGAAGCACCGATCGATCCTGACCTGCACGTCGAAACCGGAACGCTGAGCCCCGCGCAAAGCGTCGCGCAGATTTTCCACTACCTGCACGAAAAGTGTCTCGGAAGATCGGCTCAACGTACGGCTCACGTCGCGGGCGCCTGATCCGGACAAAGGGCGTCCGGAAGCGCTTGCTGGCCGCCACATCAACGCCGGCTCCAAACGAAAAACCCGCCTGAGCGGGTTTTTCGTTTGAGGAACGCCTCGCGGCGCACTCCCCACATGATCTTCCAAGCGGGCCTCGTCCGTGATCCAGACGCGCGGCCGTTCAACCACGCGGCCGGACCACGAGGCCCGAGCGGAATTACATGTCCATGCCCATGCCGCCCATGCCGCCGGGCATGCCGCCAGGCATCGGAGCTTCTTCCTTCGGCAGTTCGCAGACAGCTGCGTCGGTCGTCAGCAGCAGGCCAGCAACCGAAGCTGCGTTTTGCAGCGCCGTGCGCGTCACCTTCGTCGGGTCCACGACACCTGCGTCAACCAGGTCGACGTACTCGCCGGTCGCTGCGTTGTAGCCGTAGTTGCCCTTGCCCGCAGCAACCGCTGCCACGACGACGCTCGCTTCTTCGCCACCGTTGGTGACGATCTGGCGCAGCGGCTCTTCCATTGCACGCAGAACGATCTTGATACCTGCGTCCTGATCGGCGTTTGCGCCCTTCAGGCCAGCGATCGCCGTACGCGCACGGATCAGCGCGACGCCGCCGCCAGCGACGATGCCTTCTTCCACAGCTGCGCGCGTTGCGTGCAGTGCGTCTTCGACACGTGCCTTCTTTTCCTTCATTTCGACTTCGGTCGCAGCACCGACCTTGATCACTGCAACGCCGCCTGCCAGCTTGGCAACGCGTTCTTGCAGCTTTTCACGGTCATAGTCCGAGGTCGCTTCTTCGATCTGCTTGCGCACTTGCTTGACGCGAGCTTCGATGTTCGCTGCTTCGCCAGCGCCGTCGATGATCGTGGTGTTTTCCTTGCCCACTTCGATACGCTTCGCCTGGCCCAGTTCAGCCAGCGTTGCCTTCTCGAGCGTGAGGCCGGTTTCTTCTGCGATGACCTGGCCGCCGGTCAGGATCGCGATGTCTTCCAGCATCGCCTTACGACGATCGCCGAAGCCCGGTGCCTTGACAGCTACGGTCTTCAGGATGCCGCGGATGTTGTTGACGACCAGCGTTGCGAGCGCTTCGCCTTCGACGTCTTCAGCGATGATCAAGAGCGGACGGCCAGCCTTCGCGACTTGTTCCAGAACCGGCAGCAGATCACGGATGTTCGACACCTTCTTGTCGTGCAGCAGCACGAACGGGTTGTCGAGCACGGCAACTTGCTTGTCCGGGTTGTTGATGAAGTACGGCGACAGGTAGCCGCGGTCGAATTGCATACCTTCGACGACGTCCAGCTCGTCTTGCAGCGACTTGCCGTCTTCGACGGTGATCACGCCTTCCTTGCCGACCTTGTCCATTGCTTCAGCGATGCGCTCGCCGATCGACGAATCGCTGTTCGCCGAGATCGCGCCAACCTGGGCGATTTCCTTGTTGGTCGTGCACGGCTTGCTGATCTTGCGCAGTTCTTCGATTGCGGCTGCAACAGCCTTGTCGATGCCGCGCTTCAGGTCCATCGGGTTCATGCCCGATGCGACGTACTTCATGCCTTCGCGGACGATCGATTGCGCGAGAACCGTAGCGGTCGTCGTGCCGTCGCCTGCGTTGTCGCTGGTCTTGGAAGCGACTTCCTTGACCATTTGCGCGCCCATGTTCTGGAGCTTGTCTTTCAGTTCGATCTCTTTTGCGACCGACACACCGTCCTTGGTGACCGTCGGGCCGCCGAAGCTGCGCTCGAGAACCACGTTGCGGCCCTTCGGACCCAGCGTGACCTTCACGGCGTTGGCGAGAATGTTCACGCCTTCGACCATCTTGGCACGGGCGGAATCACCGAATACGACGTCTTTAGCTGCCATCTTCTAACTCCTTGAATACTTTGGATATAACCGGGGAAGTAGCGACTTTGCGCTTACTTCTGCACAACGGCCATGATGTCTTCTTCGCGCATCACCAGCAGTTCGTTGCCGTCGACCTTGACGGTCTGGCCTGCGTACTTGCCGAACAGGACGCGGTCGCCGACCTTCACGTCGAGGGCGATCGCTGCGCCCTTGTCGTCGCGCTTGCCCGGGCCGACTGCGAGGATTTCACCTTGATCCGGCTTTTCCGCTGCGGCTTCGGGAATCACGATGCCCGACGCGGTCTTGGTTTCCTGATCCAGACGCTTGACGATCACGCGATCATGCAAAGGACGAAGGTTCATACATACTCCTCTCTGATTGAGACTGAAGAACGCTGAGAAAACCCGGCTGGACGAGCCAACCGGAGATGTTGTTAGCACTCTCGTGCAGCGAGTGCTAATTATATGGACGGGTAGTGACAAATTCAAGAAGTAGGGAACAGCGGCGCTGCGGGCGAGGTTTTGCACGACCGGCGCGGTGCAGGCGCGCCGGCGCAATCATGCGTCTGAGCTGCGAACCCGAGCAAAAACAAATACTTGCGGCGAGATTTGCGGCTTGTCGCCGCACGACGAAGGGGCGCTATCGCAGACAAACAGCAGCCACGCACCGTACTCGATACCGTCGGATCTGCGATTTCCAGGGAAAACCCCCGTCCGATCGAGCATGGTTCGACTCACTTCTGCGCAGGCGGGCGCAACGCGTTACCTGCCATCCACTTGAGCCGTTCGCAATTGACCTTGATACGCGCCGCGAATTCCTTCGGGTCTCGCTCGCGTAGTGCGTTCATCTGGCTATTGGTGTCGTCGGTGCGATGCCAGCCCGCGTCCCAGTGCTGATCGAAATCGGTCGCTCCGGTCAGCACCTTTCGGAGCCGCTCCTTATAGTCACCGATGCGCTCGGGCGACACGCCGCAAAACGCCTGCGCGAAACTCGCCCGCTCGCCCGCCGTCTCCGCGCTCATGTTGGCGTCGCTCGCGCCGCTCGCGAGCGGCGCGAGCGACAGCATCGACAAACAAAGCGCAGCGCAAAGCGGTCGATAGGGATACGATGGATTCTTCATCTTCGACTCCTGACGATCCTTCGTGGCGACCAGGGATTGTCCCGATCTTCAACGCCGCCTCGCCGATTGTGTCCTGATTGCACTGCACGATGGCGTTTTCGCGCGCTATTCGATGCATCGCGCGGCCAAGCCGCGGTGCTACGCTCGTTAAAGCGGCATTTGCGACGTGCCCTTCCGGGGAGCCGTGGCACGAGCACCGCAACGCCACGGCCTATCGGCAGGCCGCGACAGAAGCACGAGCGCCAGGCATCGACAACAAGCTCGAACACGACACGAAATCAAACACAAAAAGGCGAGACATCGCTGCGGGAGTGACTGCGATGGCATTTAAAACATATACCGTACTGACGCTATTGGTGACGAGCACTGCCGCGTTCGCGTGGCGGCCAGTCACCTATCCGATCCGAAGTCAGAGCCCTTACGAGCGCAGCATCGATAACGCGATGTGCTACGCCGAGGCGAACCGCGTGACCGGGGTCAACATGGCCCACGAGTCGCAGATTCCGCCGCGTCATCCGCCGGCGGCCAAAGGTGCGTCGACCGGCGTACCGTCGAAACCCCCTCTTCCCCCCAGTTCCTTCTCGGCCACGCCGCTGCCGTGGAACGCGAGCGCGCCCGAAGCCGCGAGCGCGCCGCTCGCCGGCGCGCAAGCGCCTGGCGGCGCAGCGTCGGCGAAGCCCGTGAACGAAGCCCCGAACGGCGCCAGTGCGCGAGGGGCACCGGCCACCGCGACGGCGAACGCACCGCCGAGCGCATCGGCGGCGACACCGGGCGCGAGCGCGGCAGCCGGCGCGTCGGATGGAGCGGGCGCTCCGATGCAGGCCAACGCGGCGTCGAACGTGAAGCTGCCGCCGCTGCCCGCGCCCGAGCCTCCGATGACCCGCTATTGGGCCGCCTACGGCGCGTGCATGCAGGCGCGCGGTTACGTCGTCCAGTAGTTCGGCCGACGCCGCCTGCGAGCGTCGTCGCATTCATTCTTTTTAATGGCGCCGACCTTCGGCGCCAGCGGAGCGACACGGCCATGCCGCGCGACTCGACTTCCGACCAGCCATTTTTCCATCACTGCGCATACTGCGGCGTGCCGCTGCCGGGCCGCTTTTCGCCGTGTCCCGCATGCCATGCGCTGCCGATCGATTCGTTCGATACGGACGACAAGCCCGGCGAGCGCACCGCGCGATCCCGGGCGCTGAGTACATCGCACGCGCAACTCGACCCGCTGCCAGCGGCCGCGAGCTTGCCCGCGGACCGTGCGTCGCGGCGCTCCGCCCAAACGAAGATGAGCCCCTACGAATTGCTCGACGAGGCCACGTTCGAGCCGGGCGGACGTCGACGGCGGCACCCACTTGCGCTAACCGCGGCCGCGCTCGCGACGCTCGGCGCCGTGTATATCGGCTTCGTTCTTCTCGACGACGATGCGAGCGTCGACACGCCAGTGACGGTCTTCGGCACAGTGCATCCGGATAAGCCTGGGCAAGTCCCTGCGCAGAGCGTTGCGCGGAATGCGGCGCCGTCGGTTGCCGCGGCGCCGACGCCCGCGTCGATCGTCGCGCAAGCACCGCGTCCCGTGATCGTCGCGCGGCAGCAACCGGCGAACGTGAGCGCGCCCGTCGCGTCATCGGCGCCGCAGGTCGTGGCGACCGCGCCTGCCGGGGCGCGCTCGTCATCGCCCGTCGTCGCGTCCGCGCCCACCGTAGCGCGATCGTCACCGCCGGCCGTGGCGGCCACGCCGAACGTCGCGCCGTCCTCGTCGCCCGTCGTTGCGACCGCGCCCACCTTGGCGCGGTCGTCACCGGCAGTCGTGGCCACCACCTCGACCGTCGCACCATCCTCATCGCCCGTCGTGGCGACCACGCCAACCTTGGCGCGGTCGTCACCGGCAGTCGTGGCCACCACCTCGACCGTCGCACCATCCTCATCGCCCGTCGTGGCGACCGCGCCAACCGTAGCGCGCTCGGCGCCGATCGTCGTGGCGACCACGCCGACCGCAGCTCGCGCAGCACCGCCCGTCGTCGCGTCCGCGCCAACCGTGACGCGCTCGTCACCGCCGGTCGTGGCGACCACGCCGACCGTAGCTCGCGCAGCACCGCCCGTCGTCGCGTCCGCGCCAACCGTGACGCGCTCGTCACCGCCGGTCGTGGCGACCACACCGACCGAAGCTCGCGCAGCACCGCCCGTCGTCGCGTCCGCGCCAACCGTAGCGCATTCGTCACCGCCAGTCTTGGCGACCGCACCCGTCCCGGCCCGACCGTCAACGTCAGTCGTTGCGACCACGCCGGCCGTCGTGCCATCGTCTCCACTCGTCGTCACGACCGCACCCACCGCAGCGCCGACCACGAAATCGGGCGCGGGCGTCGCCGCACCCACGCCGCGCGGCACGGTGGTCGCGTCGGTCAACTCCAACCCCAGCAGCAACACCGACACGTTGGCCGCCCCGCTCACGCTGGCCGACAAACAGCGCGCCGACGCCGAGCGCAATCTGAAAGCCGCGCGCGGCTATCTGCAACGAGGCAATCTGTCGGCGACCAAAACGCGCCTCGCCGCGGCCATCACCGCGCAGCCCAACAATCGCGACGCGCGCGGCATGCGCGCCCAGGTCAGCACGCTGGAGCAGCAACGGGACGCGTTGCTGAGTCTCGCGCGCGGCTGTAGCAACGTCGGACGTTGGGAGTGCGCGTCGCACAACGCCCACGAAGCGTTGCGGATCGATTCGAGCAGCAAGGACGCGCAGCGCCTCGTCTCGCTCGCGTCGCACGAATCGGCGTGGCAGACCATCCCGCCGTTGGCGTGGCAGACCGTGGAGCCGCCGGCGGAAGAGTCGCACGCATTGCGCGATCTGCTGCGGCACCACTGAGCTAAGGATTGCGAGGGATCTCGCGAGATGGCGGCACGAGCATGCCGCCAATCACGCCTGCCCGCGCGGCGCTCCCCAAAGACGCGCCGCGCGGGCAGCCGGTGTCAACCGACGATGCTGTCGTAGCCGTAATAGCCGCCCTGATACCCCGAGCCGAGGAACGCGGCTTCCTGCGGCACGTCGGTGAGCAGCACGCCGCGCAGGCCGACACCACCGTTACGCAGGCGTTTGGCGGTTTCGATGATCTCGTGCAGCGGCTGACGCCCATGCCGCACGACCAGCAGCGACGTCGCCGCGTATTTGCCGATCAGCGTCGAATCGGTCACGGCGAGCACCGGCGGCGTATCGATGATCACGACGTCGTATTGCGGCTTCAGCACCTCGAGCATAGCCTCGAAGCGTCGGCTCATCAGCAGTTCGGCCGGGTGCGAGGGGAGCGTGCCTTTCGCGAGCACGTCGAGGCCCGGCAGCACGTCGCGCTGGATCATCGCGTTGAGATCGCCACCGCACAGCACGTCGGACAGTCCCGGCCGATGACTGACGCCGAAATGCGAATGCACGTCGCCGCGCCGCATGTCACCGTCGATGATCAGCACGCGCTTGTTTGCCGACGCGACCAGCGTCGCCAGATTCACCGACAGAAACGACTTGCCCGCATCGGGCCGCGACCCGGTGATCATCACGACGTTGTTGGCCGCATGATCGAGCGACAACTGCAGCGACGTGCGCAGATTGCGCACGCCCTCCACCGCGAGATCCTCGGGCGCCTGCTGCGCGAGCACATGCTGCCCGCGCTGGCGCAATGACACCTTTTCCTGCAGACGCAATTGCGTCTGGCTGCGCGGCACCACCGCGAATACCGGCACGCCGAGCATCCCCTCGAGTTCGTCCGGGCGCTCCACGCCGCCGCGCATCGCGCGCTTCAGGAACACCAGCAGCAAGCCGAGCACGAGGCCGCCGCCGAGCGACATCAAAATCACCAGCATCCGCTTGGGCCGCACCGGATCGTCGGGCGTTTCGGCGAAGTCCACCACGCGCACGCCGCCCACCTGCCCGGCCTGCGCCACCCGCAGCCGCTGCACGCTGTTGAGCAGGTTCGTGTAGAGATCGGTGTTCACGTGCACGTCGCGCTGCAGACGCAACGCGGTCTGCTCGGTGTCGGGCATCGTCGAGACGCTGCGGTTCATCGTGCTCTGCGCGCCCTGCAATGCGGCGATCTGCGCATCGAGCGCGGCGACCGTCGGATGGTTCGGCGTGAACTTCTGCAATAGCTCCGCGCGCTGCTGCTGCAGATCGAGCAGCTTCGTCTTGTTGTCGACGATCTGCTGCAGCAGCAGCTTGCTTTCTTCGCCGAGATCGACGGTGCCATGGGTATTGCGGAACTTGCCGTAGCGTTCTTCCGCATCGTCGAGCGCCTTGCGCGCGGCGGGCAGCTGCTGCTCCAGATACGCGAGCGTGTGATCGGACTCGCTCGAACGGCTCGCCAGATCCTGGCGCACGAACTGGCGCGCCACGTTGTTGACGATCGCCGCGGTCAGCGCCGGGTCGGCGCCTTCGAGGCTCACGCGGATCACGCCGGAGTCCTCGGCCGTCTCCTGCACGACCATCGTCTTCGCCAGACGCTCCACCGTGCCGAGCGTCGAAGCGCGCGTCAGTTCGAAACGCGAGCCCGGCGCGCCGACCAGTGTGTCGACGTGCAGCGTGATCGGCCCGACCGCGGTATCGGTCTGCACGGTCTCGCCGACGCGCCCTGACAGAATCGCGCTGCCGTGAGGATCGCGCAGCATGAAGGTGTTGCCGGCGCCCGCAATAAGCGTGAAGGTCTCGCCATACAGGTCCTTCGACACGTCGAAGCGCGACACCGCGATGCTCTCGTTGCCCCACGCGAATCCGCGCAGGTTGATGAACGACGGCAGCCGGAACCACCAGTGCCCGTTCACGAGTCCCGCGATCCTGCTGCCGATCACCGGCAGATAACGCGGCTTCGCCGTGATGTCGAGGTGCAGCGCGCGGACCGCTTCCTCTGTGACGAGACGCGACTTCAAAAGCTCGATCTGCGCCGCGGTCGACGGCTTCGAATCGTACGCGCCGGGAAGCGGCGATGCCGCATCCCGGCCGTTCGCATTGACGTTCGCCGCGTTCGCCGTCCTGTCCTGAACGTGAAACAGCACGTCCGAACGATAGACCGGCGGCGTGAGGAACGCGTACGCGCTACCGAGCGCGAGCGCGATCAGCGTCACGATGAGGATCGTGCGCCAACCGCGCACGATCGTGCGCAGGTAGTCCGACAGATGCAACTGCCCCGGTTCATACACGCCGGCGTAGCGATTTTCGTAATTGATTGCCATGTTTTCACCCAACAAGGCCTGCCGGTTCAGATATCGCGTCACGCCTGCGTTACTTCGACACGACGACTCCCGTCACCGCCGCGTTGATCGCCGGCAACAGCAGGTTCAGCACGCGGTTGAAGCGAACCAGACCGCCCTGGCCGACGTACACGATGTCCTTCGGCTGCAGCTCGAACTGGTTCGCGAGCAGCATCGCCACCGGCGAAGTCGCATCGAGGTGATAGATCTGCGGCGACTCGCTGGTCGAATTGCGGATCACGAACAGTTGCTGCCCCGAGGCCGTGTTCGAGTCGAAGCTGCCGCCATCGGAGATCGCCTGCGACAGTGTCAGCGAGCCGTTGCGCAGCGGCAGCACCGTGGCCGGCTTGTTGACTTCGCCCATCACGTAGACGCCGCTGTCTTCGCGCGCGTTCACGCGCACGGTATCGCCCGGCTGCAGATAGATTTCCGACGGATTGCGGCCGCGTTTGACGAGGTCGTCGATGTTCAGCCTATAGGTCGTGCCGTTGCGGATCAGATCGACGCGGCTGCGATCCGCGGTCGTGGTGAAGCCGCCGCCCAGGCCGATCGCGTTCGTCAGCGACATCGGGACGTCGTTGATCGATTGCGTGCCCGGCGTGCGCACTTCGCCATCGACATACACCGTCGCATTGCGGAACGACGCGACGCGCACCGTCACCTCAGGCTTCTGGTACACCTTGCTCAAACGCTGATTCAGTTCGCGCTGAATCTGCGTGACGGTCTTGCCGACGACGTGCAGCGTGCCGGCATACGGAAACTGGATGTCGCCGGTTTCATCGATCAGGAAGCCCGGCATCGCATCGCTAGGACGCGAATTGCTCGGCGGCTGGCCAAGAGCGGCCGCGAGTTCCGGGTGATCCCACACGACGATCTGCAGCACGTCGCCCGGGCCCAGCTTGTACGGCGCCGGCTTGCCGAACAGCCCCGCCGTCTCCGGCGACAGTTGCGAAGCCTTCTGATCGGCACCAATCTTCCTCAGCAGTTCCAGATTGATATCGGTGATCGGAATCTGCTTCTGCTGCGAAGCTTCGGTACTGAATTCGCCACCCGTGTCCTGAATCCCGGCCGGCGTGATCATCCGTTGTCCCGGCACGATCTGGCATCCGGAAAGCAATACTGCTGCACTAGCGAAAACCACAAGACTTCCTGTGCGAAAACCAAGTGAGCTCATGATCTTTACTCCTTCGCCCCGAGGCGTTGTTATGACTTTCTAATAAGCGTTTCGATGCACCAGTCCGGCGACAATCGTCGCGCCGATGATCCGCATATCGAGTGCGAACGACCAGTGACCCAGGTAGTACAGGTCGTGTTCGACGCGACGCTCCATCTTCTCGATGCGGTCGGTTTCGCCACGGAAGCCGTTGATCTGCGCCCAGCCCGTGATTCCCGGTTTGATCCGGTAGCGATGGATATAGCCCGCGACCACCTTCTGATAGAGGTCGTCGTGCTCGAGCGCATGGGGACGCGGTCCTACGACCGACATGTCGCCACGCAACACGTTGAAAAATTGCGGCAGCTCGTCGAGGCTCGTGCGGCGCAAAAACGCGCCCACTTTCGTCACGCGCTTGTCGTTGCGCGTCGCCTGGCTCAAGGTGCCCTTCGCTTCGGTATGCACGCGCATCGAGCGGAACTTGTAGATCGTAAACACGCGGCCGTCCGCGCCCTTGCGCTTCTGTTTGAACAACACCGGTCCGCGCGACGAGAGCTTCACCGCGATCGCGATGCAAACGAGCAGCGGCGCGAGGGCCACGATCGCGGTGGCCGCGAACAGCCGGTCGAAAATTTCCTTCTTCAGCATCGCGTTGGCCGACAGCGGCGAGGCGACCAGATTGATCGCCGGCATGCCGAGCAGATCGACCACGCCGCTGCCTTCGAACAGCGCATGGCTGCGCACGTCCGGCATGAAGCGGATATTCACGAGGTCGTCGCGGAACTCGTCGATCAGCGCGCAGATCAGCGGCTCTTCGGACAGCGACAGCATCAGCCATAGCTCGTGCACGTCGTTGCTGCGGATGTAGTCGGCCAGCAGATCGACGCGATCGAACACCGGCACGCGCGGATTCGTCACGCCAGAGTCGTCCGGGCGCCTGTTGTAGACGGCGGTCGCGCGAAAGCCCGCGCTCGGCGCCGACTCGATGCGGCGCAGGATCGCATCGCACTGCGAGCCGCTGCCGACGATCGCGACCTGATGCAGGTTCATGCCCGCGCCGCGCGCCCGCGCGAGCACCGCGTGCGTAATCAGCCGATTCGCGATCAGCAGGCCGCCCGTCGTCGCCGTCCAATACGAGAACCACAGCCGCGACACGATATCGATGCGATGCAGCGAGTACATCAGCACCAGCGCGCAGGCCTGCACGATCAGCCACGCGAGCGACACCTGCCCGGCGAGCCCGAGCTTCGAGCGTCCGCGCCATGATTCATAGACCCCGAACGCGGGGAAGATCGCGAGCGCGAACGCAGCCGAAAACATCACCAGCGCCCAGTAGAAACCCGACTGGCCGAGATAGTCGAAGCGAATCCGTGACGCCACGGTCGCGCCTACCAATACCAAAGCGACATCGAAAATCTGCGCGAGCAGATCCTGAAACTTGCGCATTTTCCTTACCTCGTTCTGCCTTCCGGTACGCAAAAAGGGTGTGCATGGGCTGCCTACGGGCAGCGGCCGTAGTTGTCGTCAAACCTCACGATGTCGTCTTCGCCGAGATAGGTACCCGACTGAATTTCGATGATTTCAAGCGGCACCCTGCCCGGGTTTTCGAGCCGGTGACGCGTGCCGAGCGGAATATAGGTCGATTCGTTTTCGCTGAGCAGGAACTGCTCTTCGCCGCGCGTGACGAGCGCGGTGCCGCGCACGACTACCCAATGCTCGGCGCGGTGATGATGCAGTTGCAATGACAGCTTCGCGCCGGGCGTCACGACGATGCGCTTGACCTGGAAGCGCTCGCCGCGATCGATCGAATCGTAGAAGCCCCACGGGCGCCGCACCTTGCGATGCGCGTCGGCCTCCGGCGCGTGCTGCGCCTTGATGCGCGACACGAGCCCCTTGACGTCCTGCACATGCGAGCGGTCCACCACGAGCACCGCGTCGGCGGTCTCGACCACGACGACGTTGGCGGTGCCGACGCACGCGACGAGCCGCCCTTCCGAATGCGCATAGCAGGACACCGCGCCTTCGAACGTCACGCGCCCGCGCCCGGCGTTGCCGTTCGGGTCCTTCTCCATCGCGGCCCAGACCGCGTCCCACGAGCCGAGGTCGGACCAGCCGGCTTCGAGCGGGATCACGACGCCGGGCGGCATGTCCGCGGCCGGGTTTCGAGCTTGTGTCTCGCTCGGCGCCGCGCCCTGCGTTTCAGCGTTGCTCGCGCTGTCGCCTGCTGCCGGCGGTGGTTCGGTCAGACGCTCCATCACCGCGTAGTCGATCGAATCGGCGGGAACGTCGAGGAACGTGTCGTGCGACGGCCGGAACACGTCGCCGTCCTGCTTGCCGCTCGCGAACGCGCTCGTGCACGGCGCGTGCATGTCGGGCCGCAGCGACGCGAGCGTGTCGAGCCACACGCGCGCACGCACGATGAAGATGCCGCTATTCCACCAATAGGTGCCCGCGCTCAGGTATTGCCGCGCGATTTCCTCGGCGGGCTTCTCGACGAAACCGTCGATCGCATGGCCGCCGGCGGCCAATGCCGCGCCGATGCGGATATAGCCGAAGCCGGTGTCGGGACGCGTCGGCGGCACGCCGAGCGTCGCGATCGCGCCCTCGCTCGCGTGGTGCGCCGCGCACGCCAGCGCGCGCTGCAGCGCGGGCACGTCCGCGATCGCGTGATCGGCCGGCATCACGATCAGGATCGCGTCGTCGCCGGCGGCGCACGCGAGCGATGCCGCGAGTGTCAGCGCCGGCGCCGTGTCGCGGCGCGCAGGTTCGACGATCAGACGCGCGTCGACGCCGTTTTCATGCAACTGTTCGGCGATCACGAAGCGATGCTCCTCGCCGCACACGACGATCGGCGATGCGTCGACGCTCCAGCCCGCCGGGAAGCCCTCGAGCCGCCGCGCGGTCGCCTGCAGCAGCGAGTCGGAGCCGACCACGTCGATCAGCTGCTTCGGAAAGTTTTCGCGCGACACCGGCCAAAGCCGCGTGCCCGAGCCACCCGCGAGAATGACCGGGACGATGTGCGCGCAGCGCGCGCCAGCAACCCCGGCGCTTGCGCCGTTCGGCTCGACGGATCGGGCGCTCACACCTGCCTGCGTCAACATATCGGGAATCCTCATCGGTCTGCAAGGTACAACGAACAACGGACCCGTCCCCGCCTGCACTGCGCGGTGACCGGGTTGGCTCCGTCGGTGCTACTCGCCCGCCATGCGGCGGCTTTGAATCCTGAACTCGGTCGGCGAAATCCTCATCCGCTTGCGAAACACTTTCGCGAGCCGATCGCCGTTGCCCATCCCGGTTCGACGGGCGATCTTGTCGACCGGCAATTCCGATTCGGTCAACAGGCTGCACGTCACCGCGAGGCGCTCGTGCAACAGGAAACTCGACGGCGTAATACCCATTTCCATCTTGAAGCGGCGCAGAAAGTTGCGCTCGCTCATCGCCGCGAACTGCGCGGCATCCGCAATCGAAATCGCCTGCTGGCAGTTTTCCTGCAGCCAGCGCGCCGCCGCGCGAACCTTGTCGCCGGGACTCATGCCGCCGTCCTCGCCGAGCAGCGGCGCGAGGTTCGTGCACGAGTCCGACAGCAGCCGTTCGGCTGCCGAGCGTGCGGTCGCGTTGCCCAGATCGCGCTTGATCATCGCGAGCGCGCTGCGCATCGATTCCAGCCGGTCGCTCAGTTCGACGGCACCCTGCTCTGCCGAGCCCGTCCCATTTCTGGGCATAGTTGGCTGGCGCAGGTCGCTCGCATCCTTGTCCTCGGGCAGCGCCGCCGCGTCGAGCACCGCGCGCCCTTCGGCGATCGAGCGGATCATCGCGGTGTTGCGTCGCACCCGCCGCAGCCATCCGAGCACACGCTCATCGTGCGCTGCGGACGCCGCGCCCTTGCCGCCCGCCACATAGAGCGCATCGAAGCCGACGTAATGGCGCGCATCGAGTCCGTCGGTCCATACGCGCAACCCCGACGACGAACTCACCATGCCGCCGTCGGCGGATAAAAACGATACGTCGTACAGCCACGCGCCCGAACCGGAAGTGGAGAGTTCGTTGGCAGCCTGGAACACCTCGGCGATAACTCCCGCTCCTTGCAGCGAGCAGTCGTTGAACAACAGAATCGCGACACGACGCACGCCCTTGTTCGGCGCATGCACCCAGCGCAGCATTGCAGACTCGAGACTCGCGCAGGTCATAGTCATCCTCTCGACAGAAAACGATCAACTACACCTTTGACGATCACGCGCAGTGCGAACTCCGCGCAGTGCATCATAGCGACGACCTCCGGCGCTCTGCCGCCATGTCCGAAAGTGCGGACATATTGGCGCTATGACTACATGATCGGCCAGTGCAATTCGGCTCAATACCGAAGCGACCGTCTTTTCAATGGATTAATCATCTATCCGCATATGGTTGAATATGCACTCGTGAAGCTTAAAGCAATTTGAAAAATGAATGCGTACGCCAGCGCACACTGTCGGGCTACTCGAAAAACGGCGCACTTTCGCTTTACTCACCCACTAGCGCGTATTTTAAAAGCGATTTTTTGCTTGGATTCGCCTACAATGAGTGGAACGTACCCCACCCTCCCTGGCGAGCCCGGCTTCACCGGCAAGCTCCGCTGACCATCGGCGCAAGCGCCGCGCGACCGCCGATTCACCGTCCAATACGAGCACTCAACGCGCCAGAAAAGATTATTTAAATCATTTTTATTGACGGCTGGAATATAAACATGGCGATTAACGTTTCAGACCTGAAACATGGATATCGGACAACTTTAGCGTCACCGCAATAGGCGGGCCAATGGCGGAATACATCGGGTGCGACCGGGTGCATTTCCGCCAACCGATTGCGGAAAGGCACTATGAGGTTCTTCGCAAGGATGGTCGCGGACAGCGAACTAAGCCCGCTTCCCCGGTACGCAACGAAGGTGACATCCATCCAGAACGCGCCGCGTAATGGCACGCTGCGACGATAGTTCGGCGTCGCCTGACAGGCTTACGGCGGGCAAGCGCACATAGAAATGATGTTGAACGGGCTACGATGCCCCCGACAAACGCGCTGGAACCGCACACACATGAACGGCATTTCATGGATCACGCTGATACTTGCCACGATGATCGGCGGGTTCCTGTTCGCCATGATCGGCGTCGTGCTGCTCGCGCTCTTGCTCGGCAACGTGTCGGACCGGCTGTCGAGCAACGACGAGACTCGCCAGGACTCCTAGCTACTTCGAAATATCCTCGAGCGCGACATCGCGCGTCTTCGGCCCCAGCGTACCGATCGCGACCATGACGATCGCCATCGCCCCCGAGATGAACACGAACACGCCGTTCACGCCGAAGCGGCCGAGGCAGGCGGCGATCACGAACGCCGAGAACATCGCCGAAATCCGGCTCCACGAATAAACGAAGCCGACCGCGCGCGCCCGGATGCCGGTCGGAAACAGCTCGGCCTGATACGCGTGATAGCTGTACGAAATGATGTTGCCCGCGAGCACGAGGCACACGCCGAGACTCACGAGCAGCACCGTCTCGCGCGCCTGGCTGAACGCGAGTCCGCACACGACGTTGACCGCCGCCATGCAGATGATGACGCTCTTACGCTCGAAGCGATCGGCGATCAGCAAGCCCAGCAACGGACCGAGCGGCGCCGCGATCGCGATGATGCTCGCGTACATCAGACTCGTCGTCACCGTGACGCCCTGCTTGTTCAGCAGCGTCGGAATCCAGTTCGCGAAGCCGTAGTAGCCCATCGTCTGGAACACGTGAAAGATGACCAGCATCAGCGTGCGCTTGCGATATGGCGGCACCAGCAGATCGCGAAACGCCGCCCGCGCGCGCACCGGTTCGGGCAGCGCGGGCTCGGGCAACGGCAGCCCGCATTGGCGCTGGTACTCGCGCGCGACGCGTGCTTCGAGACGGGTCATCACCGCGTCGGCTTCTTCGAGGCGGCCCTTTTGCGCGAGCCAGCGCGGGCTCTCCGGCAAACCTCTGCGAATCCACCACACGACGATCGCGCCAATCGCGCCGATCAGCACGACCACGCGCCAGCCATCGAAACCGAACACCCGTTGCGGCACCAGCAGATACGACAGGAACGCGACGATCGGCACCGCGCAGAAGCCGACCGCCTGCGAACACGCCGAAGCGCGCCCGCGAATGTGCTTCGGCACGAGCTCGGAGATATACGTGCCGATCGTGACGATCTCGACGCCGATGCCGATCCCCGCGATAAAGCGCCAGCAGTTCAAGCCGAGCGCCGTGTGCTGGAACGCCATCACGACGTTGGCCGCCGTATACCACAGCAGCGACCACGTGAAGATTGCGCGGCGGCCGAAGCGGTCGGCGAGAAAGCCGCACGCCGCCGTACCGATGAACAGGCCCGCGAACAGCGCGGCGATGAAACTCGCGACGCCGCTCGTGCCGAACAGCCCGCGCGTCGTGGCGGTGAGCAGCCCGCTATGCACGAGCCCCGGCGCGATATAGCCGGAGTACATCAGGTCGTAGAGTTCGAAGAACATGCCGAAGCTCAGCAGCATCACGAGCTGCCAGATCGTGCGGGTCGCGGGCAGCCGGTCGAGCCGCGCGGAAATCCGCGCGCCATCGAGCGCGATCGCGCCGGCGCGGCCCGCCGCTGCCGCACCGGCGCCCGCGTCCGTGGGTGAGCCATCGAGCGCGCCGGCCGCTTCGCCGAGCGCAGTGGCGTACATCGCCTGATTCGACGATTTCATCGTCTGTCTCCAGAGTTTTTGGTCTATTGCCCGTTGCAACGGGTGCGGCGCGGCACGGCGCTCGTGCAGCCGCTCATGCAGCCGCTCGTGCAGCCGCTCGTGCAGCCGCTCGTGCAGCCGCTCAGGCAGCCGCGCGCGGCTTCCGCGATTGCACGGTACCGCTCAGCTCCGCGATCCGCGCGTCGTCGAAGCCGAGTTCGCGCAGCACGTCGACGGTGTGCTCGCCGATCTTCGCGATCGGCTGGCGCGGCCCGAGACGCGCACCGTCGAGCGAAATCGGCAGCAACGGCATCGCGGTTTCGCTGCCGTCGTCGAGCGTCAGCGGCACGAGACCGCCGCTCGCGTTCAGGTGCGGATCGTCGAACAGTTCTTCGGGCTTCGTGATCGACGCGAACGGAATGTGATTGCGCTCGAACAGCGGCACGAGCGTCGCGCCGTCGAAACGGCTCAGGCTTTCGCCGAGCGTCGGCAGCAGCCAGCCGCGCGCGAGCACGCGGTCGTTGTTGGTGGCGAGGCGCGCATCGGCGAGCAGATCGTCGCGCTCGAGAATCGCGCACAGCGCGCGCCACTGCGCGTCGCCGGTCGCGGCGATGAACATCTGCTCGCCGTGCGCGAGCGTGAACACGTCGTAGACGGCCCAGGCGCTGATGCGCTCGGGCATTGGCGCTGCGGCCACGCCGGTGGCCGCGAACTGCTGCATGTGCTGCGCACTCAGCAGCACGCAGTTCTCGAACAGCGCGCTCTGCACCTCCTTGCCGCGGCCGCTCGCGTGCCGCTCGTGCAGCGCGGCCAGCACGCCGATCGCGCCGAACATGCCGCCCATGATGTCGTTGACCGAGCTGCCCGCGCGCAGCGGACGGCCCACCGGCCCGGTCATGTACGCGAGGCCCGCCATCATCTGCACGACTTCGTCGAGCGCCAGACGATGTTCGTACGGACCACTGAGAAAGCCCTTGTGCGACACGTAGATCAGCTTCGGATTGCGCTCGCGCAGCGTCGCGTAGTCGAGGCCGAGATTCGCCATGCGGCCGGGTTTGAAGTTTTCGACGAAGACGTCGGCGCTATCGACCAGTTGCTTCAGCGCGGCGAGACCGGCTTCGCTGTCGAGATCGAGCACGACGCTCTTCTTGTTGCGATTGAAGGTGCGGAAAAATCCCGCGCCGGTGCCGAGCAGCCGGCGTGTGCTGTCGCCACGCGGCGGCTCGACCTTGATTACTTCGGCGCCGAGGTCGCCGAGGATCATGCCGCAGGTCGGGCCCATCACCATGTGCGACAGCTCGATCACGCGGATGCCTGCGAGCGGCAGCGTGCCAGGCTGCGGCGAAGACGCCGAAGACGTCGAAGACGGAGCTGAGGTAGCGGAGGAAAGCGGAGTCATTGCGGCACCTGCGGAGCGGAAGAATGGGAATAACGCAAATATTCGGAGGGCTCAGCGGATTCGCGCACGGCCGGTTGCCCATGCGCGAACTGCTTCGGCAATCCCGCTCGCGCGAGATAGCCATACAGCGGCTCGCCCGGCAGCGCTTGCGCGAGCACCGCGCGCGAGGCGAGCAGCCGCGTGATGTCGATGCCGGTGTCGTAGCCCATGCTGTCGAGCATGAACACGAGGTCTTCGGTATTGACGTTGCCGGTCGCGCCCGGCGCATGCGGACAGCCGCCGAGACCGGCCAGCGACGCATCGAATTCGCGAATCCCGTGCTGCAGCGCGACCAGCGTGTTGGCAAGACCGAGGCCGCGCGTGTCGTGGAAGTGCAGCGAGCGGAGCCTGTCGCCCGCGACGTCGCGCACCAGCTCGATCACCTTGCCGACCTGGCGCGGCGTCGCCTCGCCGGTCGTGTCACCGAGCGCGATCACGTCGGCGCCGGCCTGCACCGCGGCGCGCGCGATCGCGGCGATATCCGCGTACGGCACCGCGCCTTGCAGCGTGCAGCCGAACACCGTCGACAAACCGGCGATCAACTCGACGCGGCGCCCACCCGCCGCAGTCGCGCGGTCGATCAGTTCACGCATCGCGGCGAACGCGTCGATCATCTCGGCGGGCGTCTTGCGCACGTTCGCGACGCTATGCGCGACGCTCACCGAAATCGGCGCGACGATGCGCTCTACGCCGGCATCGAGCGCGTGCTGCGCGCCCTTCAGGTTCGGCACGAGCGCGGTGACGCTCAGATCGTCATAGCTACGGGCGTGGGCGACTACTGCGGCGGCGTCGGCCATTTGCGGCAGCAGCTTCGCCGGCACGAATGACGCGACTTCCATATGACGCACGCCGGCCGCGTAGGCGGCGTCGATCCAGCGGCGCTTGTCGTCGGTGGACATGATGCGGGCAATGCTTTGCAGACCGTCGCGCAGACCGACTTCGGTCACGACGACGCGCTCGCGGGTGTCATTCATCGGTTTGAATCCTGATCGTGGATGCGGGCTTCGGACGCCCGTTGCATAGAAGTGATGCGCTAACTGGATCACAGCGTGCTCGCGCGCAGACGCGCGGCAAAGTCTGCATTGACGACGTCCGCCATCGCCGCTCGCGATGGCCGCTCAGGCTGAGAGGGCGGGCTTTGGCGCTCGCCTGGGTGAAATGCTTAGGGGTTTGTTTGGAGAAGTGGCGAAGGGCGTCGCCCGGGGAGCTGCCAGGGACTGCCGGTGCGAGAGACCAGGTGCGTCTCCCGTCTTACCTGGCGTCCAACAGATGCTCGAGCAAGCGCGCGGCCGCCAGCGTCAACGCCGCGCGACCGCGCATGCAAATAACGAAGCGCCGCTCGGCCCACGCGTCGCGCAATGGCACGGCGACGATGCCGTACTCGTTGGCGGCATGGCGCGGCAATGCCTCGCGCGGCAGGATCGCGACCGCGAGACCCGCCTGGATGAAGCGGTAGGCGGCATCGAACGTCGAGACATAGGTGCGGTAGTTCAACTCACTGCCTCTCTCCAGCGCAATGCGCTGCATCAGCGCGTTGACCGACGCATTGGAGGCGAGTCCCAGATGATCGAATCCGAGCGTCTGTTCGAAGCCGACCTGCGTCTCGCTCGCGAGCGGATGCGCGCGCGGCACGATCAGCGCCAGATGATCGGCGCGATACGGCAGCGTGTCGAGACTGCCGAGCGGCACCGTGTCGCGACAGATGCCCAGATCGGCGACGCCCTCTTCGAGCCCGCGCACGATGTCCGCGCTGACGCGCTCCTCGACATCGACCCGAATCGCCGGATTCGCCTGCAAAAACTCGGACAACGCCTCGGGCAAGAACTCCACCATCGACGACACGTTCGCCAGCACCCGCACATGGCCGCGCGCGCCGGCCGCGTATTCACTGAGCTCGGCCTGCAAGCGTTCGTGGCCGCGCATGATGAGCCGCGCGTGGCGCAACAGCGCTTCGCCCGCGGCGGTCGCGCGCACGCCGCGCTGGCTGCGCGACAGCAGTGCAACATCGACGAGCGCTTCGAGATCGGCGAGCCGCTTGCTGACCGCCGACGGTGCGATGAACTCGCGCTCGGCCGCGCGCGCGATCGTGCCTTCCTCGCACACGGCGATGAACAAGCGCAGCGTGACCTGATCGATTTGCCACATCGGCGAAGCGGATTTGGGAGTTGGGAGTGGGGAATTATGCCCTGACGACGGCGGGCGCTGACGAGCAGTCACCCAGCCACGCGTTTCGCCCTTGCCCGAGCTTGCCCGCGATTTGCGGTCTGGCTATGCTGGCGGGTGCGTTGGCTACCCGCGGACGGCCGGGCCGCGCCTGCACCGCACACTCCAACCAGAACAGCCGCTCGAGAACCTGTTCATGTCCACCACCAGTCTGTTTTTCACCGCCGCCGGCGTCGGCCTCGCGATCGCCGCGCCGGTCGGCCCGATGGGCATGCTGTGCATCCGCCGCACGCTGACGGGCGGCCCGCGCGCGGGACTCGCGATCGGCTTCGGCATCGCGAGCGGCGACGCGGCCTACGGGCTGATCGCCGCGCTCGGCCTCGTCGGCATTTCGCAGTTCATGCTCGCGTACGACCGCCCGCTGCATCTGTTCGCCGGCCTGTTCCTGCTGTATCTCGGCGTGCGCGCGCTGCTGCAGAAGCCGCCCGCTGAAAGCGCCGACGGCAATGGCAACGGCAAGCTCGCGCAGATCGGCCGCGCCGGCGCGCTGCGCGCGTACGCGAGCGCGCTGCTGCTGACGCTGACCAATCCGCAGACCATCATCATGTTCGCGGCGCTGTTCACGACGCTCGCACCGCGCGGCGCGTTCTCGCCGGCCATCGCGCTGACGACGGTCGGCGGCGTGTTCGCCGGCTCGATCGCGTGGTGGTGCTGTCTGGTGACGATCGTGTCGCTCGCGCGTCATGCGATCGGCAGCAGGCTGCGCCACGTGATCGATCGCGTGGTCGGCCTGATGCTCGCGGCGTTCGGCGTCGTCGAAATCCGCCGCGCGCTCTGAGCGGCGCCTCGCACGCGATGCGGCGCACCCGCGCCGCACCCGCCGAACGCAGCGCACCGCCAGCCGCGACGCACTCCCCCTGAGTAAGTGCCGCACGCGGGCGCGGCAGTTTTGCGACAATAGCGCCTTTCGCCGCTCAGGCGCCGGCCGACGCGGCCGTGCAGCACACCGCACACCGCCGCCGCCAGCCGCCCCGGCGCGTCCGCCGGCCTTGCCGCCCAACCTTTCACCCGCGCTGCGTCAGCTGTCCGTTCAATGGCACTCCCCCACATCGATCTGCTGTACTCCGTCTCCGGCCTGTTCGTCGGCTTTCTGGTCGGGCTGACGGGCGTCGGCGGCGGCTCGCTGATGACGCCGATCCTCGTCCTGCTATTCAACGTGCACCCTGCCACCGCGGTCGGCACCGACCTGCTGTACGCGGCCGCCACCAAGGCGACCGGCACGCTATTGCACAGCCTGAAGGGCTCGGTCGACTGGCAGATCATGCTGCGCCTCGCGGCCGGCAGCGTACCCGCGGCCACCATCACGCTGATCCTGCTGCATCGCTACGGGATGGACACGCCGGGCGCGGGCCGGCTGATCCAGGTCGTGCTCGGCGCGGCGCTGCTGATTACCGCGATCGCGCTGGTGTTCCGTCCGCAGCTTGCGGCGCTCGGCGCGCGCAAGCTGCGCGCGCCGAGCCAGGGGCGCACGCTCGCGCTGACGATGCTGACTGGCGCGATCCTCGGTACGCTGGTGTCGCTGACGTCGGTGGGTGCGGGCGCGATCGGCGTGACGGTGTTGCTGCTGCTGTATCCGCTGCTGCCGACGACACGCATCGTCGGCTCCGACATCGCGCACGCGGTGCCGCTGACCTTGCTCGCGGGCGCCGGACATTGGCTGCTCGGCTCGATCGACTGGTCGATGCTGCTGTCGCTGCTGGTGGGATCGCTGCCGGGCATCGCAATCGGCAGCTATCTGGCGTCGCGCGCGCCGGAAGTACTGCTGCGCAATCTGCTCGCGGCGACGCTGACGCTGGTCGGCGTGCGGCTGGTGTTGTCGTGAGCCGCCCGCTGAAGACGCGTCAAGCGCACACGCCGTGACCGCTGTCTATTTGAAAAACCGGCTGGTCAGATCCGCCTCGAACTGCCGGACCCACTGACCGTGGCCGTCGCGATACGACCGTGACCAGTCGACACGCCGCACGGTGACGACGCGTTCGTGCGCCGGCTCACCGGGTGCCGCGCTCGCGCTGATCTCGAAATGCGCGGGCGCGAAACCGTGTCTTGCGCACACCAGTTCGAATGCCGCGCGATCGCCGATCGGCAGATCGATGTAGCGAAACTGCGTGGTTTGCATGAGCTTGGCTCCCCGTTCCCTCTTCGTCACAGTACCCCGCGCGATGCATCGGTAATGTGCCGCAGCGCACGAAGCAGGGACAGCCGCGCCTCGATCAGCACCTGTGCGTGCGGCAAGCCTCATTGCTGCGGTCCCGCAAACCTCGCCCGTCTCGCGCCCAAAACCGGCGACGAAAAAAAAGCTCCGGCGAAAATGCCGGAGCCTCCGAATCGATTGATAGACCTCGCGACGCGGGCCTTGCGGCGCCGCGCGCACGCGCACCGCTTACTGTTGCTTCGCCGTCAGCTTGTTGGTCACCGACGTCACGCCCTCGACGCCCTTGGCGGCTTCGCCAGCCTTATCGGCCTGGCCCTGGTCCGGCACCGTGCCGGTCAGCGTCACGGCACCGCCACGCGCGCGCACGGCGATGTGCGACACGTCGAGACCCTGGGTCTTGGTCAGCGCGTGGCGCACCTTACGGCCAAGTTCGTGATTCGCTGCCTTGCCGGCCTTGACGGTGGCTGCCGCCGACGCCGTATCTGGAGCGTTCTGGGCGTAGACGCTGCACGCCGCCACCATCGCCACGACCGCACCCAGTGTTTTCAGAAAACCGACCGTTTTCATAGCTCTCTTCTCCTTGGTTTCACATTGGACCGCATCAACAAGCGGCTTCGTTACGACTACGGGCGGCCGTCATCGCGCGAACGCGCGCGTGCGCGACGGCCATCAACGTCTGACACGATGTGCAAGAGGCGAGAGAGGCTGATTACCGGTAATCGGTAACCTGCAAACCGCGAAGTCCGCCGACGTGCCCGGTTCTTGTCCGTCTTGCCGGGATATCGCCGCAAACGTTGGATCGCGGTAGCGATGCACAATTTAATCTAGCCGGCACAGAAGCGCAAAGGGTTTAGCGCGCGGCGTGGCGCACCGACAGCGGCTGCGTCATGCTTGCCGGATAAATACGGACACGCTCCGTGGTCGCGCAAAAATTGCCTGGGCGTCGTGCTGGCGGGCACCCGCGACGCTCACCATTTGTTACGCGTTTGTCGGCGCGACGGGCGGCTACGCGATTCGCGGCCGTGCCAATCTCAGGTACCATCGGCGCGACGCGTGCTGGCGCGCCGCCCAAGCCGCCTGCGCGCATTCGAGCCCGACCGACCGCCGTTTTCAGAAGATCCGATGAAGCCTGACACCGGCCGCAGCCGCCCTACCCGTCTCGTCGCCCGTTTTGTCGCGATCTCGTGGCGCGACCTGGCGGTCTCGTTCGGCCCGCTCGTGCTGCTCGTGATCGTCGCGATCTGGGCCGCCGTGCGGCTGATCCAGCCCGCCCCGCCAAATACGCTGACGATTAGCGCCGGCCCGGTCGGCAGCACTTTCTGGATCGCCGCGCAGAAGTACAAGGCGATCCTCGCGCGCAACCGCATCACGCTGAACGTGCTGGCCTCGCAGGGCTCGCAGGAAAATCTGAAGCGGCTGTTGGACCCCAACGCCAACGTCGATGTCGGCTTTGTGCAGAGCGGCATCGCGCCCGCCGCGGCCGACAAGGACAAAAGCCTGATGTCGCTCGGCAGCGTCGCTTACGTGCCGCTCGCGATCTTCTATCGCGGCGCGCCGGTCGACTGGCTGTCCGGCTTCAAGGGCGAGCGCCTCGCGATCGGCCCCGAGGGCAGCGGCACGCGCGAACTCGCTCTCGCGCTGCTGAAGGCCAACGGCATCGTGCCGGGCGGCCCGACCCAACTGTTGCCGCTGACGGGCGACGCAGCCGCCGACGCGCTGATCGACGGCACGATCGACGCGACCTTCCTCGCCGGCGACTCGGCGCAGCCGGCCGTGATGGGCAAGCTCTACCGCACGCAGAACGTGCGCTTCTACGATTTCTCGCAGGCCGACGCGTACACGCGTCGCTTTCCGTACCTGACGCAGCTGAAGGTGCCGATGGGCGCGTTCGACCTCGGCAAGAACCTGCCGGCGAACTCGATCAGCATCGTCGCGCCGACCGCCGAGCTGATCGCGCGCGATTCGCTGCATCCGGCGCTGTCGGATCTGCTGATCGAAGCCGCGCGCGAGGTGCACGGCGGCGCGACGACGATGCAGCGCGCCGGTGAATTTCCGGCGCCGCTCGCGCACGACTTCCCGCTGTCCGACGATGCCGCGCGCTACTACAAGTCGGGCAAGAGCTTCCTGTACCGGACCCTGCCGTTCTGGATCGCGAGCCTCGCGGACCGCCTGCTGGTGATCGTCGTGCCCCTGATCGTGCTGCTGGTGCCGGCGCTGCGCGTCGTGCCGGGCTTGTACGCGTGGCGCGTCAAGTCGCGCATCTATCGCTGGTACGGCGCGCTGATCGCGATCGAGCGCAGCGCGCTCAGCGAACACTCGTCGGCCGAACGCGCGTCGCTGATCGAGCGGCTCGACACGATCGAAGACTCGGTCAACGGCATGAAGATGCCGCTCGCGTACGCGGACCAGTTCTACGTGCTGCGCGAGCACATCGGCTTCGTGCGGCGGCGGCTCATGACAAGCCGCGACACGCCGGGCGGGCTGGACGAAGCCGACGAGCAGGCGGCCGATCAAGTCAAAGGCTGAGCGCGCGCCGGCGACACCGCCTGACCCCGCACCCGCCGCCCTCCACCAGGGGATATCGACCGGTGCAAGCCGGGAGCGCACCGCGTAAGATCGCTACAATTTTGATGAGATAACGGACGCACCCTCCGCTCCGTCCGACCCAGGCAAACCGGGAGACCTTTATGACCGTTGGCATCGACGCCCAACAGCCGCTGTGGTTTTACGATTTCGTCTCGCCGTTCACCTACCTGTTGCTCGAGCAACACGACAAATGGCCCGGCATGGACTTCGCATTCACGCCGGTCGTGCTGAACGATCTGTATCGCCACTGGGGCCAGCGCTCCGCGTACAGCGTGCCCGCCAAGCGCACCTTCATGTACCGGCATGCGCTGTTTCGCGCGGAGCAGCTCGGCATTCCGTACAAGATGCCGCCCGCTCATCCGTTCGATTCGATGAAACCGCTGCTGCTCGCGACCGCCGCGAACGGCGACGTGCAATTCGTGCGCGAGATTTTCCGCTTCATCTGGCGCGACGGGCGCGACCCGTCGAGCGACGAAGCGTTCGCCGAACTGTGCGAACGCGTCGGCAAGCCGGACGGCCCCGAGCTGATCCAGGACGAAGCGGTGAAGGCGCAACTGCGGCGCAATACCGCCGATGCGATCGACCTCGGCGTCTATGGCGTGCCGACGTTTCGTCTGAACGACCAGCTGTTCTGGGGCGAGGACGCGCTGCCGATGGTGCTCTACTGCGCGCGCACGCCGAACTGGCTCGAATCGCGCGAAGTGAAGCGGATCAGTTCGTTGCCGTGGGGCCTCGCGGACGAGCCGGCACCGGCGCCATAACACGGCGGCGGCAGCGCGCCGCGCCGCGGCTGCGGCTTCCGCCCGAACGAAGCGCCGCCGGCACGCGCCGCGCTGATGCCGGCCATACCGCGCCCGCTATGCCGCCGACGCGCAAACGGGCCTAAGGTTATAAGCTTTCGCACCCCACGCGCTCGCCGCGCGGCGAGCCGATCGGCTGCGCCCGCGTCACCACGCTTCGACCATGGACGACACCGCCGCTTCACTCGATATCTGGCTCGTGCGCGTGCTGCGCACGCTTCTCGTCGAGCGCAGCGTCACGCAGACCGCGATGCGGCTGAACCAGACCCAGCCCGCGATCAGCACCGCACTGCGCAAGCTGCGCGAAACGCTCGGTGATCCGATTCTGGTGCGCGGCAAGTCGGGCATGGTGCCGACCGAATACGGCGAGTCGCTGCTCGCGGCCGCGCAGCGCGTGCTGCGCGATGTCGATTTCGTCGCGACGCCGCACGGCGATTTCGACCCGGGCCGCTCACGCCGCACGTTTCGCGTCGCCGCGCCCGACTATCTGAACGACTTCTTCATGCCGACCGTGATCGCGCGATTTCGCGAAGCGGCGCCGCATGCGCGGCTGGAAATCGAATCGCTGGGGCCGCTGCTCGATCATTCGGCCGCGCTCGACGCCGGCGAACTCGATCTCGTGATCGGCAACTGGCCGAAGCCCGATCCGCGCTTCGAGCGCAGCGACCTGTTCGCCGATACCGTCGTGTGCATGATGCGCGCGGACCATCCGCTCGCGCGCGAGCCGCTCACGCGCGACGCCTATCTGGCCGCGCCGCATCTGGCGCCGACACCGTACAGCGGCACGCGCGGCGGCGCGATCGATACCGGCTTCGCGCGCGCGAAGGCGAGCCGGCGCATCGTCGCTACGCTGCCCTACTTCGGGCTCGTCGCGCAGACGCTTCTGCAATCTGATCTGATCTTCACGACCACGCGGCGCTTCGCGATGCACTACGCGAGCATGCTGCCGCTCGCGGTCGTCGATGTGCCGATCGCGTTTCCGCGCATCCGCTGCTATCAGTTGTGGCATCCGCAGCCGGATCGGCCGAGCGATATCGGCTGGCTGAGGACGTTGATGTCCGAGGTGTCGAGTGAGCTGGTCGCGCGCAAGACGCCGCGCGTGAAGACGCGACAGCGGGGCCAACAACAACCGTCCAGCGGCAAATAAAGAAGGGGGACGGCGCGTGAGCCCGTCCCCTTTCGAACCCTCGCGCAAACCGCTGCGCCGGGTGGCCTAAGCCATGATCTGCTCCGTTGCGCGGATCTGGCTCGCGGCCCGCTGTGTCCTCACCCGCAGCAGTTGCGCGCACACCGCGATCGCGATCGCCGCGGGCGCCTTGTCGACGATGCCTTCGACGCCGATCGGACAGGTCATCTCCGCGAGCCGCTCCAGCTCCACGCCGCGTTCGAGCAGACGCCGCTCGAACTTCACGCGCTTCGTCTTCGAGCCGATCATGCCGAAGTAGCTGAAATCGCGCCGTCGCATGATGCGCGCGGCCAGCGAAAAATCGAGCGCATGGTTGTGCGTCATCACCAGAAACCACGCGCCGGGCGGCGCCGCGTCGACGATCGCATCGGGTGTGTCGGTCGCTTCGACCTGCACGTTGGGCGGCGTTTCGTCAGGGAACAGCTCGTCGCGTTCGTCGACCCACTGGACCACGCACGGCAGGCTGCCAAGCAGTTGCACGAGCGCATGGCCGACATGCCCCGCGCCGAACAGCACGATGTGCATCGGCGCGGGCCGCGGTGCCAGTTCGGACGCGACGCTACGCCGGCCGATCCGCACCGGTGCGGCATTGTCGATGGCGCCGGTGCCGTTCAGATAATTGTTCAGGCGTGCTTCCATCTCGCGCTCCCGTTCGTCCGCCATCGCATCAAGCCTGCCGCGCGGCCGCGGTCGCGGCGCGCACCGCTCCGACCGCCTTCAGGATTTCCTCGCTGGTCGCGGGCGCATTAAGCGGCGGATTGACCTGGTGCCCGCCCACCGCCGACACCGCGTCGCGCACCGCGAAGAACACCGAGAACGGCAGCAGCAGCGGCGGTTCGCCGGTCGCCTTCGAACGATGGATGCTGTCCTCCACGTTGCGGTTCTTGAACAGCTTCACGTTGAAGACCGGCGGCACGTCGTTGACGGTCGGGATCTTGTACGTCGACGGCGCGTGCGTCATCAGCTTGCCGCCCGCGTTCCACCACAGCTCCTCGGTGGTGAGCCAGCCCATGCCCTGAATGAACGCGCCCTCCACCTGGCCCACGTCGAGCGCCGGATTCAGCGAGGCGCCCACGTCGTGCAACGCATCGGCGCGCAGCACGCGCATTTCGCCGGTCAGCGTGTCGATCACGACTTCCGATACCGCCGCGCCGTACGAGTAGTAATAGAACGGCCGGCCTTGCAGCTTCGACTGATTCCAGTAGAGCTTCGGTGTCGCGTAGAAACCGTCGGACCATAGCTGGATACGCGCGAGATAAGCCTTCGCGATCACTTCCTCGAACGGCACGGCGAGCTCGCCGACCACCACGCGATCATGCGCGAAGCGCACGTCGCGCGCGGTCACGCTGCCCGCGCCGTAGCGCTCGGCCGCAAAAGCGGCGAGCCGCTCGCGCAACTGGCGCGCGGCGTCCTGCGCGGCTTTGCCGTTCAGATCGGAGCCGGTCGAAGCAGCCGTCGCCGACGTATTGGCGACCTTGCTCGTATCGGTCGCGGTCACGCGAATGCGCTTGAAGCCGACGCCGAGTTCATGCGCGACGACCTGCGCGACCTTGGTGTTCAGCCCCTGGCCCATTTCGGTGCCGCCGTGATTCACGAGCACCGAGCCGTCGGTGTAGATATGGACGAGCGCGCCGGCCTGATTGAAGTGCGTGACGTTGAACGCGATGCCGAACTTCACCGGCGTCAGCGCGAGGCCCTTCTTGAGGATCTCGTTGTTCGCGTTGAATGCGTCGATCTCCTTGCGGCGCGCGCGATAGTCGCTGGTCGCTTCCAGTTCGTCGATCAGTTCGTGAATCACGTTGTCTTCGACCATCTGGCCGTACGGCGTCTCGTTGCGCTCGGTCTTGCCGTACAGATTGCGGCGGCGCACGTCGAGCGCATCGATGCCGCACGAGCGCGCGACGTTGTCGAGGATGTACTCGATCGCGAATGCGCCTTGCGGACCGCCGAAGCCGCGAAACGCCGTGTTCGACTGCGTGTTGGTCTTGCCGCAGAAGCCGTCGATCGATACATCCGACAGCCAGTACGCGTTGTCGAAGTGGCACAGCGCGCGCGTCATCACCGGGCCCGACAGGTCCGCGGAAAAACCGCAGCGCGAGGTCATGTCGACCGCGACGCCTTCGATCACGCCGTCTTCGTCGTAACCGACTTCGTACGTGTAGTGGAAATCGTGGCGCTTGCCGGTCACCATCATGTCGTCGTCGCGATCGGGGCGCAGCTTGACCGGGCACAGCAGCTTCCATGCGGCGAGCGCGGCGCAGCAGGCGAACAGCGCCGACTGCGATTCCTTGCCGCCGAACCCGCCGCCCATGCGCCGGCATTCGATCAACACGTTATGCGATGCAACGCCCAACGTGTGCGCGACGAGGTGCTGCATTTCGCTCGGATGCTGGGTCGAGCAGTAGACGTGCATGCCGTCGTCATCTTTCGGCACCGCGTACGAGATCTGCCCTTCCAGATAGAACTGCTCCTGGCCGCCGAGCAGCATCTCGCCGGCCTCGCGATGCGCGGCGCGCGCGATCTTCGTGCCGGCGTCGCCGCGCGCAAGCTTCATCGGCGGCAGCACGAACTGGTTCGCGGCGCGCGCCTGCTGCGCGGTCAGTACCGCCGGCAGTTCCTCGTAGACCACCTCGGCGCGCCGCGCGCCGAGCCGCGCGGCCTCATGCGAGCTGGCGACCACGATGAACATCGGCTGGCCGACGTATTGCACGACGCCGTCGGCGAGGATCGGATCGTCGCCATGAACGATCGGGCCGACGTCGTTGGCGCCGGGGATGTCGTCGGCGGTGAAGACCGCGACCACGCCGGGCGTCGCGCGCACCCGGTCGAATGCGATCGACACGATCTTCGCGTGCGCCTTCGCCGACAGCCCAAGCGCCGCGTGCAGCGTGCCGGCCACTTCGGGGATGTCGTCGGTGTAGGTCGCGCGGCCGCTCACGTGCAGATGCGCGGACTCGTGCGGACGCGACACATGCACCTGGGTGAACTCGTCGAGATCCTGAAGCTCTTTCAGGAACGGTTCGGCTTGCTGGTTCATTGTTAGGTTCTCCGTATCCGTGGACGCGCGGCGCTCAAACGCTCGCGCCGGCCGGCGCGACCGCGCGCACATCGAGCGCGCTCTTCGGCAGCGGCTCGTGCGCGCGCGTTTCGAGCCAGAAGCGGTACAGCGTGTTCTTCGCCGCTTCGAGGCGGTAGTCGCTGGTCGCGCGCATGTCGGTGAGCGGCGCATAGTCGTTGCCGAGCGCGAGCATTGCGGCTTGTGCGGTCGCCTCGTGCCAAGCGGCGTCGCGCAGCACGGCTTCGGCATTGAGCGCGCGCTTCGGCGTCGCGGCCATACCGCCGAACGCGATGCGCGGCTCGCGGATCACGTCGCCGTCGGCGATGAACGAAAACGCCGCGCACACGGCCGAGATATCCGAATCGAAGCGCTTCGACAGCTTGTAGGTGCGAAAGCGCAGATTCTTGCGCGCGCCGCCGCGCGCGGGCACCTTCAGGCCGACGACGAACTCGTGCTCGGCCATGTCCTTCTTCTGATACGCGAGGTACAGGTCTTCGAGCGGCATCTCGCGCTCGATGTCGCCGCCGCGCACGATCACGCGCGCGCCGAGCGCGATCAGCCCCGGCATCGAATCGCCGATCGGCGAGCCGTTCGCGATGTTGCCGCCGAGCGTGCCGGCGTTGCGGATCGGCAGCGACGCGAAGCGCTGCCACATTTCGGTCAGCTCCGGATACTGCTTCGCGATCTCGGCATACGCACCTTCGACGCTGACGCCGGCACCGATCTCGATCCACTCGTCATTGGTTTCGAGCTTTTGCAGCTCGGCGATCTGCCCGACGTAGACGAGGTTGCCGAGTTCGCGCATCTGCTTGGTGACCCACAGGCCGATATCGGTGCTGCCCGCGAGGATGCGCGCGGCCGGTTCCCGCTCCTTGAGCTGCGCGAGCGCCGCGACCGTGCGCGGCGCGGCGAAGCGCTGGCCCGCGTGCTCGTACTGGAACGTGTCGTCGCGTTCGAGCGTCGCGAGCGTGTCGGCGAGCGCCTTCACGTCGAGCGGCGCTTGCGGCGCGGGCGCGTCGAACATGCGCTCGGCCGCATCGAGGATCGGCCGGTAGCCGGTGCAGCGGCACAGGTTGCCGGTCAGCGCATTGCCGATCGCCTCGCGCGATGGCACCGTGCGGTTCGCGCAGCCGTGCTCGTGGCCGTGCTTCTCGTAGAGCGCCCACATCGACATGATGAAGCCCGGCGTGCAGAAGCCGCACTGCGAGCCGTGGCAATCGACCATCGCCTGCTGCACCGGATGGAGCGATCCGTCCGGCTGGCGCAGGTCTTCGACCGTGAACAGCGCGCGGCCGTCGAGCGTCGGCACGAACTGGATGCAGGCGTTGACCGCCTTGAAGTCGACGCCGCCCGCCGCGTTGCGCTCGCCGATCACGACGGTGCAGGCGCCGCAGTCGCCTTCGGCGCAGCCTTCCTTGGTGCCGGTGCAATGCGCGTCTTCGCGCAGATACTGCAGCACCGTACGGGTGACGGGCGCGTCCTGGATTTCGCGGATCGCGTTGCGGTGATAGAAGCGAATCGGCTCGGTCATGTCTCGGTGCTCTCGTCTGTTCGGTGTTCGCGCGGACACGCCGCGTCGATGGTTTGAAAGCTATCACCGTCAATAAACGCAACCCATAGCCTGAATCGCATGGGGGACATATTCGTGGCGCGATATAGAACTGGATTTGCGCGCGGCAACGCTTATGTTGCTCATGATATTTTTCCGTATTTTTATAGTTTTTGCGGATCAAACGACATGCTCTAGCGCGGCAAGCCAGCCGTCTCGCCAGAAAATCACGTGGCCACCGCGCGAAAACGGACCTTTATCGAGTCTCCACCCGCCATCAGTTCGTCCCATTTTTTAGGCAAGCCCTGCAAAGGAATCGGTTCCATGGGACAATCACGCCTCCTCGCCGATTTCAAGTCTCGTTTTCCCGATGTCCACCGACTCCGCGCCCGCCCGCAGCGAATTTGCGACGACCCTGCAAATCATTCCAGTCGTCTTTTTCACCTTTCTTTGCTACCTCGCGATCGGAATTCCGCTCGCGGTGCTGCCCGGCTACGTGCACGGCGACCTCGGCTACAGCGCGGTGCTGGCCGGCGCGGCGATCAGCGTGCAGTACCTCGCGACGCTCGCGTCTCGGCCGCTCGCGGGCCGCTCCGCCGATACGCTCGGGCCGAAGCGCACGGTATCGATCGGTCTGCTCGGCTGCGGCGCGAGTGGCGTGCTGCTGCTGCTCGCAGCGCTGGCCGGTTCCTGGCCGGTGCTGAGCCTCACGCTGCTGGTGTGCAGCCGCCTCGTGCTCGGTTTCGGCGAGAGTCTGTGCGGCACCGGCGCGATCCTGTGGGGGATCGGCCGGGTCGGCACGTCGAACAACGCCCGGGTCATTTCGTGGAACGGCATCGCAACCTACGGCGCGCTCGCAATCGGCGCGCCGCTCGGCGTGATGATCTCGCGCTCGATCGGCTTCACCGCGCTCGGCATCCTGGTGATCGCGCTGGCAGGGCTCGGCTATTACCTCGCGCGTCTGCTCGCGCCGGTGCCGGTCGTGCACGGCGAGCGGATGTCGTATCGCAGCGTGTTCACGCGCGTGCTGCCGCACGGTATGGGTCTCGCGCTCGGCTCGGCCGGCTTCGGTTCGATCGCCACCTTCATCACGCTGTTCTATGCGGCGAAGCACTGGCCGAACGCGGCGCTGTCGCTGACGCTGTTCGGCACGCTGTTCATCGGCGCGCGCCTGCTGTTCGCGAACACGATCAAGACCTACGGCGGCTTTCGCGTCGCGATCGCATCGTTTTCGTTCGAATGCGCGGGTCTGTTGATGCTGTGGCTCGCGCCCGAGCCGCATATCGCGCTCGCGGGCGCCGCGCTGACCGGCTTCGGCTTCGCACTGGTATTTCCGGCGCTCGGCGTCGAGGCGGTCGGGCTGGTGCCGCCGGCGAGCCGCGGCGCGGCACTGTCCGCGTACTCGGTGTTTCTCGATCTGTCGCTCGGCATCACCGGGCCGCTGGCGGGGTATATCGCCGGCGAGTTCGGTTATGGCTCCGTGTTCCTGTTCGCCGCGCTCGCGGCTGCCGCGGCGGTCGTGCTGTCGACGGTGCTGTATCTGCGCAACGCGAAAGTGACCAATCTGTCCACCGCGCAGTGAACACCGTCCGTCCCGGCGGCTAATCCCTCTCCGCGGCCATCTCCTGCTTGATCGCCGTCTGCGAGCGCACCGCGATCTGGCCGTGATTGATCCGGCTCGACACGTTGTACACGCCGATCAGCATGAACAGCTCGGTCGCGGCCACCGAGCACGCGGTGCCGACGCCGCCCCAGAAGTAGATGCTGATCGGCGCCTGCACCAGATGGAACAGCGCGCCGTAGAGATAGATCCGCTTCAGCAACGACTGATTGCCCGACGCGATCACCGTCAACATGACCTGGGTCGTCGTCATGCCTACAATTGCCGGCACGAACACGAGGACGCGCAAAATGCGGAACGTCTCGCCGAACGCCTCGCCGAGAAAACGTCCGACAAACCATTCGCCGAGCACCGTAAAGCCGACCAGAATCAGCACCGCCGACGCCGCGAACGCGAGCATGAAGCCGCGGTTGACCTTGTGGATATAGCCGAAGTCGTTGCGCTCGTACGCGACGCAGATCTTCGGAAAGAACGCCTGGATGGCCGGCGCCGTGCACGCGCGCAGCGCGTTGGTGAGTCGCTCGGCCGCCACGTAATAGCCGACCGCACCCGGGCCGCTGATCATGCGCAGCATGATCACGTTCGCGTACATGTACACGGACGTCAGCGCCGAGCCGAGAAAGATGTGATACGCCTCTTTCGCCTCGGCCATCACGTCGGCCCAACCGACCCGCACGGTCAGCAGAATCTCGCGCTTCCAGATCAGCGCGCCCATCAGGATCAAGCCGCACACGAAGGTCGGCGCATATTGCAGCGCGGCCGCGAGCATCACGTCGTCGCGAGTCTTCACGAACAGGAACAGCGGAATCAGCAGACCCACGCGTGTGGCGAGCAGCGTGCCCGCGAGCACCGGCAGGCGCTGCGTGCCTTCGTAGAAGCAGCCGGGCGTCAGCACGCCGCCCCAGATCACGAGCGAGCCGAGCAGCGTCGCACCGCGCTCCTGCGGCGACATGTGAGCGGCGAACGCCCAGACGACCAGCACCAGCGAGCACAGCAACGCGAGAATCGCGCGGCCGATCGTAGTCGACCAGTAGATGCGGTTCACGACGTGCGGATTGCCAATGTGCACCGCCACCTTGCGTGCGCTCGACAGGCCGAAGCCGAAGTCGACGATGACGAGAAGAATCTGCGAAATCGATTGCGCGTAACCGATCACACCCAACCCGGCCGGCCCAAGTACGTGCGACAGATACGGCAACGTAACGAGCGGCAGCACGTAGTTGAGCGCATACACCGAATACAGCGCGATGATGACGTTTCTCGTCGACACAATCGTCCTGTTTGCAGTTAAATCTCAAGTCGAAAAAACAGAATACGACACGAAAGCAGGTTCACTTAGTGCGACATCGATCTTGTTGTAGCGATCGTCTTCACTATTTGCGTTCAATACCGCGCTCTTCACCGCATTGCCGATCAGATTGCTCACGACGGTCTTGTAGTTGGCGTCGCTTGCGTCGGTTGCGAACAGGATTTCGGCGAGTAGAGCATGGCCGCGTGTTGCCGCGCGCAGCACCACGCGGCCCGAGGTCGAGCGCAGCACGTTGATCGAGATGCGCGTCGTCTCCTGCGACACCGTCTGGTCGCCGCAATGCAGTGCCGCCGCGACGCCGCCGCGTTCGTAGCCGACGCCGAGATTCAGCGCATGCACGAGGCTCGCGTCCTTGCCGCCCGCGATCGCGCCGCCGCCCGGATACGCCTTCGCGTAACCGACGATCGAATCGCCGGCGCGATCGCCGAAATTGCCCTGAATCGTGATGCCGTCGAGCGGCGTGCTGCCCGGCGCGGTCGAACTGCCGTACACGAACTGCGGGCCGTCGCAGCCGGCGTTCTCGTCGTCCTGGCCGGCCCGGTAGCGATTGCCGACGATCGTCGCGCCCTGCTGGTAGTCGATCTGGATGTGGCAGCTCTGACCGGGCGGCACATCGAGGTACGACGGATGGCCGCGCGTCGAGAACTTCCAGCGGCCGATCTTGCCGTCGCCGCCGCAACCGTTGCGCGAGAAGTAGTTGCCGTTCACCACCTTGCCCCAGTTGCCGCTCTTCATATAGACGCCGGCAAAGCCATTGCGATCGAACACCGCGCCGACGATCAGCGACTCCGCGCCGAGAATCACGCCATGACGCGCATTCCATTCCCAGCGTCCGCCAATCACCTGCCAGAAGTTGTCGACGATATCCGCGCCGGCCGTATGGCAGAACATGCCGATGCAGTTGATCAGCGAGCCGTCGGTGTGCTCGGTCGCGTAGAAGCCGCGCTCGCACATGTACGCATAGCAGCGCTCGAGCGTCGACGTGACGCCAAGCTCGTAGCCCGCGCGCGAAAAACCGATCGCGGTGCAACGACTCGCTCCGGCCGACGTGCCGAAGTGAATGCCGATCGCCGTGTTGCCGGTGTGCGCCGGATAGTTGGCGAGGTAGTAGATGACCTTGTCGTAATGCGCGGGCCGCACCTGCACATGCTCGACGAACGCCGAGTCGCCGAGCTTCAGCGCCGCCGACGTCGGGCCGCCCGCGTCCTGTCTCTCCAGCACGGTCGCCCCCATCGCGATGTCGGTGATCACCACGTATTCGCCGCCGCCGTCGCCGCGCAGTCTCGAACCGTTCGCGGTGGTCAAGTCGCCGGTGTAACGCCAGATGCCGCGCGGCAGATACAGCCCGCGCGCGCCGCTTGCGAACGCCTCCCGGAGTTCGGCGCCGACATCGTAGCCGGACGCACCGCGCTGGATCGCCGCCAGCCTGCGCGGATCGACGAAGCGCGCGACGCTGACCTCGAGTCCCGCGACGATGTCGCTGAGCGTCTTCAAGTAGCTCGGCGCGACCGGTTCCGATGCGGCACGCTCGGGCACGGACGCGGCGACGCGCAGGATGCCGCCTGCGCCGTCGGCCGCGCCGTTACCCACGGTCGCGAACGCGTCAGGCGCGCGCGGCGCGTGCCCGGTCGCGCGCGCGATGCCCAGATCGGCTGCGCTTGCACTGGCCCCGGCCAGGCCGCCGAGCAGGAACGTCTTGAGCGCCTGTCGCCGGGTTTTCATCTACCCCTCCCCCATTGCGTTACTCCTGCTTTTTTCACGTCGATACGGCGCGAGGCGTCACTCGACCGTGATGCTTTGCGCCTGCTCGGCGGCCGCCGCACGCGCGCTCACGGCGGCCATCGGGATCGGCAGCGCACGCGCCTTCGCGCCGCGCATCAGGCCCTGCACGCCTGGCGGCCTGAACAGCGGCACACGATACTTGCGGCTGAAGCGCCACAAGCTGTTCATATGCCGGCGTCCCGCCTTGCTGAGCAAGCCCGCTGCCGACGCGCGCTGATGCTCGTGCGTAAGCCGCGCGCCCGGCACGCACAGCACGCGGTAGCCCGCCTGCCAGATGCGCGCACAAAAATCGACATCCTCCATATAGAGGAAGAAGTGCTCGTCCATGCCGCCGAGTTCGCCGAACAATGCGCGCCGCACGATAAAGCCCGTGCCCAGCACCCACTCGGCTTCGAACGGCGTGCCCGCGGCCCACGCTTCGCGCATCATGTGGAGGTCGATGCGGCGCTTGAACACGCCGAGCCGCCCGAGCGGCGAGCGCCGGCCGAGTATGTCGAGCACCGAATAGAAGCGCCGCGCGGAAAACTGCCGTTCGCCATCTGGATAGACCAGATCGAGACCGACGAGGCCGACATCCTTCTCCGTCTCGAACAACTGCACCGCGTTCTCCAGCGATGTATCGACGAAATAGGTGTCCGGGTTCAGCACGAGCACGAGTTCGCGCAGACAACCGACCATGCCGAAATTGACGCCGGCTCCGAAGCCGCGATTGATCGACGTTTTGACGAGTCTTACTCCTGTCGGAAGCGTCTCCCTCAGATAGGAAAACGAATTGTCAGGTGAAGCGTTGTCCACTACGACGATGTCCTCCTTATCCGCAATCGAAAGTTCCAGCACGGAGCGCACGCACTTTCCGACCAGTTTCGGCGTGTTGTAATTGACGATCACCACACTGATCATTCCCTTCAGGTTCATCCCCACCTCCTGCTTTGCATCTGGTGTTCGTGGAATTACCCCCAAACACGGCTTTCCAGTTCGTTCACCATGCTTCGCGCTCGTCGCGCGCACTATCGACTACCCACTGCTCGTCCGCGCGATGCGGACGATCTGGCATGCACTGCCTTGCGGTTCGCTACGCGCTGTTTCGACGCGGTCCGTCCACGTAATCGAACACCGGCAATGTCATCAGGATGAAGACAAACGGAATCACTTCGATCGATTGATAGAAGAGCGTTTGAAATAAAGCGGCCCATACACACAACGCAATCCGGCTTGCGCTGCTCACGAGTTTCGTCACCGATATCAGCACGCCGTAATAGAAGATCGCGCCCATCAGGCCGATATTCAGAATCTGCTGCAGCACGCTCGATTCGACGACGCCGAACTCCTGTTTCACCGGTTCTGGCGCCGAGTTCGTGACCAGCCCGAAGTACGTGCCCGCGATCGCGTTGACCGGCAATACGAGCGACTTGGCCTTTTCCCATGCTTCGGTGCGGCCGTCGTTGCCGTCCGATTGCAGGTCGGTCGCGCCGATGATTCGTTCGGTGCCGACGTTGACGACACTATCGTTCTGACTGCTCACCGCGACGCCGAAGATCATGATCGCCATCGTCGCGAAGATAGTGGCAACGATCAGCTTCGCGTTTCTCGTGATGAACTGGATCGGTCCCTGCACGAACGCGAGCCCGAATGTGCCGAGAACGATCAGCATGCCGCTGCGCGACAGTGCCGAGAAAATCGCGAAACTTAGCACCACGCATGCGAGGCCCGACAGCACGTTCTTGCGCACCAGATAGTCGACGCCGCACAGCGACGCGGCAATCGCGACGAACAGCGGGTAATGCAGATAGCTGCCGGTCAGTGACGGCGCGCGCAGATTGTCGAAGCCATAAGTCGCGCCGGGCAGATCGATCGGGAACACGTTCTGCTGCTGCGCGAGCGCGACGCCCGCCTCGATCAGCGCGATCAGCACGAGCCCGACATAGGCGAAGCGGGGCCGCACGAAACGCCTTTGATAGTTCGAGATCGCGTAGAAATAGATGAACAGCGTGAACACGAAGACGAGCAGATAGGCCGGCCCGAGCTGATCGGTGAGCGCGAGCGTCGCGACGATCGACAGCCCGATTGCGAACAGCATGCCCAAGAGCAAGCCGAACGACAGGCGTCCTTCGTCTCGGAAGTAAGCGGCGATCGCCGTCGGCGAGAGGTACCACACGAGCAGCCCGACGATGCCGCCGACCTGGATCAGATAGGCGGCGTCCTTGCCGATCAGATACTCGAGCACGCCGCGCGATGCGCACAGCACGACGGCCAGCAGATAGGCGATGGTGGCGATCATGGCGTCACGCCTGATACGCCACGGAGGCGTTGACGTTGACCGGTTCCCCGCGGTAGATGCGCTCGATCACGTGCTGGAACTCATCGATCTCGCAGACGTTGAGCAAGGTGCCGTCGTGCTCGACGCCTTCCGCGCCGAGCGGCGTGGACACGACCGGCAGCTTCGCGGCGAGCATCTCGAGCGTCTTCAGCTTGACGCCGGCGCCCGACAGCAGCGGCACCACGCCGATAGCGGCGGCCTCGAAGTACTTGCCCGGATTTTCGACGAAGCCGGTCACGCAGATATCGTCGCTATTGAGGCGCTTCACGCGCTCGCTCGGATCGGAACCGACCACGAACAGCTTCAGTTGCAGACCGCGCCGGCGCAGCGGCAGAAAAATCGTGTCGATGAAATTGAGCAGCGCCTCTTCGTTTTCGCGGCGTTGCATCGCCCCCCAGAACAGGATGTTGCCTTTCTCGACCGTGTCTTTCGAGCGCCGCACTTCCTTCAGAAACGCCGGCAGCGAGATCGGCACGACCTGCACCGTGCCGACCCCGGGGTACAGGCCGTTGATCAGCTGCGCGTCTTTGCTCGACAGCACGAGCACCTTGTCGGCCAGCTTCAGCAGATGTTGTTCGAGCATGAAGGTCTGCCGTGTAAACAGCCATCCTTCGATGGACTTGATGCGCAGCATGACCTGGATCTGCACGTCATGCGCGCACATCACGATCTTCACGCCGTCGTGGAAACGCTCGCGCAGATTCTGCGCATACGTGAAGCATTGCGAGAACTCGAGCCGCACCGTGTCGTAACGGTGCCTGTCGACGAGTTCGCAAAGGAACTTGCCAATCGCGGGCTTATATCGCGAGAACAGGCGCGGTGAAAACGTCAGCGGATTCGCGAGGAACGACGGAATCAGGTCGAACCGGCTCACGTACTGGATGTAGACGTTGCGCACGTTCGCGCGGAACTCGATGTCTTTTTCGTCGACCGGCACGCGCGACACGATCAGCACGTCGAGCTCCGATTCCTCGCTCAGTTTGATCAGGTAGTCGTAGGCCAACCGGTGGCCAGCTTGCGGCGCGTTTTTCTGAGGCAGAAAAGGCGTGACAAATAGCTGTTTCATCCGAGTAGTCCCTTGCCTGTACGGTGTGCGCTCGGCAAGCGCGGCCGTAAAATCCCTTCGCATTGCTATGTTGGTTTTCTGATCGGTCCATTCGGGCGCTACGCCCCGCGCCGCGGGAGCGTCACGACCCACGCGCCCGGGTTTAGCGGTCGTACGGTTTGTAGATGTAGGCCGCGTAGCGATAGCGTCCGTAGCCGTAGCTGTAGCGTCCCGGTCGCATCTTCAGTCCGTTCATGATCACGCCGCGCACCGGCAGGCCGACCTTCTGCATCTGGCGGACCGACTCACGCAGCTCGCCGATGCCCGTCACACCCTGACGCGCGACGAAGAACGTCGTGCCAGCCACGCACGCGAGCCGCACCGCATCCGCGGCGAGCAGCACCGGCGGCCCGTCGAGCAGCACGACGTCATAGCCGGTCGCGACCTGGCGCAGCACCGACTCGAGCCGGGTGTTCGACAGCACGTCGCTCGGGCTCGCCACCTGGCGGCCGCTCGCGATGAAATCGACACCCTGGAAACGGGTCGCGCGAATCAGCTCTTCGGGGCGGTACGCGCCCTGGATCAGATCGGACAGGCCGGGACCGCGATCGCCGCCGAGATGCCGATGCAGGAAGCCGCGGCGCAGGTCACCGTCGACCAGCAGCACGCGCTTGCCGGTCGCACCGATGACCGCGGCGAGATTCAGCGACACGAACGACTTGCCGATGCCCGGCGTCGGGCCCGTGATCAGCACGATATGGTTGCGCGCCTTGGTCATCGTGAATTCGAGCGCGGTGCGAAAGCCACGCAGACTTTCGATCGCCGGATCGACCACCGCTTCGCCCGCGAGCACGAGCGCCTTCGACTCCGGCCGGCGACGGCTGTGCGCGAAGCGCTCTTCCTGACGGCTGAACGGCACGCTCGCGTAGACCGGCAGACCGGTGCGCAGCTCGACTTCGTACGGATCGTCGATCGCGTCGAACAGACGCTGACGCACGAGCGCGATCACCGAACCGACGAACACGCCGAGCATCAGCGCGCCGATGATGATCAGCAGCGGCTTGGGCCGCACCGGCGTATCGGGCGCGACGGCGCCGTCGACGATGCGCACGTTGCCGGCCTTGCCCGCCTTGATCAGCTTCAGCTGTTCGAGCGTATTGCGCAGCGACGTGTCGAGTTCGGTGCCGACCTGCACGTCGCGCTGCAGGCGCAGCACGTTCTGTTCGAGCGGCGGCAGCGACTGCGTCCGGCTCGCGAGATCTTTCGCTTCCTGTTGCGCCGCGCGCAACTGTGCGTTGACCGACTGCACGGCCGGATGCTGGTCGGTGAAGCGCGACAGCAGTTCATTGCGCTTCTGCTGGAGTTCCGCGAGCCGCGTCTGCGCCTGAACCGACAACTGCAACAGGTTGGTCGCTTCCTCGCCGAGATCGACGGTGCCATGCTTCGCGCGGAAGTCGTTGAAGCGCGTTTCCGAATCCGAAAGCTGCTGGCGCATTTCCGGAAGCTGCATTTCGAGGAAACGGATCGAACGCTCCGCTTCCTCGGATTTGCGCTTCAGGTTCTGGCTCACGTATTCGCCCGCGATGGTCCCGAGAATCGCGCTGATCTTGTTCGGATCGCTGCCTTCGAGCGACACGCCGAGGATGTCGGACTCCTTGCCTTTTTCGGAGATCGTCAATTCCTTGCGCAGCTTTTCGGTCGTCGTCAGCGCGGACTGGCGCCGCACCTCGAACGTCGCACCGGGCTTCGCGTCGATCCGGTCGACGACGAGCGTGAGCGGCCCGTAGTTGGTCGTCGCGTTCAGCGCCTGGCCGACCGTGCCTTCGAGCTTCAGCTTGCCGTATTGCAGCTCGTAGCTCGATCCCTCGCCCATCCTCAGCACGAACGGACGATCGAACAGCTCTTCCGGCACATCGAATTTCGACACTTTGATGCGCTCGTTGCCGTACACGTAGCCGTGCGGTCCCGGCGTTGACAGATGATCGGAATGACGGGCGAGCCAGCGGCCGAACAGCGGGAAGTAACGCGGTGCCGCTTCGATGTCGAGATTGAGCTTGTCGACCGCGCGGCCCACCACCATGCGCGAGCCGATCACCTGCGCCTCCCCGGACGTCGCGGTCTTCACGTCGAACATCGCGGACACGTCGCCGATCACGCTCTTGGACGAGGTGCCTGCGTTCTCTTCGACCTGCACCAGGATGTCCGCGCGATAGACGGGTTCGGAGAACACCGAATAACCGATGCCGAGCGCGACCGCGATGGCCGTCGTGAGGGCAATCAGCTTGCGGTTGTCATACAGCGCATCCAGATAGTTCGCGAAGCCTGCCGGCGGATGTTCGCTGTTGTTGTTCCGGCTATCGAATGGTGCACTGCTTTGGTTCATGCGAGTTCTCCCAAAGTCCCGACGGTTTCCCACTTCTTCCCGGCGCCCGAACCGGCACGTCGCCGCATCCAGTCACGCCCGTGTCCGATCGAGCCGACCGCCTCGATCGGACGGGGGTAGCCGATTTACGCCACATCGGCTACCTTTGTGTGTAACAGCACCTATGCGAGCTCGGCTCTTTTCCCTAACATCGCACCACTCGCGTTCTTACGGAGACCGAAATGAAAAAACTTCTTGCCGCCGTATTACCGGTATTACTGACTGCCCAGGTGGGATACGCCCAGAGCATCGTGTCCGCCTCCTCTTCTGCTTATGCCCCGCGTTATGTCGCCAAGCACTCGCAACTCGACGCGATGACGCCTCATGCGGCCAGTTCACCGACGCTCTACGGCTCTCCGTCGGATCTCGCGTACGCAAAAAAGAACCGCTATGTCGCGCCCAACGTGTACACCCAAACTAAAAACAGCCTTCCGAAGCAGAAACGTACAAGCGTTGCACAGCCTGTCCGCGGCAAGAACTCAGCGGACCCCTACGGCAGCGATTTGTGGAATTCAGACCAGACCTACGCGTCTCCCGAGACCTCCGATCCATACAGCGTGCGCTGAGCTGTAGCGCATCACCGTCTGGATCCCCCGTATGGCTGATGTGGCCGCTTGCGGCCACATTCCTGTTTGGGTTGAGCTGACTGCCGGGCCCGGTAGAGATATTTCCCCGATTAGCCGCGTCTCGTCCGCCGTTTTTCCACGCAAACGCTCACGACATGCACATGCTCTTGTTTTGATGAGTCTGCCGTTTCGTCGGCGCGCTACAACGCTCGATAAAAAGCCTTTCGTGGCAATCATAATATTCAGAGAGCCCGTCCTTACAACGTTCGGCAGCGCACACAAAAGCCGATTGCTACAGGATTGCTTCAGACAAATCACGCAATAAAAAACGCATGTTTAAAGCGACGATAACCGCGCGGATATACACGCCGTTCGCCACAATCAGCGCCGACTATTTTCAGGGCGCCGGACGCGGATTATCTGCATAACGCGCGCGCCGGCGCGACGGCGCGATGGGCGCCGAGCTTTCGCCGATGTGCATGATTTCGGCCAGACGCCGCGCGTAATGCTCGGGCAGATATTCTTCGACGTCGTACTTTCTGTGCTCATCGGCCAGATGAACGGCCAACTCGCCGAGCGCCTGTTTCAGACTGCCCGGATCGAACTTGAACTTGATCTTGTTGCCGACCGATTCCGCGGTCACCGCCATGCTGCCGCCATCGCGAATCAGCACCGGCAGGCCGAGCATCGCCGCCTCGACGACGACGAGGGGCGCGTTCTCCGCGCCCACCGACGGCACGACCACCGCATCGGCGAACTCGCGTATCGCGGGAAACAACTGCTGCTGCGGCATCGTGCCGAACAGGATCAGCTTGCGCTCGGCGATCAGCGACGCGTAGCGCTGTTCGATCGCCGCGCGATCCGGCCCGTCGCCATACACGCCGATGCTATTGATGCGTTCGAAGCCCGCCGCCTCGCAGAGCGTCAGAAATTGCATCAGGCCTTTCTCGGGCGAGATCCGTCCGACGAACGCGATGTTGAAGCGTTCCTTGCCACGCACCGTGACGATCGGCATCGCGCTCGGTACCGCCGACGGATTGTGCACGATCACCGTGTTCTCGATGCCCACGCGATGCAGCGCCTGCTGCATGAACAGGCTCGGGCACAAGATCCTGTCGAACACGCGCGCGGGCTGATAGGCCGCGCGTACCGCATGCCACCACGCCTTCGTCATCAGATCGTGCACGAGGCCCTTCGGCGTCGGCCGCAACGTGAGGACCGCGCGGGTGCGCAGCACGTCGAGCGGCAGAATGATCGGCTGCTTGTCCTTGTCGAAGTACTGCAGCGACGGGTTGTAGTAGACGAGGTGATAGTCGTGGCAGGTGTGGTACGCGCGGTAACCGAACTGACGCTGGTTGTGCGCGATCACGCTGAGAATCGAAGGCGATAGCACGTTGTGGTAGTTGTGCACCATCAGCCGATGCGGCCGGAAACGGTGCAGCGTCTTTTCGAGCGCGCGCGCGGCGGTCGTGTTCCAGGAGCGCGTCAGCATCGTCGAGCGGCCGGAAAACTGGCTATCGTCGAAACGCTCGACCTCGACGCCGCGCAGCGTGCCCAATAGCTCGGCCGATTGTTGATAGACCACTTCCGCGCCGCCCATGTGCGCGTAATCGTTGATCACAAGTACCCTGCAGCGCTGCATGTTCCCCTCCTGTTGTCTGCCTCTCGTGCCGTCTCGCGAAGAACCCGGACGGCTTGCCCGGACCAATCGCCTGGTCCGGGCGCTCCCCCTGTTCAAAACTGCGGAAACTTGCCGCGCCAGCCGCCCCCCTCGCGCAGATAGCGCAGAAACAGCGCAATGCCACTCAATTGCGCCGCGAAGCGCAGCGTCGACGCCGCATCGTCGATGATGATCGTGCGCAACCGGTACGGATCGGTGTGCTGATCGTTCCAGCCGATGTCGCAGGTCCGCGCGGTTTTGAAGCCCGCCGCGCGCACGAACTCCACTTCGCGCTCGCCGTAATTGCCGTTCGGATACGCGAAGTGCTCGCACGGCTGTTGCAGCAGCGCCGCGATTTCACGGCGGCTGTCGCTGATTTCGGCCTCGCTTTCAGCGTCGCTGCAATGCGTGAGGATCGGATGGAAGCGCGTATGCGCCTGGAAGTCGACGTGCTCGCGCATCGCCTGCATCTGTTCGATCGACAGGCCGGTCGGCCGGTCGTCGCCGTCCTGCTGGTAGCCTTGAGCCGCCAGCGCGGCGAGGCGCTCTTCGTTCGTCATGCGCTTCAGACGTTCATGGCCGACGCGCAGCGAACCCGGATGCAGCCACCAGTGACTGCGCGGCCGTCCGACGATGCGGCTGCACAGAAAGATCGTCGGGCGCACCTTGTGCTTGATGAACACCGGCAATAGCTTCGCGTTGCCCGCGTGGCCATCGTCGAGCGTGATCGCCACGCGCGGCCGGCCGCGGCCGGGCGCGCTGACGTCGGTCAATGGCACGAACTCGCACAGCTTGCTCAGATAGGTCAGATGACGGTCGAGCGTGTCCGGATCGGGATCGTGATAAAGCAGCACGGCTACGCGATCGCGCCACAGCAGCTTGCGCGTGCACCACGCGAGCCCTGACATCAACACGAAGCCCGCGAGCATCTCCTTCACGAGCGCCTTGTAGCGCTTCATGCGGGGCCCGCGGTAGCGATCGGACAGGCGCGAGCGCACAGACGCGCCCGTTGTTTGGGTCTTATTCACCTGAGCGCTCCGGCATGGGTGCATGGGCGACGGGCCACGCGCGTTGCCGCGAGCCCCCTTTCAACGAGCCGATAAGGTGCCGCGCCACGGTCGGCGACGCGTGCTTGGTTCCATAGACGAAGCGCATCACGGGCCCGAAGCTATGCGCGGACGCGGGTCCGATCACATAGAGGCCGCGCACGCGCGTTTCGTAGTGCGAGCTCAGGTCGGGCATGCCGCCTTGATTCGAAATCGCGTCGGCCAGATCTTTCGACAGGAACGCGTGCTGGCGCATGTCGGTTTTGAAGCCGGTCGCGGCGATCACGTGATCGGCGCTCACGCGTGCATCCTTGCCGTCGGTCAGCACGTTCAGCACGACGCGGTCGTTTTCGATCGCCGCGGAGCGCACCACGGTGCGATGCGAGATCTGTACCTTGCCGACCACGCGATCGTGCAGCCACCACGCGCCAGACGCGCCATACGTGTGCTCCATGATCTGCTTGCGGCGTCGCGGGTCGAGCATGTGGAACACGCCGGGAAACTCGGACAGGAACAGCGACCGCCAGCCACGCCCGAGCCCCGCGTCGGGCCCCTTGATGCGCGACAGGATGTTGCGCCCGCCGTGCGGCCGCTCGTGCCACACCACGCTGCTCTCGCGCATCAGCACGTGCGCGCGTGCGCCGAGCTCGTTGAGCAGCGCGGACAGCCCGAGCGCCGACTGCCCGCCGCCGACGATCGCAATGTCCTTGCCGCGCGCCCACTCGAGGTTGCCGTACAGCTCCGAATGCGACGCATACTGCGGCGGCAAGTCCTGCAGCGCCGGCGGAGTTTGCGCGAAGCCCTTCAGGCCGAGCGCGATCACGACCCGGCGCGCGGCGAGCGAGCGGCCGTCGCTCAGCGACAGCTGGAACTGATCGCCGACGCGGCGCAATGCGAGCACGTCGACCGGCTGGATTTCGCCGACCAGATTCGACTGGAACCACAGCCCGTACTCGACGAAGGTTTCGAGCGGCAGCGCCATGCCGAGCGGCCGGTAAGGCAGCCCTTTCAGGCGGCAGAAATCTTCGACGGTAAAGCCGCTGCGCGGCGCATGCATGCTCGACGCGAAAGCTTCGGAGCGCAGCAGCATGCCGGGCGGCATGTAGTTTCGCCACGCTCCCATCGGTTCCCCGAGGATCTGGTGATCCACGCCGGCGGCCTTCAGATGCGCGGCAAGAGATGACCCGTAGGGCCCCGCGCCAATGATGATGGTATCGGTCAAAGACATTCCTGGTCTCCAGGGGACGGGCTTTCGTCGCCAGCGTCAGGCTTTCGCCTGACGCGACTCGGGCGCCCTGATCGCTTTTTTCCAGCTGCGCTTCATGCGTCGGAGCGGATTCATCACGACATAGTGCTGCAGCGCTGGCAACGGATCGTTCCAGCGGAAATAGCCATCGAAAATTTTGGTGCGTTCGCTCAGCAGTTCGGGCGGCGGCCGGTCGGAAAACGTCGCGCGCCACGCAACCGGTAGCCGGCTCAGGCGCTCGGCTGGCAACGGCAGGCCGAGTTCATGGCGGTACGCGGCAAGCGGAATGTTGACGCCGCACAGCGTCGCGATCTCCTCCTGCCAGTCCGTGCGGCCGACCGTCGGCTCGACCATCACGAACTCGTTGTAGTTGTCGTCCCACTTGTACTCGATGCTGCCCATGCCGTCGAAACCGGCCGCCTCGGCGAAGCGCCGCGTCAGCGGTTCGAGCGTCCCGCGCGCTTCGGGCGCGGCCACGCAGATCGCGGTGTTGCCGATGCCCGGCGGCGAGCTCAACACCTTGCGGCCGGTGAACATGCTGACCATGTTGCCGTCCGCGCCGCGATAGAACAGCGTGAAGTGGATGTTGCTGTCGGGACCTTCGATCCACTCCTGCGCGATGATTCCGCCTGGCGTCGCCAGCATCGCGATCGCGCGATCGCGTGCATGCTGCAGCGTGTCGACGCGCACCGCGCGTTCTTTCTCGCCACGCAGCACATTGCGCTTGTCGTCTGGTTTCAGCACGCACGGGTAGCGCAATTCGGCCAGCCGTTCGATGTCGGCAAGCTTTTCGAGCACGACCGAGCGCGGTACCGGAAAGCCGTGGCTCTGTGCGAATTCGTGAAAGCGCGCCTTGCTCGACAACATCTTGACGGTGTCGTCGGCGGGCAAACGGAATCGATACCAGTGCGACAAAGCCAGCCGATTTTCCGACACCGCATGCACCGCGTCTTCGTCGGTCAGAATCAGAACCGGCAGACGATCGAACCGCTTGCCGAGTTCGATCATTTCGTCGACGAATCTTTTCCCAACAAAGCTTTTTATCTGATGCGCATGAACGTGTCGGCACCACGTCGCCGCGCGGCTCCTCGTATCGACTGTGACAACCGGAACGCGGGCCTGCGCGAGCGATCGCGCCACCCCCAGTCCGTTCAACTCTGCTCCAACAATAACCCCTGCCGATTGACCTGAGTCGTATGCGCTCGCCATAGTGTCGATTTCCTTGCTTCGTACGTGCATGGGCCCTCGAAGACATGCTTCGAGACTCCACGCGATCGAACTATCGAATCGGATAGAAATCCCTGTTATCGCCTCGCGGGGGCGCTTGGGCGTTAAAGCTGTATTTCGGCGGAAAGCATGCATGAGCGCGGCAGGCGCGTCCTGGCACGCGCCGTGTGTCGAATCATGGTCTTGCGATTTACCGCAGCGAGCGCATTGCGCTGCGCTCGCCGTGACCTACTTTACGTTTCCGCCTGATCTCGATACGTGCGCCGGCGCACAAAGAGCAAAAGAAAGTAAGAACAGAAAAAAACCTTTCGAAAGGCGCTCAGCCTTATTGCGTAAGGGTTTCGCCAATTATGCATTTGTTATGTAAAAACCTTGCGAAGCATTAATTTATTGCAACGCGATAATGGCGGAAAAAAACTTTCTAATGGGACTATAAAGTGCTAGATCGCACAAAAAATACGCGCTGCGAATGCTATTCGTAGCGCGTCGCAAAATGCCTTATTTACCTTCGCTCAATCCGCGCTCGAGCGCCGCGACACCCGCCGGCAGATCGACCTTGACGCCGAGATCGACCATCGTGCGGCCGAGCGCGTGCACGGTGCGAAACAGGTTGTGCTCGCGGCACTGCTCGCCCATCTGGCCGATCCGCACAATCGGCAAACCGAACGAGCCAGCGATTTCCACCTGATGCTGTCGCGAGATATGCGCGCAGACGTCGGCGGGACTCAGGCCGTCAGGCACCTCGATGCCGATCACCGAGTTGAGCCGGCAATTCTCCGGCGCATACAGTTGCAGGCCCATCGCGGTGACGCCCTGCTGCAACGCGAGCGAGCATTTCAGATGGCGCGCGAAACGCTTCTCCAGCGTTTCCGCGCAGACGAGCCGCAGCGCCTCGTGCAAAGCGAGTACGCCGGACACCGGTGCAGTGTAGTGATAGCCGGCGTTGTGCCAGAAGTTTTCCGCCAGCGACGCATCGAGGCACCAGTGCGTGTTGGGCACCGTGCGGCCTTTGACGCGCGCCCACGCCGCGTCTGAGAACGCGATCAGCGACACACCCGGAATCGACGACAAGCCCTTCTGGCCGCCAGTAATCACCGCGTCGATGCCCCAGTTGTCCATTTCGAGCGGCATCGTGCTCAGCGTGCAGACGGCGTCGACGATCACGAGCGCGCCGGTTTCCTTCGCGAGCGCGACGATGTCTCTCAGATGATGATTCCACACGGTGTTCGAAGTCTCGCCCTGCACGACCGTGACGACCTCGGGACGCTCGCGGCGCAGCGCGTCGGCGACCTGATCGAGACTCGCGACCGTGCGGTCCGCGACTTCGAGCGTGGTCACCTTCGCGCCGACGCGCCGGCCCATTTCGCCCATGCGGTCGCTGAAGAAGCCGTTCTTGATGCACAGCATGCGCGTGCCTTCCCACGCGAGATTGCAGATCGCCATCTCCATCGCGCCCGATCCCGGTCCCGCTACGCCGAGCACCCACTTCGACTGCGTCTGGAACACGTAGCGCGCCATCGTCTTCACCTGGTTCACCACCTTCGCCATCGTGCCGCCCAGATGGTTGATCACGATCGCATTGGCCTTCGCGACCGCGGCGGGAATCGGCACGGGGCCGGCGCCCATCATCAGCAGCGGTTCTTCGGGAAGGATGGCGTCGAGCGATTCGACAACCGGACAGGGGACGGACGAAGCAACGGTAGTAGAGGTTGAAGTCGGCATGATCGGTGTGTGAATGTGAAGCGCAAAGGAGCGAACGGCCTCGCCGCAGATATGCCGCTCGAGGCCGTTCGTCCGATCATTCACCGAACCGCGCGATTGCGCAAGTTTTTTGGCTGGGGTAGCGGGCCGCCAGGCGCGACCGATACACCCTCGCCAGTCACTTCATCACCTTGCTCTTGTCTAGCTTGCTGCCGGTCGCCGCGTTGTAGCGCTCGACATACTCCTCGATCAGCCTGCGCATCGCCCGACCGATCTTGCGATAGTCGGACTCGTTCAGATTGGCGAGCGACACGCGCCCCGACGGGTGCTGGGTGCCGAAGCCGCGGCCCGGCAGCAGCACCACGCGCGCCTCGCGCGCGAGCCGGAACAGCAGCTCGGACGGCTCGGTGTTCTTCAGCAGCCAGTCGACGAACTCGCGCCCGTAGGCTCTTTCACCGAGGAATTCGATGTCGACGATCGTGTAGTAGTCGACCTGGTTCGGATCGTCGTCCTCGAACGCGATGCCCACTTCCTCGTACAGCGCCTGCTTGCGCTTGCGGATCAGGCGCTTCAGCGCGTTCTTGTACGCGTCGGGCGTGTCCATCAAGGAGAACAGCGAGAACAGCACCATCTGCACCTGCTGCGGCGTCGACAACCCGGCCGTGTGATTGAGCGCGACGGTGCGGCTGTCGGCCACGAGCCGGTCGATGAACTTCAGCTTGTCGGGCTCGGTCGTGATCGACTCGTAGCGACGATGCAGCTCCTTCTTCACGTCGGCCGGCAGTTTGCCGATCAGCTTGTCGAGCACGTTGTCGCGATGCGTGGCCACCGCACCGAGACGCCAGCCGGTCGCGCCGAAATACTTCGAGTACGAGTAGACGAGGATCGTGTTCTTCGGCGCGAGCGCGAACAGCGACACGAAGTTGTCGGCGAACGTGCCGTACACGTCGTCGGTCAGCAGGATCAGATCGGGACGTTCCTTGACGATGTCCGCGACGTGCTCGAGGCTCGCGTCGTCGATCTTCACCGACGGCGGATTGCTCGGATTCACGAGGAAGAACGCCTTCACTTTCGGATCGCGCAGCTTGTCGAGCTCCTGCTTCGAGTACTGCCAGCCGTGCGCGACGTCGGCATTGATATGCACGACTTTCAGCTGATAGTCGTTCAGCGCCGGGATCTCGATGTAGGGCGTAAAGATCGGCATGCCGAGCGCGATCGAGTCGCCCGCCTTGATCAGATGGTTCTCGCGCATCGTGTTGAAGATGTAGGTCATCGCCGCGGTACCGCCTTCTACGGCGAAGATGTCGAACTCGCCGATGAACGGATGCCTGCCGATCATCTCGCGACGCAGATACTGGCCGACGATGATTTCCGACAGCTTCAGCATGCGGTCGGGTACCGGGTAGTTCGACGCGAGAATGCCCTCGCACATCTCATACAGAAAGTCGGTGCCGGACAGCCCGAGCTGATCGCGCACGTACGACACCGCGCCGCGCAGAAAGTCGATGCCGGGCACGCCGCGGTTCTCGCGTATGAACAGATCGAAACGCTCCGCGAGTCCGTCGCGGCGCGGAAAACCGCCGACGCCTTCGGGCATGTACGCGAACGAGCGCTCGGACTCGCGCATCGCGAACAGGCCGAGCTGCCAGAAGCCGTGGCGAGGGATCGTCGCAAGAAAGTTCGGGTTGCCACGGCCGGCGTTGAGCATCGCGATGTTGGCGGCCCGCTCGACCGCGCCGCCGCCGGCGGCCTTGATCAGTTCGTCCTTCAGTTCGAACGGGCTCAGCGCGGCAAGACCCGCGTCCACGCCCGAGCGTTTCTTATCGCCCTTCTCTTTAGCCATGATGCGTTCTCCAGTGAAGAGGTGAAACACGCCGGCGTGGCGAGGGGTCCCGGTTGCGGCCGGCTACAGGGATCGATACGCAGCGGCGTTCGATAACCGTGCGATCAACGTCGGGTGAGCGCGCTACACGAGCCCGACCACCAGCGGCCCGAGCAGTGTCAGCGCGACGTTCGCGATCGCATAGGTGATCGCGAACGGCACGGTCGGCACCGCGCTTTCGGCCTTATCGAGCACGCCGCCGAACGCCGGGTTGGCGCTGCGCGAGCCGGACAGCGCGCCGGCCAGAATCGCCGCGTTGTTGTAGCGCAGCACGTAACGGCCGAACAGCATCGTCAGCAGCAGCGGAAACAGCGTGACGAACACGCCGAGCAGGAAGATGGTCACGCCGCTTTGCTTGACCGTGACGACCGCCTGCAGGCCCGAGTTCAGGCCGACCACCGCGACGAACGCGGCGAGCCCGAAGTCCTTCAGCAATTGCGAGGCGGCCGATGGCATCACGCCGTACATCGGATGCTTGCCGCGCATCCAGCCGAACAGCAGGCCCGCCAGCAGACAGCCGCCGCCCGAGCCGAGCGTGAGCGGCACGCCGCCCACGTTGACGACGATCAGCCCGATCAGCAGACCGATCACGAGGCCGACGCCCATGTAGATGAAATCGGTCTTGTTGCTGTACGGCAGCTCGTAGCCGGCAGCTTCGACCGCGCGCTTGGTATCTTTCGGCGAGCCGTAGAAGGTGATCACGTCGCCGTGCTGCAGCTCGGTTTCGGGCAACACCGGCAGCGGCTGCCCGACGCGCGTGATGCTCTGCACGTAGACGCCGTGCCGCATGTCGCGATCGATCATCTGGCGCGCGGCCGCGATCGTCGTGTGATTCATGCCCTTGCGCGTGAACACGCCTTCGCGCGTCTGCATCACGACGCCGATGTCCTCGGCGTCGCCGACCTCGTTGCCTTTCGCGCCGAACGCGACGACCGCCTCGCGGCGGCCCACGACGAGCACGATGTCGTCGGGTTGCAGCACGAAGTCGGGCTTCGGCTCGATCTGCTGGTTACCGCGCTTGACGCGCTCGATCGTCAGACCTTCGCCGTGCAGCGACTCGACCGCCTGCACGCTCTTGCCGGCGCTGAAGTCGATCCGGTATGCGCGCCCGACCAGTTCGGGCAGCGCCGCCACCTGCCCCGGTCCGCGCGTCGGCGCGCCCGACGACAGCTCGCGCTCCGCCTCGATCGACGCTTCGCGCAAGCCCTGGCCCATGAACTTCGGCAGGATGTTCACGCACACGATGATCGCGCCGAGCGAACCGAACACGTAGGTGACCGCGTACGCGATCGCGACATCCGATTGCAGCGATCTGACCTGATCGGCGGGCAGGCCGAGCCGCGCGATCGCGTCGCCCGCGGTGCCGATGATCGCCGACTGCGTGAGCGCGCCGCCCGCGAGTCCGGCCGCGAGCCCCTTGTTCAGATGGAACAGCTTCGCGCACACGACCACCGTGATCAGCGCGGTGACCGCGAGAAACACGGCCATCGCGATCTCGCGCAGCGTCTTGCGGTTCAGCGAGTTGAAGAAGCCGGGCCCGGAGTCGTAGCCGACCGCGTAGATGAACACCGCGAACATCACCGCCTTCACGCCGTTGTCGACCGTCACGCCCGCCTGGCTGATCACGACCGCCGCGAGCAGCGAGCCGCCCACGCCGCCGAGCTGGAACTTGCCGAAGTTGATCTGCCCGATGAAATAGCCGACCGCGAGCGACAGGAACAGCGCCATCTCCGGTGACTTGTGAAAGATGTTGTGTAGCCAGTCCATCGCGCCCTCGCTGAGTTGTTGTCGGGTTCGTTGGCGATACCCGGCACGGGTATACGGCGCGCGCCTGTGCCGCGCGAGCGCCTGATTTGCCGCGAAGTGCGAAACGCCGTGCGGCATGCGGCTTCGGCAAGTCCGGCTAGCCGAGCTTGCCGGCAAGGCCCACCACCACGGGCCCCATCAAAGGCAACAGGATGTTGGAGAGCGCATAGGTGATCGTGTAGCCGATCACCGGCGTCGAATTGCCGGCCACGCCGACGAGCGCGCTGATGGCCGGCGTGCTGCACTGCTGGCCCGCGATCGCGCCGAGCAGCATCGGCGCTTCGAGCTTCAACAGCGCATGGCCGACCCATAGCGACAGCAGGCCCGGCACCAGCACCATCAGGATCCCGGCGAGCGGCAGCGCGAGCCCGTACTCGCGCACGAGCTTGATCGCGTCGGGACCGGCCGACAGCCCGACCGCGGCGATGAACGTCGCGAGTCCGAAGTCCTTGAGGATCTGCGCGGCCGCCGACGGCAGCGAGCCGACCAGCGGATGGCGCGAGCGGACCCAGCCGAACAGCAGCCCCGACAGCAGACAGCCGCCGCCTGTGCCGAGCGCGAGCGTCACGCCGCCGATCGTGCCGCCGAGCCGCCCGATCGCCATACCGACCAGCACACCGAGGCCGAGATAGACGAAGTCGGTCTTTTCGGTCGGCGGCAATACATAGCCGAGCCGCTTCGCGCCACGTTCGACGTCGGCTTTCGCGCCGACCAGCGTCAGCACGTCGCCGCGATGCAGATCGGTGCCGGGCAGCGCGGGAATCGTCGATTCGAGCCGCGTGATCGCGGCGATATAAACGCCGCGCGCGTTTTCCGGCTTGGCCTGCGCGCGCAGTTGCGCGACCGTCATCCCATCGACGTCGGCCCGCGTCAGCACCACGTTGAGCCGTTGCGCGAACACCTGGCCGAAATCGGCGCCCAGCACCTCTTCACCGAGGCCAGCCGACGCCGCGACGACCGCCGCGCGCCGTCCGGCGACGAGCACGACATCGCCGGCCGCGAGCCGCGTCTCCATGGCGACCGGCAGGTCCGCGCCGTGGCGCTCGATCTGCTCGACGGTCAGGTTGTAGCCGTATTGCTCCTCGAGCGCGCGCACCGTGATGCCGGCGGCTTTGCCGATTCGAAACGCGCGGCCGACGAGCGCCGGCGCGGCCGCGCTCTGTCCTTCGCTGAACGCGCCCTCGCCGCCGAGCTTGCGCCACACGCGCTCGGCTTCTTCGCGCAGATTGACGCGCAGCAGCAGCGGCGCGAACTGGCTCGTAAACAGCACGATCGTGACCAGGCCGAACAGGTAGCTGACGCTGTAAGCGGTCACGATATTGGCCTGCAGACGCTGGGTTGCCGCGTCGCCGAGACCGAGCTTCGCGATCGCCTCGGACGCGGTGCCGATCACCGCCGACTCGGTCGCCGCGCCCGCGAGCAGTCCAGACGCGGTGCCGACGTCGAGCCGCAGCACGCTGACCGCGATCATGATCAGCACCAGCACCGAGACGATTTCGATCAGCGACAGCAGCCCATAGCGCCAGCCGCGCCCGATGTTCGCGAAGAACTGCGGCCCGCCGGTGAAGCCGAGCGCGAAGATGAACAGCGCGAACGCGATGTTCTTCAGGTCGGGCGCGATGCGCGCACCGCTCTGCCCGAGCACGAGCGCGACGATCAGCGTGCCGCACACGCCGCCGAGCTGAATCGGTCCGATATGAAACGAGCCAATGAAATAGCCAATGGCGAGACATGCGAATAGTGCGATTTCGGGTTGCGATCTCAGCAATTCACCAATCATGTTGGCTCGCCGATTTACAGTTGATTAACGAAAAACGGAACACCAACCGTTTGAAAACCGAATCAAACCGTCTGACGAAGGTGACGCGATGGTGACGTCGCGCGGGCAACGGGCGCGATGCACGACACCTCAAAGAACGCTGCGATGACAGGAGAACCACGCAATGGATGCCGGAAGCGCCGCACAGCGGGCACCGGCGCGCCTGGACGAACGCACCGCCTGGCAATGCCGGCGGTGAAACGATTTCCCGAACGCCCGACAGTTACTCTTTCATCGCGAAGTCGCCTAACATCGTGAAAAGATAATCTGCTGTTTGGCTAGTTTCTCGCCGCATGTTTGTACATGCTTTGTTCGGAATGCTCGTTATTTGATATTGCAGTTCGGCACCCCTGTCAATGTCATTTACGAAAAACCGACTTCGCAAATCACGTCTAAAGCACGCTTCTTCGGAGCCTCATATGCGCACGATCCTGTTCAGCAGTCGTCAATACGACGTCGATACTTTCACCGAAGCCAATGTCGCGCATGGCTATGAACTGCATTTCCAGGAATCCCCACTCGACAGCGAGACCGCGATCCTCGCGCATGGCTACGACGTGGTCTGCCCGTTCGTCAACGACAACGTCGACGCCGCCACGCTCGAACGGCTTCATGCGGGCGGCACGCGCATGATCGCGCTGCGCTCGGCAGGCTTCAATCACGTCGACCTCGCGGCGGCCGAGCGGCTCGGCCTGCCGGTCGCGCGCGTGCCGGCCTATTCGCCGTATGCGGTCGCCGAACATGCGGTCGGGCTGATTCTCGCGCTGAACCGGCGCCTGCCGCGCGCTGTCGCGCGCACGCGCGAAGGCGACTTCTCGCTGCATGGGCTGCTCGGCTTCGACCTGCACGGCAAGACGGTCGGCGTGATCGGCACCGGCATCATCGGCCGGGTATTCGGGCGCATCATGGCGGGTTTCGGCATGCAGGTGCTCGCCTACGACCCGGGGCCGCACGCCGACGAACTGATCGCGCTCGGCGCGCGCTACGTGCCGCTCGATACCTTGCTCGCCGAATCGGACATCGTCAGTCTGCATTGCCCGCTGCTGCCCGACACCTATCATCTGATCAACCGCGCCGCGCTCGCGAAGATGAAGCGCGGCGCGATGCTGATCAACACCGGGCGCGGCGGGCTCGTCGAGGCGAACGCCCTGATCGGCGCGTTGAAGGACGGCCAGCTAGGCCATCTCGGGCTCGATGTGTACGAGGAAGAAGGCGGCATCTTCTTCGAGGATCATTCGAATCTGCCGCTGCAGGATGACGTGCTCGCGCGTCTGTTGATGTTCCCGAACGTGATCGTCACCGCGCACCAGGCGTTCTTCACGCGCGAGGCGATGACCGAGATCGCGCAGACCACGCTCGCGAACATCGCGGCGTGGCAGGCGGGCACGCCGCGCAACCTCGTGCAGGCGGGGTAGCGGTGACAACCGGGGCCTATGCGAGTTGCCGAGGACCGCGAAAGTCAGACGTCGCTGTCGCCCAGTTGGGTCGCGCGAATCTCGGTGCGGGCGTCATCGGCCGCGCCGCACAGCTCACGCAGCAATGCCGCCTCGCGCTCGTGCACTTCGACCGGACACCAGCGCGCGCCCGCCTCGGCCAGATAGCGCGCGCGATGCTGGCCGTTGCGAAACGCCACCACCCCCTCGCGCTCGATGCCGATCCAGCCGAGCAGTCCCGGCGCGCGTCGCGTGGAGATCGTCACGTAGGGCATCTGCGGAATGCGCGCGCTGTCGGGATCGAGAAACTCGCGAATGCCGCGGACCTTGCCCGCGTGCCATTCGGCGACCGGCTTCAGCACGTAATCGGTGTTATCGCGATTCGCGCACACGAGCAGCTTGCGCAGATCGACGAGCACCACCTGGTGACGCGTGCTGTCGGTCACGAAGACGCGCTTCAGACGCACATGGTCGTACCACGAATGCTCGCGCAACGGCACGATCCAGACCGTTTCGGCGCTGGTCGGTGCGGAGGCCGGGGATGAATTGGGCAAAGGCAGGGACAAAGGCACACTCGGCAAGCTGACGGCAGGACGCCAGCGCATTAATAGAGCGCTCACGCTACGAGCTGGATGTGACGAAAACATGACGGCCTACCGGATTAATTGCGCTGCATGAGCGGTTGGCGACACCGCCTGATGAGCAGGCGAATACGGCGCTTCAGATACCCTTCAGGTATACATAACGATGATAACCACCGAACATTTCAATAGCCACGTGCGAATCGAATCGCATGACGTCAACGGCGTCGCGACGATCGTGCTGGACAGGCCCGCGCGGCGCAACGCGGTCGACCGGCAGGTGGCCGACGCATTGAGCGCCGCGTTCAGCCGCTTCGAGGCCGAGCCCGCATGGCGCGCGGCCGTGCTGTTCGGCGCGGGTGGCACGTTTTGCGCGGGCGCCGACCTGAGCGCGCTCACCGACGACACGCGCCGCAACGAACTGCACGCCGACGGCAGCGGCCCGGGTCCGATGGGACCGACACGCACACGCTTCAGCAAGCCGGTGATCGCCGCGATCGCCGGCTACGCGGTCGCGGGTGGACTCGAGCTTGCCGCGATGTGCGATCTGCGCGTCGTCGAGGAAGACGCGGTGCTTGGCGTGTTCTGCCGGCGCGTCGGCATTCCGCTGATCGACGGCGGCACGATCCGGCTGCCGCGGCTGATCGGTTTGTCGCGCGCGCTCGATCTGATCCTGACCGGCCGCGCGGTCGATGCGCGCGAGGCCCTCGCGTTCGGGCTCGCCAATCGCGTGGTGCCGAAGGGCGAAGCGCGCGCGGCCGCCGAGCAACTGGCCGCGGAGCTCGCGGCGTTTCCGCAGGCGGCGCTGCTCGCCGATCGCCGCTCCGTGCTCGAGAACAGCACGCTTGAAGATCTCACCGAGGCGTTGCGGCGCGAAGGCGCGGGCGGCTACGCGGCGGTCTTCGCCGAGGGCGTGGCGGGCGCGGCGCGCTTTGCGTCGGGCGCGGGCCGTCATGGCGACAGGTTCGACGCGGATCAGCCGGCGCCGCCCAATCGTTGAGACATGCTTACCTGAATCGAAGAGAGGAACTGCGATGGCTACGATCTACCGGGAAATCGCCGTGGAAACCGCCGCGGCCGATGCATGGGCCGCGCTGCGCGATCCCGCCGACGTCGCCCGCGCGTTCGCGGGCGTGCTGACCGAGGCGCGCATGGAAGGAGAACTGCGCTGGGTCACGTTCGCCGACGGCACCGTGGTCGAGGAACGCGTGATCGCCGTCGACGATGCGCACCTGCGCCTCGCCTACTCGGTGGGCGGCGGACGCTTCGAGCATCATCACTCGACGTTGCAGGTCGTCGCCGAGACGCCCACGCGTTGCCGCGTGATCTGGATCAGCGACTTCAAGCCCGACGAGCGCGCAACCGTGGTCGAAATGCTGGTGGATGCGGGCTGCGCGGCGCTGCAGCGCAACCTGGCGCGACACTGAGCGCCGCTTTCCATAAAAACAACAGCCGCCCTGACGGCCTGCAAGGCAGATTTGACTTAGGTAGAATCCCCTACTGCTTTCCCCTATCCGGCAACAGCGTTTCCGCCTTCGGAAACGCCCGCCCGGCGCCTGTTTTTCGCGCCGCTTCACGCGCCACACCCCCATCATCGCCATGCCTTTGCCTCTGCTTGCCCTTGCCGTTGCCGCGTTTGGAATCGGTACCACCGAGTTCGTCATCATGGGGCTGTTGCCCGACGTCGCGCGCGATCTGTCCGTGTCGATTCCGGCGGCAGGCATGCTGGTGTCCGCGTATGCGCTCGGCGTGACGATCGGTGCGCCGATCGTCGCGATCGCGGTCGCCAACATGCCGCGCAAGAAGGCGCTGATGAGCCTGATCGGGGTGTTCATCGTCGGCAATCTGCTGTGCGCGATCGCGCCGGGTTACGCGGTGCTGATGGCCGCGCGCATGGTCACCGCGTTCTGCCACGGCGCGTTTTTCGGCATCGGCTCGGTGGTCGCGGCAGGCCTCGTCGCGCCGAATCGCCGCGCGCAGGCGATCGCGCTGATGTTCACCGGCCTCACGCTCGCCAATGTGCTCGGCGTGCCGCTCGGCACCGCGCTCGGCCAGGCGGTCGGCTGGCGCGCCACATTCTGGGCCGTGACCGGCATCGGTGTGCTGGCGGCGGCCGCGCTCGCGGTGTGCCTGCCCGCGAAGATCGAGATGCACAAGGCGAGCCTCGTGCGGGAGTTCAGCGTGCTGAAGAACCCGCAGGTGCTGATGGTGCTCGGCATCAGCGTGCTTGCGTCGGCGAGCCTGTTTTCGACCTTTACCTACATCACGCCGATTCTCGAGGACGTGACCGGCTTCACGCCGCACGCGGTCACGCTGGTGCTGCTGCTGTTCGGCCTCGGTCTGACGGTCGGCAGCACGCTCGGCGGCAAGCTCGCGGACTGGCGGCTGATGCCGTCGCTGGTCGCGTTCCTGATGGCGATCGTCGTGATTCTGTGCGTGTTCGCGGGCACGATGCACGCGCGCATTCCGGCGATGCTGACCGTGTTCGTGTGGGGTGTGCTCGCATTCGCGATCGTGCCGCCGCTGCAGATGCTGATCGTCGATCGCGCGAGTCATGCGCCGAATCTTGCGTCGACGCTGAATCAGGGCGCGTTCAACCTCGGCAACGCGACCGGTGCGTGGCTCGGCGGCATGGCGATCGGCGCTGGCGCGCCGCTGACGACGCTGCCGTGGGTCGGCGTCGCGACCGCGCTGGGTGCGCTGTTGCTGACGTTGTGGTCGGTGTCGATCGAGCGGCGGGTGGCGGTGGCGGGGTAAGCTTGCCGACCGAAGTCGTGGTTCGAGAAAGCGATCACACCATTCTGCACTTTGCCTATAAACCTCTTCGATGAAGCATCCCACCGTCTACACGACTACCCCTGCCACCGGCGTTTCCGCCGTCATGCGGTGGGATGAACAAAGCTCTACGCTGACCTGTGAGGTCACATATCCGCCTTTGGCTGCGCCGCCGGACCCGCAAAACAATCTCAGCGACTTGCTAGATGCACGCTTCGGCATTGGCGCGCCCCGTTATGTCCTCACGGCGGGCACCTTATCGATGCTTGTCGACCAGCATCACCGATTGACCGGATTGGACTTTTACACCAATCCTGAGCGATGGGCCGTCCGCACGTCCGAACTGGCAGAGCCAAGCGACGAAACTCCACACATCGAGTCAGAATTCGACGCCCACGGACATGCAGACGACATGGGCGCGCCGGAGGTCTTTTACGAGCCTCGCGACGGCACCCTTTATCTGTCGTGGGGTAACGTGTCTCACTGGTACGGTATTGCGCCAACGCTCGCGATCGGCGTCGATGACGACGAGCGTCTCACGCAAATCCGTCTGAGCAGTCTGACGATACCGCCGCGACGCGGCAAATCCGCCGAGATGGGATGAAGATCGCGCGCCCCCCCGCACGCGTAGTAGCATCCCCGCCGATGAAAGTCATCCTCACCCGCGATTTCCTCGCGCTGATCCTGAGCGTCGCCGTCGTCGGACTCGGCAGCGGCGCCACCCTTCCCCTCACCGCCCTCGCGCTCGCTCAAGCCGGTTACGGCACCGACGTGGTCGGCCTGTTGACCGCCGCGCAGGCGGGCGGCGGTCTCGCCGTGGTGCCGCTCGCCGGCTGGATCGCGGCGCGCTTCGGCGGCCGTCAGGTGATCGTCGGCGCGGTGCTGGTGGTGGCCTGCGCGACCGCGCTGATGCAGCTCACCGCGAACCTGTGGCTATGGGCGCTGCTGCGCGTGCTGTGCGGCGCGGCGCTGATGCTGCTGTTCACGATCGGCGAAGCGTGGGTCAACCAGCTCGCCGACGATGCGTCGCGCGGCCGCGTGATCGCGATCTACGCGACCAACTTCACGCTGTTCCAGATGTCGGGGCCGGTGCTGGTGAGCCAGATCGCGGGCTTCACGCAGGGACGCTTTCTGCTGTGCGGCGCGATTTTCCTGCTCGCGCTGCCGCTGCTCGCGGCGATCCGCGCCACGCCGCATGCATCGAGCGAAGAACACGCCGAGCATGGCGGCTGGCGTCGCGTACTGCCGCGCATGCCCGCGCTCGTGATCGGCACCGGCTTCTTCGCTCTGTTCGACACGATCGCGCTATCGCTGCTGCCACTGTTCGCGATGTCGCATGGCATTTCGAGCGAAGTGGCCGTGCTGTTCGCGTCCGCGCTGTTGCTCGGGGACACGACGATGCAGTTTCCGATCGGCTGGCTCGCCGACCGGCTCGGTCGCGAACGGGTGCATATCGGCTGCGGCATCGTGGTCGTCGCGTTGTTGCCGCTGCTGCCGTGGGCAGTCGGCTCGCCGTGGCTGCGCTGGCCGCTGTTGTACTTGCTCGGCGCGGCCGCGGGCGCGATCTACACGCTGTCGCTGGTGGCCTGCGGCGAGCGCTTTCGCGGTGTCGCGCTGGTGTCGGCGAGTTCGCTGGTCGGCGCGTCGTGGAGCGCGGCGAGCTTCGGCGGCCCGCTCGTCGCCGGCGCGTTGATGAAAACGGTCGGCCACGATGCGGTGATCGGCGTGCTGTTGTGCGCGGCGCTCGCGTTTCTGGTGACGGCGTGGTGGGAGCGTCGGCGGATCGCGCTGCGGGCGGCGAGTTGACGACTAGACGCTAGTTGCTGGCTTTTACGATCTATACGCCGGGTGATAATCTTCAACCCACGTTGCGCGGGCACTCGACACGGCCCATATTTGGTGGTGCCACCGCAAGCAACGGGGAGTCCGCCATGGTCTCGATGCGCTTGTTGCTCCGTGCCAGCCTGTTGGGCACGGCGATCGCGGTAGCCGCGATCGTCGCCGCAAACTGTGGAGGCGGCGGAGGCGGAAACAGCAGTGCCCCGACGGGCACGAGCGCCGGCGGCAGCGCCTCATCCGGCGCATCGACCCCAGCCGCGGCAAGCGGCGGCAGCACCACCACCACCGGTGGCACCACGAGCGGCGGCACCGGCACCGGTAGCACCGGCACCTCGGGCACGTCGATGGGCGGTACATCGACGGCAGCCGTGCAGGACGTGCTCACATATCACAACGACATTGCGCGCACCGGCCAGAACCTCGGCGAAACCACGCTGACGCCCGCCAACGTGACGGCCGCGAAGTTCGGCAAGGTCGGCTTCTTTAGTGTCGACGGCAAGGTCGACGCGCAGCCGCTATTCATCGCTTCGCTGGCGATCGCAGGCGGCACGCACAACGTGCTGTACGTCGCGACCGAGAACGACACCGTGTACGCATTCGATGCCGACACCGGCGCGACCCTGTGGCAGGTGCGCACACTCGGCAGCGGCGAAACTCCGAGCGACGATCTCGGCTGCAGCCAGATCGTGAACACGATCGGCATCACCTCGACACCGGTGATCGACCGTTCGCGCGGCACGCACGGCACGATCTATGTCGTCGCGATGTCGAAAGACGCGGCCGGCGGCTACCATCATCGCATTCACGCGCTCGACCTCGCGACCGGCGCCGAACTGCTGAACGGTCCCACCGAAGTCGCCGTCGCCTCTTACCCGGGCACTGGCGCGGGCAATACGAACGGCGTCCTGCCGTTCACCACGTCGTTGTACGCGGAGCGCGCGGGGCTGCTATTGCTCGGCAGCACGCTTTACACATCATGGACCTCGCACTGCGACCACGGCGGCTATACCGGCTGGATCATGGGCTACGGCGCCGACACGTTGCAGCAGACCACCGTGCTCAACGTGACGCCTAACGGCATCGGCGGCGCGATCTGGATGAGTGGCGCGGGACCGGCGTCGGACGGCTCGTCGATCTATCTGCTCGATGCGAACGGCACCTTCGAAACGACGATGACCTCGAGCGGCTTTCCGGCCAACAACGACTTCGGCAATACGTTCCTGAAGCTACGCACGTCGGGCGGCCTGTCGGTCGCGGACTACTTCGCGATGACGAACCTCGTGCAGGAGTCCAACGACGACATCGACCTCGGCTCCGGCGGCGCACTGGTGCTGCCGGATCTGACCGACGGGAACGGCGTCGTGCAGCATCTGACGCTCGGCGCGGGCAAGGACAGCACCATCTACGTGCTGAATCGCGATTCGATGGGCAAGTTCAACCCGACGACCGACAACATCTATCAGGAGATTCCCGCGCAGCTGGCCGGAGGCGAGTTCGGCATGCCCGCCTATTTCAACGGGCGCGTGTATTTCGGCTCGGTCGGCGATCATCTGAAGGCATTCACCGTGACCAATGCGAAGCTGTCGATCACCCCGACCGCGCAAAGCGCGATGACGTTCGCCTATCCCGGCACGACGCCGAGCATCTCGGCGAATGGCACGACGAATGGCATCGTATGGGCCGCCGAAAACGGCAACGTCGCGGCACTGCATGCGTTCGACCCGGTCACGCTCAACGAGCTTTACAACAGCAACCAGATGGGCACGCGCGATCAATTCGGCACCGGCAACAAGTTCATCACACCGATGATCGCGAACGGCAAGGTGTATGTCGGCACGACGAACGGCGTGGCCGTGTTCGGCTTGCTGGGTGGGTGAAGCGGACGACGCGCCGGGTCATTGCGACACGGCGCGCCCGCGGTCTCGCACAAACGACGAGGGCCGGCATTCGTTGCCGGCCCTCGTTCATCGTGACTGCCGCGCGCTCACTCTCGCGCCGGCAGAATCTCTCCGGCACACGCGCCGAACCCGACGCGATACCCGTCGCCCTGGCACCAGCCGACCAGCGTCAACTCATCGCCGTCCTCGATGAACGTGCGCGTACCGCCCTCCTGCAGTTCCAGCGGCTTCTTGCCGTTCCACGTCAGTTCGAGCAGGCTGCCGTACGAATCCTCGGTCGGCCCGCTGATGGTCCCCGAGCCCATCAGGTCGCCCACCCGCGTATTGCAGCCTGCCACCGTGTGATGCGCGAGTTGCTGCGCCATCGTCCAGTACATGTATTTGAAATTGGTCCGCGCGATCGTGCTCGCTTGCCGCGCGCGTGGCGCGCGCAAGCTCACTTCGAGGTGAATATCGAACGCATGCTTTCCTCGATGCCGCAGATACGCGAGCGGCTCTGGCTCCTGCACCGGCTGCGCGACGCGAAACGGTTCGAGCGCATCGAGCGTGACGACCCACGGCGAAATCGTCGTCGCGAAGGTCTTCGCGTTGAACGGACCGAGCGGCACGTATTCCCATTGCTGGATGTCGCGCGCGCTCCAGTCGTTGAGCAGCACCATGCCGAAGATGTGCGCTTCCGCGTCCTCGCACGCGATCGGCTCGCCCAGCGCATTGCCGCCGCCGATAATGAAACCCGTCTCCAGTTCGATATCGAGCTTGCGGCACGCGCCGAACAGCGGCCGCTCCTGATCCGGCAGCTTCAGCTGACCATTCGGACGACGCACCGGCGTGCCGCTCACGACCACCGACGACGCCCGCCCGTTGTAGCCGATCGGCATCTCCGACCAGTTCGGCAGCAGCGCATTCTTCGGATCGCGGAACATCGAGCCGACATTGGTCGCGTGTTCCTTCGACGAATAGAAATCCGTGTAGCCCGGAATCTGCACCGGCAGATGCAGACGCGCATCGGCCTGACTCACCAGCACCTTCGCGCGCAACACGGCATCGTCGCGCAGCGTCGCGGTGTCGCGCGCGAGCAGTTGGCTCAGCTGGATTCGAACGCTGCGCCATGCGTCGCGGCCGAGCGCGATGAAATCGTTCAGCGCATCGCGCGCGAACACGTTCTGCGCCGGCACGCTCAGCAGACCCGCTGCCTGCAACGCGCCGAGATCGACGATCTGATCGCCGATCGCGACGCCCGCGCGGCGCGCGTCGTTGCCACGATCGCTGAAAATGCCGAACGGCAGGTTCTGGATCGGGAAGTCGCTAGCCGGCTCGTTGGCCGACTCGATCCAGCTTTTGCGCGACGCATCGAGCGTCGCCTGGAGATCGTTCACCGCGTTCATCGTTGCTCCGGATTGAAGTGTTTCTTGAGGCCTTGCCAGCACTCGTAGTAATGCGCCTGCAGTTGCGCGGTTTCGAGCGCGAAGCGCGTCGGCTTGATCAGCGTGCGTGTTTCGAACATGAAGGCCATCGTGTCGTCGACCTTCTTCGGCACCGAGGTATCGATATGCGACGCCTTCTCGAACGTGTCCGCGTCCGGACCGTGGCCCGTCATGCAGTTGTGCAGGCTCGCGCCGCCGGGCACGAAGCCCTCGGCCTTCGCGTCGTAGACGCCATGCACGAGCCCCATGAACTCGCTCGCGACGTTGCGATGGAACCAGGGCGGGCGGAACGTATCTTCGGCGGCGAGCCAACGCGGCGGGAAGATCACGAAGTCGATCGTATCGACGCCCGGCGTGTCGCTTTGCGATTGCAGGACGAGGAAGATCGACGGGTCCGGATGATCGAAGCTGATCGAGCCGATCGTGTTGAAGCGGCGCAGGTCGTATTTGTACGGCGCGTAGTTGCCGTGCCACGCGACCACGTCGAGAGGGGAATGGCCGATGTCCGCGCGCCACAGATTGCCGTTCATCTTCGCGACGAGTTCGAACGCGCCTTCGCGGTCTTCGTACGCGGCGTGCGGCGTCAGGAAATCGCGCGGATTCGCGAGACCGTTGGAGCCGATCGGCCCCAGTTCCGGCAGACGCAGCAGCGCGCCAAAGTTCTCGCAGATATAGCCGCGCGCGCTGCCGTCCGGCAGGCTGACCGCAAAGCGCACGCCGCGCGGAATCACTGCGATCTCGAACGGCTCGATATCGACACGGCCCATTTCGGTCGCGATATGCAGGCGGCCTTGTTGCGGCACGATCAGCAATTCTCCGTCGGCGTTGTAGAAGAAACGGTCCTGCATCGAACGGTTGGCTGCGTATAGATGGATCGCGCAACCGTTCATCGCTTCGGCCGAGCCGTTGCCCGCCATCGTGACCCAGCCGTCGATGAAATCGGTCGGCTCGCCCGGCATCGGCAGCGGGTCCCAGCGCAGCTGGTTCGGCGGCGTCGGCGGCACCTCGGCGAAGTTCGCGACGAGCCGCTCCGACGGCATCATCGTGAACGGCTTGTGCATCGCCGCCGGGCGAATCCGGTACAGCCACGAGCGACGGTTGTGACCGCGTGGCGCCGTAAACGCCGTGCCCGAAATCTGCTCGGCATACAAACCATAGGCCGCGCGCTGCGGCGAGTTGCGGCCGGTCGGCAGCGCGCCCGGCAACGCCTCGGTCGCGAATTCGTTGGCGAAACCCGACTGATAGCCGGGCTCGATTTCAGGTCGCAGGCGTTGGTCGGCCGGCGTACGTGTTGAGGTATCCATACAAGGTTCTCCGCGAGTTGCTCCATTCTTTCCCGATTAGGTGATCTTTGCGGTCAGGCTCAGGCCGGCTCCGCTTCGGACGCGCGCCCGGGTTGCCGCGTTGCGCCCGCGAGCACGACCACCAGCAGCGCCGAGCACAGCACCGGCACCGCCGCCGCATGAAACAGCGTGGCATTCGACCAGTTCAGCGCGATCAGCTGTCCGCCGACGAGCGGCCCGATCACCGAACCGATCCGGCCGATGCCGAGACTCCAGCCGATGCCGGTCGAGCGCAGCGCGGTCGGATAGAAATGCCCGGCGAGCGCATTGACCGCCGGCTGTCCGCCGACCACGCAAAAGCCGCCCGCGAACACGACGACGAGCAGCCACGGCAGCAGATGCGCGACCGCGCCGATCGTGCCGACCGCGACCGTGGCAACCGCGAAGCACGCGAACAGCACGCGCACGAAACCCATGCGTTCGATGAACCAGCCGAGCAGCAGCGTGCCGATCACGCCACCCGTCTGCAGCACCGTGCCGACGATCACCGCCGTGCCCGGCGTGTAGCCGGCTTCGCGCATCACGGTGGGCAGCCAGTTGGACAGGAAGTACAGCACGATCAGGTTCATGAAGCTGATCGCCCACAGGATCAGCGTGACGGGACCGCGTCCCGCGCGGAACAGCTCCGCGACCGGCGCGCCGTCGTTGCGCTTTTCGCTGACGACGAGGCGCGTGTTCGCGTTGATCGGCAAGGCCGGGTCGAACTTCGCCAGCCAGCTCGCTGCGCGCTCGCTGCGCCCTTTCAGCACCAGAAACTGCAGCGACTCCGGCAGCGTCGCCAGCATCGCGAACCCGAGCAGCAACGGCACCGCGCCGCCGACCCAGAACACCGCGCGCCAGCCGTAGGCCGGAATCAGCGCGGCGCTGACGAAGCCGCCGAGCGCCGCGCCGAGCGTGAAGCCGCACGACACGAACATCATGCGCTTGACCCGGTGCGCGGGCGTCGAGAATTCGCCGACCAGCGCCATCGCGTTCGGCATGATGCAGCCGAGCCCGAGACCGGTGATGAAGCGCAGCGTGATCAGCGCGGGAATCGTCGCGACGAACGGCGTGGCGAGCATCGACAGCGAGAAGAAGAACGTCGCGCCGATCAGCACCGGCCGGCGGCCGATGTGGTCGGCCAGTACCGACAGGCCGAGCGCGCCCAGCAGCATGCCGAACAGGCTCGCGCTAAAGACGGGGCCGAGCGCGGTTTTCGCGACGTGCCATTCGGCGATCACGCTGGGCGCGACATAGCCCATCGCCTGCGCGTCGAAGCCGTCGATCAGCAGACACAGCCCGCACAGCGCGAGCAGCATCGCCTGAAAAGTCGGGCGATGCGTTTCGGCAAGCACGCGCTCGACTTCGATCACATTGGCGGCGGGTTGGTCATTCATTGGGGCATCCCTCGAACTGGGCGGAATCGGTTTTTACGAATGGTAAAACGAATTACGAATAGTGAAACTAACGTATACCCTTGAAAACGTGCGCACCAACCTCGTGATTGCGCGCTGAGCCCCGGCCAATAAGCGTGAGCCCAATAACGTTATGAGCATTTTGTTAATCCGCGCAGGGCGCGTACTGCTACCATCAATGGATGCGGCCATCGCGTCGCGCAGCCACGCGCCCGGTGCGCGTTCATCGTCGCCTTTCATTCGCCTTCATGATTTCGCCGACCATCCCCGATCTGATCGCCCGCGCCGCTCATCACCCGTTTCTCGGCGAGCATCTGGCGATGGGACAAGGCGCGCACGCCGGCATCGCGCTCGCGCATTTCGACGGCATCGAGCTCACGAGCGCCTACGAGCCGATCTTCGACATCAGCGTGCATGGGCTCGCGCAGTCGCTGTCATGCGGCGCGGAAGGGGTCGATCGCTTCGGTGACGAGCTCGGCTTTCAGGCGGTCACGCACCGGCTCGGCGCACCGCCGTTCGACGTGTTCGATCCGTTCGACAACATCGCCGACGATCAGCAGCTGGTCGCGCTGGATCGCATGTCGCGCGCGCTGCACGCAATCAACTTCTTCGGGCCGCAGCGGCATGGGCTGCTGTTTCTACGCGTGCACGAGAGGCTGTTGAAGAGCGTGAAGTACGACCACGGCCGGCATTTTTCGAGCGTGCTGACGTCATTCAATTTGAGTCCGACGCGCATCGTCATCGAGCTGCCGGCGGCGGCGGTCGCGCACAAGACGTTTCTGGGCTATCTGACGCGCAGCTATCAGCACTACGGCTTCAAGGTGGCGGGCAATCTGTCGAACGCGGGGCAGATCCTGTCGGTATCGGAAACCGCGCGGCTCGATTTCATCAAGATGGATGCGGCGGCCGCATTGCGCGACGCGACCGTGAAGCCGCTCGTCGGCTACGCGGGCCGGCTGCGGGTGCCGCTGATTTTCAATCGCGTGATGGACGAGACGCAGTTCTCCGCGCTACAGCAGTACGACGTGCGGTTCGTGCAAGGGCCATTGTTCAACGCGCATTATCACGATCGCGCGGCGTGACACGGCGGGGCCGGTTGACCCGGGCGCCCCGGCCTTCCCTCAGCCCGGCTCCCCTAGCCGCGTCGCGAGCGCCTTCAGGCGCGGCGCGACGTTCTCGCGAAACACTTCCTCCCCCATCGATGATGCCGGCCCGCTGCAGCTGAGCACGAGCCAACGGTTTTCGCGCGGCTCGCGAAACGGCACCGCGACCGCGTTCACGTCGTCATGCCACGCGCGAAACGAGTAGCAGCAGCGCTCCGTCGCGAACGCGGCGATCTCCTGTTCGGCTTCGGCGACCAGCATCGCCCCTGCCCTGCCTGCCGCTTTTTTCAGTTCCGCGAGTAACGCGGTACGCGCGTCGAGCGGCTGCACAGCGAGATATGCGCGGCCCATCGAACTCGTCAGCATCGACAGTTTCGAGCCGGATGCGAGGCCGAGCGTCAACGCGGTCTCGCTGCGAATCGTCTCCAGATACACCATGTCGAGCCCATCCCGGCACCCGAGCGAAACCGCCGCGCCGACCTCGCGCGCGAGGCTGCGCAGGTGCGGGCGCGCGAGTTCGAGCATGTCGCTGCCCGATAGCAGCGCGAAGCCGAGCGACAGCACGCCCGCGTCGAGCGCATATTTGCCGTGTCTTTCGTCGAGCCGCAGATAGCCGAGCACGGTCAGCGTGTAGGCGAGCCGGTTCACGGTTGCCTTCGGCAAGCCCGTGCGTTCGACGAAATCGCGATTGCCGAGCATCGTGTCGCCCGGTCGGAACGCGCGCAACAGGTCCAGCCCGCGGGCAAGGGCGACGACGAATTTGCGTTCGTCGAGCGGAGCGGAGAAAGTGGATGGCAGCGTCATAGGGTGCTACACTCGGGCGTCGTTTGCAAAACATTGTTTCGCAAGGCGGAACTCAAGTCAAGCTTGTTCTGAGCGTGAAATCAGGAGATACGTCATGGCCGTAGCCGCGCAGTTTCACTGGGAAGATCCGTTGCTGCTGGATCAGCAGTTGACCGAAGACGAACGCATGGTGCGCGACGCCGCCGCGGCCTACTCGCAGGACAAGCTGCTGCCGCGCGTGCTCGAAGCGTTCCGCCATGAAAAGACCGATGTCGGGATCTTTCGCGAAATGGGCGAACTCGGCCTGCTCGGCCCGACGATTCCCGAACAGTACGGCGGCCCCGGTCTGAACTATGTCGCGTATGGGCTAATCGCGCGTGAAGTCGAACGTGTCGACTCCGGCTATCGCTCGATGATGTCGGTGCAGTCGTCGCTGGTCATGGTGCCGATTTACGAGTTCGGCTCGGACGCGCAGAAGGAAAAATATCTGCCGAAGCTCGCGCGCGGCGAGTGGATCGGCTGCTTCGGCCTGACCGAGCCGAACCACGGCTCCGATCCGGGCAGCATGGTCACGCGCGCGAAGAAGGTCAATGGCGGCTATTCGCTGTCGGGCTCGAAGATGTGGATCACCAATTCGCCGATCGCCGACGTGTTCGTCGTGTGGGCGAAGCTCGAGGAAAACGGCAAGGACCACATCCGCGGCTTTATTCTCGAGAAGGGCTGGAAGGGTCTGTCGGCGCCGGCGATCCACGGCAAGATCGGGCTGCGCGCGTCGATCACCGGTGAAATCGTGCTCGACGATGTGTTCGTGCCGGAAGAGAACATCATGCCGGGCGTCAGCGGCCTGCGCGGTCCGTTCACGTGTCTGAACTCGGCGCGCTACGGCATCGCCTGGGGCGCGCTCGGCGCGGCGGAAGCATGCTGGCACATCGCGCGGCAGTACGTGCTCGATCGCACGCAGTTCGGCCGGCCGCTTGCCGCGAACCAGTTGATCCAGAAGAAGCTCGCCGATATGCAGACCGAAATCACGCTCGGGCTGCAAGGCGTGCTGCGCCTCGGCCGCATGAAGGACGAAGGCACGGCCGCCACCGAAATCACGTCGATCATGAAGCGCAATTCGTGCGGCAAAGCGCTCGACATCGCCCGCCTCGCGCGCGACATGCTCGGTGGCAACGGTATTTCGGACGAGTTCGGCGTCGCCCGCCATCTGGTGAACCTCGAGGTGGTCAACACCTACGAAGGCACCCACGACGTTCATGCGCTGATCCTCGGCCGTGCGCAGACGGGTATTCAGGCGTTCTTCTGACGCCGATGCTGGCGTTCCGATGGTGCAAAAAAAGCCGGTTCATTCGATCCGGCTTTTCTGTTCGATGCTGCGCAGCTTACTGGTTCGGCTGCGGCGTCATGCGCAGGTACGGACGCAGTGCCTTGTAGCCCTTCGGGAATTTCTGCTTGATCACTTCTTCGTCCTTCAGCGACGGCACGATCACGACGTCATCGCCCTGCTTCCAGTTGCCCGGCGTCGCGACCGAGTGACTGTCGGTCAGTTGCAGCGAATCGATCACGCGCAGCACTTCGTCGAAGTTGCGGCCGGTACTCGCCGGATACGTGATGATCAAACGCACCTTCTTATTCGGATCGATGACGAACAGCGAACGCACGGTGAACGTTTCGTTCGCGTTCGGATGAATCATGTCGTAAAGCTGGGAGACCTTGCGATCGCCGTCCGCGAGAATCGGAAAACCGACGTTGGCGGCCTGCGTCTCGTTGATGTCCTTGATCCACTCCTTGTGCGACTCCGCGCTGTCTACCGACAACGCGATCGTCTTCACGTTGCGCTTTTCGAACTCGCTTGCAAGCTTCGCGGTCAGGCCCAGCTCGGTCGTGCAGACCGGCGTGAAGTCGGCAGGATGCGAGAACAGCACGCCCCAGCCATTGCCGAGCCAGTCGTGAAAACTGATACGGCCAATGCTCGACTCCTGTTCGAAATCCGGCGCAATGTCGCCAAGACGTAGACTCATAGTGCATCTCCTGTAGGTATTCGGAACGTATCCAGATAAGGTCGCGGGCGTGTGCCCGCGACGGCCCGTGACGATAAAGCATAAGGCCGTGGTGGTACATGGCGAACCAAGATCGCGTCAGTACTTTATGCGTTTTTGTAATTTTCTCCCGTTTGATGGAAACTTTGCGGGACAGATCAACTCAATCCGGATACCGGTCTGGAGCAAAGTGCCCTCAACCCGGTGTCGCCACGCGCTGCCGGGAACGGATCGTGCGTCGGCGGCCTGCAACCGGCACTAGGCTCGCCAGCGACCGTTTCTTTGGTTACGATTTACGCGTAGCGTGAGACAAAGGGAGCTGTCAATGTCGGAAGTCAACAAGGAGAGATTGATGTCGGATATCAAAACCGTCCTCGCGGACGCTGAAGACCTGCTGAAACAGGCCGCGAGCGCTACCGGCGAACGCGCATCCGAACTGCGCGAGACCGCGCTGACGCGCCTGAAGCAGGCGAAAGAAAAAGCAGCCGACGTTCAGGTCGTGGTCGTCGAAAAAGGGAAGAAGGCTGCCCGCGCTACCGACGACTACGTGCACGAACATCCGTGGGCGTCCATCGGTATCGCCGCCGGCATCGGCATGGTGGTCGGTCTGCTGATCAATCGCAAGTAAAGGCCGGTGAGTCCGCCGGAGCAGGCATGTCCGGCGCACCGGCGATACGGGCGGACCGGCGCGAGCCTCGCCGGTCCCCTTCTGCTGGCGCGCGTGCGCGCTGGCCAGGCCCTCACGCGCAACGCCCACAGCCATGACGACCGAAACACACTCGCAGCGCGCAGAACACAGCCCGTTGCGCCGTATTCTCAGTTCCGTGTTTGCGATTCTGCAGACACGGCTCGAACTGGTGGGCATCGAACTCGCCGAGGAAAAAGACCGCCTGCTCGGCGTGCTGTTTCTCGGCCTTGCCGCGATGATGCTCGCCACGATGGCCTTGATCGCGTTGACCGCACTCGTCGCCATTGCCTTCTGGGACACCTACCGATGGCAGGCGCTTGCCGGCATCACCGCGGTCTACGCGATTGCTGGGCTCGCCTGTGCGCTGAAGGCGCGCAGCGGTTTGCGCAATGCGCCGCTGGTATTCGAAGCGACCCTCGCCGAGTTCGAAAAGGATCGCGAAGCGTTTCGCAGCCGCAACTGATGGGCAAGTTTGTCTGCATCCGATCCATCGCCTCATCTCCACTCCCGCCGACACGCCATGAGCCCATCCCGTCCCGATACAGCCTTTCGTAACAAGCGCCATCCGTCGAAGGATCTGAGCGCCCCGCATTTGCGGGCGCTGCGCAAGGAATTGCTGCTCGTGCGCGCGGATGTCGAACGCGTCGAGCTCGCGCAGGCCACCTTCGAACTGCGCCAGGCCGTCACGCATTTCAGCTGGCTCAGGTTCGTGATCCCCGGCTTCGGCGGCGTGCGCGTCGGCAAAGGGTCGAAGGCGCGCGTGCTCAACGCGGGCACGATCGGCGCATTGCTCAAGCAGTACCCGTTCATCAGCTCGATCGTTTCGCTGTTGCTTGCCAAACCGCTGCGCGCGACGGTCGTCAGGAGCGCAAGGCCCGCGCTCAAGTGGGGCAGCCTTGCGCTCGGCGCGTGGGAAGCGTTCCGGATCTGGCAACAGATGAAGAACGAGTCGGCGGCGGCGCGGGCGGCCGCGGCGGCTTCCGCTACGGCGCAGTCGGCGGCAGAGCAGGCCGATTCGACGAGAAGCGGCTATTGAGGTCCTGGTCGCTGCGAGTGGCTGCGATCTGCGAACTATCGGATGTCTCGCTCGCAAGGCTGCGCGCGTCGGTTTTCAATTCACCCGCTAACCCGTATTCCAGCATTCGTTGCTCGTGGGCGCCGCGCCGCTCGTGTCATTTCTATTGCCTCGCTGACCTGTCGCGTGCAGCGTGAACGTGCCGCACGGGTCATCGCGCATCGGGCCCGCTTCCGCTGGAACCGCTTCGATCGAATAGCCGCCGTTCGTATCGTCCGCGGGCAGCACGCGCACGCGATACACCGGCGCGCCGAACTGCGGCGCCTGATCGATGCCCGGTGGCAAGGCCGGCACGCCATCGCTCGCCGCGGCCTCGACGAATTGCGCAGCCCGATATAACGCCGACGCCGCGTCGATGCGATGGGTGCGCGCGATGTGGCTTCGATACGAAGGGATCGCAAACGCGGCGAGCGTGGCGGCAATCGCGAGCGCGATCACGAGTTCGAGCAGCGTGAATGCGGATGTGTTGGGCCTTTTCATACGTGTCCAGTCGGTGCGTTCCTCAGAATGGTCTCGCGGCAACGCGCCGCCAATGACGCTCGATCGCGCCATCCTCGGTCACCAGTTCCATCTGCAACCAGACCTGTGACTCGCCGCTCTGCCCGAAGCCGCGCGCGGTGAGCAGATAAGCGCTCGCGTTGGGTCGGGTCGAGAGACGCCAAGGCTCGATCAGGCATTGCGGCGCACGCGATGATCCCGGCCATTGCGACACAGGGGTGATGGCGCCTGCGTCGAACGCGGCTTCAAGCCTCCATTGAGCCGGCTCGCCGGATGAGAGCGGTGCATTGGGCGCGTCGCCGGGTGCCGATAGCATATTGCGCGCGCACAAGCTCAGCGCCGAATCGGCCGCATGGAAAGCCTGCAGATAGTCGCGCGTATTGGTCGCCGCGCGAGCGGCCGCGAGCGATGTTTCGAACCAGATCGCGGACGTGGCGAGCATCATGGCCGAGATCAACAGCACGATAGCTAGCACGACACCGCGTTGATGTGCGCGTCGGACACCGTCCCGACAACTTCGCCTACCTAAGCGTTTCGCTTTTCCACTTGCCCCGCCGCATATGTCGTAGGCGCGGCAGCGTTGCGTTGCTGAGTCACGGTTTGTCACGACGACACCTCCGCGCGATTGCGCAGCGCCACCCTGCGCGAAAACGCCTGTCGAGGCCGCAAGTCGCTGCCGAGCGTACTCACGCCATCGCAGTCGACGTACTTCGAGCGCCGTCCTTGCGGCGCGCCGCGCACCAGCACGCAGACATCCACCGCGACGACGTTCGTCCATTGATCCGCCGCGACGGCCGACGCATTCACAGCATTGGCCGCCCCGCCCAGCCAGTAACGCAACCGCACGCGCTCGACGCCTTCGACCAGCGGCTGCGCGGACCCCGCATTGCCGCTGCCGACGCAGTAAAGCTCCGGCTCGCCGGTCGAGCCGCTGAGGTTGGCGAAGTATCGATTGACCACCGGCGCGCCCTGATCGCCAAGGACTGCATCGCTGCTCTTGACGGCCTGGCCGACACAGTCGGTGACCTGCCCGCTCGACGATGGCCACGTCGATATGACGTCTGCGACGTAACGGATCGCGACGCCATCGGAGCCGGTACTCAACGTGGTGCAAGCGAGGTTGTCGTCGGCGCCGGTCGGGCGCCCCCCCGAGCAGCCGAACAGCGCAGGCGCCGCGTTATAGCCAACGACGTCGGCAGGGACGAAGCCGGCCATCTGCAATTGCTGGCCGATCAGCATCAGCGCGGTCAAGCCGGCTTCGCGAATCCGGGTCGCGTTGCTCGCCTGCACGAACGCGTTGCGCTGCGCCGTGTAAAGAGACACGGCGCCCGCGGTCACGATCAGCCCGAGCGCCATCGCGATCAGGAATTCGACCAGCGTGTGACCGCGTGGGCAATGCGGCCGCTTCATTTCGCGAACGCCAACGCGACACACGACGATCCGGCCGGTGCATCGACGTCGCCGCAAGGCTCCGCCGGCGGCCCGATCCCATCGCCCGCAATGGGCCGATCCCGCACGGACGCCCACGTCACGCGCGCCGACGCGACCGCGCCGCTCGCGCCGATCGATGCGTCGCCTTGCGGCAGCAGAACACTCGCCCACCCGCTCGATTGATCGAGTGCGGCATTGCCCACGGAAGGCGTGCGCGTCGCTTCGGCGATCGAGTCGGCTATCCACGTGGCGCTCTCGCGCAGCGACATCGCGTGCGCTTCACGTGCGGTCCACACCTGAGCCGCGATCAACCCCAGCGCGCTCACCGCTACCAACGCGACCGCCAGCATCACCTCGATCAACGAACTGCCGCCAGATGCCGACGCTTGCGCACGCACACCCGTACTGAATGCGGGCCATCTCATGACGTCGCTCCACACGCGCCCTCCGAGATCCGCGCGCGACCTCCTGCCGCGACACTGATGCAGCGCCGCCACGGGTTCCCCTGCATCGACTTCGATGGGCTGCGCGGCGCGATATCGAAACTTCGAAACGCGCCGATCAGTTGCCCTGCGGGCGGCGTGAACGTCATATCCGTCTGCACGCCGGCGATGCTCACCGCCGCGAGCGCCGGCTGCGCGCGCAACAACGCCGGCTTGCCGCCGCGTTCGGCGAATACGGCCCAACCACAGGCCCAGTCGGGGACGCCGTCGGCGCAGGGTTGGCCCGACGCAAGACAGACGCGCGCGGCATCGACGCGACACACCGTGATGCGCGCGCCGCGCCGCAGCGCCTCGCTGCGCGCGTAGGCGAAGGTGGACAGCAGCGCCTTCGAGCGCGCGTCGACCTGATCTCGCATATGCCATGCGGCGAACGACGGCATCGCCATCACCGCGATCAGCATCACCAGCGCTATCACCGCCAGCGTCTCGACGAGCGTGAAACCGGCGCGCGATGGCCGGCGAGTTCCCTTGATTTTCATTTGCATCCCTGAGCGTTTCGAACGGATGCAGCCAATCTAGCGATTTGCGAGTGCGCCGACCATCGTCCGAATGGCCAGGTGGCATTCAGACGTTAGCGCACGCAACAATGCACGTGACGATCGATCACGGAGGCGGGAGAAGCGATGCGTGAAGAAAAGCGCGAAATGCGCGAGGCGATGGATGCGAATGACCGCAGCTCGGCTGCGGCACGCGTGCGCTCAGCGCTTGCGGGAAGGCTTGGGCGGGGAAGAGGCGCGGCGGAATTCCTCGATCACGTCCTCGAATTCGGAGACGTCTTCGAAGCGCCTGTACACAGAAGCGAAACGGACGTAGGCGATCGTGTCGAGCGCGCGCAACTCGTTCATCACGAGTTCGCCGAGGCGCTCGCTACGCACCTCGCGCTCGCCGCTGCCGAGCAGCTGATACTCGATGCGGGCGACCGCCGCTTCAATCGCATCCACCGCAACTGGGCGCTTGCGCAGCGCCAGTTGCATGCTCGCGACGATCTTGCGGCGATCGAATTCCGTGCGCGTGCCGTCCTTCTTGACGACCGACGGCAACGCCAGCTCGACCCGCTCATACGTCGTGAAACGCTTGTCGCAGGCCGGGCAGCGGCGGCGCCGGCGAATCGTCGCGCCGTCTTCGGATACGCGCGAGTCGACGACCTGCGTATCGGCGTGGCGGCAGAAGGGGCAATGCATGACGGCTTAGCCGTAAACCGGGAAGCGCTGGGTCAGCTCGGCGACTTGCGCGCGCACGCGCTCGATCGTCGCGGCGTCTTCCGGGTTGTCCAGCACGTCGGCGATCAGGTTGCCGACCTGCTCGGCTTCCTTCACGCCGAAGCCGCGCGTGGTCATCGCCGGCGAACCCAGGCGGATGCCCGAGGTCACGAACGGCTTTTCCGGATCGTTCGGGATCGCGTTCTTGTTGACCGTGATGTGCGCCGCGCCGAGTGCCGCTTCCGCAGCCTTGCCGGTGATCTTCTTCGCACGCAGGTCGACCAGCATCACGTGGCTCTCCGTGCGGCCCGACACGATGCGCAGACCGCGCTTGACCAGCGTTTCAGCGAGCACGCGCGCGTTCTCGACGACCTGCTGCTGATAAGCCTTGAATTCCGGCGACAGCGCTTCCTTGAACGCGACGGCCTTCGCGGCGATCACGTGCATCAGCGGACCGCCCTGGATGCCTGGGAAAATCGCCGAGTTGATCGGCTTCTCGAACTCGGCCTTCATCAGGATCACGCCGCCGCGCGGGCCGCGCAGGCTCTTGTGGGTGGTGGTGGTAACGAAGTCGGCGTGCGGCACCGGGTTCGGATAAACGCCCGCGGCGACGAGACCGGCGTAGTGCGCCATGTCGACCATGAAGTAGGCGCCAACCGACTTCGCGATCTTCGACATGCGTTCGAAATCGATGCGCAGCGCAAACGCGGATGCGCCCGCCACGATCAGCTTCGGCTTGTGTTCCTGGGCGAGCTTTTCAGCAGCGTCGTAGTCGATGTCTTCGGCTTCATTCAGACCGTAGCTGACCACGTTGAACCACTTGCCCGACATGTTGACCGGCGAGCCGTGCGTGAGGTGGCCGCCGTGCGCGAGGCTCATGCCCATGATCGTGTCGCCCGGCTTGAGCATTGCGAAGAACACGCCCTGGTTGGCCTGCGAGCCCGAGTTCGGCTGCACGTTCGCGGCTTCGGCGCCGAACAGCTGCTTCACGCGGTCGATCGCCAGCTGCTCGGCGACGTCGACGTACTCGCAGCCGCCGTAGTAGCGCTTGCCGGGATAGCCTTCGGCGTACTTGTTCGTGAGTTGCGAGCCTTGCGCGGCCATCACGGCCGGGCTCGTGTAGTTTTCCGACGCGATCAGTTCGATGTGCTCTTCCTGACGGCGGTTTTCCTGCTCGATGACCTTCCAGAGTTCAGGATCGACGTTGGCGATGGTGCTTTGGGCTCTGTCAAACATACGGGTTCCGTTGAGTGTTTTCAGGTTGACCGGATCGTGCGCCGAATCCTGCGTAGAGGGTACACAGCGGGGTACGCAGCGCTGTGGGCGGCGAGGCTTGCCCTGACTTGGCGAGTGGAGAGTCGCCGCAGACGCGAGGCAGGCCAGCCACCGTCAGCGCAGATTAATGCGCGCGGTTCACGGCTGCCCAGGCGAACGGCAAAACGGCACCCTGCGCTTCACGGTGGGTTGTTCCACCTTGAACCCGATTGGTTGAATCGGCTGAGTCGGACGACTCGGTTCTATCGCCAGTCACGCAGGGTCGAGCGCGTTAGTGTATTGGAAGAGGCCCGAATAGGCAACCGACTTGCGGGCGCTCCGGCGGCTGCTGGCGGGCCCTGCGGACGGTCTGGCGACCCCGCCCCGCAACCATCTGACGAAAGCACCCCGACCGCGCCGCGGACCCGCTGCGCGCCACCGCCACAGGCGCCAATCCGGCTCGTACATCCTTGCCGCAGCGCCGCATTGGAAGTAGGCTTGGGGCCTTTGTCTCTTACCGACCAGGGAACTGCAATGATCGTGTTTGTCACAGGAGCGTCGGCCGGCTTCGGCGCTGCCATCGCCCGCTCGTTCGTCAAGGGCGGCCATCGTGTCGTCGCAACTGCTCGCCGCAAGGACCGTCTCCAGGCACTCGCCGACGAACTCGGCGACGCACTGCTGCCGTACGAGCTCGACGTGCGTGACCGCGCCGCCGTCGAAGCCGTGCCGGCCTCGTTGCCGGCCGACTTCGCCGCAATCGACGTGCTCGTCAACAACGCCGGCCTCGCCCTCGGCACCGAGCCGGCGCACAAGGCGAGCCTCGACGAATGGAACACCATGATCGAGACCAATTGCACGGGCCTCGTGCAGGTTACGCATGCGCTGCTGCCCGGCATGGTCGAGCGCAATCGCGGACATATCTTCAATCTTGGTTCGGTGGCGGGCCGCTGGCCGTACGCAGGCGGCAACGTGTATGGCGCGACCAAGGCGTTCGTGCGCCAGTTCAGCCTGAACCTGCGCGCCGACCTCGCCGGCACCGCGCTGCGCGTGACCGACATCGAGCCGGGTCTGTGCGGCGGCACCGAATTCTCGAACGTGCGCTATCGCGGCGACGACGACAAGGCCGCCAAGGTCTACGAAAACGTGCAGCCGCTGACGGCCGAAGACATCGCCGATTCAATCTACTGGATCGCCACGCGCCCGGCTCACGTCAACATCAACACGATCGAGCTGATGCCGGTCGCACAGTCGTTCGCGGGTCTGTCCGTGCATCGCGGCTGAGTTTGAAGGCGGCCGGCGACAGCCGCCCCTTCCATTGGTCGCGCCGCCGCCCGTCACCGTGCTGGCTTTTTCTCGCGGCGCGCCGATATCCCGCTCCCCCAGTCCCGGCGCGGCCGGCAAAGCCGGCCACCATCGCCGCCGACACCCGCCACGCGCAACTCACACTTCGAAACAGACCCCGGAGTTTGCGTTCCGGTAGAATGCGCCGCATGAATATGTCGACCAGCCAGCCAGGCACGGAAATCGGCTATACGTGGTCCATCCGCGTGTATTACGAAGATACCGACGCCGGCGGCATCGTGTTTTACGCCAATTACCTGAAATTTTTCGAACGGGCGCGCACCGAATGGCTGCGCGCGTGCGGCGTCGACCAGCATCGGCTTGCGGAAGAAAACGACGCGATTTTCATCGTGCGCAGTACCGCGGTCGATTACCGGGCTCCGGCCCGGCTCGACGATCTCGTGAAAATTATCAGCCGGATCGAGCGTCTTGGCCGAGCTTCGGTAGACTTCGTGCAGGAAGCCTGGCGCGAAGGCACGTTGCTTGCCAGCGGGTCCGTCCGGGTTGGCTGTGTGGACCGCGCGACGCTGCGGCCAGCCGCGATCCCGCCTTCGGTTCTTGCCGCGCTGCGGCACGGACCGGGCGTCGGCGAGGGCGCGGACTGAACCACGGCGGCATGTCAACGGACGATACCTGAGCCTCGTTGTTACGGGGCCAGTGAACTCATACCGGTCAGGTTGCACAAAGCATGGTTCGGCTTCGATATCGCCGAAGCTTCCGTTTTGCCACGGCAAGCTTGGAGCGGCTTTGCAGCCGGACGCCCCCTTCCCGGGACGTTAAAACGAACCTTTATGAACACTACACAAGATCTGTCGATCGTTTCACTCGTACTCAACGCGAGCCTGCTGGCCCAGGCCGTCATGGCTCTGCTGCTGTTGCTGTCGCTACTCTCCTGGACTTTCATCTTCCGCAAGTGGTTTGCGATTCGCCGGGCGCGCGCGCAAACTGAACGCTTCGAGCGCGATTTCTGGTCGGGCGGCGACCTGCAGGCGCTGTATCAGAGCGCAGCGAACAACCGCCACAGGATCGGCGCGCTCGAGCGGATTTTCGAGTCCGGCATGCGCGAATTCCTGAAAGGCAAAGAGAAACGCCTGAACGATGCCGGCGCGATCCTCGACGGCGCCCGGCGCGCGATGCGCGCATCGTTCCAGCGCGAAATGGACGTGCTCGAAGCGAACCTCGCGTTTCTCGCCTCGGTCGGTTCGGTCAGCCCGTATATCGGTCTATTCGGCACGGTGTGGGGGATCATGAATGCGTTCCGCGGCCTCGCCAACGTGCAGCAGGCCACGCTCGCGAACGTCGCGCCGGGCATCGCCGAGGCGCTGACCGCCACCGCGATCGGCCTGTTCGCGGCGATTCCGGCAGTGGTCGCCTACAACCGCTACGCGCACGACATCGACCGTCTGGCGATCCGTTTCGAAACCTTCATCGAAGAGTTCTCGAACATCCTGCAGCGTCAGGCACACTAAGGAGGCCCCGATGGCAGGCTCCCGCTCCTCCAGCATGCGCGGCTCGCGCTCGCGTCGCGCGATGGCCGACATCAACGTCGTGCCGTACATCGACGTGATGCTCGTGCTGCTCGTGATCTTCATGGTCACGGCGCCGCTCGTCGCACCGTCGATCGTCAATCTGCCGACCGTCGGCGGCGCCGCGCCGCAGCAGCAGACGCCGCCCGTGATCGTCAACATCCGCGCGGACGGCAACATGAGCGTCAAGTACAAGGACGACTCCGGCACGCAGCAGCAGGAAGACATGACGAAAGCTGGCCTCAAAGGTTTCATCGCCGATCGGGCACAATCGCACCCGGATCAGCCCGTCGTGATCGCCGCCGATAAAACCGTGAAGTACGAAGTCGTGATGAATGTGATGTCCGAGTTGAAGGCTCAGGGCGTCAAGCGCGTTGGATTGCTTGTCAAATCGCAATGATCCGCAAGAACACCGAATATCCGCTTCAGCCACCGCGTGAACGCGGCACCGGGCGAGCTTTTCTGTTCGCGCTGGTGATGCATGCGCTGCTCGGATTCTTTCTTTATCACGGCATCCAGTGGCAAAACAGCACGCCCGAGGGCGAGCAGGCGGAACTGTGGACCGAGGTGCCGGATTCCGCGATCCCGCATCCCGTCGTCACACCGCCGCCCGCGCCGGTCGCCCCTGCCCCGCCCGTGCGCGACGAGCAGGCCGACATCGCGCTGCAGGAAAAGAAGCGTCAGCAGCAGGAAGCGGCTCGCGCCGCGCAATTGGCCGAACAGCAGCGCCAGTTGAAGCTGAAAGAGCAGCAGGAAGCGGAAGCGAAGCGTCAGCAACAACTGGCGGCCGAACAGGCGGCCCAACTCGCGGCGCAGAAAGCCGCCAAGCTCAAGCAGCAACAGGCGCAACAGCAACAACAGCAACAGCAGCAGGCCGAGAAGCTCAAGCAGCAGCAGCTCGCCGAGCAGCAGAAGCAGCAGCAACTGAAGGAACAGCAGGAGCAGCAGCAAAAGCAGGCTCAGGCGGAAGCGCAAAAGAAGGCTGAGGCCGAGAAGGCGGCGAAGGCGAAGGCGCAAGCCGAAGCGGCGGCACAAGCGAAGAAGCAGCTCGATGCGGACCGCCGCGCGCGGCTGGCGCAAATGCAGGGTCTGGCTGGCGGCGTCGGCGGCAGCAGTTCGAGCAGCAACGGACTAGGCAAGAGCGGAACGGGTAGCGGCTCCGGGGGCACGGCGGCATCGCCGGGTTACGCGGACAAGGTGCGCCGGCTGGTGCTTCAGCATGTGAACTGGGGCGGCGAAACGGAAGGTCTGGAGACCGTGATCGCCGTGCGCTGTTCGCCGGACGGCAATCAGCTGAGCGCAAACATTACCCACAGCAGCGGCAACGCCGCGTGGGACGCCGCCGCGTTGCGGGCGGTGAAAGCCTCGGATCCGATGCCGCGGGACGTGAATGGCAAGACGCCGGACTACTTCACTATCACGCTGCGGCCGGCGGCTTGATGTGCAGGCTGACGGCCGACTGACATCCGACGCCGCGCCCCACCAGGCCGGCGTTGCGCGGGAACGAAATAGCCGTTTACCGGTCTGTCTGCTGTCTTCGAGTATTAAGTAAAACCGTTTTGAGGAACCCATACAGCATGAGTTTGATGACCAAGCTAGGCCTGCGAACAATCGTGGCAACGTGCCTGATCGCCGTCGGCGGCGCCGCCAACGCACAACTCAACGTCCTCGTGACGGGCGTCGGATCCACCCAGTTTCCAATCGCAACGGCGAATTTCGCCAATGAAGCGAACTCCCCGCAGCAGGTCAGCACGATCGTGCGTCAGGACCTGCAACGCAGCGGCAAATTCACGAATATCGACGCAGGCTCGACGCCGGTGTCAGAGACCGATTCCGTCGACCTCGGCGCATGGAAGGCGAAGGGCGCCAACGCGTTCGTCGCGGGCAGCGTGAACCGCCTGCCGAACGGCCAGTACGAAGTGCGCTTCAAGCTGTACGACACGGTCAAGGGCGAAAGCCTCGGCGGTCTCGTGCTTGTGAGCCCGGAGAGCGGTCTGCGCATGAGCGCGCACAAGGTCGCGGACTACATTTACGCCAAGCTGATGGGCAACCGCGGCGTGTTCGCGACGCGTCTGTCGTATGTGATCAAGTCGGGCAACCGCTACCAGCTGCAGATCTCGGATTCGGACGGCCAGGACGCGCATATCGCGCTGTCGAGCCCCGAGCCGATCATTTCGCCGGCCTGGTCGCCGGACGGCACCAAGGTCGCGTACGTGTCGTTCGAGAAGAAAAAGCCGATCGTCTACATCCACGACCTGCCCACCGGCCGGCGCATCGTCGTATCGGACCAGAAGGGCAACAACAGCGCGCCGGCGTGGTCGCCGGATGGCCGCACGCTCGCCGTCGCGCTGTCGCGTACCGGCAATACGCAGATTTTCGCGGTCAACGCGGACGGCAGCGGTCTGCGTCGTCTGACGCAGGGCAGCTCGATCGACACCGAGCCGACCTACTCTCCTGACGGTCAGTGGATCTATTTCACGAGCGACCGCGGCGGCGCTCCGCAGATCTACAAGATGCCGGCGCAAGGTGAAAGCGCGGGCAACGCGCAACGCGTCACGTTTACGGGCAGCTACAACACCAGCCCGCGTGTGAGTCCTGACGGCAAGGAGCTTGCCTACATCTCGCGCGTCGGCGGTGCATTCAAGCTGTACATCCAGGACCTGCAAGGCGGAACTGCCACGGGCCTGACGGACACCTCACATGACGAATCGCCGAGCTTCGCGGCGAATGGTCAGTACATTCTTTACGCCACTCAGGTGAACGGCCGTGGCGTGTTGGCCGCAGTATCGACCGATGGTCGCACTCGGCAGGTCCTGTCCGTTCAGGGGGGCAGCGTACGCGAGCCATCCTGGGGCCCGTTTATGCAATAACGTTGATGCAATAACACAAGGAGAGTAATCAAATGATGTCCAAACTTCGTTTCGCATTCGCCGTCGTGATGGTCGGTGCATTGGCCGCATGTCACTCTGGCGTCAAGCTCGACGAAAACGCCGGCAAGGGCGCAGGCTCGGCTCAACCGAATCCGAACGACGTCGCGACGGTCAACGTCGACCCGCTGAACGATCCGAACAGCCCGCTCGCAAAGCGCAGCATCTACTTCGACTTCGACAGCTACTCGGTGAAGGACGACTATCAACCGCTGCTGCAACAACACGCGCAATATCTGAAGGGTCACCCGCAGCGTCACGTGCTGATCCAGGGCAACACCGACGAGCGCGGTACGAGCGAATACAACCTCGCGCTCGGCCAGAAGCGTGCTGAAGCCGTGCGTCGTTCGCTGTCGCTGATGGGCGTGTCGGATTCGCAAATGGAAGCCGTGAGCCTCGGCAAGGAAAAGCCGCTGGCAACGGGTCATGACGAAGCGTCGTGGGCACAGAACCGCCGCGCCGACCTCGTGTATCAACAGTAAGTCAACGGGTGATAAGCCGAATGACGCATCGTTTCTCCTGGCTGCGGGTTGCCGCAGCGGCCTGCGTCGCAGGCACGGCCCTCGCGGCTGTGCCCGCCCATGCGGGCATGTTCGACGACGATCAGGCCCGCCAGGCCATTCTCGATCTGCGCTCGAAGACCGATAGTCTGTCGAGCCAGCTGTCGGCGGCGCAACGCACGATCCTCGATCAGTCCAACCGCCTCGACCAGCTGAACCAGCAGGTCGCGACTCTGCGCGGGCAGAACGAGGACATGGCGAACCAGCTCACGACGCTGCAAAAGCAGCAGAAGGACTACTACACCGATCTCGACACGCGCCTGAAGAAATTCGAGCCGCAGCAGCAGACGGTGGATGGTGTCCAGGGCGAGGTCCAGCCGGGTGAAACCGATGCGTTCAACACGGCTTCACAGCAGTTCCGCAGCGGAGACTTCAAGACCGCCGCAGCATCGTTCCGCAGCTTCATCTCCAAATATCCGACCAGCCCCTATCAGCCGACCGCGCAATACTGGCTCGGCAACGCGCTGTATGCACTGCGCGACTACAAGGGTTCGACGGCGGTCTGGCAAGGTATTGTGGCCAAGTACCCGCAGCATCCGCGCGCGCCGGAAGCGCTGCTCGCGATCGCGAACAATCAGCTCGAACAAGGCCAGAAGGCCGCGGCGAAAAAGACGCTCGAGCAGATCGTCGCGCAATACGCCGGCTCGGACGTCGCGCAGTCGGCGCAGAGCAAGCTGTCGCAGATCAAGTAGTTCGTGGTGGCGGATTGATCACGTTTTGAAGTAGTTGTCGGCAGTAACGCGCAGTGTCCGAAGTGATAGCCACGCGCGCCTCTCGCTGGAAAGCCCGGGCAGTGATGCCCGGGCTTTTCACATTGGCCTGATGGCCTCGTAGTGTTGACAGGCTATCGGTTCGCCGATATAATTTCGCTTCTCTTTTGGGTCGTTAGCTCAGCTGGTAGAGCAGCGGACTTTTAATCCGTTGGTCACAGGTTCGAATCCCGTACGGCCTACCAAAAGATTCGAGGGCTTACATACATTCGTATGTAAGCCCTTTTCTTTTTGCCGAACCGGGTAGGCATTTCGGGGCAAGTCAAACCCATTTCGATCGTCGTGCCCTACCGGCAAAATGCTGTCACCCGCACGGCAGCATAAAAGTGCGTCCGCCGGGAAGCGTCACTCGCTTACCCGCACCGCGCATCAAAGTCTCGAGTCACGACTCAACGCCTCGAAGCTCGTCATAGCGTGATCGAGTACACGCAGCATGTACTGGCGATGGCGTTCTTCGTCGCTCTTGTTGCGCCAGTGAGGAACCGGATATCGCGGCTGCTGTGCGGACAATTCCGGCGCCTGATCATCCTCGGCGCGCTGCCTCCACTCCTGAAGTACCTGATCGAGTTGCGCGTCATCGTTCTGGTACCACGCCTGCACGACGGTATCGCCCAGTATGCTTCGCCGCAAGCGGTCGCGCTGCTGACACCAGACCGCAACGCGTTCTATGTCAACCGCCGATGCATCCGTCGCGCGGGCAAGATGTTGAGCGGCGAGCAACTCGTCGTGCGCTCTCATGTACGCCTGGTAACGTTCGACGATCCGCTCCGCTTCGCCGTACGCGGGCAACGGCAGTTCGCTTTTCAGATAGATCCGCAACTGATCGGCCCGATCGTCGTCCGTCTTTCGCAGCAGGAAAGAATTGATCAGGTCAAGCAGCGCGGCATTCACGATCAGTTCGTGGTTTTCCGCGACGATGAGCCCGGGATCGTCACGCCCGACGCTCGGCCCGGAGCCGCGTCTGGCAGACGCCGGGATAGGCCGGTTCGCTGACCTGCCGGCTATCGCCGGTCGCCAGCGATTGCGCGCCCGCTGAGCCCGCGCTCAGGAAGATAGCGGCGATGAAGAGGCTGGCCTTGTGGTTCATTTTCATTGAAACGGTCATCCTTTTGACGAAGAAGTTCACGCTGACAATCAACCCTGCGTGAGCGTCGCGATCTGATCCGGCGGTAACGCGCCGCGATAGATGCGAAACTCGTCGATCGCTCCGTTGAAGTACGGGTCCGCCGCGTACTGAGAACGTCCGATCCAGTTCTGCGCGCTCGGACCGAGATGCCACGGCGCGAACGCCACGCCCGTCGTCTGGCCGGTCTGGCTGCCGTTGACGTACAGCGTGAGCGTCGTGCCCGAGAGCGTCACGGCCACATGGGTCCATTGGCCGCTCGGCAGCGGCGCGTTGCCATTGACCTGACGCTCGTTGTGAGACCCGTTGAGCGTGATCGAAAAGCGCACCGTGCCACCACTGCTGTCGGGGGTGAGCATCATGTAACGGCCGGTGCCCGTGCCGAAATCGAACACGCGCTCCCATTGCTTCGTGCTGTTTGAATTGCGGAACACCCACGTCGCGATCGTGAAATCCGAGACGTCCCCGACGATGTCGTTGGGCAGGCTGACGTAGCCGCTCGAGCCGTCGAGCAGCACCGCGTTGCCGGACTTGCCAGCGGTGCGCGACGCGCCGCCGACTAGCGTGCCGGTATGGCCGCTGCCGGTCGCGTCGGCCGCGGTCGTGCCGCTCGACTCGTCGAAGTTCAGCCAGGTATGCAACTGCACGGCCGTCACCGCGGCGACCTCGTTCGAGTTCGCGCTCTCGCCCGCTGCCGTCGTCGCGCTGACGACGTAGTACCACACGCCGGCCTGCGGGCTGTCGGTATAGGTCAGCACGTCGGTGATGCCGCTCGCGACGGTCGTGTACGGGCCGCCCGAATTCGCGGCGCGCTTGACGTTGTAGCTCGTGCCATTCGCCACGCCCCACCACGACAGCACCACCTGCCCCGCCGCCGGCCAGGCGGTCACGCCGCTCGGCGCGGCGGCCGGCGTCACCGGATCACGCGTGTAGGCGAGCGTGCCGTAGCCGAGCTGGTCGTAGCCGCCGCTCGTCGTACCGTAGTTGCCGCCGCCGCCTTCCGGCTGGATCGCGAGCGCGAACTTCTCGGACCACGGCGCGGCCAGCCCCTTGCGATTGACATAGTGGTTGTAGACGAGCGCCCAGATCGGACGGATATCGCCTTGCGAGGCCGTCGAAAACCCGGGCTGCACTACATCGACATTCGCATAGCTCTCGTACGGCACCGTGAGGTAGGTTCCGTCGGCTTGAATGAGATTCGCCTTCGCCACGTACTCCGCGCCGGCGAGGAAGCGGTTGTTGTCGTAGCCGTAGAGATCGATGCCCTGGTTCCAGGCCATCTCGCAGATGGCGCCGCACAGCCCGATGCCGAGGTTGTTGTGCCCCTGATCGCGCCCGCTCTCCTGCCACTGGCCGAGGTAGCCCGGGTGCAGGTAGTAGACCGCCTGCGCGATCGCACCGTTGCCAAGCCCGCTCAGGTAGTAGTTGACCGCTTCGTCGAACATCGTGCGGTCGTCACAGAGCACACCGATCGCCATGATCGACGCCATGCTGCACAGGTCCCAATTGGCCCAGTAGTGCGTGTAGTCGGTGTTGTTGTGGCGGTTCAGGAAGTCGATGTTGATCGGATAGAAGATGTTGGACATCATCGACTGGAACGCCATGAAGTCCGCTGCGGCGAGGCCAGGGTAGCTGCGCATGATCTCGCCGACGATCGCGAACTCGTAGCCATAGAGGCCGGCGGCCAGATCGACGTTGCTGTCGCCGGCGAGACTTTGCAGCGTTGAAGACCACGCGTTCATGATCTGCACCGCCTTGTCGGCGTATGCCGTGTCGCCGGTGACCTTCCAGTACAGCGCGCAAGCGTAGGCGGCGGCGATGTCGCCATAGAGCTGCGGATAGTTCTGCGGTCCGGTGCCCCCGCGATTGACCACCGCGGCCGGCCGCGGCGACCAGGACAGCCGCGTGTGGCCGTTGGCGGTCAGCATCTGAAAGCCGGCGTACCAGGGCTGCGCCTGCGCGGCGACCTTCTGCGCCATGCGGTCGAAGTCGGTCTGCGTGTGCAGGAGCCCCGGATGCACGAACGCGCCGCTCGTCGCAACGGCGGCCTCGCCGGTTGCCGCTCGTGCGAGCACCAGGCTGGCCGTGTTGATGCTCGCCGCCCTCGCAACGGCCGAGCGGCTCACGGCCGCTTCGCCGACGCTACCGCCCCCGCCGCAAGCGCTCAGCGCCAACGCGCCGAGGCTATGCAAAAAGGTGCGGCGCGACACTGCCAAGGTGAAACTGTTTGTTTTGGTTCGATCCATATCGCGATTCCGTTTATGAGGCCGTGGCTGACGAAACTGATCCGGTGGAGGCGCCCTGCTAGCAAACGTTTGCGTCGGTGGACGGCGAACTGGTGCAGCAGCGACACATCCTTCCGTGTTATCGACACAAACTGCTGTTTCCTGACGGTGGAATCGTGTAGGGATTGCCTGAAACCTGGCGCGGGAAAATCCTATGGACCAAGCAGGAACGCCCACGACAACTCCAATGCCGATGCGTCGCTGAACTTCGCGTTCATTTCGCAGAACTTCACGATGAACGACACGATGCTGACATTCCAGCCGTCTCTGCAATGCGCCTGGCAACTGCAGAACGGTTCGACGATTACGCCGGGACTCCAGTACGTGTCGTTCCACCGGAACAGTCCGACAACTACCAGATCGGCACGACGTTCAAAACGGGTCGTCTGACCGTCGCCATCGATCCGGCCAGCGAGCGTCTGTTTCCGGTTTGCGCCAATCACCGCATCATGATCGTCGATGCGACGTCGGGCCGTCGCGTGGCCGAGGTGTTGATAGGGGGCCGCCATGATGCTGCGGCTTTCGATCCGTCCTTGAAGCTCGCGCCCAGTTCGAACGGCGCGGACCGCACGCTAACGATCGTGCATGAAGACGATGCGGACCACTACACGGTTGCGCAGAATATGCCAACGCAGGAAGGCGCAAAAACGATGGCGCTCGATGAGCAGCAGCACCGGATCTATTGATGTCGTAGAAGTTCGGCGCGGCGCAAGCGGCCACGGCCGCCAATCTTCATCCGCGCGCGAGGTCATCCCCGGTACGTTCGAAGTGTTCGAAGCGCAGTTCAATGCACGCTGACAGGCAGCCTCGCCGCTGCGTGTGAAACACCGGCCCGCCTACATGAGGCCGTGCGCAATGCCGCTCGGCCTCTCCCAACGCTCCCGGTCGTTCGACACGCCGAAATCGGTGGCCTGCAGTGGAACAGTGGCCGAACTGGCCAGCGAACGCTTGGCGCTGGCACGCGCGAGGATGCGCTGCTCGTGCACATAGAACAATTCGAGTTGGCGCGCGTCGGACGCTTTTCGTTCGAGCCCGAATACGTCTTCGAGCACCCGCCGCGACACGTGAAAACGCTGAAGCCCGCGGCCAAGCTGGATCTGAAAGACAACACCGTCGCTGTTATGCGGCACCGCTGCCCAGATAAGCGGAATGCTACTCATGGAGCCCCCGTGAGTCTGGATCTTCGTATCAGGAATACGTTGATCTGATCCTCGCACGTATAAACGCACGGCGCGACGTTTCAAAATACAAACAAGTTCGATTTGGCATTTTCACCACAGTGGCGGAGTGTTGCGACGCAACGCGTCATCATTGACGACGCACCGTCGCCGTCCTTTCCCGGCGAGCGCGATCACCTACCTCGCCATGGGCAATGGCTTGAGGTCTCGCCTATTCGATGGTAGCCGACGCTGCAACTCGGCATTTCTTGTCGCTTCTGACGCGCAGCAACCGGAGTCCGTCGCAGTACTATAAATTTGCAAAGAACTTTTCACATTCCGATTGCGCATAAAAACGCTCGAAAGAAAGCGCGACACGGCTATCGCTTTTCTGGTTATTTAGTCGGGTCTGAAAAATTCGAAGAGCCCTGTGCAACAAGGGTTTAAAGCGGAAAGTGGTTGATGCATTTGCAGGAACCTGGCATTTTATGGGTAATTTCCTGCAAATTCTGTCGAGGTCTGGATGG
>NZ_JBFPKM010000018.1:0-146815 GCF_040948755.1 Paraburkholderia sp. BR13444 | reverse complement strand
CCGGATCGTCAACAGGTTTTTATCACTTGCTTAACCTGCCCACGCCGCTGAAGCCCTCGCCAACAAAGGCTTCCCGCCTCTCCGCGCCCCGGCGTCCGGAGCACGAAAGAGCGGAATTCTAGTCGCCGCGGCCAGAACTTGCAAGTGGTATCCTGGGGTTTTCCTTAGGGGGCCTTTCCCACTCGGCCCGGATCGTCTATCGCTGGCGCTTTGACTTCTGACGCCACCGTCTGCGCCCCGGATGCGCCGATCGTCCAATCATGCAGCACGGTATGAGCGACCGCCAACAACGTTGGGCCGATGAAAACACCAAGAAACCCAAACGCAAACGCGCCGCCGAGGATGCCAAGCATGACCAGAATCAGGGGCATGTCACTGTTCTTGCCAATCAGGATCGGCTTGATGACGTTGTCCGCCATGCCGACTACAAGCAGACCCCATACAACCAGAAAAATCGCCCATCCAGTCGACCCAACCTGGTAGAGCCAGATCGCTGCCGGCAACCAGACAACGACCGGACCGCCCGGTATCACCGACAGAAAAAACGTCGCGAGCCCGAGCAACGCCGGCGCCGGTACGCCTGCCATCCAGAAACCGAATCCCGCGAGAACCCCCTGCACCAAGGCCGTACCAAGAATCCCGTAGACCACACCCTTCACGGTGCTGCCCGCCAGCGCCAGCAGATACTCGGCGCGCTCACCGGCGACTCGACGCATGCCAGCGTTCAGCCACGCAGCCGCCCCCTCTCCCCCGGTATAAAAGAAGAACGCAAGCACGATGCTCAGCGCGAGCAGCCCCAGCCCATGCGTCACCGCCAGCGCCGCCGCCAAAATCCACTTGCCAGCCGGCGCGGCGAGCGTACGCAACTGCGCAATCAGCTCAGAATTGCTGCTGGTCAAGCGCTCCCAAAAAGCTTCGATGCTCGAACCAACCAGCGGAATCCGCTGCACCCACGGCGGCAGATCGGGCAACCCCGACTCGAACAGTCTTTGCACCAGCGCGACGATCTCATGAACATGCGTGCCGAACGCGAAACCCGCATAGACGAACGGCCCGAGCACCACGACTAGAATGATCAGCACGATCAAGGTCGCGGCCAGCTTGCGCCGGCCACCAACCACGCCAGTGAGTCGCCGGTAGAGTCCCCAGGAGCTGTAGCTGAGGATCGCGCCCCACAGCAGCGCGGTCGTAAATGGCGCCAGCACTAGCAGCGACCCACCCACGAGCACAATCAATGCGAATACGGCGGCTAGTCGCTCGATTAATTGGTCCGATTTCACGATGGATCTCCTGTTGCGCCAGACGTGGCGATCAAATGACACACGCCCGTCAGGCGCCCGCTAAACGCCGTAAGTATAGAAGCGAGTCGGGCGTCCGGGGTGTCGTATCCCATCCGGCCAGGGCGTTACGAGTCGCGCGCGACGTGCCAGCGGCGAACGCATTTTTTTAGATGAAAGAGTTCGAATCCGCCCGAAGATTGCCGACCAAGCCATCTAGCTGCCTGGAAAAGACTAGAATATAAGGTTCCGTGCCCCCAATTTTTCTGGATTTATGCGCTCGCGAATCGCCAAACGTCTCCCTCCCGACGCCGACAAGCTCGTCGGTCTCTCGCTCGCGCTTTTCGCGTCGGGCAGCCGTACCGAAGATCGCTTCTGGGAAGCGAAGCTCGACGCGCTGCTGGCCAAAGTCGTGCGCAACGCCAACCAGACTACGCTGGACGCCGCGCTCGACCATCTGCAGCAAAACCATCCGGATGCCTACGGCGCGCTGGCCGACATGGCGGAAACGCATAGCGAATCGTTCGTCATCGAACACGAAGGCGTGTCTTACGAAGCGCTGCTGATCGCAGCTCCCGTGCTCGCCTGGACCCGCTACGTGATCCCGTCCGGCCCGCTCAAGTCCGACGCCGCCGACGCCCTGCGCGCACACTTGCAAGCGCACGTGCTCGCCGCGAACACGCGAGTGGCAATGGCTCCGTTCCTGTACAGCATCGACCAGTTGCCGCGCCATCACGTCGAAACCTGGCGCATCGCCCAACAACTTGCGCAAGCCGCGGTCAGCGGCGGCAACGCGAAGCTCAATTTCGGCGAACTGCCGGAGACCTCGCCGATTCTGGCGGACCCGCGCTTTCTGCTTGCCGTAGTCGCCGCGCCCGTCGGCGAAGCGACGTTTCGGTGGCAGGAAGAAGAGCACGGCACGCGGATCGAGCGCGGCCAATGTCTCGAGCAATGGGCCACGCAAGGCGGCGCGAACCTGTCGGTCGTGCTGCCGGGCTGTGAATTCGAATGTCTGCTGCCGGATGCTTACTACTCGGCCTGCCGCGACGCCGACGAAAGCGTGCGTCCGCACACTGTGCGGACCGCCGTGCGTTATCTTTTCGACACCATTGGCGCGACGCCGCAGGATCTGCGCGCGGTGGTCGCCGGCTTCGGTGAACGGCGCATCGACGAGTACCGCGTCGGCTTCACGCGCAAGGGCAGCAACGATGTGATCTACGGTGTCGTGTGGCCGCTCTACGGCCGCGAAAACGGCGAGGCGGGCATCGACGAGGAGCCGGAAGAAGTCACCGGCTCGGACGAGCCGCTGGAGGAAATCGTCGCGCTGCTGAAGGAAACCGGCATCACGGATGTGCGCCGCCACGCGGGCCGCTTCGAGCCGGAATATTGCGACGACTGCGGCGTGCCGCTGTATGCGGACCCGCTCGGCGAAATCGTCCACGCGGAAATGCCCGAGGACGCCGAGCCCGCGCAACCACATTTCCACTAATCCCGCGTCCACATCCCCACCTTATCGCAAAAAAGCCCCGTTTATACGGGGCTTTTTTCGTTGAATGTCCGCTTTTCTTATGCCTTTTGGACAGCCGTCAAAACGGAGGGAATTTGTCATCATAGGCACGGTGACGCATCGCCGTGATCGGGTCAGCTTTACGAATCCCACAGATGCGTCGCGCCATTTCGCCCGATACATCTGGAGACATGCATGCGCTTCGCGATTCTCAATTCAAATGCAGAACGACGTGATGGACTCAAAGCCTTGCTGCGGCAGATCGACCGGCTGGCGCGCTTCACCGAGGCCGACGAATGGCGTTTGCTCGAACGTCCTTTCAAGCGTTATCGGCCGGATCTCGTCGTGATCGACTGGGAGGACTGGATGTCGGTTGCACAAGTTCGCGCGCTGCTCAGCCACTTTCCCGACCTGCGCATCAGCGTGCTCACCGACGGGACCTTGCCCGCGCTCGTACGTGCGCTGATGGACGAGGGTGTGCTCGGCGTCGTTCCACGCGACACCGATCCCTGCCTGATCGTGCGCGCATTGGAAATGGTGCTGCTCGGCGGTCACTACGTGCCGCCCGGCGCGCTGGCGATCGATCCGCCGCTGCCGACCGACACGACGATCCGTACGTTCGATGAAGAAAGTCCGCCGCCCCGCCGCAACAAACTCTCGAGCGGGCTGTCGCCGCGGCAAGAGCAGATCATGCGCTGCGTGCACATGGGCAGCACCAACAAGATGATCGCCCGCACGCTCGGCATTAGCGAAGGCACGGTCAAGATCCACCTGACGAGCATATTCCAGCAACTCGGCGCGCCCAATCGCGCCGCCGCGGTCGCGATTTACAACGGCTGGCTCACGAATCATTTGCAAGTGCTGCGCAACAACGGCGAGCACGGCGCGCGGCCGGTCACACGCGGGCAGCCTGGCCCGGTTCCGCTCCGGCGACGCCAACGCGCGCGCTTCCAGTATCCGTTGCCCGGCAGCGACACCAGCAGCGCGCTGCCGATGGCCGCGGAGCCCGCCACTTCGTACGGTGAAACCCCACACGGCAGGCCCGCGCGCAAGTCGGTCAGGCCGGACTCCGCATGACGCGGGTCGCGCCGTGCGTACGGTTAGAACATCCGCATGTCCGCAGCGGCATGCGTGCAGGGTCGAGGGTGGGCTGGCATGGAATCCGCTCACACCTTTTGTCGTCCAACGAGTAATATGAGACTCATGGGTTTCCTCTACACACCGCTTCCATTCTGGGTCGCTGTCGGTGGCTGGATTGCCACCGCGATGGTGATCGCGCTCGCGCTGTGGAAAAATCCTTTCAAAAGACTTCAGGACGGCACGCTCCAGCATGTCTGGCTCGCAATAATCGTCGCGGTGTCGGTGCTGTGGGCGAGCAACGCCTGGCTCGACGACGGCACCGTGATGCACCTTCTCGGCGCCACGCTCGTCGTCACGCTATTCGACTGGGGACTCGCCCTGATCGCGATGGCGCTGGTCACGGGCCTCGCCGCCGCTGTCTTCGATGCGCCATGGCAAGGCATTGCGCTGACGTTCCTCGTGTACGGCGCCCTGCCCGTCGCCGTGTCGACCTTGCTCCAGCGCATCTGCACCGCGTGGCTGCCGCGCAACCTTTTCATGTTCATCTTCGGCCAGGGCTTCGTTTCGCCCGCCATCGCCGTGTCCTTCACCGCCGCGGCTGCACTCTGCCTCCACATCGCGGTGTCCGGCGGTTCGATGACCGTGGTGCCGGTCGGCTACGCGCTCAGCGTGCTGCTGCTCGCCACCGGCGAAGCATGGTTCACCGGCATGGCGACCGCGCTGATCGCGGTCTATCGTCCGGCGTGGGTGACCACCTACGACGTGCGGCGCTATCGCCTGGGCGGCCCGCGCACCTGAGAATGCGCGCTTTGGCGTCGCGTGTGGCGGATCTGTGATAATCAGCGCCTCGTCGCTGGAGACTTTCCTGGCACGCCCGTCAGGACAAGACAGAATATTTGCAGCAACATTGAACTCAACCCTTGCGCGGGGCATCTTATTTGCCTCATCTCCCATTTGCGTCTAAAGAACTAGATGGATCGCACCAATGTACCGAGCCGGTTGCTGCGGGCGATCGGCCGGTTGGCAGCCTGCGCAGCGAGTCTCTCGCTCATCTGCGCGGCTCCCGCATTCGCTGATCAGCTCGAACAGCACAACGACCTCGTCAAAAGATTTATCACCGAAATGCACGCGGATCCGCTCGTCGCGGACTGCGCCGCGCATGGCGACTTCGTCGCGAGCACGTCGACCGCGTTCGACCACGTCGAATTTCCGTCCAGTTCGTTCGACAGCGCGCACTCGTCCGTCACGCCGTGGAACGACTCGTTCGACGAAGGCAAGCAGCGCGTCAAGGTGGACAGCATCGTCACCGTCGAAGGCGTCGGTGTGCGCCAGAACAACTCGGGCGAGCCCGCCGATCTGAAATTCCGCTGCGGCTACGTGGGATCGCAAATGCTCGCGTTCAGCTGGAACGACCCGGTGCCGCCGAACCGCGCGCACAGCGAGGGATCGGGCAAGCACAAAAGCGGCAAAGGCAAGCACGCGGTTGGCGGCAAAACGCCGAAGAAGTCGTCGAAGTCAGGCTCGGGCCAATCGTCGCGCACGACGCCGAGCAAATCGGCAAACAAGAGTTCGAAGAAGAAGAGCTAACCGCATCTGGCGCTGATCGAGCCGCGCCACCGTCCGATCAGCCGCCCCAATAAAAAAGAGGCACGCACTTTTTCCGTGCGTGCCTCTTTTTTTGTGTCCAGCCGTCCGCTTATTCAGGCGAACGTCTCCACGTGGCGCAGAATCGCCTGCAACATTGCGGCGCCAAGCGACGCGCTGCGCTCACCGTTCCAGCCCACGCGTTCGTCGGGCAGATTCGCGTTGTCCTTGAACGGCATTTCCAACGTCAGCGACAGACAGCCGAATTCATTGCCAATGTACTTCGACGCAAGCTTCAACGCATCCTCGCGATACTTGCTCGCCGCATAGCCATACTTGTCCTGAAAATCCGGACTCGCGTGCTTGAACGCGTCGATGAACGCCTTCTGCTCGCGCCCCTGCCGCTCGGTGAAGCCCGGCAGCATTTCGGAGCCCGCCACGAACACATACGGCAAAGCCTCGTCGCCGTGAATATCGAAGAACAGGTCGCAGCCTGTCGCGTGGATCGCGTCGCGCACCACCAGCACCTCGGGACTGCGCGCGGCGTCCGGCTCCATCCATTCGCGGTTCAGGTTCGCGCCGGCCGCGTTGGTGCGCAGATTGCCGCGCACGCTGCCGTCCGGATTCATGTTCGGCACGATGTGAAACACCGCGTGATCGTACAGCTTGCGCGCGACCGGGTCGCCCGCCCAGTCTCCCCAGCCCACGAGGCGCTTCACCAACCCTTCGATAAACCACTCGGCCATCGTCTCGCCCGGATGCTGGCGCGCGATCAGCCAGATGTTCTTTTTGGGCGCGGCGTTGGCGGCATCGTCCGCGGGCGGCGTGCCGAGCGTGAGCAGCGAAATCGGCCGGCCTTCGACCGTCTTGCCGAGCTCGGTCAGCGACGCGTGCGGCATCTGCTGCACGGCGCCGAGAAACTCGGCATGTCGCTCCTCGCTGTACGGTTCGAAGTACGCGTAATAAATGCTGTCGAAATCGGGCGTATGGTCGATCGTCAGCACGCGGCCGTCGTACGAGGTCGGCACGCGAAACCAGTTCACGCGGTCATAGCTCGCGACTGCCCGATAGTCGCGCCAGCCCTCCGCGAACGCGCACGCGGCGGCGTTCTCGAAGCTCATCACGCAGCGCTCGCCCGCCGCGCCCGACAGGCGGAAATAGAACCACTGCGCGAACTCGGCGTGGCTGTCGGGCCGCACGCGCAGTCGAATATTGCCGGCGTCCTCGCAGGACAGCACATCGATTGCGCCTGCGTCGAAATTGCTCGTAATCGATAAGGTCATCAGAGTCTTCCCTGCCTGATTGCGCGCTGCCTTGTTAGTGCAGCGACATGCTCATTCCGCGACGCGGCGGCGAAATACGAAAGTGGAGTCGTTCGAAGCTTCGGCGCTGAACGCATAGCCTTCGGTGTCGAAGTCCTTCAGCTGCTCGGGACGATCGAGGCGGTTTTCCACCGCGAAGCGCGCCATCAAGCCCCGCGCGCGTTTTGCATGGAAGCTGATGATCTTGTAGCGGCCGCCCTTCCAGTCTTCGAACACCGGCGTGACCACCGGCGCGTCGAGCAGCTTCGGCTTGACCGATTTGAAGTATTCGCCCGACGCGCAATTGACCAGCACGCGCGAGGTGGCCGCATTCTTCTTCAACTGCGCATTCAACGCGTGCGTGATCCGCTCGCCCCAGAACGCGTAGAGATCCTTGCCGCGCGGATTGACGAAGCGCGTGCCCATTTCGAGCCGGTACGGCTGCAGCAGATCGAGCGGACGCAGCAGGCCATAGAGGCCCGACAGCACGCGCACATGATTTTGCGCATAGTCGAGATCGGCCGACGACAACGACTTCGCATCGAAACCTTCGTACACGTCGCCGTTGAAAGCGAGCACCGCCTGCTTGGCGTTGTGCGTGCCGAATTGCGGCGACCAGTCCGCGTAACGCTGAAAATTGAGGTGCGCGAGCTGATCGGAAATACTCATCAGCGAAGCGATCTGTTGCGGCGACAAACGGCGCAGGCCGCTGATCAGTTCAGCGGCGTCATCGACGAAATCGGGGATCGTGTGCTTTTTGACGTGCGGCGGGGTGTCGTAGTCGAGCGATTTCGCCGGCGACAGAACGATTATCATAGAGGCTTGCAGGCACGCCGTGCCTGGCGGTCAAAGACGAAAGCCCGATTGTAACGAATGCCCGGTTCCCTCGCCTCAAGCGGCGCGTTGCGCGTCGTACTCGATTCCAATGTGTGGATCGATATTCTCGTATTCGACGACCCGCACACGCGGCCGATCGCCGCCGCGCTCGAAAGTCGCGCGCTTACCGCGCTAATCGACGCGCGTTGCCTCGCCGAGCTCGCCTACGTGCTCGACTATCCACAGTTCGCGCATCGCAACGTCGACAAAGCGGCTGCGCTCGCGGTGGTCGCGCGGCTGGCCCAACTGTTCGAGCCGCCTGCGCCACCCGAGCCGACCGAGTCCACCGATCACGCCCGGCCACTGCCCCAATGCAAGGATCGCGACGACCAGAAGTTTCTCGAGCTCGCGCATGCGGCTCGGGCCGACTGGCTCGTGTCGAAAGACCGTGCGGTGTTGAAGCTCGCGAAACGCATCGCGCGCGATTTCGGCTTCAGGATCGCCCCGCCGGCACCGTTCGCCGCGGAAGTCGGCATCGTGCAGAATGCTGGGGGCGAGGCCGTCAGCGCGTGAAGCCGGCCGCCCGTAGGTAACGCCCGCGGCGCGCACAGCGTGTCGCGATTCCCTACAATCAGGCTTCGCCCATCGCAACACAGTTCGAGAATCCGGACAAACCAGGCCCACCTTATCGCCCCGCTACCCACGAAGCCATGAACGCACCGCACGACACGCCCACGAGCCCCACGTTTCCGTCTCGCCTGCCGAACGTCGGCACGACGATTTTCACCGTGATGAGCGCGCTCGCCGCGGAAAAAGGCGCGGTCAACCTGGGTCAGGGCTTTCCCGACTTCGCCTGCGATCCGCGCATCGTCGACGCGGTCGCGAACGCGATGCGCGACGGCCACAACCAATATCCACCGATGGCCGGCGTGCTGCCGCTGCGTCAGGCGATTTCGGACAAGATCGCGAATCTGTACGGCCGCCGCTACGACGCGAACAGCGAAATCACCGTGACCGCGGGCGCCACGCAGGCGTTGCTTACCGCGATTCTTTGCACGGTCCATGCGGGCGACGAAGTGATCGTGATCGAACCGACCTACGACAGCTATCTGCCGTCGATCGAACTGGCGGGCGGCAAGCCGGTCTTCGTCACGCTCGACGCACCCGACTACGCAATCCCGTTCGACAAGCTCGCCGCCGCGATCACGCCGAAGACACGGCTCATCATGATCAACACGCCGCACAATCCGACCGGCACGGTATGGCGCGAACAGGATATGCGCAAGCTCGAGGAGATCGTGCGCGGCACCAACGTGCTGATCCTGTCCGACGAGGTGTACGAGCACATGGTCTACGACGGCGCGCCGCATGAAAGCGTCGCGCGTTACCCGGAACTCGCGCAGCGCAGCTTCGTCGTGTCGAGCTTCGGCAAGACCTACCACGTGACCGGCTGGAAAGTCGGCTATGTGGCCGCGCCCGCCGCGCTGACCGCCGAGTTCCGCAAGGTGCACCAGTTCAACGTGTTCACCGTCAACACACCGATGCAGATCGGCCTCGCGGATTACATGTTGGACCCGGCGCCGTATGTGGAGCTACCGGCGTTCTATCAGCGCAAGCGCGACTTCTTCCGCGCGGGCCTCGCGAATTCGCGCTTCCGGTTGCTGCCGTGCACGGGCACGTACTTTCAGTGCGTCGACTATTCTGCGATCAGCGACCTGCCTGAAGCCGAATTCGCGCAATGGCTGACCGGCGAGATCGGCGTGGCGGCGATTCCGGTCTCGGCGTTCTATCACGAGGCTCACGAGTCGGGCGTCGTGCGCTTCTGCTTCGCCAAGCAGGAAGGCACGCTCGCTACCGCGCTCGAACGGCTCACGCGGCTCTAGGATGCGTTGCGCGATGCCACGAACGAACCTGCGTTCCTCGCCATCGCGCTTTGCGGCACGGATGTGCCCTTCACACCCATGCGCGCTTCACCGCACTGCCGTCAGCGCCTCAGGACGCCCGCGACGCCGCGACACAGGCCTTGCGATCCTCGGTCACGCGCTGCGCAGCCGGCCGCGCGTTGATCGTCTTCACGTAGCTCTTCCAGTCGATCCCCGCTTCGAGCAGAAAATCGCGGCCGTAAATGGTCTGTGTCGCCATACCGACGAGCGGCAGGCTCACGTAACCGGCGGTATCCGCGACGCTGAATTGCTCGCCGCACAGATACGGTGCGAACTTTGCGATCCGCTTGAAGCCGGCGATGTGATGCGTGAGCAGCTTCTCGATGCGCCCTTTCGTCGCGTCGCTGACCGTGCCGCCGAAAAACGCTTCCTTGTACAGATTGCGCACCGTCAACTCGAGATGCACATCGACGAAGAAGATCATTTCGCGCTCCTTGGCGGCCTGCCACGGATCGGCGGAGAAGATCCGCTTGTCGGGAAAACGCGCGGCCAGGTACTCGACGATGCACTGCGACTCGCACAGATCGCCGTGCTCGGTCTGCAGATATGGCACCTTGCCGAGCGGCGAATGCTCGAGCAGCGCTTCGTCCTGGCTCGGCTTCACGAGGTGCTCCTCGAACTCGATGCCATGCTCGAGCAGCACGAACTTGACCTTGTTGTAGTAGTTGGAAAGTGCAAAACCGTACAGCTTGATCATCGGGTGTCTCCTTGTGTCATGGTGTGTGAGACCGCGCGTCGAGGTCGAAGCAGCGGCTTTCCCTCGAATCATCCAAGAAACTGCACGATCGTGCTATTCTAAAATAACCATGAAGTCGGGCATCTCAATGAACTCTCGCAATTTCAGCATCGAGACCATCGGCATCGTCGGCACTGGCGCGATGGGCCGCGGGATCGCGCAGATCGCGGCGCTCGCTGGCCTGCGTGTGCGGCTCTACGACACCAACGCGGCCGCCGTCGGCGCCGCGCGCGACTATCTCGCGGAGACTTTTGCCAGATTGACGGCCAAAGGCAAGCTCGAGCAGTCGCGCTCGCTCGCCGCGCTCGCCAACGTCAGCGGCGTGCAGGCGGTGAGCGAACTGGTCGGCTGCGATCTGATCGTCGAGGCGATCGTCGAAAAGCTCGAGGTGAAGCAGGCACTGTTTCGCGAGCTCGAAACCGTGGTCAGCGGCCGCTGCATCCTCGCGTCGAATACGTCGTCGCTGTCGATCACCGCGATTGCCGCGGGCTGCACCGATCCGTCACGCGTGGTCGGCTATCACTTCTTCAATCCGGTGCCGCTCATGAAGGTCGTCGAAGTGATCGACGGCCTGCGCAGCGACCCCGAGGCCGGCGACGCGCTGATGGATCTCGCCCGCCGTATGGGCCACACGCCGGTGCGCGCGAAGGACATGCCCGGCTTCATCGTCAATCACGCGGGCCGCGGCATGAATACCGAGGGCTTGCGCGTGGCGAGCGAAGGTATCGCGAGCTTTGCGGACATCGATCGCATCATGCGCGAGCAGGCCGGCTTTCGCCTCGGCCCATTCGAACTGCTGGACTTGACCGCGCTCGACGTGTCCCATCCGGTGATGGAGTCGATCTATCACCAGTTCTACGAAGAGCCGCGTTACACGCCGTCGCCGATTACGGGCACGCGGCTGTCGGGCGGACTGCTCGGCCGCAAGAGCGGCGAAGGTTTTTATCGCTACGTGGACGGCAAACAACAGGTTCCCGCCGAAGCACCCGCGCCGGCCACGCTGCCGCAAAGCGTGTGGGTCAGCCGGCGCTATCGCGACGCGTATGAGGCCGTCGTGCAACTGGTCGGCAAAGCGGGTGTGAAGCTCGACGAAGGCGCAACGCCCGCCGCCAGTTCGCTGATCGTCGTCACGCCGTTCGGCCACGACGCGACCACCGCAGCGGTCGACGAAGCGCTCGACGCGAGCCGCGTCGTCGCCGTCGACGCACTCTTCCCGCTCGTCGGCGCGCAACGCCGCACGCTGATGACCACGCCGGCCACGACACGCGCCGCGCGCGACAGCGCGCATGCGCTGTTCGCGGCCGACGGCATCCCCGTCACCGTGATCCGCGATTCGACCGGCTTCGTCGCGCAGCGGGTGGTCGCGACAATCGTCAATATCGGCTGCGACATTGCGCAAAAGCAGATCGCAACGCCACAGGACATCGACCTCGCCGTGATGCTCGGTCTCGGCTATCCGCGCGGACCGCTCGCGCTCGGTGATGCGCTCGGCGCCGCCACCATTCTCACGATCCTGCGCAACATGCACAGCGTGCTCGGCGAACCGCGCTATCGGCCGTCGCCGTGGCTCGCAAGACGCGCGCAACTCGGCCTCTCGCTCACCCAGCGAGACGCCGCCGACATTCAAACGGAGACCCAATCATGAGCGCCGCCCTGCTCGCTTCGCGCCCCGCCAGCAGCGAATCAACGCTGGTCCTCACGCTCTCGAATCCCGGTGCGCGCAATGCGCTGCATCCGGATATGTACGCGGCCGGCATCGAGGCATTCGATACCGTCGAGCGCGATCCGTCGATTCGTGCCGTTGTGATCACCGGCGCCGACAACTTTTTCTGCGCGGGCGGCAACCTGAACCGGCTGCTCGAAAATCGCGCGAAAGATCCGTCCGTGCAGGCCGATAGCATCGACATGCTCGCTCAATGGATCTCGGCGCTGCGCCTGTCGTCGAAGCCGGTCATTGCCGCGGTGGAAGGCGCGGCGGCCGGCGCAGGATTTTCGCTCGCGCTCGCCTGCGATCTGATCGTCGCCGCGGACAACGCCAAGTTCGCGATGTCGTACGCGCGCGTCGGCTTGACGCCCGACGGCGGCGGCTCGTGGTTCCTCGCGCAGTCGCTGCCGCGTCAGCTGGCCACCGAGGTACTGATCGAAGCCAAACCGATCGGCGCCGCGCGTCTGCACGAACTCGGCGTCGTCAACCGGCTCACCAAAGCCGGCGCCGCGCTCGATAACGCGCTCGCGTGGGCCGACGAGCTCGGCGCGATTTCGCCCAATTCGGTCTCCCGCATCAAAGGGCTGATCGCCGCGGCCGGCACGCAGCCGCTCGCGGATCAGCTGGTCGCCGAGCGCGACAACTTCGTCGCGTCGCTGCATCATCGCGACGGTCTCGAAGGCATCAGCGCGTTCCTCGAAAAGCGCGCGCCGATTTACAGATAAGCGACGAGAGAGCCGCCCGACATGCCCGACTATCAACTGCCGAAACGGCGCCGCATCTTCCTGATGCGTCACGGCGACGTCACCTACTTCGACGACTCCGGCCGCGCGATCGATCCCGAAACCGTGCCGCTGAACGCGAACGGCCGCGAGCAGGCGAGCGCGGCGGGCCGCGTGTTCGCCGAGCAGCAGGTGCGCTTCGACCGCGTGATCGTCAGCGGCTTGCCGCGCACGATCGAAACCGCGCGGCGCGTGCTCGTCGAAACGGGTCAGCAGATCGAACCCGAGATCGAGCCCGCATTGCAGGAGATTCGCGGCGGGCGGCTCGGCAGCATTCCGCCGAGCGATATCGAGGCGGCGTTTCTCGGCGTGTTCGACGGCATCGTGCCGGAGAGCATGCGCTTTCTCGACGGCGAAACGATCGGCGAGCTGTTCGATCGCGTGCTGCCGGCCGTCGCGGCGCTGCGCGAGGACACGTCGTGGGATACCGTGCTGCTGGTGCTGCACGGCGGCGTCAATCGCGCGATCCTGTCGCACGCGCTGACGGCGGGCGGACGCACCTTCTTCGGTCATCTGTCGCAGGCGACCGGCTGCATCAATGCGCTCGACGTCGGCGCCGCGCCGCGCGACTGGGTGCTGCGCATGCTCAACTATTCACCGCCGTCGCCGTTGCATCGCGACGTTCGCAACACCACGATGGAAATGCTCTACGCACAATTCATCCGATTCCAGCGTAGCTGACACCGAACTGGAGGAGACACATGGCGCAAGCCACGCAGACCGGCGAACCCGCAGGCAGACAGGACTACTCGGCTTTCGAGGGCACCCGCCCGGTCAACGAGCGGCAACGTTTCGACCACGACGCGCTCGCCGCGTGGCTGGCCGGACATGTCGACGGCTTCGCGGGACCGCTCACGCTCGAGCAATTCGCGGGCGGACAATCCAATCCCACGTTCAAGCTGATCACGCCAAAGCGCTCGTACGTGATGCGCGCGAAGCCCGGACCCGCCGCGAAGCTGCTGCCGTCCGCGCATGCGATCGAACGCGAATATCGCGTGATGCACGCGCTCGCCGGCACCGACGTGCCGGTCGCGCGGATGCTCGCACTGTGCGAGGACGAAAGCGTGATCGGCCGCGCGTTCTACGTGATGGAGTTCGTCGAAGGCCGCGTGCTGTGGGACCAATCGCTGCCCGGCATGACGGCCACCGAGCGCGCCGCAATCTATGACGAAATGAATCGCGTGATCGCGGCGTTGCACAGCGTCGACGTCGCCGCGGCCGGCCTCGCCGACTACGGCAAGCCAGGCAATTACTTCGCCCGCCAGATCGGCCGCTGGAGCAAGCAATATCTGGCATCCGAGACCGAACCGATCGACGCGATGCATCGGCTGATCGACTGGCTGCCGCAGCATATGCCGGCCGAAACGAACGAGCGCGTGTCGGTCGTGCACGGCGACTACCGGCTCGACAACCTGATCTTCGATCGCAACGAGCCGCGCGTGCTCGCGGTGCTCGACTGGGAACTGTCGACGCTCGGCGATCCGCTCGCCGACTTCGCGTATCACTGCATGGCGTGGCATGTCGACCCGGCGCAGTTCCGCGGCATCGCGGGACTCGATTGGGCCTCGCTCGGCATTCCCGATGAAGCGCGGTACGTCGAGCGTTATTGCCAACGCACTGGCCTCAAGATTCGTGGCGACTGGAATTTCTATCTGGCCTACAACATGTTCCGCATCGCCGCGATCCTGCAAGGGATCATGAAGCGCGCCGTCGACGGTACCGCGTCGAGCGCGCAGGCGCTCGACGCCGGCCGGCGCGCGAAGCCGATGGCCGAACTGGCCTGGCATTACGCGCAGAAGGTTCTCTAGGCACGAGGGCTCGCCCCGCTTCCGATTATTCGCAGTCCGTTACCCGCGAGGTCCCAGATGAATTTCGATTACACCCCGAAGGTCCAGGCGTTGCGCGAAAAACTGCTCGCCTTTTTCGACGAGCACATTTATCCGAACGAGCAGGCGTTCTATGCGGAGATCGCGCGCAATCGCCAGAACGGCAACGCATGGGTACCCACCGAACTGATCGAACAGCTGAAGCAGAAGGCGCGCGATGCCGGCCTGTGGAATCTGTTCCTACCGCAATCGGAGCGCGGCGCCGGCCTGACGAATCTCGAATACGCGCCGCTGTGCGAGATCATGGGCCGCGTGCCCTGGGCGCCCGAAGTGTTCAACTGCAACGCGCCGGACACCGGCAACATGGAGACGATCGAGCGCTACGGCAGCGAAGACAACAAGCGCGAGTGGCTCGAACCGTTGCTGCAAGGGCAGATCCGTTCGGCGTTTCTGATGACGGAGCCGGAGGTCGCGTCGTCGGATGCGACGAATATCCAGACCAGCATCGTGCGCGATGGCGACCACTACGTGATCAACGGCCACAAGTGGTGGTCGTCGGGTGCGGGCGACCCGCGCTGCGCGATCTATATCGTGATGGGCAAGACCGATCCCGACGCGCCGCGCCATCAGCAGCAGTCGATGATCCTCGTGCCCGCCGACGCCACCGGCATCACCGTGCATCGTCCGCTCACGGTGTTCGGTTACGACGACGCGCCGCACGGCCACATGGAGATCACGCTCGACAACGTGCGCGTGCCCGCCACCAACCTGCTGCTCGGCGAAGGCCGCGGCTTCGAAATCGCGCAAGGCCGTCTCGGCCCGGGGCGCATCCATCACTGCATGCGCCTGATCGGTCTCGCCGAACGCGCGCTCGAACTGATGGCTAAGCGCTCGCTGCAACGTGTCGCGTTCGGCAAGCCGGTTGCGTCGCAAGGCGTCACGCAGGAGCGTCTCGCCGAAGCGCGCTGCATGATCGAGCAGGCGCGTCTGCTCACGTTGAAGACCGCGTATATGATGGACACCGTCGGCAACAAGGGCGCGCGCGGCGAGATCGCGATGATCAAGGTGGTCGCGCCGAACATGGCGTGTCAGGTGATCGACTGGGCGATTCAGGCGCACGGCGGCGGCGGTGTCAGCGACGATTTCCCGCTCGCGTATGCGTATGCGTCGGCGCGCACGCTGCGTTTCGCCGACGGCCCCGATGAAGTGCACCGCAACGCGATCGCCAAGCTCGAACTCGCGCGTCATATGGATGCGGGTGCGGCGGCTCGCGTGGAAATGCCGGTCACGCGGGTTTGAGTGCTTCGGCCCAAAGCGAGTGCGGCCGTTGAGGTCACTGCAAGCAGCATCGCGCGATCTATGCTCTAATTTTCGACAACGGCGGCGCCCTCTTTGCGGCGCCGCTTTGACGAACAAGGAGCCAGGATGATCGATGTCTATAGCTGGGCGACCCCGAATGGCCACAAGGTTCATATCATGCTCGAGGAGACGGGCCTACCCTACAACGTGCATGCCGTGAATATCGGTGCCGGTGACCAGTTCAAGCCCGAATTTCTCGCTATCAGTCCCAACAACAAGATTCCCGCGCTGGTCGATTCCGAAGGTCCGAAAACCGCCGACGGACGGCCGTTCGCGCTATTCGAATCGGGTGCGATCCTGATTTATCTGGCCGAGAAGACCGGCAAGTTTCTACCGACCGACCCGGCCGGGCGCTACGCGGCACTGCAATGGCTGATGTTCCAGATGGGCGGGCTTGGTCCGATGCTCGGCCAAACGCATCACTTCCGCGTGTATGCACCCGAGCAGATCGAATACGCGGTCAATCGCTACACCAACGAAGCGCGACGCCTGTACGGCGTGATGGACACGCAACTCGGCAAGACGCGTTACCTCGCGGGCAACGACTATACGATCGCGGACATCGCCGCGTTTCCGTGGACCCGTTCGTGGAACAATCAGGGTGTCGATCTCGATTCGTTGCCGAACGTGAAGCGCTGGCATGAAGAGATCGCCGCGCGGCCGGCGGTCGTGCGCGGCGTCGACGTGCTCGCATCCGCGCGCGCGCCGCTGATGGACGACAAGGCGAAAGAAATTCTGTTTGGCGCGACGCAGTACGCGAAACACTAGTTGCGCGCTGTCTCGCTGACGCGACTGGACACAAACAGAAAGCGCGAGCGGCATGCCTGCCGGCTCGCGCTTTTTCAGTTCATCTGCGAAGGGCGAGCACTAGAAGTAATGCCGGGTGATGAACTCCGCGACGCACACCGGTCGTTCGCCGCCCTGACGCTCCAGCGTCACGTTCCACGCGACTTGCACACCGTTGTTGTCTACGTCGGTCACCGATTCGACGGCGAACTTCCCACGCAGCGACGACCCCACGAGTACCGGCGACATGAAACGCACGCGGTTCAAGCCGTAGTTCACGCCCATGCGCTGCTCGATTCTCAGCGTCTTGCCGAGCAAAGCCGGAATCAGCGACAGCGTCAGAAACCCATGCGCGATCGGCCCGCCAAACGGCGATTCGCGTTTGGCCCGCTCGGGATCGATGTGAATCCACTGATGATCGCCGGTCGCCTCGGCGAAACGGTTGACCCTGTCCTGATCGACGCTCAGCCATTCGCTGACGAGCGGCTCCGCGCCGACGAGCGCGCGCAGAGCGTCCGCACTGTCGAACGCGGCGATCGTCGCCGCGCTCGCCGTCATGCCGCCGCTCCCGGATTGCGCAGGCCGAACATGCCGTTCGAGCGCACCGTGATCACCGTGTCGCCGTGCTGATTGATGCCCTCCCAGCGCGTCGACACGATGCCGCGATCGGGCTTGCTCTGCGACACGCGCTTAGCGACGATGACGTTCATCATCGTGATCGTGTCGCCGACTCGCACCGGCTTCAACCAGCGAATCTCGTCGATGCCGGGCGAACCCATCGACGTCGAATCCGCCAGCACCTTGCGCACGAGCATGCCCATCATCACCGAGCACGTGTGCCAGCCACTCGCTACGAGCCCGCGGAACGGCGATTCGGCCGCGGCGGCTTCGTCGAGATGAAACGGCTGCGGATCGAACTTCTGCGCGAACTCGACAATCTCCTCGCGCGTGAACGTGTGCTTGCCGATTTCGTAGCTCGTGCCCACTTCCATATCTTCGAAACTGATTTTCATCAGTGCACCTCCTTGGTTCGGTGGAACGGCCGGATCAGACTTCGGCGACCGCAAACGCGGGCAGCGTGGCAAACCGCGCGAGATGATGATCGACGTCGCCGAGCGTGGTCTCGATGATCGCGAGGCGCTTGAACAGGTGCGCGGCCGCCACTTCGTTCGTGACACCCATGCCGCCGTGCAACTGCACCGCCTGTTGACCGACGAAACGCGCGGCCTGGCCGACCCGAACCTTGGCCGCGGAGATCGCGCGACGGCGCTCGTTCGCGTCTTCACTCGCGTAGCGCATCGCTGCGAGATACGTGATCGAGCGCGCCTGCTCCGCGTGGATCAGCATCTCGACCATGCGGTGCTGGAGTGCCTGAAAACGCGCGATCGGCTGACCGAACTGGTGGCGCGTTTTCGTATATTCGACGGTGGCGTGATTGAGCGCGTCGAGCGCGCCGATCGCCTCCGCGCACAGCAGCAGCGTGCCGTAGTCGGCGATCTGCTCGAGCGTTGCCGCCCCCGCATGTTCGCCGGAGAGCCGGCGCGCGGGCGTGCCGTTGAATTCGAGAGTTGCGGCGCGTTGACCGTCGATGGTGCGGTACTCGGTAAGCGTGACGCCGGTCGCGTCGCGCGCGACGACGAAGAGTGCGATCTCGCCATCGAGGCGCGCCGGCACGATCCAGTGGTCCGCCTGCGCACCGTGCAGCACGACAGATTTTCTGCCGCTCAGCGTGTACTGCGGGCCCTGCGCGCTCGCGGTCGTCGCGAGGTCGAACAGATCGTAGCGGGCATGCGGCTCATGAAACGCCACGGCCAGTTTGGCTTCGCCCTGGGCCGCCCGTTCGAGCAGCGCGGCATCTTCGCCGTCGCCGGTTCCGGCGAGCCGCAGTGCTTCGATGCCGACCGCGGTCGCCCAATACGGCTCGACGACGAGCGCGCGGCCGAGTTCCTGCATGACCACGAGCATGTCGATCGGGCCGCCGTTGAAACCGCCCTGTGCTTCCGGCACCGGCAACGCGGTCAGCCCCAATTCGGTGAACGCAGCCCAATGATCGGCCGATATGCCCGCCTCCGAGCGCACGATCGCCTGGCGCGCTTCGAAGCCGTAGCTCTTCTCGAGATAGCGGCGCAGCGCATCGGCAAATTGCTGCTGTTCGTCGTTGAAAGTGAAGTCCATGCGCCGCTCCTCAAAGTCCGAGAATCATCTGCGCGATGATGTTCTTTTGAATTTCGTTCGAGCCGCCGTAAATCGACGTCTTGCGGAAGTTGAAGTAGTACGCGGCAAGCGGCGCGGCATCGTCGTCGCCGGCAAGACTGTGCTCGCGTTCGCCTTCGAGGAACGGCACGTCGAACGGCGCGGCCAGCGGACCGATCGCTTCGAACATCAGTTCGGTGAGTCCCTGTTGCACTTCCGTGCCCTTGATCTTCAGCATCGACGCTTCCGGGCCCGGGCCGCGACCGCCCGCCTCGTTCGCCACCACGCGTTGCACGGTGACTTCGAGCGCCATCAACTCGATTTCGAGACTCGCGACCTTTGCCGCAAACACCGGATCGTGCAGCAGCGGCTTGCCGTTCTTTTTCTGATTCAGCGCGACACGTTTGAGAAACACCAGTTCACGCTTCGACGCACCGACTCGCGCGATGCCGGTACGCTCGTGCCCAAGCAGATATTTCGCATAGGTCCAGCCGCGATTTTCTTCGCCGACCAGATTGTCGAGCGGCACTTTGACGTCCTCGAAGAACACTTCATTGACCTCGTGATCCTCGTCGAGCGTGACGATGGGCCGCACCGTGATGCCCGGCGTTTTCATGTCGATCAGCAGGAACGAGATGCCCTCCTGCTTTTTGGCGCCGCTGTCGGTGCGCACGAGGCAGAACATCATGTCGGCGTGCTGGCCGAGCGTGGTCCAAGTCTTCTGACCATTGACCACGTAATGATCACCGACACGCTCGGCGCGGGTGCGCAGCGACGCAAGGTCGGAACCCGACCCGGGCTCCGAATAGCCCTGACACCACCAGTCCGTGCCGTCGAGAATGCGCGGCAGATAGTGGCGTTTCTGCGCCTCGCTACCGTACTTCATCAGCACCGGCGCAACCATCGAGACGCCGAAAGGCAGCACGGTAGGTGCGCCAACACGCGCGCACTCTTCTTCCCAGATATGTCGTTGGGTCGCGTCCCAGCCGGGGCCGCCGTATTCGCGCGGCCACGCGACCGCCGACCAGCCTCGCGTGCCGAGCAGCCTGTGCCAGCTTGCGAAGTCTTCGCGGGAAAGACGTTTGTGATTGAGAACCTTGTCGCTTAGCTCGCGAGGCAGATTCGCTTCGAGCCAGGCGCGGATGTCGGCGCGGAACGCGTCTTCAGCGGGGGAATAGTCCAGATTCATGCGTAGTGTCTCCTGGCCGCCACCACCCAGCCGCCTGGAGCCACCGCGCTACTGCAGTGGTTCCTTCAGCGCAGCCGGGACCGGCAGCGGCATCACTTCGATGCCTTCCTCGACCAAGGCACGCGCATCCTCGGGTGTGGTGACACCACGAATACTGCGCGCGGGCGCTTCGTTGTAGTGAATGCGCCGCGCTTCCTCGGCGAAGCGGTCGCCCACGTTCTCGGTCTTCTCCAGTACCTCGCGCAGCGCCCGAATCATGTGCGCCTGCATTTGCTCGACGCCCGCCGGCGCTTTTGAGTCGGTCGCGCCCGACAGATTCAGACGCGGTGCCGACGGCAAACGGCTCACCTCGTGCGCACCGCAGATCGGACATTCGACGAGCTTGCGGGACTGCTGCGACTCGAAGTCATCAGCCGAAGCGAACCAGCCTTCGAACCGATGGCCATGGGGACACTGTAAATCGAGGACCTTCATGTGGAATCAGGGCTTGCGTGCCAGTTTAGCGCAAAATGGAAATTTGTGAACGATCGTTCGTAAAACCTTTGGGCCGACGCACAGCCGCCAACTGCCGCAACGGAATATCACGTGGGTGCGCGATTTTAACGCTTTACGGCATGTGCTGCCGAAGGCGGCCCGAGCGGTAACCGGTGCCACATTTGCTCGGTTCTCCAGCCCGCTTGCGGCGCACCGCTACACCACGAGATTGCCGAGTTGACGACTCACGCGCGGTTCAATCTGACGGGCCTCCTTCGTCAGATTGATCTGCTTCGCCAGTTTTGCGACATCCGCGACACTAATGTCAATCTCGTACCCGCCGCGCGCGGTCAGCCATTCGAGGACGTCCGTCAGATGCCACACCGACGCACTGCCTTCGTGGACCGGCGGCGGAAAGTCGATGGCGTTGTTCAGCATCAGCTTGCGCATGTTTTGCCGCGACACTCCCGCCATTTCGGCCACGTCGGTCAGCCCCACGAAGTCAGGTCCTGCCTCGACCAGTTGCGCGGACGGCACAGCGCGTTTCACGTCCTTGAGCGCGCTGGTGACAGCCTCGAATGCGCTCGTGGCTTCACGGCTGAAAAGCAGCGCAAGGCGGCCTGGTTGCCCGACGCCAATCGTGGCGTCGTCGCACCCCGCGTCGCCCAACCGCTCCACCATTGCGTCTGCATCGCAGTCTTCCGCGGCGAGGCGGTACTTCAACGTGAACACATATTCCATACGTTACTCCTGTCTTTGTTGAGCCCAGGTTATTGCAATTCCTGTTTGCTCCCTAGGAACACACCAGCGCCGTGCCGCGCAGTTGCCGACGATGCGCCGCAGATGTCTGGCGTGATTGCCGGGATTCTTCGGCGTACTCCAAACGCTCGATATACAGAACTCTCCGCACCGACATTCGGCGTCTTTGTACGGGCAATAGATTTTTCCCCACGCATGACCTCTTCCGCCGTCCTGAACGCGCCAGCCGTGCTGCTCCGCGTACGCCAATGCGGCCTCGATCTCTTTCTTCTTGTGCCTTCCTCGAACCATCGACACCTCCAATGTAGCCGCTCAATTTCGAGTTGTCAATTGACAACCTGAGGTTGAGCCGGAATCAGATCACTCAGATGAGTAGCGTCGGCTATCCCAAACAAAATCGACGGCGGACTCGGTGATCGGACGGTTCATACTAGCCGGCCGGCAGGGCCACGACGAGCCAGCCAGATGGCATAGGAAACGGAATTCTGTTGAGCCAGAAAGAAACGGCGGAGCCAATGACAAAGCCCCTGCCGGTCATCGACCAACAGGGGCTTGGTTAAATCAGCTCCCGGGCTGACGCGAACTTACACCGTCTCGGGCGCCTCAGTCGGCCACGTGCCCGACAGCACTTTCTCGAGCCAGAAAGTACCGATGATCGTCTTCACATCGGTGATCTTGCCCGTGCGCACCCACTCGGACACTTGCTCCACGGTCGCGGTGAACAGTTCGAGAAACTCACCTTCGTCGAGCTTGCGCTCGCCCGCGGTCAAGCCCCGCGCCAGATAGATATCAATGAATTCGGTCGAGTAAGAAATGATCGGGTGGATCCGTGTCAGGTACACGTACTCGCGCGCGGTATAGCCGGTCTCCTCGCGCAGTTCCCGCACCGCGCACGCCAGCGCGCCCTCGTTCGGGTCGAGCTTGCCGGCCGGATATTCGACCATCACCTTGCCCATCGGATAGCGATACTGACTTTCGAGCAGCACGCGACCGTCATCGAACAAGGGGATCACCATGACGGCGCCCGGATGCTGAACGTATTCGCGCGTCGCTTGTTTGCCGTCCGGGAGTCGGACCGTATCGTACTTGACTGTCATGAACGGCCCCTGATGGACCGTCTTGCTGTCGATACAAGTCTCGGTTAGCGCGGCGTCGTGATTGGGAAGTTCTGCCATGTGCGGACCTCGGAACAGCCAGGCGCGCGCGACGGCGAGACGCCGTCAGCGGCGTTTGACGAGATATTGGAAGGTAAAACCGGGAAAAGCGAACACGACGAACAGAGCGAACGTGATCGCATAAAACTGCCAGCCCTGCTCGAAGCGATTTCCCGCGCGCGCTTCGAGCAAAAAGCCCAGCGCGCCGACCACGAAATACAGCACGATCAATTCGGCAATCCGGAGCCAGGCGCTTTTCTTCGCCGCTTTCAACGGCACCGCGGCGAAGAGGCGCTGATTCAGGAACGGCAGGTTGGCGCCGACTAGCGCCAACAGCACGATAAACCAGCCCGCAGCGGACATCAGAGCAACAGCGTGTGCTGGATCGCCTGCAGGCAGGCGCGCAACAGCGGATCCGGCACGATACCGAGCACCAGCACGGCGACGCCGTTCAACGCGAGCAACGCGCGCGTGCTCGTGTCCGCCACGATCGCCGACTTGTCTTGCGGCTCGTCGAAGTACATCAGCTTGACGATACGCAGGTAGTAGAACGCGCCGAACAGCGACGTGATCACCGCGAGCACGGTAAGCCAGGTCAGGCCGGCGTTCATCGTCGCTTGCAGCACGGCGAGCTTCGCGTAGAAGCCGACTGCCGGCGGAATACCCGCGAGCGAGAACATCATGATCATCATCACGAACGCGAAGACCGCGCTGCGCTGATTGAGGCCCTTGAAGTCCTCCAGCGTGTCCGCTTCGAAGTCGCGGCGCGCGAGCAGCATGATGACGCCAAAGGTACCGAGCGTCGTGATCAGGTAGACGATGCTGTAGAACATCGCCGAGCCGTACGCGCTCGCGGCGCCCGTGGTCTTCTGGTCGACCACGCCGGCGAGCAGGCCGAGCAGCACGAAGCCCATGTTCGAGATCGCCGAATACGCGAGCATCCGCTTGACGTTGCGCTGCACGATACCGGTGATGTTGCCGACGATCAGCGACAGCGCCGCCAGAATCACCAGCATCTGTTGCCATTCAACCGCCAGCGGCAGAAGGCCCATCACGAGGAAACGCAGACCCCACGCGAACGCCGCGACCTTCGGACCGCCACCGACGATGAGCGTCATCGCCGTCGGTGCGCCCTGATACACGTCGGGCACCCACATATGGAACGGCACCGCGCCCATCTTGAACGCCACGCCCGCCACGATGAAGATCACGCCGAACAGCAGCACGGTCGGATCGTAGTGGCTCGTGCTGATCGCCTTGAACACTTCGTTCAGGTCCAGCGAGCCGGTCGCGCCATACAGCATCGAAACACCGTACAGCAGGAAACCGGAAGCCAGCGCGCCGAGCACGTAGTACTTCATCGCCGCTTCGTTCGACGACGCCACTTCGCGACGCAGCGCGATCACCGCGTACAGCGACAGCGACATCAGTTCCAGACCGAGATACAGCGTCAGGAAGTTGTTGCCCGAGATCATCACGATCTGGCCGAGCAGCGAGAACATGCCGAGCAGGAAGAAGTCGCCGCGGAACAGGCTACGGTCTTCGAGGTAGCGACGCGAATAAACGATCGTCACCGCGTAGCCGAGCGACACCACCGCCTTCATAACGTTGGCGAACGGATCGACCACGTACATGTGATCGAAGAAGTAATGCACTTGCGGGTCGAACGCATTCACCGCGAACCAGATCCCGGCGACGAGCGTCGAGAAGAACGCGATGAAATACGTGGTACGGCGACCCTCCGGGCCGACGAACGTGTCGTTGAGCCACGCGATGACAATGGCGAACATCACCAATGCGTCAGGCAACAGAGCAGTCATAGGGGCGTTTTGCATGGTCTTAAATTCCTCCGCTCGTCGTTACTGAGGCAACGGCAGCTTCGATTGCGCAACGTGGGAGAGGAGGTTTTCCACGGATACGTGCATCACATCGGTAAAGGGCTTCGGATACAGGCCCATGAACAGCGTCAGTGCGGCGAGCACTGCCAGCATGAAAAATTCGCGACGGTCGATGTCGAGCAGGTTCTTCACGTGGTCGTTCGCGACCGCGCCGAAGTACACGCGCTTGTACATCCACAGCGTGTAGGCCGCGCCGAGAATCAGCGTGACTGCCGCGCCACTCGCGATCCAGAAGTTGTACTGGACGGAGGCCAGAATCACCATGAATTCGCCGACGAAACCGGAAGTGCCCGGCAAGCCGCAATTCGCCATCGCGAACAGCATCACGAACGCCGCGAACTTCGGCATCACGTTGACGACGCCGCCGTAATCGGCGATCTGACGCGAGTGCATGCGGTCGTACAGCACGCCGATGCACAGGAACATTGCGCCCGACACGAAGCCATGCGAGATCATCTGCACGATCGCGCCTTCCGCGCCGAGCTGATTGAAGATGAAGAAGCCGAGCGTGACAAAGCCCATGTGCGCAATCGACGAATACGCGACCAGCTTCTTCATGTCGGCCTGCACCATCGCAACGAGACCGATGTAGATGACGGCGATCAGCGACAGCGTGATGATGACCGGTGCGAGGAAATGGCTCGCATCAGGCGTGATCGGCAGCGAAAAGCGCAGGAAACCGTACGCACCGAGCTTCAGCATGATCGCAGCCAGCACCACCGAGCCGCCAGTCGGCGCTTCCACGTGCGCGTCCGGCAACCACGTGTGCACCGGCCACATCGGCACCTTTACCGCGAAGGCCAGGAAGAACGCGATAAACAGCAGCACCTGCGGCGTCATCGCGATCTGCGCGTGCTGCCAGGTGGCGATGTCGAACGAGCCGGTCTCGTTGTACAGATAGATCAGCGCAACCAGCATCAGCAGCGAGCCCGCCAGCGTGTACAGGAAGAACTTGAACGCCGCGTACACACGGTTCGCCCCGCCCCACACGCCGATGATGATGTACATCGGGATCAGCGTCGCTTCGAAGAACACGTAGAACAGCATGCCGTCGGCCGCGCTGAACACGCCGACCATGATGCCCGAAAGGATCAGAAAGGCCGCGAGGTACTGGCCGACGTTCTTCGTGATCACTTCCCACGCTGCGATCACGACGATCACCGTGATCAACGCGGTCAACGAGACGAACCACATCGAAATGCCGTCCACGCCGAGGTGATACATGATGTGGAAGCGCTGGATCCAGTTCGCCTGCTCGACGAACTGCAGGTCGGCGGTGCTCGAATCGAAGCTGGTGATCAGCGGCAGCGTGACGAGGAAGCTCAGGACCGAGCCGATCAGCGAGATCCAGCGCGCGGGAGCGGGGTTCTCGTCGTTGCCGATCGCGAGGACCAGCAGACCGAAGAAGATCGGCAACCAGATCGCGATGCTGAGAATCGGATAAGCGTGCATGAGTGTCTCTCGCCTTATTTGCCGCCGAGCGTTACAAACAGGGTCAGGAGCCCCAGCATGCCGATGATCATGGCGAACGCGTAGTGGTAGATGTAACCGGATTGGAGGAAGCGGATCACGCTAGCGAACCAGCCGATAAAGCGTGCGCTGCCGTTCACGATGCCGTCGATCACGACCACGTCGCCTTCCTTCCACAAACCACGGCCAATGGCCACAGCGCCCCGCGCAAACACGACTTCGTTGATCTTGTCCATGTAGTACTTGTTATCGAGCAACGTGTAGATCGGGCCGAATGCGCGCTTGATGACAGCGGGCAGATCCGGACGGACCAGATACAGGAACCATGCGACCACCACGCCTGCGAGCGCGAGCCATACCGGCAGGCCCGACACCGAGTGCAGACCCATCGACGCCCAGCCCTGGAATTCTTCGGCCATCTCATGCAGCGCCGGATGGTTCTCGCTGATGTAGATCACCTTGTCGAACGCGACGCCGTGCTGGAAGAAGTCGCCGAACAGCATCGGACCGACGCCGATCGCGCCGATCACGATCGACGGAATCGCCAGCAGCACGAGCGGCACCCACACGACCCACGGCGTTTCGTGCGGCTCGTGAGCGTGGGCGCCGTGAACGTGACCATGGTCGTCGTGGCCGTGCGCGCCATTTGCATGCGACGCGGCTTCGGCGCCCATCGGCGATTCCGGGTGCTTCGGATTGCGGAAGCGCTCCTCGCCGTGGAACACCATGAAATACATGCGGAACGAATACAACGCGGTCACGAACACGCTTGCGACCACCGCGAAGTACGCGAAACCCGAGCCCGGCAGATGCGACAGCTTCACCGCGTCGATGATCGAGTCTTTCGAGTAGAAGCCTGAGAAGAACGGCGTGCCGATCAGCGCGAGCGAACCGATCAGCGACGTGATCCACGTAATCGGCATGTACTTGCGCAGGCCGCCCATGTTGCGCATGTCCTGATCGTGATGCATGCCGATGATCACCGAACCCGCGCCGAGGAACAGCAGCGCCTTGAAGAACGCGTGCGTCATCAGGTGGAACACGGCGACCGAGTAAGCCGATGCGCCGAGCGCGACCGTCATGTAACCGAGCTGCGACAGCGTGGAATAAGCGACCACACGCTTGATGTCGTTCTGGACGATGCCGAGAAAGCCCATGAACAGCGCGGTAATCGCACCGATGACCATGACGAACGACAGCGCCGTATCGGACAGTTCGAACAGCGGCGACATGCGCGTAACCATGAAGATACCGGCCGTCACCATGGTCGCAGCGTGAATCAGCGCGGAGATCGGCGTCGGACCTTCCATCGAGTCCGGCAGCCACACGTGCAGAGGGAACTGCGCCGACTTACCCATCGCGCCGATGAACAGGCAAATGCAGGCCACCGTCAGCAAGCCCCAGTCGGTACCCGGGAAGTTCAGCGCCGCGAGTTCGGTACGCTTTGCGAAGACTTCGCCGTAGTTCATCGAACCGGCGAACGCGAACAGCAGACCGATGCCGAGCAGGAAACCGAAGTCGCCGACGCGGTTCACGATGAACGCCTTCATGTTCGCGTAGATCGCGCTCTCTCGCTTGAAGTAGAAGCCGATCAGCAGGTACGAAACGAGACCCACCGCTTCCCAGCCGAAGAACAGCTGCAGGAAGTTGTTGCTCATCACGAGCATCAGCATCGAGAACGTGAACAGCGAGATGTACGAGAAGAAGCGCTGGTAGCCGTCGTCGTCGGCCATGTAGCCGATCGTATAGATGTGCACCATCAGCGACACGAAGTTGACCACGACGATCATCATCGCGGTCAGCGAGTCGACCAGGAAGCCGACTTCGAGCTGCGTCTTGCCGATCGACATCCATTGATAAACGGTCGCGTTGAAGCTCGCGCCGTCCATCACCTGAAAGAAGACCATGACCGACAGGATGAACGAAATCGCGACGCCGAGGATCGTGACAGAATGCGCACCCGCCCGCCCTATCGCCTTGCCGAACAGCCCTGCAACCAGGGAACCGGCGAGCGGTGCCAGCGGAATTGCCAACAGCAGGTTTTCATTGAGTATCGTGGACATAACCGCTTTTCCTGAAATTAACCTTTGAGCTGATCGAGATCCTCGACATTGATCGTGTCGAGACTACGGAACAGGGTCACCAGAATTGCGAGACCGATCGCCGATTCGGCTGCAGCAACCGTCAGCACGAAGAAGACGAAAACCTGGCCGTGCACGTCGCCCAGATAGTGCGAGAACGCGACGAAATTGGTGTTCACCGCGAGCAGCATCAGTTCGATCGCCATCAGGATGATGATGACGTTGCGGCGGTTCAGGAAAATGCCGACGACGCTGATAGCAAACAGGATCGCGCCGAGGACGAGGTAATGGGCAAGGGTCAACATGATTTCTATCTCCTGTCCGCTCAGCTGTTCTTGGCTGCTGCCGAGTCGGCTGCTGCTGCGGCTGCCGCGGCAGCCGCTTGTTCCGCCGCGATGGTCGCCGCGGTTTTCTCCGACGGCATCTTCACGACGCGCACGCGGTCCTGGGCACGCACCTTGACCTGCGCGCTGACGTTCTGACGCTTGCTGTCCTTCTTGTCGCTCGTGGTCAGCGCGATCGCCGCGATGATGGCGACCAGCAGAATCAGGCCGGCGATTTCGAACGCGAAGATGTAGTTGGTGTAGATGACCTTGCCGATCAGGCGCGTGTTCGACCAGTCGCCCATACCGGCGGCGGCCGAGGCCGTGTCGTGCAGTGCGGTAGCCGTCGCGCCGTAGCCGTGCCACAGAATCAGTGCCGTTTCGATCACGATGATCGCGCCCACTGCCGATGCCATCGGCACGAAGCGTTTGAAGTCCTTGCGCAGCACGTCGAGATTGATGTCCAGCATCATCACGACGAACAGGAACAGCACCATCACCGCGCCGACGTAGACCAGCACCAGCAGGATCGCGAGGAACTCCGCCTCGAGCAGCATCCAGATCGCGGCTGCGTTGAAGAACGCCAGCACCAGATACAGTGCGCACGCCACTGGATTGCGGGAGGTGATCACCTTCAGCCCTGAAACCACGAGGAGCAGCGCGAAGATGTAGAACAGTACGGTCGTGAATTCCATGATTACCGGTTCATCGTTAGGCCATCGTCAGGCATTGTTCTTTGGCACGCGTGGTTGGCAAAAGCGGAGCAAACCGCCAGTACCGCCACACAGGTGCGCCGTGCCGCGGCGTTCAGGCCGCGGCGGTCGGCCCGACAGCAGGCCGTGTTAATGCTTTTACTGCCGCATTTACTGCATCAGCGGGAAAGCGCTTCAACGATACGGTGCGTCGGCTGCCTTGTTGGCGGCGATTTGTGCTTCGTAGCGGTCGCCAACGGCCAGCAGCATTTCCTTCGTGAAGTACAGGTCGCCGCGCTTCTCGCCGTGATACTCGAGAATGTGCGTCTCGACGATCGAGTCGACCGGGCAGCTCTCTTCGCAGAAACCGCAGAAGATGCACTTGGTCAGGTCGATGTCGTAGCGCGTCGTGCGGCGCGTGTTGTCCGCGCGCGTTTCCGATTCGATCGTGATCGCGAGCGCCGGGCACACCGCTTCGCACAGCTTGCACGCGATGCAGCGCTCCTCGCCGTTTTCATACCGGCGCAGCGCATGCAGACCGCGGAAACGCGGCGAGATCGGGGTCTTTTCTTCCGGGAACTGCACGGTGACCTTGCGCTGAAACGTGTAGCGTCCGGTCAGCGCGAGGCCTTTCAGCAGTTCCGTGAGGAAGAAAGTCTTGAAGAAGTTTTGGATTGCGGTCATGGGTTCGTCCGCCCTTTATTTCCAGATGTTCAACGGCGACATGATCCAGAAGCCGACCACCACGAGCCACACCACGCAGACCGGAATGAAGACCTTCCAGCCGAGACGCATGATCTGGTCATAGCGGTAGCGCGGGAACGTGGCACGCGCCCAGATGAACACCGACAACAGCAGGAAAACCTTGAGGACGAGCCAGAAGATGCCCGGGATGAACGACAGGAACCCGAACGGAGCGCTCCAGCCCCCAAGGAACAGTGTTGCAGCCAATGCCGAGATCACGATCATGTTGATGTACTCGGCGAGGAAGAACAGCGCGAACGCCATGCCCGAGTAATCGATCATGTGACCCGCGACGATTTCCGATTCGCCTTCCACCACGTCGAACGGGTGACGGTTCGTTTCGGCGATGCCCGAGATGAAGTACACGACGAACATCGGCAGCAGCGGTAGCCAGTTCCACGACAGGAAATTCAAGCCGTGCGAGGCGAAGAAGCCCTGCTCCTGCGAGCCGACGATGCCCGACAGATTCAGCGTACCGGCCGTCATCAGCACGACCACCAGCGCGAAGCCCATCGAGATTTCGTACGAGACCATCTGCGCGGCGGCGCGCATCGCGCCGAGGAACGCATATTTCGAGTTCGATGCCCAGCCGGCCAGAATCACGCCATACACGCCGATCGACGAGATCGCCATCGCGTACAGCAGACCCGCGTTGATGTCGCCGAGTACCGCGCCCGCCTGGAACGGAATCACCGCCCACACCGCGAACGCCGGCACCACCACCATGATCGGCGCGATGACGTAGATCCAGCGGCTCGCCTGGGCAGGCTGGATCACTTCCTTGAGTAGAAGCTTCAGCACGTCGGCGATCGGCTGCAACAGGCCGCCGGGGCCGACGCGGTTCGGACCGAGACGCACGTGCATCCAGCCGATCAGCTTCCGCTCCCACAGGATCAGGTAAGCGACGCACAGCAGGATCACGACGGCCACCACCAGGATGCGCACGAGCGCCCACACCGTAGGCCATGCCACACCGAGAAGCTGGGCGCCGCCCGAGTTGATCGTATCGAACAAGCTCATTTACGCCTTCTCCACCACCAGTTCACCGAACAGGCTGCCCAGCGCTGCACCGGCAGGCGTAGCCGCCGATACGCGGACGACCGTCTCCGCAAGATTCGCGTCGCGCACGGCCGGCAACTGCACCGCTTGCTCGCCCTGACGAACGCGCACCGCGTCGCCCTCTTTCAAACCCAGTTTGTCGAACAGCGCAGCCGGCAGGCCGACCGAATTCGCCGTACGGGCCGCCGCGGTCAGATGCAGCGACTCCGCGCGACGCACCAGCGCGTCGGCGTGATAGATCGGCACGTTCGCGAGACGCTCGAACTTGCCTTCCGCAGCCTTCACGGCCTGGCCGCGCGTCACCGCGACGCCGGTACGGTTCGACAGCCTCGAACTGACGTCACCGTCGCCGAGCGCCGCTGTGCGCACTTCTTCGACCGTGTCGTATTCGAAGCCCGGCGCGCCGAGCAGGCTGCCCAGCACGCGCAACACCTTCCACGCCGGACGCGTGTCGCCGAGCGGACGCACGACGCCGTTGAAAGCCTGCACCGTGCCTTCCGCGTTGACGAACGAGCCGCCCGTTTCCGTGAACGGTGCAATCGGCAACAGCACGTCGGCATAGTCGGCGCCGGTCTGGAACGGCGACATCACGACGACCATCTCGGCCTGCTTCAGCGCGGCAAGCGCTTGAGCCGGATTGGCCGTGTCGAATTCCGGCTCGAGATTCAAAAGCAGATAGCCTTTGCGCGGTTGCTCGAACACTTCGCGTGCATTGAGACCGCCTTCGCCCGGCAGCGCGTTCACGAGGTGCGCGCCGACCGTGTTGGCCGCTTCGGTCAGGAAACCGAGCGTGGCGCCGGTCGCTTCGGCAATCCATTGCGCCGCGGCGTGGATCGCCGCGAAGTCCGTATGACGAACCGCGTCGTTGCCGAGCAGCACGAGGCGCAGTGCGCCGTTGGTCAGCGATTTCGCGATCTGCTTGTGCGCGTCCGTCGGCTGCGTGCCGGCGAATGCTTCCGGCAGTGCGACGCCCTTCGCTTCGCCCACCGCGCCGGCGATCCCTGCCAACGCCTCGAGCCATGCCGACGGTGCGGCGACCACACGGTGCGCCTGCGGGATCATCGCGTCGTCGTTGGTGGCCTGGATCAACGTGAGCGCCGAGCCGCCGCGTGCGACCTGGCGCAGACGCGCGGCGAACAGCGGATGATCACGACGCAGATCCGAGCCGATCACGAGCGCCGCATCGACGTTCGACAGATCGGCGATCGTGCCGCCGAGCCACGGCGCGCCGGTAACGGGAGCCGAGAAGTCCGACTGACGCAGACGGAAGTCGACGTTCGGCGTGCCGACCGCTTGCGCGATCTGCTTCAACAGGAACAGTTCTTCGACTGTGCTGTGCGCGCTCGACAGCGCCGCAAGCGCGTTCGCGCCGTGGTCGCCCACGATGCCCTGCAGGCCCTTGACCACATAATCGAGCGCGGTTTGCCAGTCGGTTTCGACCCACTGGCCGCCCTGCTTGAGCATCGGCTTGGTCAGACGCTCGGGGCTGTTGAGACCTTCGTACGAGAAGCGATCCTTGTCCGAAATCCAGCACTCGTTGATCGCTTCGTTTTCGAACGGCAGAACGCGCATCACGCGATTGTTCTTCACCTGCACGATGAGGTTCGCGCCAACGGAATCGTGCGGGCTCACCGACTTGCGGCGCGACAGCTCCCAGGTACGGGCGCTGTAGCGGAACGGCTTGCTGGTCAGCGCGCCGACCGGGCACAGGTCGATCATGTTGCCCGACAGTTCCGAGTCGACCGTCTTGCCGACGAACGACGTGATTTCCGAATGCTCGCCGCGGCCAAGCATGCCGAGTTCCATCACGCCGGCGATTTCCTGGCCGAAGCGGACGCAACGCGTGCAGTGAATGCAGCGCGACATCTCTTCCATCGAGATCAGCGGGCCCACGTTCTTGTGGAACACCACGCGCTTTTCTTCGCTATAGCGCGACGACGACTTGCCGTAACCGACGGCCAGATCCTGCAACTGGCACTCGCCGCCCTGGTCGCAGATCGGGCAGTCGAGCGGATGGTTGATCAGCAGGAATTCCATCACAGCTTGCTGGCCCTTCACCGCCTTGTCCGACTTGGTGCGCACGATCATGCCGGCCGACACCGGGGTCGCGCACGCGGGCACGGCCTTCGGCATCTTCTCGACATCGACCAGACACATCCGGCAGTTGGCCGCAATCGACAGCTTCTTGTGATAGCAGAAGTGAGGAATGTAGGTGTCGACCTTATGCGCAGCCTGGATCACCATGCTGCCTTCAGGCACCTCGACTTTCTTGCCGTCTATTTCCAGTTCAACCATGATGGTCAATCTTCCTTAACCTGTTACCGCTCAATCGTTCGCCAGTTCATCGCCCGCTTCGGGCGATGAATCCTGCGGTTGAGGTGTTCGTCTGGTAGTTATTCGTCAGCCAAATCTGTCGGCGCGACTCAGGCTGCCACTGTTTCGGGCGCCGCCGCCGTGCCGGCATGGCCGCCGACGAGGCAATGCTTGTGGGCGACGTGATATTCGAATTCGTCCCAGTAGTGCTTGAGCATGCCCCGAACCGGCATGGCTGCCGCGTCGCCGAGCGCGCAGATCGTGCGGCCCATGATGTTTTCCGCGACAGAGTTCAGCAGATCCAGATCTTCCTGGCGGCCGAGACCATGCTCGATACGATGTACGACGCGATACAGCCAGCCTGTGCCTTCACGGCAAGGCGTGCATTGACCGCACGACTCTTCGTAGTAGAAGTACGACAGGCGCAGCAACGAGCGCACCATGCAGCGCGTCTCGTCCATCACGATCACCGCGCCCGAGCCGAGCATCGAGCCAGCCTTCGCGATCGAGTCGTAATCCATGTCGGTCTGCATCATGATGTCGCCCGGAATCACCGGCGCCGACGAACCGCCAGGAATCACGGCCTTGATCTTCTTGCCGCCGCGCATGCCGCCGGCGAGTTCCATCAGCGTCGCGAACGGCGTGCCGAGCGGAATTTCGTAATTACCCGGACGCTCGACGTCGCCCGACACCGAGAAAATCTTCGTGCCGCCGTTGTTCGGCTTGCCGATTTCAAGGTAATTCTGCGGTCCGATGGCGAGCAGGAACGGCACCGCCGCGAAGGTCTCGGTGTTGTTGATCGTGGTGGGCTTGCCGTACACGCCAAAGCTCGCCGGGAACGGCGGTTTGAAGCGCGGTTGCCCCTTCTTGCCCTCGATCGATTCGAGCAGCGCCGTTTCCTCGCCGCAGATATACGCGCCGTAACCATGGTGCGCATGCAGCTGGAACGAGAAGCCCGAGCCCATGATGTTGTCGCCGAGGAACCCGGCGCGGCGAGCTTCTTCCAACGCTTCTTCGAAGCGCTTATAGACTTCCCAGATTTCGCCGTGAATATAGTTGTAGCCGACCGTGATGCCCATCGCGTACGCGCCGATCGCCATACCTTCGATCAACGAATGCGGATTGAAGCGCAGAATGTCGCGGTCCTTGAACGTACCCGGCTCGCCCTCGTCCGAATTACAGACGAGGTACTTCTGGCCCGGGAACTGGCGCGGCATGAAGCTCCACTTCAGACCGGTCGGGAAGCCCGCGCCGCCGCGGCCGCGCAGACCCGACGCCTTGACGTCGGCGATCACCTGCTCGGGCGCGATCTTTTCTTCCAGGATGCGACGCAGCTGGGCATAACCGCCGCGCGCCACGTAGTCTTCGAGATGCCAGTTGTCGCCGTTCAGTCCGGCGAGAATCAGCGGTTTGATGTGACGATCGTGTAAAGCCGTCATTTCGAAAGTTCCTCGAGCAGCTGGTCGATCTTCTCGCGGCTCATGAAGCTGCACATGCGTTGGTTGTTCACCAGCATCACCGGCGCGTCGCCGCACGAACCCATGCACTCACCTTCTTTCAGCGTGAATTTGCCATCGGGCGTGGTTTCGCCGAAGTCGATGCCGAGCTTCTGCTTCAGGTATTCAGCGGCGCTTTCGGAACCGCCGTCAGGGCCGAGCTGGCACGGCAGGTTCGTGCAGAGCGTGATCTTGAACTTACCGACCGGCGCGGTCTCATACATCGTGTAGAAGGTCGCTACCTCCTGCACGGCGATTGCCGGCATGCCGAGATAATCCGCGACGAACTGCATGAGTTCGGGCGACAGCCAACCATGCTCGGTTTGAGCAGTGGCCAACGCCGACATCACGGCGGACTGTTTCTGATCGGCGGGGTACTTTGCGACCGCACGATCGATTTCTTTCAGGCCTTCAGCTGAGATCATTTTCAGACACGACTCTTTCAATTCCTACCGAACGAAAACCTGTCGCTCACGTGATACTGCGACAGACCCGGCGTTCCTTTGCTTGACGCGGGTGGCGGTGCAACGACCGCGGACGCGCGTCGATGAATACGTCCTAGCGATCCACTTCGCCGAACACGATGTCCTGCGTGCCGATGATCGTCACGGCATCGGCGATCATGTGGCCGCGGGCCATTTCGTCAAGCGAGGACAGGTGTGCATAGCCCGGCGCGCGGATCTTCAGACGGTATGGCTTGTTGGCGCCGTCCGAGATCAGATAGATGCCGAACTCGCCCTTCGGATGTTCGACTGCGGCGTACGCCTCGCCTTCGGGCACGTGGAAGCCTTCGGTGAACAGCTTGAAGTGATGGATCAGATCTTCCATGTTCGACTTCATGCCGACGCGCGACGGCGGCGCCACCTTGTGATTGTCCGTCATCACAGGGCCGGGATTTTTACGCAGCCACTCAATGCACTGTTTCGCGATCCGGCACGATTGACGCATTTCTTCGACGCGTACCAGATAGCGGTCGTAGCAATCGCCATTCACGCCGACCGGAATGTCGAAGTCGAGCTTGTCATAAACTTCATACGGTTGCTTCTTGCGCAGGTCCCACTCGACGCCCGAGCCACGCAGCATCGCGCCGGTCATGCCGAGTTGTAGCGCGCGCTCCGGGCTGACCACACCGATGCCGACCAGACGCTGCTTCCAGATCCGGTTGTCGGTGAGCAGCGTTTCGTATTCGTCCACGCACTTCGGGAAACGGGTGAAGAAGTCGTCGATGAAGTCGAGCAGCGAACCCTGACGGTTCTCGTTCATCTTCGACAACGCCTTCGCATTGCGAATCTTCGACGCCTTGTATTGCGGCATTGCGTCAGGCAGATCGCGGTAGACGCCACCCGGACGGTAGTAGGCCGCGTGCATCCGTGCGCCGGACACCGCTTCGTACACGTCCATCAGGTCTTCGCGCTCGCGGAACGCATACAGGAACACCGCCATCGCACCGACGTCGAGCGCGTGCGCGCCGATCCACATCAGGTGATTCAACACGCGCGTGATTTCGTCGAACAGTACGCGAATGTATTGCGCGCGCAGTGGCACGTCGATGCCGAGCAACTTCTCGATGGCAAGCACGTAGCCGTGCTCGTTGGCCATCATCGACACGTAGTCGAGACGGTCCATGTACGGCACCGACTGGATAAACGTCTTGCTTTCGGCGAGCTTTTCAGTTGCGCGATGCAGCAGACCGATGTGCGGATCGGCGCGCTGAATCACTTCGCCGTCGAGTTCGAGCACGAGGCGCAACACACCGTGCGCTGCCGGGTGCTGCGGACCGAAGTTGAGCGTGTAGTTCTTGATCTCTGCCATGACGTTCTCTTAGTGTTTCAGACCGCCATAGCGATCCTCGCGGATCACGCGCGGCGTGATTTCCCGCGGCTCGATCGTCACCGGCTGATAGACGACGCGCTTCTCTTCCGGGTCGTAGCGCATCTCGACGTAGCCGGAGACAGGGAAATCCTTGCGGAACGGATGACCGATAAAACCGTAGTCGGTCAAAATGCGGCGCAGGTCTGGGTGACCTTCGAAGACGATGCCGTACAGGTCGAACGCTTCGCGCTCGTACCAGTTGACCGAATTCCAGATATCGACGACGGACGGCAAGATCGGCATGTCGTCGTCCGGCGCGAATACGCGCAGACGCAGACGCCAGTTGTTCTGCACCGACAGCAGATGCAGCACTGCTGCAAAACGCGGGCCGTCGTAAGCGCCTTCAGCATAGGTCTGGTAATCGACGCCGCACAGGTCGACACACTGCTCGAAACCGAGCGAGCGGTCGTCGCGCAGGCGCTTTGCCACGTTGAGGTAGTCGCCAGCCTTGACGACGATCGTCAATTCACCGACCGACTCGGTCACGCTCGTCAGGAGGCCGCCAAAGGCCGCCTCGAGGTTCGCTTTCAGGGTCTCGAGTTTGCTTGCCATATTGTGGGGAGGCTTTGGCCTTATTGACGGGCGATGGTGTTGGTGCGGCGAATCTTGGCTTGCAGCTGGATCACGCCGTACACCAGCGCTTCCGCGGTGGGCGGACAACCCGGCACGTACACATCGACCGGGACAATCCGGTCGCAGCCGCGCACCACCGAGTACGAGTAGTGGTAATAGCCGCCACCGTTCGCGCACGAGCCCATCGAGATTACCCAGCGCGGCTCCGCCATCTGGTCGTAGACCTTGCGCAGAGCGGGCGCCATCTTGTTGCACAGCGTACCGGCGACGATCATCACGTCCGACTGACGCGGACTCGGACGGAACACGACACCGAAACGGTCGAGGTCATAACGGGCGGCGCCCGCATGCATCATCTCGACCGCGCAGCATGCGAGACCGAACGTCATCGGCCACAGCGAGCCGGTGCGCGTCCAGTTGATCAGTTTGTCTGCCGTAGTGGTGACAAACCCTTCTTTCAAGACCCCTTCGATACTCATTTGCTTTCCACTCCAGACGGGGCGGCAAGCCTGGCCACCCACGCAAACCGGCGATTAATCCATCATTCCCAGTCGAGGCCGCCCTTCTTCCAGATGTAGGCAAAACCAAGCAGGAACTCGAGCAGGAAAATCATCATTGCTGTGAACCCGGCCCAGCCGATGTCGCGCAATGCCACGCCCCACGGGAACAGGAACGCGGTTTCAAGATCGAAAATGATGAAGAGAATGGCGACGAGGTAGTAACGCACATCGAACTTCATGCGCGCATCTTCGAATGCTTCGAAGCCGCACTCGTACGGTGCGTTTTTTTCGGTGTCGGGTTTGTTGGGACCGAGGAGCTTGCCGATACTGACCAGTGCTACGCCTAAACCGGTGCCCACAATAAGGAACAACAAAACGGGGAAATAGGCTGCGAGGTTCAAGACAATCCTCAATCGGTTGGTTCTGAGTGCCGTCAGGAGCATAGCACCCCTGACGCGAAATCACTTCCTCAACACGCATGACGTAAGCCCTACAGCCATACGCCAGAAGTGAAAATGCCAGCCGAAGCGAAGCAAGCGGCTGGCATTTAGATAACATTTGGTGCCGACGGCGAGACTCGAACTCGCACAGCTTTCGCCACTACCCCCTCAAGATAGCGTGTCTACCAATTTCACCACGTCGGCACTATATGCAATCCGGGAAAACAACTTGTAAAACCCGCGAATCGCTTCAAGACTTGAATTGTAACTTGTTTAAACAGATTGTTCAACGCACAAGAGCACGCCTACAGAAAATTTATTTCGGCACACCCGTTGCCGGAACCGACGCGGGCGATGCCGGCACTGCGGGCGATGCCGCCACCGGAGCCGAGCCTGCAGCCGGTGCGGAAGCAGGCGAAGCCGCGATCGGTGCAGTAGCCGCCGCGCCCAGCACGCCTGCCGACGGCTTCACGTGATACGCACCAAGGTAAGTGAGCGCCAAGGTCGTGGCAAAGAACAGCGCTGCGAGCACCGCCGTGGTACGCGACAGGAAGTTCGCCGAGCCCGTCGCACCGAACAAGCTACCCGATGCGCCGCTGCCGAAAGCTGCGCCCATGTCGGCACCCTTGCCGTGCTGCAGCAACACGAGGCCGATGACCCCGAGCGCCGACAACAACTGAACGACGATAATCAATGTTTTCAAATACAGCATCACACTCACCTGAGTCTTTATTTAACCGCGCCGCACATTGTGTGTGGCGCGAAAAGGAGTCATCCTCGTCGAGACGCCCTGCTTAACCCGCCACGCTGGTCGCAGCGGCCGCCTTGCAGATCGCCAGGAAATCCTGATCTTTCAACGACGCCCCGCCGATCAGACCGCCGTCGATATCGTTCTGACGGAACAGTTCTTCCGCGTTGTCCGGTTTCACGCTGCCCCCGTACAGCAAGGGTACGTCCGCCGCACCCTTTGCCGCGAGACGAGCACGCAGGAACGCATGCACGGCCTGCGCCTGTGCCGCCGATGCGCTCTTGCCGGTGCCAATTGCCCACACTGGCTCATACGCGACGACGAGGCGAGCCGCGTCCTGAGACGACAGCTTCGCGAGCACTTCGTCGAGCTGACCGCCGACGACCTGCTCGGTCGAACCAGCCTCGCGTTCTTCGAGCGTTTCGCCGACGCACACGATCGGCGTCAAACCCGCCTCGAGCACACGCTGCGCTTTCACCGCGACCAGCTCGGCGCTTTCGCGGTGATACGCACGACGCTCCGAATGCCCGACGATCGCAAACGTGGCACCGAAGTCCGTCACCATCGGCGCAGCCACTTCGCCGGTATAGGCGCCATGCGTGAACGCGGACACGTCCTGCACGCCCCACACGACCGGGCTGCCTTCGAGCAGCGACTGCGCCTGCGCGACATAGAGGCTCGGCACGCAGACACCGACGCGCACGTCGGCCGGCAATTCATTGGCGCCTTGCACCACTGCCTGCAACAACGCGGCGTTCGCGGCGAGCCGCCCATGCATCTTCCAGTTACCGACTACCAGTTTGGCTCGTTGTTGATTCGACATCGTCTCGTATTGTCCTGTCTTGCCAGTCCGACCTGCTCCGGCGCGCGCAAAACGCGCAATTTTACTGCGTGGGGTGGATCGGGTCAAACCGATGGTGTCAAGCCTCCTGACCCCACGTCAACACGATCTTGCCGACGTGGGTGCTGCTTTCCATCAGCGTATGCGCGTCGGCAGCCTGGGTGGCCGGAAACACGCGATGCACGACCGGCTTGATGCGCCCGGCTTCGAGATGCGGCCATACGCGCTCTTTCAATTGCGCGGCGATCTGTGCCTTGAACTCGATCGGCCGTGGCCGCAGCGTCGAACCGGTAACGGTCAGACGGCGACGCAGCACTTCGTTCAGGTTCAGCTCCGCCTTCGCGCCGCCGAGCAGCGCAATCAGCACGATGCGGCCACCGTCGGCGAGCGCCGACAGTTCGCGCGGCACGTAGCTGCCCGCGACCATGTCGAGGATCACGTCGACGCCACGATCGTTGGTCAGCGACTTGATGACTTCGACGAAATCTTCAGTCCTGTAGTTGATCGCCCGTTCGGCGCCGAGCGCTTCGCACGCGCGGCACTTGTCGTCCGAGCCTGCGGTGGCGAACACACGGAAGCCGAGCGCGTGCGCAATCTGGATCGCCGTCACGCCGATGCCGCTCGATCCGCCCTGCACGAGCAGCGTTTCGTTCGCGCCGCCCTCACCCTGGCCGAGCTGCGCGCGATTGAACACGTTGCTCCACACCGTGAAGAAAGTCTCGGGCAGCGAAGCCGCTTCGACGTCCGACAATCCCGCCGGCACGGGCAGGCATTGCAGAAGCGGCGCCGCCGCATACTCGGCATAGCCGCCGCCCGCGAGCAGCGCGCAAACGCGGTCGCCAATCTTCAGACCGAACGGATTGTTCTTCGCTTCGATCGTGCCGCCGACTATCTCGCCCGCCACCTCCAGCCCCGGCAGATCCGACGCTCCCGGCGGCGGCGCATAGCCGCCCTTGCGCTGAAACACGTCCGGACGATTGATGCCGGATGCCGCCACCTTGATCAGCACCTCGCCAGCCTTGAGCTGCGGCGTCGGACGCTCTGCCAGCTTGAGGACTTCCGGGGCACCGAATTCAGTGATTTCGATCGCTTTCATCTGCGTCAACTCCAAGATTGGATTGCGTTGCCTACCCGTTGCTGCCGTCCGCCGTAGCGCTGCGATTCGAATATGCAACGCAATCCATCCTGCATGAAAAACGGCCGGCGTGCATGACACGGCCGGCCGTTTGTCCGCTAACGCCTTACTGCGGCGTCGGTTCGCCTTGCGGCGCGTCGTTCAGCAATGCCTTCGCCGACAGACGCACACGACCCTTCTCGTCCGTCTGGATGACCTTGACCTTCACCTGCTGGCCATCCTTCAGATAGTCGTTGATGTCCTTGATGCGCTCGTTCGCGATCTCGGAAATATGCAGCAGACCGTCCTTACCCGGCAGGATGTTCACGATCGCGCCGAAGTCGAGCAGCTTGAGCACGGTACCTTCGTACACCTGGCCCACTTCGACTTCCATCGTGATCGCTTCGATACGACGCTTCGCTTCGGCCATGCCTTCGCTGTTCGTGCTCGCGATCGTGACGACGCCGTCGTCTGAAATGTCGATCGTCGTGCCGGTTTCTTCGGTCAGCGCACGGATCACCGAGCCGCCCTTGCCGATCACGTCGCGGATCTTTTCCGGGTTGATCTTGATCGTGATCATGCGCGGTGCGAACTCCGACAGCTGCGTGTTCGCGCCTGCCACGGCCGAGGTCATCTTGCCGAGAATGTGCATGCGGCCTTCCTTAGCCTGCGCGAGCGCGACCTGCATGATTTCCTTCGTGATGCCCTGGATCTTGATGTCCATCTGCAGCGCGGTCACGCCTTGTTCCGTACCCGCGACCTTGAAGTCCATGTCGCCGAGGTGATCTTCGTCGCCGAGGATGTCGGTCAACACCGCGAAGCGGTTGCCTTCGAGAATCAGGCCCATCGCGATACCGGCGACGTGAGCCTTCATCGGCACGCCGGCGTCCATCAGCGCGAGGCAGCCGCCGCACACCGAAGCCATCGACGACGAACCGTTCGACTCGGTGATTTCCGAGACGACACGGATCGAGTAGCCGAATTCGTCGGCGCTCGGCAGGCACGCGACGAGCGCGCGCTTGGCGAGACGGCCGTGACCGATTTCACGGCGCTTCGGCGAACCGACGCGGCCCGTTTCGCCGGTCGCGAACGGAGGCATGTTGTAGTGGAGCATGAAGCGTTCGCGGTACTCGCCTTCCAGCGCGTCGATGCTCTGCTCGTCGCCCTTCGTGCCGAGCGTCGCAACCACCAGCGCCTGCGTCTCGCCGCGCGTGAACAGCGCCGAGCCGTGGGTACGCGGCAGCACGCCGGTGCGGATTTCGATCGGGCGCACGGTGCGCGTGTCACGGCCGTCGATACGCGGCTCGCCGTTCAGGATCTGGGTACGGACGATCTTCGCTTCGATGTCGAACAGCACGTTGCCGACCGACGCTTTGTCGGCCGCCACGGTACCGGCTGCCGCCGCTTCTTCTTCGAGCTTCGCCGAGGTCGCCGCGTAGACTTCCTTCAGCTTGGTCGAGCGAGCCTGCTTGTCGCGGATCTGGTAAGCGGCGAGCAGATCGGCTTGCGCGAGTTCCGTGACGCGCGCGATCAGCGCTTCGTTCTTCGCGGCCGGCTGCCAGTCCCACTCGGGCTTGCCGCCTTCGCGGACCAGTTCGTGGATCGCGTCGATCGCGGTCTGCATCTGCTCATGACCGAACACGACGGCGCCGAGCATCACCTCTTCGCTCAGCTGCTGCGCTTCCGATTCGACCATCAGCACCGCGCGTTCCGTACCGGCGACGACGAGGTCGAGCGCCGATTCCTTCATCTGCGGACGCGTCGGATTCAGCACGTATTCGTTGTTGATGTAGGCCACGCGTGCCGCGCCGACCGGTCCGTTGAACGGCAGGCCGGACACCGCTAGCGCCGCCGATGCGCCGATCAGCGCCGGGATGTCGGCGGGGATTTCCGGATTCAGCGACAGCACGTGAATCACGACCTGCACTTCGTTGTAGAAGCCTTCCGGAAAGAGCGGGCGCAGCGGACGGTCGATCAGTCGCGAGATCAGCGTCTCGCCCTCCGACGGACGGCCTTCGCGGCGGAAGAAGCCACCCGGGATCTTGCCGGCGGCGTAGGTCTTTTCGATGTAATCGACGGTGAGAGGGAAGAAGTCCTGACCCGGCTTCGCGGTCTTCGCGCCGACCACGGTGGCGAGCACCACGGTGTCTTCGACGTCGACGATCACCGCGCCGCTCGCCTGGCGAGCGATTTCACCGGTTTCGAGGCGAACGTTGTGCTGCCCCCACTTAAACTCTTTGACGATCTTATTGAACATAGTCATTGCTTTTCCTCATCGTAATGCCGCGCGGACCGGAAGCGGCGCGGCAACGCCGGGGCCGGCGCCGCATGGGAAGAGTCGTGCTATGCCATTCCAGAGAGTCACGTGCTGCACGCGCGCGCGAACCGCTGGAATGACACAAAACTCTGCCCTGAAGCCCGGCCTTGTTTCCTGTTACTGCTTTTCTACTGCTGCTCTGCTACTGCTACTACGCTTGCCCGTGGACGCCGCGCGAACCGGCATACGCCGCGGATCACGGGCGGTGCGCGTTACACGAAGCGCGCCTTGCAAAAACAAAATGCCTGTATCAGCGAAACTGACACAGGCATCTTGCTGAACGACTGGCCGATTACTTACGCAGACCCAGCTTCTCGATCAGGCTGCGGTAACGATCCGCGTCCTTACCCTTCAGGTAGTCGAGCAGCTTGCGACGGCGGCTCACCATGCGCAGCAGACCGCGGCGGCTGTGGTGATCCTTCGTGTGCTCCTTGAAGTGGGAGGTCAGTTCGTTGATACGCGTCGTGAGCAGCGCGACCTGAACTTCGGGGGAGCCGGTGTCGTTAGCTGCGCGTGCGAATTGCGCGACGACTTCGGACTTCTTGCTTGCTTCAACTGCGGACATGTCAATTTCCTTGATAACTGGACAGGCGGTCACGGAAGAAAGGCCGTGCCGTGGGATACCCGTTTCACAATTTACTGAGCCCCGTTCGTGGCTGAATTAGCTGAATGAGAACCCAGCCGAACAACGGGACGCGTATTGTAGCACAGCCGACTTCTGCCGCGAAGCCCGCGCTAGCAAGGGGAATCGCGCATCGCTCAGGGGCGCCGCATCCGACAGACCGTCGGCAATACCGTACGCTCGGCTGATAGCGCCAGCACCGTGCGAAAGCCGTAGCCGGAACCTTCGTTATCGAAATGCACGCCGGGTGTGCCGGCTTTGTCCATCTGCATCACGTAAAGGGGCTGGATCAGCTGATGGTCGTCGGCGCGCATCCAGGATGCGTGAAAACCGTTGTCGAAGCGGATTGCCTCGAGCGCTTTCGCGACCGCCGTCGGATCGGCGCTGCCGGCGCGGTTCATCGCGGCAGCAAGTGTGTCGAGCAGCAGTGGCATACGCAGCACCGGATAGTCGTCCTGCGCGGCCGGATAGCGCGCGCGGAACGCTGCGTACCATGCATCGGAGGCCGCGCCGCCGACGTTCGGATGCCACTCGGCCACGGCGATCACGTGACCCACGCCCGCGTCGCCGAGGGCGGCCGGCGCGCCGAGGCTGTTGCCGTAGAACGTGTAGAACTTCGTGTCGAGGCCCTGCTCGCGCGCCGCCTTCACCAGCAACGTCAGGTCGTTGCCCCAGTTGCCGGTGATCACGGCGTCCGCGCCGCTCGCGCGGATCTTCGCGATGTACGGCGCAAAGTCCTTCACTCGGCCGATCGGGTGAAATTCGTCGCCGACCACCGCGATGTCGGGGCGCTTCGCCGTGAGCGTCGAGCGCGCGAGGCTGCTCACGTCGTGGCCGAAGCTGTAGTCCTGGTTCAGCAGGTAGACCTTTTTCACCGTCTTGTCGCGCTCGATCACCTCGGCGAGCGCGGCCATCCGCATGCCCGCGTGCGCGTCGAAGCGGAAGTGCCAGAAGCTGCAGTTCGCGTTGGTGAGCGCGGGGTCGTCGGCCGAGTAGTTCAGGAACAGTTCGCGGTTGTCCGGCTCGCGGCTGTTCTGCTTGTCGATCGCGCCGATGAGCGCCGCGGCGACCGCCGAGCTATTGCCCTGCAGGATGTAGCCGATATGGCGATCCGCGGCTGCGCGCATTTGCGTGAGCGCTTCTTCCGCGCTGCCCTTGCTGTCGAGCACGACGAGTTCGAACGGATGCGCGCCGTCCACGAGCTTCACGCCGCCGCGCGCGTTGACCTGCTCGACGCCGAAGCGCAGATTGCGCTCGACCGCCGCGCCCGCGTTCGCGAACGGGCCGGACATGCCTTCGATCAGCGCGAGCCGGATCGGGGCGCCCGTGGGTTTGCCGGTCGGATTCACCCCCGAACTCGTCGCCTGAGCCACGCCAACGCCCACCGCCGAAATTGAGATCGCCGTCAGCGCAATCGCCGCCGCCCGTTGCCACACCGCCGTCATGGTCGTCCTGCCTGAATCTTCGAAGCGCGGATCATAGAACCACGCGCACGGAATAGGCAAGCCGGCGCATCCGGTCTCCTTTGGAGGCGACCCACGTTCGGGCAGCGCCATTCTTTCGCCACGGCGCGTGTCAAAATGGTGGGTCTCGATGATAAGAACCGCTATTCAAACGCCATCGGAGGAATACATGTCGAACCGCCATCACCGCACGGCGGCCTCTATCACAACCCCGGCCGGCGCGAGTCTGCGGCGCGCCGCGTTCGTTTGCCTGAGCGTGCTCGCGCTCGCCGGCTGCGCCCAGCCGTGGCAGCAGTATCAACAGGGAGCGGATGCATCGACGGTGATCGCGCGGCTCGGACCGCCGCGCGAAATCTACGACCTGCCCGACGGCGGCAAGCGCCTGATGTGGCCCACTCAACCGATGGGCGAAACCACCACCGCCGCCGACATCGACGCGGCCGGCAAGATCGTCAACATGCGCCAGGTGTTGCAACCCACCGAGTTCTACCGTGCCGAGATCGGCAAATGGACGCGCAGCGACGTACTGGTGAACTTCGGCCGTCCGGTCGAAACGTCGTACTTCCCGATGATGAGGCGCGAAGTCTGGACCTATCGCTATCTCGAGGACAACGTCTGGTACATGCTGTACAGCTTCTACTTCGATGACCAGGGCATCTTGCGCCTCACGCAGAAGACCCCCGACCCGCTGCACGAGCCCGACCGCCGCAGCCTGTTCTGAGTCCTGAGCGCGATCTTCGAACGAAGAGCGTTATCTCAAAAAAGCTGCCTTCCGTAGGCAGCTTTTTTATTCTCTAAGCATAAAGAAGAATTTTATCCTGTTCACGTCAAACAACTTCGCAAAAGAAAGGTTATTGTAAACACCGTTCGTGCACCGGCTGACGATCGACCGCGCAACTGCGGTTCCGGTCCGGTGCCAGGTCAATTGCCTCTGTTACGGAGCTGCTACGATGAACCGCCCCAAACACCTGCTGGTCGCCAACGTCGCGTGGGCCCATGAAACCGCGACGCGCAATCCGGCATTCTTTCGCGATCTCATGCGCGGACAGAATCCACACATTCTGTGGATAGGCTGTGCGGACAGCCGAGTGCCCGCCGAAACGATCACGCATTGCGAGCCCGGCGATCTGTTCGTCCATCGCAACATCGCCAACCTGTTTGATCCCGGCGACGACAACGTCGCGAGCGTCCTCGAATACGCGGTGCGAGTGCTCAAGGTCGGCCATGTGATCGTCTGCGGCCACTATGGCTGCGGCGGCGTGCGCGCCGCGCTGCTGCCGCCCGACCCCGCGCTGCCCCATGTAAACCGGCGTATCGCGCCGCTCTGCACGCTCGCGAAAACGCATCGCCCGGAACTGGACGGCGCGGCGACTGAATCGGATCGCGTCAACCGCCTCGCCGAGCTGAACGTGCTCGAACAGGTGCGGCAGCTACGTGCGAGCCCGATCGTGCACGAGGCTGATCCGGCGCCGCTCGTGCACGGCTGGATCTTTGCGCTCGACGACGGGCGCCTCAAGGTTCTCACCTCCGGTTACAGCGCCGACGACGCGATGACCTGCCCGACCGCCGCGCACAGCGCAGCCTAGCGAAGCGCGTCGCACCCGCCATTCGAACCGCGGACGGAGCCGACAGCGGAATCCTCATCGAGCCACCCCTGTTCGTCGCCCGCCGCCCCACCTCTCGCTTCTGGACTCCATGGATACTCAAACCCCCTTCTCCGCGCTCCAGCGCGACGTGCTCGCCGGAACGGCCGTTTTTCTGGTGGCGCTGCCGCTTTGCCTCGGCATTGCTCACGCGTCGGGCGTCGACCCATTTGCCGGACTGGTGTCGGGCATCATTGGCGGGCTGGTGGTTGCCGCGCTGAGCGGCTCGCGCCTGAGCGTGAGCGGCCCGGCCGCGGGCCTCGTCGTGATCGTCGTCGACGGCATCGCGCGGCTTGGCGGCTTTTCCGCTTTCCTGCTGGCTGTGCTGCTGTCGGGCGTCATCCAGTTCGGCTTCGGCATGCTCAGGGCTGGCCGGTTCGCCGCCTACGTGCCGTCGCCGGTGATCAAGGGGATGCTCGCGGCCATCGGCGTGCTGTTGATCCTCAAGCAGTTTCCCGTAGCGCTGGGGCTGTCCGGCACCGCTCATTCCGCCCACTCGGCGGCGGCGCTCGCAACGCCGCTCGGCCCAATCTCGCTGACCGCCGTGCTGATCACGCTGCTGTCGCTTGCGATCCTCGCCGGCTGGGAAACCCGCGCGCTGCGCCGCTTCGCTGTCGTGCGCATCATGCCGGCGCCGCTCGCGGTGGTGCTGCTCGGCATCGGCGCGACGCTCGCTCTCGATCTCGTCGCGCCATCGCTGGCACCGCCCGCCGAACGGCGGGTCGCGTTGCCGTCGCTCGAATCGTTCGCGGCGCTGCAAGCCGTGCTCGCGTCGGCCGACTTCGGACCACGGTTCGCCCAGCTCATCAATCCAGACATATGGCGCGTTGCGATTACGATCGCCATCCTCGCAAGTCTCGAAACGCTACTGAGCCTCGAAGCGGTCGAACAGATCGATCCGGAACGCCGCCGCGCACCGCCCGATCGCGAACTGAAGGCGCAGGGCGTGGGCAATCTGATCGCGGGTGCGATCGGTGGCCTGCCGATCACCGCGGTGATCGTGCGTAGCTCCGCGAACGTGCATGCCGGCGCAAAAAGCCGGCTCTCAGCGATCGTTCATGGCGTGTTGCTTCTCGTCAGCGTGTTCGCGCTCACCAGCGTGATCAACCTGATCCCGCTCGCCTGCCTTGCCGCGATCCTGATCTTCACTGGGTTCAAACTCGCCAAGCCGTCGTTGTTCGCCGGGCTTGCGCGACAGGGATTCGCGCCGTTCGCACCGTTTCTCGTCACGGTCGTCGGTGTGCTCGTCACCGATCTGCTGATCGGTATCGTGCTCGGCATACTGTGCAGCATGCTGTTCGCGCTGTACGCAAACCTGCGCGGCCCGATCGTGCTCGCGCAGCATGGCGATCACTACCTGCTGTCGTTTCGCAAGGACGTATCGTTTCTCGGCAAGGTGCCGCTCAAGCACTATCTGCAGCAGATTCCGGATGGCGCCACCGTCATCGTCGACGCGACACGCGCCGATTTCGTCGATCACGACGTGCGCGAACTGCTGGATGCGTTCGTCGCGGATGCGCCCCGCCGCGGAATCACCGTCGACCTCAGATATCAGGTCCGCGAGCAGGCGCGCGCAAGGAGCGGCTGGTCGCTGCGGCGCACGACAGCGGAGTAGTCCCCGCGTATCGGCTCATCGCGCCCGCGCGATGACCGCGAAAAAAAGCCCCGCGTGCCAGGCATCGCGGGGCTTCTCCTTCGATTCACCGTCGAGATTGCGCGCTACCGGCGCGCCATGTTCGCGTTACTCCGAGCGCTGCGGATTCAACTTGTCCGCATTCGAATAGAGTTTGTTGAGCGCCGAGAAATACGCCTTCGCGGACGCCGCGACGATATCCGGATCGGTGCCGGTGCCGTTGACGATGCGTCCGCTCTTCGACAACCGCACGGTCACTTCGCCTTGTGCCTGCGTGCCGGTCGTGATCGCGTTGACCGAGTACAGCAGCAGCTCGGAGCCGCTGCCCACTTCCGTTTCGATCGCGTTGAGCGTGGCGTCGACCGGGCCGTTGCCGCGTGCTTCGCCGGTGATCTCTTTGCCCTCTACCGAGAACACGACCTTCGCGTGCGGCTGCTCGCCGGTTTCCGAATGCTGCGACATCGACAGGAATTTGTAGTGCTCCTTCTCGTGCGCTTCGGCCGATTCCTCGTTGACGATCGCGATGATGTCTTCGTCGAAAATCTCCGCCTTGCGATCTGCAAGTTCCTTGAAACGCGCGAACGCGGTATTCAGTTCGGCTTCACTGTCGAGCGCGATGCCGAGCTCCTGCAGACGCTGTTTGAACGCATTGCGGCCCGACAGCTTGCCGAGCACGATCTTGTTCGCGGTCCAACCCACGTCTTCCGCACGCATGATTTCGTAGGTGTCGCGCGCCTTCAGCACGCCGTCCTGATGGATGCCCGACGCGTGCGCGAATGCGTTCGCGCCGACCACGGCCTTGTTCGGCTGAACGACGAAACCAGTGATCTGCGACACCAGCTTCGAGGCCGGCACGATTTGAGTCGTATCGAGACCGACGTCGAGTCCGAAGTAATCCTTGCGGGTCTTCACCGCCATCACGATTTCTTCGAGCGACGTATTGCCCGCGCGCTCGCCCAGACCGTTGATCGTGCATTCGACCTGGCGCGCGCCGCCGATCTGCACGCCGGCGAGCGAATTCGCGACCGCCATGCCGAGGTCGTTGTGGCAATGCACGGAGAACACCGCCTTGTGCGAGTTCGGAATGCGCTCGCGCAGCGTCTTCACGAGCTGGCCATAGAGCTCCGGCACGCCGTAGCCGACCGTGTCCGCAATGTTGATCGTGGTCGCGCCTTCGGCGATCACCGCTTCCAGCACACGGCACAGGAAGTCCATATCCGAGCGGCTGCCGTCTTCCGGCGAGAATTCGACGTCGTCGGTGAACTTGCGCGCGAAACGCACCGCGAGCCTGGCCTGCTCGAAGACCTGCTCGGGCGTCATGCGCAGCTTCTTTTCCATGTGAAGCGGCGACGTCGCGATGAACGTGTGGATGCGGAAATGATCGGCCGGTTTCAGTGCGTCGGCGGCCTTCTGAATGTCCTTGTCGTTCGCGCGCGCAAGCGAGCAGATCGTGCTGTCCTTCACCAGACCGGCGATCGTATGGATCGCGTCGAAGTCGCCGTTCGAGCTGGCCGCGAAACCCGCTTCGATCACGTCGACTTTCATCCGTTCGAGTTGCTTGGCGATGCGGATCTTCTCTTCCTTCGTCATCGATGCGCCGGGCGATTGCTCGCCGTCACGCAGCGTGGTGTCGAAAATGATCAGTTTGTCGGACATGTCGGGCCTCCTCGGGAGTCGTTCAGATGTGGGACTTGGTTTTGGAATAGGACGATGGGCGCCACCGCTGGCAAGGTAGGGCGATCGCGATGATCGCGGCCGGCGCGGACGGAACGCAAAAACGCATAAGGACGAGAACCAAGCATGATGGCGCGGCGCAGCGAACGGTCTCGCCGACCCGGCAAAATCGGCCACGCCAACGCACTGATCCGACGACTATAGCGGCATTCCAGCCACCACGCAATGCACGCCTGGACGGCCTGCGGCGCGCTCCGAAGCGGGCTCGTAACAGCATCAGCCAACGAAAAACGGCAGCACGTGGGCTGCCGTTTTTGGTATGTCGCTGCGATGCAGCGAAGTTCGAATCGTCACCGGTCGTGCGACATCGAACGCGCCGGATTGGCCCGGCCGCGCATCGCCTGATACGCCCAGAACACGTAGCCGGACAGACCGTACAGCACGAACAGACCGAACAGCATCAGCGGCGGGTCGGACGACACCAGCACGAACGCGACCACCACCAGCAGGATCACGCCGAACGGTACGCGATGCCGCACGTCGAGCGCCTTGCCGCTGTAGAACGGTGCGTTCGACACCATCGTCACGCCCGCATAGATGGTCAGCACGAACGCGACCCACGGCAGCCAAACGAGCTTCAGCGGCACGCGGTTGTCGGTGGCGAGCCACACGAAACCGGCGATCAGCGCCGCCGCGGCCGGGCTCGGCATGCCCTGAAAAAAACGCTTGTCGACCACGCCGATGTTCGTATTGAAACGCGCGAGCCGCAGCGCCGCGCCGGAGCAATAGACGAACGCCGCGAGCCAGCCCCACCGGCCGAGGTCTTTCAGTATCCACTCGTACATCACGAGCGCGGGCGCAACCCCGAACGACACCATGTCCGACAGGCTGTCGAACTGCTCGCCGAACGCGCTTTGCGTATGCGTCATGCGCGCGACGCGGCCGTCCATGCCATCGAGCACCATAGCGACGAAGATCGCGATCGCCGCGATCTCGAAGCGCACGTTCATCGCCTGCACGACGGCGAAGAAACCGCAGAACAGCGCGGCCGTGGTGAACGCGTTCGGCAGCAGGTAGATGCCGCGCTTTCTGAGGAATTGCTGACGCTGCGCGCGCCGGCTGTCGACGGCGGGCGACTCCGTGACCACCGGCTTGTTGCGACGAAACGGACGCGGCAGCGGTCCGCTGCTGCGAGGTCGACGCGGTTTGAATGCGGCCATTCGGACAACCTCCTGTATGCCGCTTTACAGCTCGGCGAGGATCGTGGACGACGCCGACACCTTCTCGCCGATCGATACGCGCGGGCGGCTGCCCACCGGCAGATACACGTCGACGCGCGAACCGAAGCGGATGAATCCGTAGCGCTGCCCGCGGGTCAGCGGCTCGCCGGCACGGACGTAGCAAAGAATGCGCCGTGCAATCAACCCGGCGATCTGCACCGACGTGACCGTTTGGCCGCCGGCCATCTCGATCACGACCGCGTTGCGTTCGTTTTCGAGCGAGGCTTTATCGACCGCGGCGTTCAGATACGCGCCGGGAAAGTATTCGACCTTCGAGATCGCGCCGTCGACCGGCGAGCGCTGCGAGTGCACGTTGAACACGTTCATGAAGACGCTGATCTTCAGCGCTTCACGATTCGCATAGGGGTCATGGGCGGTTTCTACCGCGACGATGCGACCGTCGGCGGGACACAGCACCGCGTTGGCCTGCGTCGGAATCGGACGCGCCGGGTCGCGGAAGAACTGCACGACGAAGATCAGGATCAGCCAGAAGAGCCACGCAAAGCCGAACCCCGCGAAGGCGTGAACCAGTAGTGCAACGACGGCCGCGATGGCGATGAACGGCCAGCCTTCTCGCGCGATGATCGGATGAGGGTAATTCATGGATGGCTTCTGTGTTTTTGTAAAACCGTAGGATAGCAAAAGCCGCCCAGGGTTCAGCACCCTTGGACGGCTTTTTGACTGGTCCGGCCGCCGCGCTGAAGGCGCCGCGCCGGACCTCGTGACGTCGAGACGCTTAGTTCTTCGACTGGTCGACGAGCTTGTTCTTCGCGATCCACGGCATCATTGCGCGCAGCTTCGAGCCAACCTGCTCGATCTGGTGCTCGGCCGTCAGACGGCGACGCGATTGCAGCGTCGGTGCGCCAGCCTTGTTTTCGATGATGAAGCTCTTCGCGTATTCGCCGGTCTGGATGTCGGTCAGCACGGCCTTCATCGCCTTCTTCGTTTCAGCGGTCACGATGCGCGGACCCGTCACGTACTCGCCGTACTCGGCGTTGTTCGAGATCGAGTAGTTCATGTTCGCGATGCCGCCTTCGTAGATCAGGTCGACGATCAGCTTCAGTTCGTGCAGGCACTCGAAGTACGCCATTTCCGGCGCGTAGCCCGCTTCGACCAGCGTTTCGAAGCCAGCCTTGATCAGGTCGACGGTACCGCCGCACAGCACAGCCTGCTCGCCGAACAAGTCGGTTTCGGTTTCTTCGCGGAAGTTCGTTTCGATGATGCCCGCACGGCCGCCGCCGTTAGCCGCTGCGTACGACAAAGCGATGTCGCGCGCCGCGCCCGATTTGTCTTGCGCAACCGCGATCAGGTGCGGCACGCCGCCACCTTGCGAATAGGTGCCGCGAACCGTGTGGCCCGGCGCCTTCGGCGCGATCATGATCACGTCGAGGTCGGCACGGGGGATCACCTGGCCGTAGTGCACGTTGAAGCCGTGCGCGAACGCGAGCGCTGCGCCCTGCTTGATGTTCGCGTGGACTTCCTTCGCGTACACGTCGGCGATCTGCTCGTCCGGCAGCAGCATCATCACGACGTCCGCGCCCTTCACCGCTTCCGCGACTTCCTTGACTTGCAGGCCGGCGTTTTCAGCCTTGCTCCACGATGCGCCGCCCTTACGCAGACCGACCGTGATGTTCACGCCGCTTTCCTTCAGGTTCAGCGCGTGCGCATGGCCTTGCGAGCCATAGCCGATGATGGTGACCTGCTTGCCCTTGATGAGAGAGAGATCGGCGTCCTTGTCGTAGAAAACTTTCATGTCGGTTCCTTGGCTAGATTCAATGATTCAGAAAATTCAGGTACTGCGAATGTTGTTATTACAGCCGGGTGATGCGGCGTTGCCCGCCCTTGCGAAACGCGACGTCAGACCTTCAGAATGCGCTCGCCGCGACCGATGCCCGAGCTGCCCGTGCGGACCGTCTCGAGAATCGCCGTGGAGTCGAGCCCCTCGATGAAGGCGTCGAGCTTGTCGCTCGCCCCCGTCAGTTCGATCGTGTAGGTCTTTTCGGTGACGTCGATGATGCGGCCGCGGAAAATGTCCGACATCCGCTTCATCTCCTCACGTTCCTTGCCGACCGCCCTCACCTTGATCAGCATCAGCTCGCGTTCGATGTGAGCGCCCTCGGTAAGGTCGACCACTTTCACCACCTCGATCAGGCGGTTCAGATGCTTCGTGATCTGTTCGATCACGTCGTCGGAGCCAACGGAGACGATGGTCATGCGCGACAGCGAACGATCTTCGGTCGGAGCCACCGTCAAGGTTTCAATGTTGTAGCCGCGTGCCGAGAACAGACCCACCACGCGCGACAATGCGCCCGGTTCGTTTTCCAGCAGGACGGAAATGATGTGTCTCATGTTTCGCTTCTTCCAGATGTAGTGTCGATGTCTGCGAGCGGAGCGGCGCCGCTTCGTCTGCTTTCGCCTTTTGTGAAGGCGCGCATCACGAAGCAGGCGCTGGAGTTACCCGTGCGCCCCGTCGTTAAAGATCTTCCGAACCCAGGAGCATCTCGGTGATGCCCTTGCCGGCCTGAACCATCGGCCAGACGTTTTCGGTCGGATCAGTCTGGAAGTCGAGAAACACCGTGCGATCCTTCAGGCGCAGCGCTTCCTTCAGCGCCGGTTCAACATCGGCCGTGCGCTCGATGCGCATGCCCACGTGACCGTACGCTTCGGCGAGCTTCACGAAGTCCGGCAGCGCATCCATGTACGAATGCGAATAGCGCTTGCTGTACTCGATCTGCTGCCACTGGCGCACCATGCCCAGATAGCGGTTGTTCAGCGAAATAATCTTGATCGGCAGGTCGTACTGCTTGCAGGTCGACAGCTCCTGGATGCACATCTGGATCGAGCCTTCGCCCGTGACGCACAGCACGTCGTCGTCCGGATGGGCCATCTTCACGCCCATCGCGGCGGGCAAGCCGAAGCCCATCGTGCCGAGGCCACCGGAGTTGATCCAGCGACGCGGCTTGTTGAACTTGTAGAACTGCGCGGCCCACATCTGGTGCTGGCCGACGTCGGAGCACACGAACGCGTTGCCGTCGGTCAGCTCCCACGCCTTTTCGACCACGTACTGCGGCTTGATGATGTCGCTCTTGCGGTCGAACCTCAGGCAGTCTTTCGCGCGCCAGCCTTCGATGTCCTTCCACCAGTCGGCGAGCGCCGCGGTGTCGGGGCCATGCTCGGCCGTCTGCAACTGCTCGATCAGTTCCTTCAGCACTTCCTTCACGTCGCCGACGATCGGGATGTCGACCTTGACGCGCTTGGAAATGGAAGAAGGATCGATATCGATATGGATGATCTTGCGCGGCCGCGACGCGAAGTGATTCGGATCGCCGATCACGCGGTCGTCGAAACGCGCGCCGATGGCGATCAGCACGTCGCAGTGCTGCATCGCCATGTTGGCTTCGTACGTACCGTGCATGCCGAGCATGCCGAGGAATTTCTTGTCGCTCGAGCGGTAGCCGCCCAGGCCCATCAGCGTATTGGTGACCGGATAGCCGAGCAGATCGGCAAACTGGTTCAATTCACGAGATGCATCCGCGAGCACGATGCCGCCGCCGGTATATATATACGGGCGCTTCGCCGACAGCAGCAGCGAAACCGCCTTGCGGATCTGACCGGAGTGGCCCTTCGTGACCGGGTTGTACGAGCGCAGCGACACGCTCTTGATCGGCTCGTACTGGCACGGCGCCTTCGACACGTCCTTCGGAATGTCGATCAGCACAGGGCCGGGACGGCCGGTACGGGCGATGTAGAAAGCTTTCTTGACGGTGGCGGCGAGATCGCGCACGTCCTTCACGAGGAAGTTGTGCTTCACGCAGGGACGCGTGATGCCGACCGTGTCGCATTCCTGGAATGCGTCCTGACCGATCGCGGCAGTCGGCACCTGGCCGCTGATCACGACCATCGGGATCGAATCCATATAGGCGGTGGCGATGCCGGTCACGGCATTGGTGACACCGGGGCCGGAGGTCACGAGACAAACGCCGACCTTGCCGGTGGAGCGGGCATAGGCGTCGGCAGCATGCACGGCGGCCTGCTCGTGGCGCACCAGCACGTGCTGGAACTTGTCCTGCTTGTACAGCTCGTCGTAAATGTAGAGTACCGAGCCGCCGGGATAGCCCCAGATGAATTCGACGTCTTCGTCGGCCAGTGCCTTCATGAGCACGGTGGCGCCGATAGAGTCTGCTTCGTGAGGGGGGGTCGTATCCGACGTGGAGAATTCCGCGCTGGGCATATTCATTGATTCACCTTTCGAATTTTCGGCAAAAAATTGATCGGGTGCTCTCTGCCGGGCTTGTGGCTCGGGTTCAAGCGGCGCGTCCAGTTGACAGGCGGGCTTCTTGGGCCACACCTCAATTGAGACAACTCACTTATGTTGCGAACCAGCGACGATAGCTGTTGGCGCGCTCGCGGTCAAGAAAATATTGCCGTTAGGACACGCGCAGGAGCGGGTGATCGGACGGAATGTGATTGTCATGCAATTGCAAGGTTCGGCAGGTTTCACCCCAATCTGAGCAAAAATTTGTTAGCATCCGCGAGTTTTACGACATTTTTCGACCGATTACGCGCACGCTTGCTGCGCCGACCCCACACGGATGGCATCAGACAAGGAACTCGCCGATTTTCTGGCGGGCGTCGAAAGACGCGCGTTCAAGCAGACGGTCTACGCCGTGCGGGACGACGATGCGTCCCTCGACATCGTGCAGGACGCGATGATCAAGCTCGCCGAGAAATACGGCGACCGCCCGGCGGCCGAACTGCCCCTCCTGTTTCAGCGTATTCTGCAGAATGCGACACACGACTACTTCCGTCGTGCCAAAGTACGCAATACCTGGGTTAGTCTGTTCTCGTCGCTCGGCAACGCCGACGACGACGAATTCGACCCGCTGGAAACCTTCGAGGCCGAGGCGGGTTCGGCTGGCGCCGAGAGCAACGAGCAGAAGCTCGAGCGCGAGCAGGTCCTGCAGTTGATCGACGACGAGATCCAGAAATTACCGGCACGTCAACGGGAGGCGTTTCTCATGCGTTATTGGGAGGATATGGATGTCGCCGAGACTGCCGCCGCAATGGGCTGCTCCGAAGGCAGTGTGAAAACGCACTGCTCCCGGGCCACCCACACGCTGGCGCAAGCGCTCAAGGCGAAAGGAATCACGCTATGAGCTCCCTCGAAAACACAGAACTCGAGTTTGCGCGTCGACTGCGCCGCGCGCTCGACGAAAACACCGCCAGCCTCCCTCCTGCCACCGTCGACCGGCTTGCCGCCGCGCGTCGCGCCGCGTTGGCGCGCAAGAAGCCCGAAGCTGTCAGCGCGCCGGTATTCGTGCCTGCGTTCGCCGGCACGCCGGCCGGGTTGCCGCAGAGAGGCTTCGAGCCGCGCCGCCGCTGGTCGCTGCGCCGCTTCGCGCTCGCGTGGCCGCTCGCCGCGCTGGTGGTGAGCCTGATCGGCATCGCGTACTGGGAAGACCAGCAGCGCACCGCCGAACTCGCCGATATCGATGCCGCCATGCTTAGCGACGACCTGCCGCTCAATGCCTATCTCGACCACGGCTTCAACGCGTATCTTTCACGCGCCCACTGAGCGGGAGATTCCTCGGGTGAGTTACAAGCGCGGCCTGGCCGTTGTTTTCGGATGCACGATCGCAGCACTGGTGTCGTTCGTTGCGACCTATCCGCGCTTTCATCCGAGCCCGTCCCCGGCGGGCCATCCGTCGCCCGGCGTCAACGTCGCCGCGCCCGCGCCCGCCCCCGCACTTTCCGTCGACTTGCCTGGCCTGCCCGGCAGCAACAGCCCGCTCGCGTGGTCGCGTCTAAGCGCCGCTGAGCATGTCGCTCTCGCACCATTCGCATCGCAGTGGGATTCGTACAGCGACGAACGCAAGCGGAAGTGGATCAAGATCGCGTCGCGATACGCAAAGATGTCGCCGGATGCGCAAAAGCGTCTGCATGAGCGCATGAGCGAATGGGTGCGCATGACGCCCGATCAGCGCCGCGTCGCGCGAGAGAACTACCAGGTTTCGAAGGAATTGCCGCGCGAAGCGCGCCAGAACGCGTGGAAGGCGTACCAACAACTGCCCGAAGAAACGAAGGAGCGGCTCGCCGCCAGTGAGCGCAAGCGTCGCCCCAGCGTCGTCAGCGCGCCGCCGTCGGCTCGCAATGAGATCAAGGGCATCGACCGGTTCGTGAACGCGCGCGAGCACGGCGCGGGCGCCAGCGCTGCCGCGGCGGCGAGCGCCGCACCGGGCGCCTCGGCACCGGCCGCGGCCTCGCTGCCGGCCAGCCCCGCGATTCCGGCGCCCGGCAGCTTCGTGCCGGCGACGCCGGTGCCCGTGTCGCCGGCCGAAGCGCCGGCGATCTTCCACGGCTCCTGATTCCGATCCCGAGCCCATTACGTGTCCCAGTCGCTCGTCACTCCCAGCCTGCCCGCGGCCGCGCCCGGCGGCACGGCGCCCACCGTCCGGCGACGGCTGGCGGCGCTGCTCTACGAGGCGGTCATTCTGTTCGGCGTGGTGTTTCTCGCCGGCTATCTGTTCAGCACGCTGACGCAGCAGCGTAACGGGCTCGCGCATCACAACCTGCTCGCCTGCTGGATTGGCTTCGTGGTTGGCGTGTATTTCGTCTGGTTCTGGACGCATGGCGGCCAGACGCTGCCGATGAAAACCTGGCGGTTACGGGTTGTTGGCGCTGATGGCGGGCCGGTTTCCGTTGGACGGGCGATTGCGCGGTATGTGCTCGCCTGGTTGTGGTTTTTGCCGCCGTTGGCGGTGCATCCGCTTCTTGGCTTGCGGGTGCCGCAGACGCTTGTTTTTGCGGGCGTCTGGTTCGTGGTCTGGGCCGCGAGTGGGCGGTTCGATCCGCAGCGGCAGTTTTTGCATGATCGGCTCGCGGGGACGCGGGTGGTCCAGGTTGTGCGCTAGCGCGCGTGCTCAATGCGTTGCGGGGTTGGGCGGGGTGAGGCTTTTTTGTCTTTGTTCTTTGCGGTGTTGGCCTTTCCTTGCTGGCTTGTCGGTCTATTAGCGTTGCCCCTGTGCGGGGCGGCACCTACTTTCTTTGCTGCTGCAAAGAAAGTAGGCAAAGAAGACAGCTCAAACCGCTAACTCTTAAGCGGGTCCCTCGGTCCGCGTGAGGTAGTGGTGCATCTGGAATCCGTGCTCCCGCACATTCCGCGTTCGTGACACGGCAGTCATTCTTCCGGCGGCGCTCCGCGCGCCGAATCCCCGCTCCAAAACCACTCGTTGTTTCGGCGCCTCGCCGAGGCAACCCGCCGGTTTCCCCGGCTGACCCGTCCGCGACGCACGCAGTGCGGAGTGGGATGAATGACGGCTTTGTCACTGCCGTCGAATGTGCGGGGGCACGGATTCCAGATGCACCACTACCCCTGCCAAGCCAGGGGACCCGCTTATGAGCTGGCGGTTTGAGCCGTCTTCTTTGCCTACTTTCTTTGCACCAGCAAAGAAAGTAGGTGCCGCCCCGCACAGGGGCAACGCTAATAGACCGACAAGCCAGCAAGCAAAGGCCAAAAAAGCCAGAACAACGAAAAAACAGGCCCCGCCAAGGCTGCTCCGTAATAAGAACTTCTCGTGACTGTCACGGCAGAGTCACTCGCGCCTGGCCCAATACGGGCACCGCCACTCGACGCGTGAGCCATGGACCCCAATACGTCCGCGACTTCCCTGTTTCGTCAAACCGGTCCGAGCGTCGACCCCGTCGCGTTCCGGCCCGCCCCAGGTTCTACTCATCACGGCCTGCCGCTGCCGGCGACGCCATCACTCGACGCCCACGCCGATCATCCCGATGACGGCCACGACGATCCACATCGCTATCGCACGATCTGGCTCTCGGATATCCATCTCGGCTCGAGCGGCTGCCAGGCCGGTTATCTGCTCGACTTCCTGCGCCACAACGAATCGGAGTACCTGTACCTGGTCGGCGACATCATCGACGGCTGGCAGTTGAAGAAAGGCTGGTACTGGCCGCAGGCCCACAACGACGTCGTGCAGAAAGTGCTGCGCAAAGCGCGCAAAGGCACCCAGGTCATCTACGTGCCCGGCAATCACGACGAAGCCGCGCGCCAGTTCTGCGACCTCGCGTTCGGCGACATCCACGTGCGCGGCGAAGCGTTCCACACGACGCTCGCCGGCAAGCGGCTGTGGATCGTGCACGGCGATTTGTTCGACGGCGTGATCCAGCATGCGAAATGGCTCGCCTATCTCGGCGACACGCTGTACACGATGATCCTCGTGCTGAACCGCTGGTTCAACCGCATTCGCAGCAAGCTCGGCTTCCCGTACTGGTCGCTGTCGCAATACCTGAAGCATCAGGTCAAGAACGCGGTCAACTTCATCTCGTCGTTCGAAACCGTGATGACCGACGAAGCGCGTCGCCGCGGCTGTGACGGCGTCGTCTGTGGGCACATCCACAAGGCCGAAATGCGCGAGATCGACGGTGTGCTCTATTGCAACGATGGCGATTGGGTCGAGAGTCTGTCGGCTCTCGTCGAGACCTATGAAGGCGAACTCAAGGTGATCTTCTGGACCGCGCTGCGCGCGCCCCAGAAGGGCACGCAAAAAGCCCGCGCCACTGCCTGAGCAGTTCCACTCTCCAATTCCACAGGGCCCGCAGCGATGAACAACGCGATGAAGATCATGATCGTCACCGACGCATGGGAGCCGCAGGTCAACGGCGTCGTGCGCACGCTGAAGAACACCCGGCGCGAACTCACCGCGCTCGGCCATCAGGTCGATCTGCTGACACCGCTCGAATTCCGCACCATCCCGTGCCCGACTTATCCGGAGATACGCCTGTCGCTGCTGCCGCGCCGCCGGCTGCGCGAGCGCATCGACCGTTTCGCGCCCGATGCGTTGCACATTGCGACCGAAGGTCCGCTCGGCATGGCCGCGCGCGCATATGCGATCGAGCACAAGCTGCCGTTTACGACCGCGTATCACACGCGCTTTCCCGAGTACGTGCAGGCGCGCTTTCGCATCCCGCTCGCGGTGACCTACAAGTTTCTGCACTGGTTCCACGAGCCGTCGCTCGCGGTGATGGCGCCCACGCCCGTCGTCAAGCAGGACCTCGAAAAGTTCGGCTTCACCAATGTCGTGCTGTGGACGCGCGGCGTCGATCTCGAGATCTTCCGTCCGATGGACTCGAAGGTGCTCAACACCGCGCGGCCGATCTTCCTGTACGTGGGACGCGTGGCGGTCGAGAAGAACGTCGAGGCTTTCTTGCAGCTCGATCTGCCCGGCTCGAAGTGGGTCGCGGGCGAAGGTCCGGCGCTCGCCGAACTGAAGTCGCGCTACCCGCAGGTCAACTATCTGGGCGTGCTGTCGCAGGCCGAACTCGCGAAGGTCTACGCGGCCGCCGACGTCTTCGTGTTTCCGAGCCGCACCGACACGTTCGGGCTCGTGCTGCTCGAAGCGCTCGCATGCGGTACGCCGGTGGCCGCGTATCCGGTCACCGGCCCGATCGACGTGCTCGGCGACGGCGGCGCCGGTGCGATGCATGAGGATCTGCGCGAGGCCTGTCTCGAGGCGCTGAAGATCGAGCGATCGCATGCGCGCGCATGGGCCGAGCGCTTTTCGTGGGCAGCGGCGTCCGCACAATTCGCCGCGCATTTGAAGCCACTGCGCGGCACGGCGTATCGTGAGGAAAGCGCCGCTGCGTGATGCGGCGAGCGGAGCTATCCATGCGAAGCAGTCGATCCAGCGCCGAAGGCGCGTCGAACGGCGCACTGCGCGCCGTCGAGTCCAGCCGCGACACCACGAGCATTGAACCGTTCGACGATGTCCGCGAGCCGGGTGTGAGCGGGCATGCGGATACCGTGCATCGGGTGAACGGCGCGAGGTCCGGGAACGGCGGCGCCAGCGGCTCGGGCGGTGTGCAACACGACGCCAGCCACGACACGACCCGCGACTCGAGCCACGACGCCCCCCACGAACCGCTCAGTCCCGACGATCCGCTCGCCCCGCTGCCCTTCAACCCCTACAAAGGCAACCGCGGCCTCACGCGCGCATGGCACGCGATGAAAAACTCGCTGGCCGGTTTTCGCGTCGCAATTCGCGAGGAAAGCGCGTTTCGTCAGGAACTCACGCTGGCCGCGATCCTGATTCCGTGCGGCCTCGTGGTGCCCGTCGATCCCGTGTCGCGCGTGCTGCTGCTCGGCTCGGTGCTGCTCGTGCTGATCGTCGAGCTGCTCAATTCGAGCGTCGAAGCGGCCATCGACCGGATCTCGCTCGAACGTCACGAGCTGTCGCGGCGCGCGAAGGATCTCGGCAGCGCGGCCGTGATGGTCGCGCTCGGCATGTGTGTGATGACGTGGGGGGTGATCGTCGGGCCGCTGGCGGTCGGCTGGGTTCGCGCGTGGCTTTGAGTCTCGACGCGGGTTGAAGCGCACGCTTGGGCCATGTCCAACAGGTTGAATATCCGCGCAGGCGGTTGGGTATTAGAACGCTCGGTTTATAATCGTTTGACGGTCTCACAGGAAAGCGCTCGCGCAAACGTATCCGCGCATCGCCTCATCCTGCCCTTTCGGGGGGCCTGCCGCGTGTCGGCGGGTTCGGGAGAGCTCAATATACCAACCGCATCCGGGTGGAACACGCAGCAGCGGCACGCCGCCATGCGCCCCAGCCCGGCATAACCAGGGCCGGACGACATGGAAGCCAAACCTCCCCGCCGCACGCGCGAACGGATTCTCGAACTGTCGTTGAAGCTGTTCAACGAAATCGGTGAGCCGAACGTCACGACGACGACGATCGCCGAGGAAATGGAAATCAGCCCAGGCAACCTGTACTACCACTTCCGCAACAAAGACGACATCATCAACAGCATCTTCAGCCAGTTCGAGCAGGAGATCGAGAAGCGTCTGCGTTTCCCCGACGACCATCGTGCGACCATCGACGAAATGTGGTCGTATCTGCAATACATGGTCGATTTCACTTGGCGCTACCGCTTCCTGTACCGCGACCTGAACGACCTGCTCGCGCGCAACCGCACGCTCGAGACGCATTTCAAGCAGATCATCAGCCACAAGGTGCGCTTCGCGAGCCAGTTCTGCGAGCAACTCGTCGCCGACGGCGAAATGGTCGCGACGCCGCAGGAAATGCAAGTGATCGCGACCAACGTCGGCGTGATCGGCACCTACTGGCTGTCATATCAGTTCGTGATGAATCCGCGCAAATACAACGAGCAGGAAGCGATCCGCGAGGAGCTGCATCAGGTCAGCGTGCAGATCGTCTCGCTGATGGCACCCTACCTGCGCGGCCGCTCGCGGCAGCTGTTCGACGACCTCGTATCGGGCACGCTGCCCAAGCGCGAGTTCTACGACTACTTGCCGCCGCGTGAAGGCGCCGCGCCTCGCAACGAATCGAAGGAAAGTTGAGCATGAAGTCGGTGTGTGTCTATTGCGGCTCTTCTATGGGAGCCAAGCCGTTGTATGCGCAGGCGGCGCGCGCGTTCGGCCGCGCCCTCGTCGAGGCCGATCTCGCGCTCGTGTTTGGGGGCGGCAAGGTCGGACTGATGGGCGTGATCGCCGATACCGTGATGGCCGAAGGCGGCCGCGCGATCGGCGTGATCCCCGAGCTGCTCGTCAGCAAGGAGGTGGGTCATAACGGCCTGACTGAGCTGCACGTGGTGCCCGACATGCATCATCGCAAGAAGATGATGGCCGAACTATCCGATGCGTTCGTCGCGATGCCGGGCGGCGCGGGCACGCTCGAGGAGCTGTTCGAGGTCTTCACGTGGGCGCAGCTCGGCTATCACGGCAAGCCGGTCGCGCTGCTGAACACCGGCGGCTTCTACGAGCCGCTGATCCGCCTGCTTCAGCACACGGTCGACGAAGGCTTCTTGCGCAAGACCTATCTCGACATGCTGCAAATCGACGCCGATCCGCTCGCGTTGATTGGCAAGCTGCAACGTTACGCGCCGCCCGCACGCGACAAATGGGCGGCAGTGCAAAGCGACGCGATCTGAATCCCGTTCCGCCGAACTCGAACTCGACGGCGGACCGCCGCGCACGCATCACCCCAACGACGAGGTTGCGATGACGAAAGCTGTTCTGATCACCGGCGGCAGCCGCGGCATTGGCCGAGCCACCGCGCGTCTGCTCGGCGCGCGCGGCTGGTGCATCGGCGTGAACTACGTGCGTGACCTCGCCGCCGCGCAGCAGACGGTCGCCGAGGTCGAACACGCGGGCGGCCGCGCGCTGCCAATCGCCGGCGATGTCGCGAACGAAGCCGACGTGACCGGCATGTTCGATACGCTGCAGCAATCCTTCGGCCGCATCGATGCGCTCGTCAACAATGCCGGCATCGTCGCGCCGTCGAGCCAGCTCGCCGATATGGACTTCGCGCGTCTGAAACGCGTGTTCGACGTGAACGTGCTCGGCGCCTATCTGTGCGCACGCGAAGCGGCGCGGCGCATGTCGACCCAGCGCGGCGGCGCGGGTGGGGCAATCGTCAATGTTTCGTCGGCGGCGGCGCGGCTGGGTTCGCCGAACGAATACGTCGACTACGCGGGATCGAAAGGCGCCATCGACACGATGACCATCGGCCTCGCAAAAGAACTCGGCCCGCAGGGCGTGCGCGTGAACGCGGTGCGTCCGGGTCTGATCGACACCGAGATCCATGCGAGCGGCGGCAAGCCGGAACGCGCCGCACAACTGGGCGCGACCACGCCGCTCGGCCGCCCCGGCCGCGCCGACGAAGTCGCCGAGGCCATCGTATGGCTGCTCAGCGATGCGTCGTCGTACGTGACGGGCGCGTTGTTCGACGTTGCCGGCGGCCGGTGAGCGAACGTGGCGTGCAAGTGGACACGCAAGCCTTGAACGCAGAGCGCGGTCCGCTACGGCCGCGCCTTGTTCCGCGCTCCACACCTCCTCTCGTTCCACGTATCCCCGTCGATTTGTCGTGAAACCGACACAAGCGCTCATCGAATGCGAGCGCCTCCCCGCAACTGTAATCTTCCGTAATAATGCAGCGATACAATCGACCGGATCGAATGCATTTGCAGGCGACGTAAGCAAAACATAGGTACGAGGCCAACGCCGACGCGTACGCTGACCAGAGACATCCATGCAAGACAAGCAGTCCACGCGCTGGCGCGCGCACAATGCCAGCGCGACGGCCGCGACCTCGGCCGCTCCAGCTGGCCGTGCGCAAGAGGCCGCGCTTACCGCCAGCACCGCGCACCCGTTTGCCGGCGCGCAGGTCCAGCCCGCCATCGGAGACACCGCAGATTCGGCGCTCGCGATCCATAGCGTCGACACCGCGCACGCATCGGGCTCAGCGGTTTCCGCCGACCGCGCCACGCGTGGCCTGCAGCGTTGGCGCGCGCTCGCGGCGATCCGTCCGCTGCTGTGGTTCGTCGCGCTGGCGATCCTCTGCGCGTGGCTCGTCCCCGGCATTCTCGGCCACGAGCCATGGAAGCAGGACGAAACCTACACATTCGGCATCGTCCAGCACATGCTCGATACCGGCGATTTGGTCGTGCCGACTAATGCCGGCCAGCCCTTCGTCGAAAAGCCGCCCATCTACGACTGGGTCGCCACCGGCTTCGCGTGGATGTTCGGCCGCTATCTGCCGCTGCACGATGCGGCACGGCTCGCGAGCGCGCTGTTCGCGGGCCTCACGGTGTACTACACCGCGCGGGTCGCGCGTCGCGCGGTCGCTGCGTCGAGCTGGTTCGACCTGCGCGTGATCGGCACGCTCGCGCTGTTCGGCGGCACGCTCGTCGTCGTCAAGCACGTGCACGACATGATGACCGACGTCGCACTGATGGCCGGCGCCGCGCTCGGCTTTTGCGGATTGTTCGAACTCGTTCTCGTGCATCTGCGTGACGACCCGGGCGCGGCCTCGTATTTCCCGATGCATGCTCAGGCCGCCCGGCAGATCAGACCGCTCGATGCCCGCACGCGGCGTCACGCTATCCTCAGCGGCGCGGCGATGTTCGGCGCGGGTGTCGGCGTGTCGCTGCTTGCCAAGGGGCTGTTCGTGCCGCTCGTGTTCGGCGCCACTACCTGCGCGGCGCTGCTGCTCTATCCGGCATGCCGCAGCCGCGGCTTCGCGGGCGCGCTGTGCCTCGCCGCGCTCGTCTGCGCGCCGTTCGCGCTGATCTGGCCAATCTGCTTCTACCTGCGCTCCGAGGCGCTCTTCAAGGTATGGCTGTGGGATAACAACGTCGGGCGCTTCTTCGGTTTTTCGGTCGCCGAGCTCGGCTCCGAAAACGAGAGCCACCTGTTCGTGCTGCGCACCGTGCTGAGCGTCGGTTTTCCGGTCGTGCCGCTCGCGCTGGCCGCGCTCGCCGGTGGCGCATGGCGGCGCTGGCGCGATCCGCGCGTGGCGTTGCCGATGCTGTTAGCGGGCACCGGTTTCGCGGTGCTGCAAACTTCGGCGACGGTCCGCGAGCTCTACATCCTGCCGTTCATCGCGCCGCTCGCGCTGGTCGCGATGCAGGGCGTCGAACGCTTGCCGGCGCGCCTGCATACCGGCTGGGACATGACGAGCCGCGTGCTGTTCGGCAGCGCGGCCGCACTCGTGTGGATGGTCTGGTCCACCATGACGAACCCGGCGAGCAACCATGCGTCGCTGCATCTGCTCGGCCGCTGGCTACCGCTCGACTGGGTGCTGCCGATTTCGCCCGCGCTCATCATCGGCGCGCTGGCGCTGACGATCGGCTGGCTGTGGCTGCTGCCGTCGTTCAAGTACGCGGGCAAATGGCGCGGCGCGCTCAGCTGGTGCGCGGGCGCGATGCTCGTCTGGGGGCTCGTCAGCACGCTGCTGCTCCCGTGGCTCGATTACGCGAAAAGCTACCGCTCGGTGTTCCGCGACCTCGGCGCGAAGATGGATATCGAATGGAACGACGGCGACTGCATGGCGAGCTCCGGACTCGGCGAATCCGAAGCGCCGATGCTCTTCTACTACACGGGCATCGTGCATCAGCCGAGCGAAGATCCGCGCACGACCGCCTGCACGTGGCTGATCGAGCAAAGCCGCCGCGACAACGCGCGGCCGCCGGCCGGCGAATGGCGGCTGTTCTGGTCCGGCGCGCGGCCGGGTGATTCGGATGAGCTATTGCGCGTGTTCGTGCGTACGCCGGTGGCGGGCAAGATACACGGCGACGAGTAAAGCCGCGCAACGCGTCGCGCCGGCCGAGTGCCTCGCGCGCGTCCGCGTTGATTCAAAACGACGAACCGGGCTCGCGCAGAAACGCGATCTCCTCGTCGCTCGATTCACGTCCGAGCAACGCGTTGCGATGCGGAAAGCGGCCGAACCGCTCGATCACTTTCGCGTGGCGCAGCGCGTATTGATAGTAGCCTTCACCGCCCGGCTCCTGCGCAAGCTGTTTGAAGAGCCGCAGCGACTCCTGCTGGCTAGCGCGCGATTCATCGTGCTCGAACGGCAGATACGCGAACGCGCGATGCTGCACGCCTGGCAACAGCCGATCGGCGCCGCTCGCGACCATTCGTTGCGCGGTTTGCAGCGCCTTGCTGTCGGTCGCGAAAGCGCGCGGCGTCCCACGATGGCAGTTGCGGGAAAACTGGTCCAGCACGATCACGAGCGCCAACGCGCCCAACGGCGTGGCCTGCCATGCGTCGAGCTCACCCGCGTTGGCCGAATCGATCAGGTTACCGAAACGTTCGCGCAGCATCGCATCCACGGCGTCATTGCGCTTGAACCAGAGCTTGCGCTCCGTGCCGTGCTCCGGGGTGCCCGGCGCGCCGAACCAGCAGTCGAGAATCTCGCGCGCACGCGGCTCGAGCGCCGCATAGTCGGCTTCGACCGAGTACGGTGCCGAGGCGGCGTGCGGCGGCGTGTCAGCCATTGCGGTTGCGCATCCAGTCGGCGGTTTCGAAGAACGAACCGAGCAGGCGCTCGCGCAGCGGCTCCGGCAAGCCGATGTCCTCCATCGCCCACGCCATGCACCTCAACCACTGGTCGCGCTCGCTCGACGCGATCGCAAACGGCAGATGCCGCGCGCGCAAACGGGGATGGCCAAAGCGGCTGATGTAATGATCGGGACCGCCGAGCCAGCCGCACAAAAACCAGAACAGCTTGTCGCGCGAACCCTCGAGCGATGCCGGATGCAGCGCGCGAATCCCGGCGAAATCCGCCTCGAGATCCATCAGGTCGTAAAACCGGTCGACCAGTTCGCGCACACGCGCCTCGCCGCCCACCAGTTCGAAGGCCGTCGGCTTGTCCGAGGACACTTCGTCGTTCAAATCGCTCATACCCTGCTCAACAGCAAATAAACATCACAAAGAAAACTCACGCGTCGCGCAGCGATTGCAGCGCCGGCCGCGCCAACACATGCCGCAGACTCAGCCACCCGCCGACGCCCGCACACGCGATACCGGCGCCAATGCCCGCCGGCAGCAGCCACGGATCGAAGTCCAGATAAAACTCGAACACGTGCGTGGCCAGCAGCGAGCCGAAGATCTGCGCGCCGGCCGCCGCCATCAGGCCGGCCAGCGCACCGACCGCGACGAACTCGGCCACCTGCACCGCCCGCACCTGACGATGCGATGCGCCCAGCGCGCGCAGCAGCGCGGATTCTCGCATACGCTCGTCGCGCGTGCCGGCAAGCGCCGCGTACAGCACCAGCACGCCGGCCGCGAGCGTGAACGCGAACAGGAACTGCACCGCGCCGATCACCTGCTGCAACACGCGCTGCACCTGCGCGAGGATCGGGCCGGTGTCGATCGCGGTCAGATTGGGATACGCGGCGATCAGGCCGTCGATCGTCGACTGCTTATCCGCGGGCAGATGGAAGCTCGTGATGAACGTCGCCGGGAAGTCCTGCAACGAGACGGGCGGCATCAGCACGAAGAAGTTGACCTTGAACGTCCCCCAATCGAGCTTGCGCACGCTCGTCACCGGCGCCTCGACAGTCAGGCCCGTCACGTCGAAGCGCAGCACATCGCCGGGCTTCACGTTGATCAGCTTCGCGAGACCCTGCTCGATCGAAATCTGCGGCTTCGTCGTATCGCCGAACCAGTTGCCCGCGGCGATCCGGTTGTCGTCGGGCAGTTGCGTCGTGTACGACAGGTTGAACTCGCGGTCCACCAGATGCCGCGCGTCCGCGCCCTTGAACGAGTCCGGGTTGACTGCCTTGCCGTTGATCGCGACGAGCCGCCCACGCACCATCGGCGACAAGTCCACACCAGCGATGCCGTGCGCGTCCAGATACTGCGTGACCGCGTCGCGCTGATCGGGCTGGATGTCGATGATGAACTCGTTGGATGCATCGGGCGGCGTCGATTTACGCCACCCCTGCACGAGGTCGTTGCGCGTCATCGCGATCAGCAACAGGCACATCAGGCCGATGCCGAGCGCGGTGATCTGCAGCGCGCTCGTGCTGCTGCGCCGCTCGAGCGACGCAAGCGCATAGCGCCAGCCGATGCCCGCATTGACGCGCTCGCTGCGCACCACGCGCGCCGCGCCCCACAATGCGAGCCGTGCGATGCCGGCGAACACCAGCAACCCGCCCGCGAATCCACCCGCGACGATGCCGCCGAGCTTCAATTCGCCGGCGGCGAGGATCAGCAGCCCCGCGAACAGCACGATACCGAACGCGTAGGCGGCCCACGCGGTGCGGCCCTCCTCGCCCCATTCACGCCGCAGCACGCGCACCGGCGGCACGCGCGTGAGCGGCAACAGCGGCGGCAGCGCGAAGCCGAGCAGCAGCACGAGGCCGGCCGCGACGCCTTCGAGCCCGGGCCACAGCGTCGGTTGCGGCAGCACCACGTCGATCAGGCCGCCGAGCCACGTCAGCAGCGCGAGATGCCCCAGATAGCCGAGCGCCACGCCGAGCGCCCCGCCGATCACGCCGAGCCCGACGAATTCGAGCGTGAACAACGCCCGTAGCACAGAGTGGCTCACGCCCAGACAGCGCATCGCCGCGCAGCCGTCGAGATGCCGGCGCATGAAGCGGTGCGCGGCCATCGCGATCGCGACCGCCGCGAGCAGCGCGGTCAACAGCGACACGAGCGTCAGGAAATGGCCCGCGCGATCGAGCGTCTGACGCACCTGCGGCTGGCCGTCCTGCAGCGACTCGAGCGCGACGCCGCGCATCTTGCCGGCGTCGACGTGCTCATGCGCAAACTGCGCGAAGCGCGCGACCGCGTCGTCGGACCCGGCGACCAGCAACCGGTACGTGACCCGGCTGCCGTACGTGATCAGGCCGGTCGATTGCACTTCGTCGGCGCGCAGCATCAGGCGCGGCGAAAAATTGACGAACGAGAAGCCGCGATCGAGCTCGCGCGTGATCAGCGCGCCGACCGTGAAGTTGCGATTGCCGACCTTCACCGCATCGCCGACCTTCAGCTTCAGTGCGTCGAGCAATTCCTGGTCGGCCCACACGGTGCCCGGCGCCGGAATCGACGTCGCCGGATGATCGGCCGCACCCGGCGCCGCCGCGATGCGCAGCGCGCCGCGCAACGGATAGCCCGGCGACACCGCCTTGACGGCGGCGAGCCGCGACGCCGGCTGCGCGCCGGTCGAGTTGATCATGCTGGGAAAGATCGCCGTGGTGGCGGTGCGCAGGCCCAGGGCGTGCGCCTCGGCCGCGAATTGCGGATCGACAGGATGATCGGCGCGCACGATGAAGTCGGCGGCGATCATGCGCCGCGCATCGCGCTCGAGCCCCTGATGCAGCCGGTCGCCCAGAAACCCGACGCTCGACAACGCCGCGACCGCCAGCACGAGCGCGAGCAGCAACATCGTCAGTTCGCCCGCGCGCCAGTCGCGCGCCGTCATCCGCATGGCCTGGCGCAACAGATCGATGCCGCCGAGCCGGCGCGCCGGTCTCGTATCGGCGCGCGTTCTTGAACCCGCCTTAGATCCTGGTAGTGCTTCGCTCAATCGTGCCTGCTCCTCGCCAATCGCGACACCATGTGCGTGGCCATGCCGCGAAAACCGCCCTGCACCCCACGCCACAATCGCGGCAATGCCCACGCCGCGAGTAGCAGAAAGCCTACCATCAAGACCAGAAACGCGAGCGGCACGAACAGCGCAAGCAGTACCCCGCCGACCGCGAGGCCGTCCTCGGCGGTCGACGTGACGACGTTCGACAGCGGTTCGGGCGACAGATTGATCAGCGCGCGGGTGCCCGCCTTCGCAAGATGCGCAGTGCCGGCGAGCGTGCCGCCCGCGAGCGCGGCGACGGTCAGCAGCGTCGGATCGGCGTGGCCGAGCGCGCCGGCGGCCAGCACGGCGCCGGCCGGAATGCGGATGAAAGTGTGGATCGCGTCCCACAGCGAGTCGAACGCGGGGATCTTGTCGGCGAGGAATTCGGCCAGCGTCAGCACGGCCGCCGCGCCGATCACCCATGGTGATGACAGCGCGGACAATGTGTTCGGCAAGTGAATCAGGCCAAGACGTTCTAATACGCCGGCCAAAAGGACCGTCAGATAGAGGCGCAGACCGCTGCCCCATGAAAGGCCCGCTGCAAGCGAAAGTGATTCAAGCATGGCCGCCTCCACGCGCTTTGTGCTTGCCGGACGCCGCGACGGGAACCAGCGGGGGTTCCGCGCCGAAGCCGTCAGGCTTGCCAAGCCGGCCGCGCCAGCCAGGCCGCGGGCAATCTCAACGTCGTTGCTGTCTCATTATAGCTACGATGATTCGCAGAACGTAGCGCGGCGAGGCCGCGCTGTGGCTTACAGGCAATGGCGGCCGCGCGCCGGGCGGACGTAGCCGAGGGTCAGTGCCCCGACGACAGCTTCAGCCCGACGAGGCCGATCACGATCAGCGACGCACTGGCGACGCGCGCGAGCGTCAGCGCCTCGCCCATCATCACGACGCCGAAAATGAACGCGCCGACCGCGCCAATTCCTGTCCACACCGCATAGGCCGTGCCGAGCGGCAGTTGCCGCATCGCGAGCGCGAGCAGCGCGAAGCTGCCGAGCGCGGTCACGACCGTGAAGACGGACGGCCAGAAACGGGTGAAACTTTCGGAAGTTTTGAGACCGGCCGCCCACGCGACTTCGAGCAACCCGGCGATCAACAGAAGAAACCAGGACATCGAAACAGCTCCATGAAAAATGGGGCCGTCCCCGATGATTGAGAGAAGCGTAAGGTCGTCCTTACGTCGGGAGATTATAACGGAGCGGCTTCGCGGACGAACTCACACCGCGCCCACCAGCCGATACCCGACGCCCGTCTCCGTGACGATATGCTCCGGCTGCGCGGGATCGCGCTCGAGCTTGCCGCGCAGATGCGCCATGTAGATGCGCAAATAGTGGTGACTCTCGACATGCGACGGCCCCCACACGTCGCGCAGCAGCTGCCGGTGCGTGAGCACGCGGCCGGCGTGGCGCACGAGCGTCGCGAGCAGCCGGTATTCGATCGGCGTCAGATGGACCGCGGCGCCGTCGCGCGTGACCTGGCGCAGCGCGAGATCGACGGTGACCGCGCCGAAGCGCACCTGCGGCGATTCGTTCGCGCCGCCGTGATTGCGCCGCCGCAGATGCGCGCGGATGCGCGCGAGCAACTCGGACACGCCGAACGGCTTGGTCAGGTAGTCGTCGGCGCCGGCGTCGAGCGCGGCGACCTTTTCGCTTTCCTGGGTGCGCGCCGATAGCACAATTACCGGCAGCTCGCTCCAGCCGCGCAGCTCCCGGATCACGTCGAGGCCATCGGTGTCGGGCAGGCCCAGATCGACGATCACGAGATCGGGCTTGCGCGTCGCCGCTTCGACGAGCCCTTGCTTGCCGGTCTCGGCGTCGTACACGGCGATGCCCTCGCCTTCGAGCGCCGTGCGCACGAAGCGGCGTATCTGCTTTTCGTCTTCGATCAGAACGACGGTGATGCTCAGGTCACTCATGGGCGGGTCGGGTGAGCGGGTTGAGGTCGGCGGCGGCGGGGGCGCCTTCGTCTTCGAGCGTATCGAACGTCTCGGGCGCGTCGGGCGGCGTCTTGACCGGCAGCGTGAACCAGAAGCGCGCGCCCTCGATGTGGCCATCCGCGGCGGCCGTCCGGTTGAGCGCGCCGATTGTACCGCCGTGCGCCTCGACGATCGCGCGGCAGATCGCGAGGCCAAGGCCGATGCCCGGTTTCGCCGATTCCTTCTCGCCGCGCGTGAACTTCTCGAACACGCGCGCTTCCATGCCGGCGGGCAGGCCGGGGCCGTTGTCGTCGATCGTCACGCGCACGAACGGCGCGCCATCCGCGTCGATCTGCTGCGCGCCGATCATGAGCGGCGTGCCGGACGCCGTGTATTTGGCCGCGTTCTCGAACAGGTTCGAGAACAGCCGCTCCATCAGCACCGCGTCGAGATGCAGCAGCGGCAGATCGGCGGGCAGCGTGACCTGCACCGGATGATCGGCGAGCACGCGCTTGCACGCGCGCAGCGCGGCGCCGACGGTCTCCTCGAGCAGCGTCCATTGCTGGTTCAGCTGCAAGCTGCCGGCCTGCAGGCGCGCCATGTCGAGCAGATTCGTGACGATGTCGGTCATGCGCAGCGCTTCTTCGTGAATTGCATCGACGAGTTCGTCGTTACGACGCGCGGCGGATTGCGGGTCGGTCGGCCCCTGCCCTCGCTGCCCCTGAGCGAGCATCGATGAAAACCCGACGATCGTCGTCAGCGGCGTGCGCAGATCGTGCGATATCGCCGACAGCAGCGAATTGCGAAGCCGTTCCGACTCCATGTTGACGAGCGCATCGCGCGCGATATCGACGTAATGCACGCGTTCGAGCGCGAGCGCGATCTGCGCGGCGAACGCATCGAGCATGCGCCGCTGTTCCGGCACGGTCAGCTCGCGCTCGTCACGCACGACGACCGCGAGCACGCCGCGCGTGCGCATCGGCGCCTTTAGCGGCAGATACAGCGCCGCGGCGGCCGGCAGCGTGTCGGTGCCGTGGCCGGCCGGCTTCTGCTGATCGTAGACCCACTGGCCGACGTCGAGGTCGAGCGCGTCGCCTTCGAGCGTGATCGCCGGGTCGGGGTCCTCGATTTTCTGTTTGACCTGATCGGCGCTGTCGGGCAGCAGAATCGCGGCACGCGCGCCGAACACCTCGCTCACGTGCCGCGTGCCGATGCCGACGATCTGCTCGGTCGCAAGCGCCGCGGCGAGCTCGCGCGCCATCTCGTACATCGCGCCGGTGCGCTGCTCGCGGCGTCGCGCGACGCTCGCCTCGCGGCGCAGGCTCGAAGTCAGATGGCTGATCACGAGCGATGTCAGCAGCATGCCGAAGAACGTCAGCAGGTACTGCGTATCGGACACCGACAGTGACATGCGCGGCGGCACGAAGAAGAAATCGAACGCGGCGACGCTCGCGAACGACAGCACGACACCCGGCCCGCGCCCGAGCTTCACCGCGGTGAAGATCACGCCGAGCAGATACAGCATCACAAGGTTGGTCAGATCGATGCGGTCGATCAGCTGGCTCGACAGCAGCGTGATCGCCGCGCCGATCGCGAGCGCGAACGCATACGCGCGCGGCGGCGAGCGACGCTCGCGCGCCGCGCTCAATGCCTCGCGCCACGCGTTCGCGGTCGTGTTCAACAGATGGCGCTGTTCGCCGCCGTCGCGCTCCGACGACACGCGAATCAGCGTGAGATCGAGATCGCCGCTCTTCTCGGCGATGCGCTCGCCGAGCGGCCGGCGCAGCCAGCGGCTCACGCCCATGCGCGACGATGCGCCCGCCACCAGCTTCGATACGTTGCGCGCCTGCGCGTAACCGATCAGCGCGTCGAGCGCATCGGGGGCGGCGAGCGTCGCGGTTTCGGCGCCGAGTTCGGCGGCGAGCTTCAGCGCGTTCAGCGTGCGTGCGCGGCGCGCGTCGGGCAGACGCTGCAACGCGGGCGTTTCGACATAGACCGCGAGCCAGTCGGCCTTCAGGCTCGCGGCGAGGCGCGCCGCCGAGCGCACCAACGCCGGCGCTTCGGGACCAGGACCCACGCACACCAGCAGCCGCTCGCGCGCCTGCCAGATGCGCTGGATCGAACGATCGGCGCGGTACTCGCGCATCTGCGCATCGACGCGATCGGCGGTGCGGCGCAGTGCCAGTTCGCGCAGCGCGATCAGGTTGCCCTTGCGAAAGAAGTTGCGCACCGCGCGCTCGGCCTGCTGCGCCATGTACACCTTGCCGTCGCGCATGCGGTCGAGCAGTTCCTCGGCCGGCAGATCGACGAGCGTGACTTCGTCGGCATGATCGAACACGCGATCGGGCACGGTCTCCCACACGCGGATGCCGGTGATCTGGCCGACCACGTCGTTCAGGCTCTCCAGGTGCTGCACGTTGACGGTCGTATAGACGTCGATGCCGGCGTCGAGCAGTTCGTAGACGTCCTGCCAGCGCTTCAGATGGCGCGCGCCCTGCACGTTCGAATGCGCGAGTTCGTCGACGAGGATCAGTTGCGGCTTGCGCGCGAGCGCGGCGTCGAGATCGAACTCGCCGAGCTTGCGGCCGCGATACTCGATATGCGCGAGCGGCAGCACGTCGAGCCCCGCGAGCAGCGCGGCGGTTTCGCCGCGCCCGTGCGTTTCGGCGATGCCGACCAGCACGTCGACACCCTCTTCCTTGCGGCGGCGCGCGGCCTGCAGCATCGCGTAGGTTTTGCCGACTCCTGCCGACGCGCCGAAGAAAATTTTCAGCCTGCCGCGCAGGCGCTTTTCTTCGTCGCGCTGCAGCTTGTCGAGCAGTTCGTCAGGATCGGGGCGGTTCATGCTCAGTGATTGTCATAGTCGTGCGAGCGGCGGTGCCTGCATGTTGGCACGGCCCGCGCCGGCCCGCAAATGGCGCAGCGGCGCCACGCGGACGCCGCTGTTTTGTCGATGAACCGCAAGCGCGGCTGATGCGTTGCCGTTGCGTTTCGCGTCAACCGCGCTTCATTTCATCGAGCGCGAGATTGAGCTTCAGCACGTTCACGCGCGGCTCGCCGAGCACGCCGAACTGGCGCCCCGTCGTGTAGCGCTCGACGAGCGCCTGCACGTCGCTCGGCGCGAGGTGGCGCGCCTGCGCGACCCGCTCGAGCTGGTACGCGGCCGCGGCCGGACTGATCTCCGGATCGAGCCCGCTGCCCGACGACGTGACCAGATCGACCGGCACCGGCTTCGACATGTCGGTGCCCGCGTCCTTAAGCGCCGCGAGCCGGCCCTTGATCTCGTCGAGCAGCGCCGGGTTGTTCGGCCCGAGGTTCGAGCCGCCGGAGTTCTGCGGGTTGTACGGCATCGGGCTCGTCGCCGACAGCCGGCCCCAGAAATACTGCGGCGCGTCGAACTGCTGGCCGATCAGCTGCGAGCCGACCACCTTGCCGTTCTGCTCGATCAGGCTGCCGTTGGCCTTGTCGTGGAACGCCGCCTGGCCGAACGCGGTCATCACCGCGGGATAAGCGAGTCCGGTGACCACGGTCAGCACCGCGAAGATCACGATCAGCGGACGGAACAGATTTTTCATGATGAGTCTCTTTCCCTTTTCATCCATCTCAAACCCAGCCGAACGCGGCCAGCACCATATCGATCAGCTTGATGCCGATGAACGGCACGATGATCCCCCCGAGTCCGTAGATCAGCAGATTGCGGCGCAGCAGGATCGCAGCGCCTAGCGCGCGGTAGCGCACGCCCTTAAGCGCAAGAGGAATCAGCAGCACGATGATCAGCGCGTTGAAGATCACCGCCGACATGATCGCCGAGGTCGGTGTCGCGAGATGCATCACGTTCAGCGCATTCAGCGCCGGATACGTCGATGCGAACGCGGCCGGGATGATCGCGAAGTACTTGGCGACGTCGTTGGCGATCGAGAACGTGGTTAGCGAACCGCGCGTCATCAGCATCTGTTTGCCGATCTCGACGATCTCGATCAGCTTGGTCGGATTCGAATCGAGGTCGACCATGTTGCCGGCTTCCTTGGCTGCCTGGGTGCCGGTGTTCATCGCGACCGCGACGTCGGCCTGCGCGAGCGCGGGCGCGTCGTTGGTGCCGTCGCCGGTCATCGCGACCAGACGCCCTTCGGCCTGGTGCCCGCGGATCGTCGCGAGCTTCGTCTCTGGTGTCGCTTCGGCGAGGAAGTCGTCGACGCCTGCTTCGGCCGCGATCGCGGCGGCGGTCAGACGGTTGTCGCCCGTCACCATCACGGTCTTGATGCCCATCTTGCGCAGCTCCGCGAAGCGCTCCTTGATGCCGCCCTTGACGACGTCCTTCAGCTCGATCACGCCGAGCACGCGCGCGCCCTGCTCGCCCTTCTCGGCGACCACGAGCGGTGTGCTGCCGCGTCGCGCGACCTCGGCGACCACATTGCTGACTTCGTTCGGGAAACGGCCGCCGTTCGCTTCGACGTAGTGCTTGACCGCATCGGCCGCGCCTTTGCGGATCTCACGACCGTGGGTTCCGGCGGGCGTTCCTTGCGGCGACAGATCGACCCCGCTCATGCGGGTCTGAGCGGTGAACGCGAGAAACACCGCGTGCAGCGAGGCCATGTCGCGCTGACGGATATTGAAGCGCTGCTTCGCGAGCACGACGATGCTGCGGCCTTCCGGCGTTTCGTCGGCCAGCGACGACAACTGCGCGGCATCGGCAAGCGCTTCTTCGCTCAGACCCGGCGCGGGCAGAAACTGCGACGCCTGGCGGTTGCCGAGCGTGATGGTGCCGGTCTTGTCGAGCAGCAGCACGTCGACGTCGCCGGCCGCTTCGACGGCGCGGCCCGAGGTTGCGATCACGTTCGCCTGCATCATGCGGCTCATGCCGGCCACGCCGATCGCCGACAGCAGGCCGCCGATCGTCGTCGGAATCAGACACACGAGCAGCGCGACGAGCGCGGTGATCGTCACCACGTGGCCCGCCTTGGCGGCCTCGACGGAAAACATCGAGAACGGCAGCAGCGTCGCGGTGGCGAGCAGCATCACGATCGTCAGCGCGACGAGCAGGATGGTCAGCGCGATTTCGTTCGGCGTCTTCTGACGCTTCGCGCCTTCGACCATCGCGATCATGCGGTCGAGAAACGCCTCGCCCGGGTTCGCCGTGACGCGCACGACGATCCAGTCCGACAGCACGCGCGTGCCGCCCGTCACCGACGAAAAGTCGCCGCCCGACTCGCGGATCACCGGCGCCGATTCACCGGTGATCGCCGATTCGTCGACCGACGCGACACCGTCGATCACTTCGCCGTCGGCCGGAATCACGTCGCCGGTTTCGACCAGCACGACGTCGCCTTTGCGCAGATCGGTCGCGGTCGTGATGCGAATCGGCGACTTCGGATGCGGCTCGTTGAGCTTCTTGGCCATCACGTCTTTCTTCGCGCTGCGCAGCGACGCGGCCTGCGCTTTCGAGCGGCCTTCGGCGAGCGCTTCCGCGAAATTCGCGAACAGCACCGTGAACCACAGCCATAGCGTGACCGCGAGAATGAAGCCGGCGGGCGCCTCCGCCTGACCGCCGAGCGCGGCGATCCACAGAATGGTGGTCAGAATGCTGCCGACGTACACGCAGAACATCACCGGGTTGCGAAACTGCGTGCGCGGCGTGAGCTTTTTAAAGGAGTCCACGATCGCCGGGCGCAGCAGCGCCGGGTCGAACATGGACCGCGTAGCGTTATGTTCAGTCATTGAATCCTCGAATATCCGGGTGCGCTTGCAGGCTTGCCGCGCGCGAGCGCCTGTTCGGTCGTTGGGCTTCGTTGATCGAGGCCCCTCATCACTCGTCACTGCACGCCGATCATCATCAGATGCTCGACGCCGGGACCGAGCGCGAGCGCCGGGACGTAGGTCAGCGCGCCGACCAGCAGCACCGTGCCGAGCAGCAGCACGACGAACAACGGGCCGTGCGTCGGCAGCGTGCCGCCGGTAACGCCGATGCGCTTCTTCGCGGCGAGCGAGCCGGCGATCGCGAGCACCGGCACGATCGTGCCGAAGCGGCCGAACCACATCGCGATCGCGGTGAGCCAGTTGTAGAACGGCGTATTCACCGTGAGCCCCGCGAACGCGCTGCCGTTGTTGTTCGCGGCCGAGCTGAACGCGTAGAGGATTTCGGAGAAGCCATGCGCGCCGGGGTTCGCGATGCCGGCCTTGCCCGCGTCGGTCAGCACCGCGATCGAGGTGCCCACCAGCACGAGCAGCGGCGTGAGCAGCACCACGATCGACACCATCTTCATCTCGTAGGCCTCGATCTTCTTGCCGACATATTCAGGAGTACGCCCGATCATCAGCCCCGCCACGAAGACCGCGAGCAGCGCGAACACGAGCATCCCGTACATGCCGGAACCGACACCGCCGAAGATCACTTCACCTAGCTGCATCAACAGCATCGGGTACAGGCCGCCGATCGGCGTCAACGAATCGTGCGTATTGGCGACCGCGCCGCACGAAGCCGCCGTGGTCGCGACCGTGAAGATGCCCGACTGCGCGATACCAAAGCGCGTTTCCTTGCCTTCGGCATTGCCGCCCGCCTGCAGCGCGTTCGCCGACTGATCGACCTTGAGCGCCGTGAACGCGGGATTGCCGCTTTGCTCGGCGCTGATCTCGCCGAACACGCAGACGCCGAACGCGATCGTCATCGCCGCAAGCACCGCGACACCCTGGCGGCGGTCGCCGATCACGCGGCCGAACACGAGCACGAGCGCCGCCGGAATGATCAGCATCGAGAAGATCTGCACGAAGTTCGAGAACGGCGTCGGGTTTTCGTACGGATGCGCGGAGTTGCCGTTGAAGAAGCCGCCGCCGTTGGTGCCGAGCATCTTGATCGCTTCCTGCGACGCGACCGGGCCCATCGCGATGGTCTGCGTCTTCACGGGCGTGTCGACCGTCACGGGATTGCCCTTCGCGTCCTTCACCGGATTGCCTTGCGCGTCGAGCTTCGGCGCGGCGTAGGTTGTGGTCTGCAGCGTCGGCACGTCCTGATACGCCTTGAAGTTCTGGATCACACCCTGGCTCATCAGCAGTGCCGCGACGATGGCCGCCATCGGCAGCAGCACGTACATCGTCACCCGTGTGATATCGACCCAGAAGTTGCCGATGGTCTGCGCGGTATGCCGCGCGAAGCCGCGAATCAGCGCGATCACGACGACGATGCCGGTCGCCGCCGACAGGAAGTTCTGCACGGTCAGGCCGAGCATCTGCGTCAGATAGCTGACCGTTTGCTCGGGCGTGTAGTCCTGCCAGTTGGTGTTCGACACGAAGCTGACCGCGGTGTTGAACGCGCTGTCGACCGACATCGCGCCGAACTGCTGCGGATTGCCGGGCAGCCACCCTTGCACGCGCAGCAGCACGTACAGGAACGCCACGCCGAGCACGTTGAACGCGACCGCGGCGATCGCGTAGTGCTTCCAGCCCATTTCCGCCGCTGGATCGACGCCCGCGATACGGTAAAGCAGCCGTTCGAGCGGCGCGCCGAAGCGCACCACGCGTGAGCTGCCGTCCATCACGGCGCCCAGATAGCTCGCCACCGGCACCGCGGCGGCCAGTAGCACGACGATAAAAAGACTCGCCTGCAGGACATCATTCGTGTTCATTCAATGTCCTCCGCGCGCAGCAGCGCATACACGAGATAAACGAACAGCAGCGCGGTGGACGCGCCGGCCAGCCACAGCATCCAGGTCATCAGCGTGCTCCCTGTCCGCGACGGAACTGCATCAGCTTCTCGCAGCCGCCAATCAGCGCAAAGGTCAGCACGGCAAACAGCGCCAGGCCACCGACATACAACACATCCATTTGTGTTCCCCATTTACGGATTTTGGATAGGTAGAACGGTATGCCGATCCGCCTAAAGGGCTGGTCAAAGATTGCGCGGTGCGCGTAAAAATCGCGTAAACGGACAAGGCCGTTTCATCTCGCGATGAAACGGCCTTGGTGGAGGTCGGGTAGCGCAGCCGGAGGCCGCGAAGTTTTTTACGGAAGCAGGATCGTCGAGCCCGTCGTGCGGCGCGCTTCGAGCTCCGCATGCGCCTGGCCGACGTCCGGCAGCGCATAGCGCTGATTGATGCTCGTCTTCACCTTGCCCGAGCTCAGCACGTCGAACAACTCGGCCGACATCGCCTCGTAATCGGCGCGTTTCGCGATATAGGTGAAAAGCGTCGGGCGCGTAAAGAACAGCGAACCGCGTCCCGCGAATTCCGACGAGTCGATCAGCGGCAGCGGACCCGACGCGTTGCCGAAGCTCACGAACAGGCCGAGCGGCGCGAGACAGTCGAGCGACTTTTCGAAGGTGTCCTTGCCGATCGAATCGTAGACGACCGGCACGCCCGCGCCGTTGGTGATCTCGCGTACGCGCTTCGTGAAGTTTTCGCGCGTGTAGACGATCGCGTGATCGCAGCCGTGCGCTTTCGCGATCTCGGCTTTCTCGTCGGAACCGACCGTGCCGATCACCGTCGCGCCGAGCGCCTTCGCCCACTGGCACACGAGCAGCCCGACGCCGCCCGCCGCGGCCTGAATCAGGATCGTGTCGCCGGCCTTCACCCGATACGTGCGGCGCAGCAGATACTGCGCGGTCAAGCCTTGCAGCATCACCGACGCGGCCTGCTCGTCGCTGACCGCATCAGGCAGCTTGACGACCTGCGCGGCCGGCAGCACGCGCTCCTGCGCGTACGCGCCGGGCGGCCGCGCGACATACGCGACGCGGTCGCCCACCTTCAGACCGCTCACGCCCGAGCCGAGCGCGCTGACCTCGCCGGCTGCCTCCATGCCGAGCCCGCCCGGCAGCGGCAGCGGATACAGACCGGTGCGGAAATACACGTCGATGTAATTGAGGCCGACCGCCGTCTGGCGAATGCGGATCTCGCCCGCGCCGGGCTCGCCCACCTCGACATCGACCCATTTCATTACTTCGGGGCCGCCGGTTTTGTCGAATCGGATTGCCTTGGCCATCATGTCTCCTTGATCTGTAGAAATGTGGGTGCGGCCACGCGCGCGCTCACGCCTCGCCGGACAGGCGCAGCGTCAGCACGTCGAGCACCATGCGCGCGGTCGAAATATTCGTCGCGCACGGAATGTTGTGCACGTCGCACGCGCGCACCAGCGCGTTGATGTCGGGCTCGTGCGGCTGCGGCGTCATCGGGTCGCGCAGGAAAATCACCATGTCGACGCGCCCTTCGGCGAGCTGCGCGCCGATCTGCAGATCGCCGCCGTGCGGGCCCGACAACATGCGCTCGACCGTGAGGCCGTGCGCGTCGCTGATGCGTCCGCCGGTCGTGCCGGTCGCCACGATCTCGCAGCGCGCGAGCGTGTCGACGTATTCGCCGGCCAGTTTGACGATGTCGTCCTTCTTGTGATCGTGTGCGATCAGCGCAATGCGGGTGCTCATGACTTGAGACTCCTCAAACCGTTGTGAATATCGTTGTTGTGATGTGACGGGTGACGTCGGTACGTGCGTGCTCGGTACGTACCAGCTCAGTACGTACCGGGATAAGCGCCGCCGTCGATCAGCCAGTTCTGCCCGGTGATGTAGCCGGCATGCGTGCTGCACAGGAACGCGCAGGCCCGGCCGAATTCTTCGCGATTGCCGAAGCGCCCGGCGGGGATCGTCTTCATGCGCTGCTTGCGCGCTTCGTCGATGGAAATGTTGTGCGTCTTCGCCTGCGCCTCGATCGTGACCGCGATGCGGTCGGTATCGAACAGACCCGGCAGCAGGTTGTTGATCGTCACGCCGGTCGGCGCGACCTTGCGCGCGAGACCCGCGACGAAACCGGTCAGCCCCGAGCGCGCGCCATTCGACAGGCCGAGCACGTCGATCGGCGCCTTCACCGCCGAGCTCGTGATGTTGACGATGCGCCCGAAGCCGCGCGCGCTCATCGTGTCGATGGTCTGACGGATCAGCTCGATCGGGGTCAGCATGTTGGCTTCGAGCGCGCGGATCCAGTCGTCGTGCGTGAAGTCGCGGAAATCGCCCGGCGGCGGGCCGCCCGCGTTGTTGACGAGAATGTCCGGCTGCGGGCAGGCGGCGAGCGCGGCGGCGCGCCCTTCGGGCGTGGTGATGTCGCATGCGACCGCCTTCACCTCGACGCCGCTCTGCTTGCGGATCGCCTCGGCGGTCGCTTCGAGCGTTTGGGCGGTGCGCGCGACGATCGTCAGGTTGACGCCCTCGGCGGCGAGCGCTTCCGCGCAGCCGCGTCCCAGACCTTTGCTCGCCGCGCAAACCAGCGCGGTACGTCCTGCGATTCCCAAGTCCATGTGGATGCCCTCATAGCGAAGTTTCCCCAGATTTTAGAAGAATCGGTGCCGGACTGTGCCGCGTCGCTTCAATCTCAGGTATCGCCGGGCGGTACTCTTTCGGTAAACTTGCGCGGTGGCGTGCATTTCCTCCGTTCGTCCGAGCTTCGGGCGCTGGCGAAACCAACGGATGGGCGCGCCGAACCGATCCACCTTGCCGCCACGCGCGAGCCCGCCATGACCCAGGACAGCCGTTTCCCCAATCTCTTCATCCTCGATCACCCGCTGATCCAGCACAAGCTGTCGCACATGCGCGACCGGGACACGTCGACGCGCACGTTCCGCGAATTGCTGCGCGAAATCACGCTGCTGATGGGCTACGAAATCACTCGCAACCTGCCGATGACGACGCGCCGCATCACCACGCCGCTCGTCGAGATCGACGCGCCTGTGATCGCCGGCAAGAAGCTCGCGATCGTGCCGGTGCTGCGCGCGGGCGTCGGCATGTCGGACGGCCTGCTCGAGCTGGTACCGTCGGCGCGGGTCGGCCACATTGGCGTGTATCGCGCGGAGGATCATCGGCCGGTCGAATACCTGGTGCGGCTGCCGGACCTCGAAGACCGCGTGTTCATCCTCTGCGATCCGATGGTCGCGACCGGCTACTCGGCCGTGCACGCGGTCGATGTGCTCAAGCGCCGCAACGTGGCCGCCGAGAACATCCTGTTCCTCGCGCTCGTCGCCGCGCCCGAAGGCGTGCAGGTGTTCCAGGACGCGCACCCGGACGTCAAGCTGTTCGTCGCGTCGCTCGATTCGCATCTGAACGAGCATGCGTACATCGTGCCGGGTCTGGGCGACGCGGGCGACCGGTTGTTCGGTACGAAGAACTGATGCGCAGGAGCCGGCGGGGTGGCTCGGCAGTGTCCCTGCCCTAAAGCCGCCCCCGCTTGCGACGGCATCCGGCCGTCCCGGTGACACATCCGCGCCGCCTCCATTCATTTTCGCTTCGATTTCATTGCATTTGCGGCCGGTTTCGCGCCGCGGCCCCCTCTGCCGCACCCTCGCGGCGTGATAAAATTCGAATCCGCTCGATGAGCGGCTCGACTCGCACGATCACACGCACCACCGTCTGCAATTTCGACCGGCGCCCCGCGCCTTCGCATCAGGTCATGCGGCGCCTGGCCGCGCAAGCTGCCCCGCTTCCATCGCGCTGCCGCCCCGCGGCCCCGCTTGGGCCGCGGCTCATGCATGAACCGGCTCGAACGCCTGCCGGCGAGCAAGCGTGGAACGACGCGCGGGAACGGCCAGGCTGAGATTGGCGGCTGGAGTGGCCGCGCCGACGGGCCAAGCCGAGCAACAAGCGCGAGCAACGAGCACGAGCGGCCGGCAGCCTTTCACCTGACGGTTTGGGATCGGGACACGACACGCGAGGCGCAACCCGCGAGGCGCCCGACATCGCAACGACAATTGCACTATGCGTGCGCCCCGCTGGCGCGCGCGACGGAGAAAAGTATGGCGGGTCATTCGAAATGGGCCAACATCAAGCATAAGAAAGCAGCGGCCGATGCCAAGCGCGGCAAGGTCTGGACGCGGCTCATCAAGGAAATCCAGGTCGCGGCGCGTATGGGCGGCGGCGAAATCGACTCGAACCCGCGTCTGCGGCTCGCGGTCGACAAGGCGTACGACGCCAACATGCCGAAGGACAACATCAACCGCGCGATCCAGCGCGGTGTCGGCGGCGCGGAAGGCGCGAACTACGAGGAAATCCGCTACGAAGGCTACGGCATCGGCGGCGCGGCGGTGATTGTCGACACGATGACCGACAACCGCACCCGCACGGTCGCGGAAGTGCGTCACGCGTTCTCGAAGAACGGCGGCAACATGGGCACGGACGGCTCGGTGTCGTTCATGTTCGATCACGTCGGCCAGTTCCTGTTCGCGCCCGGTACCGCCGAAGACTCGCTGATGGAAGCCGCGCTAGAGGCGGGCGCCGACGACGTCGTGACGAACGAGGACGGCAGTATCGAAGTGCTGTGCCCGCCGAACGATTTTTCGAAGGTGAAGACAGCGCTCGAAACGGCGGGCTTCAAGGCCGAACTGGCCGAAGTCACGATGAAGCCGCAGACCGAAGTCGAATTCACCGGCGACGACGCCGTGAAAATGCAGAAGCTGCTCGACGCGCTGGAAAATCTGGACGACGTGCAGGAAGTCTATACAAACGCGTCGATCGCCGGCGAGTAATGGCGCGCCGGGCTTTCGCATCGTTTGCCCTTGCTGTCGATGGTTTATTGCACGGCCGAGCACAGCGCTCGGCCGTTTATGGTTTTTAAGTCTCGGGGATTCACATGAAGTTACTCGTCGTCGGTTCCGGCGGTCGCGAACATGCGCTGGCATGGAAGCTCGCGCAATCGCCGCGGGTTCAGCTCGTCTACGTCGCGCCCGGCAACGGCGGCACCGCTCAGGATGAGCGTCTGCTCAACGTCGACATCACCGATCCGGCCGCGCTCGCCGATTTCGTCGAAAAAGAACAGATCGCGTTCACGCTGGTCGGGCCGGAAGCGCCGCTCGCGGCAGGCATCGTCAACCTGTTCCGCTCGCGCGGTCTGAAGATCTTCGGGCCGACCAAAGAAGCCGCTCAGCTCGAAAGCTCGAAAGATTTCGCCAAGGCGTTCATGAAGCGCCACGGCATCCCGACCGCCGAATACGAAACCTTCGCCGACGTCGCCGCCGCGCACGCGTATCTGGACGCCAAGGGCGCGCCGATCGTGATCAAGGCCGACGGCCTCGCCGCCGGCAAGGGCGTGGTGGTCGCGCAAACGCTGGAAGAAGCGCACGCCGCGGTCGACATGATGCTGTCGGACAACAAGCTCGGCGACGCCGGTGCGCGCGTCGTGATCGAGGAGTTCCTCGCGGGCGAGGAAGCGAGCTTCATCGTGATGGTCGATGGCAAGCACGTGCTCGCACTCGCTTCGAGCCAGGATCACAAGCGTCTGCTCGACGGCGACCAGGGCCCGAACACGGGCGGCATGGGCGCCTACTCGCCCGCGCCGATCGTCACGCCGCAGCTGCATGCGCGCGTGATGCGCGAAATCATCCTGCCGACGGTGCGCGGCATGGAGAAGGAAGGCATCCGCTACACCGGCTTCCTGTACGCCGGCCTGATGATCGACGCGCAAGGCAACCCGAAGACGCTCGAATTCAACTGCCGGATGGGCGACCCCGAAACGCAGCCGATCATGGCGCGTCTGAAGGGCGACTATTCGAAAGTGGTCGAACACGCGATCGCCGGCACGCTCGACACCGTCGAGCTCGAATGGGACCGCCGTACCGCGCTCGGCGTCGTGCTCGCCGCGCACAACTATCCGGACACGCCGAGGAAGGGCGACCGCATCAACGGCATTCCCGCCGAAACCGCGGATTCGGTCACGTTCCACGCCGGCACCACGCTGACGGACGGCAAGCTGACTACCTCGGGCGGGCGCGTGCTGTGCGTCGTCGGTCTGGCGGATTCGGTGCGCACCGCGCAGGCGGCCGCCTATCACACGATCAACCAGATCGCCTTCGACGGCATGCAGTACCGCCGCGACATCGGCTATCGCGCGCTCAATCGCAAGCACGACGGCAAATAAGCGGTACTGCCGGGCGCCGTGCGAGCGGCGCCCACGCGCGACAGCGCGCCGCGGGCGCGCGGCACGACGCGCGCTACACTGCATTTTTCGCGCTCGTCGCGACAGACGGGCACGGAGCCCGCGGATCGACCGAAGCGGCAAGCCGCTTTCTCCATCCGTCTACTGCGTCCGTGCCATCCGAATGCGCGGTCCGAGCGTCCCGGCAGCCAACCCGGCGCGAACGCGGCCGTCGCCCTCTTTCGAAGAACCTGCATTCATGAGCAATTCGAGCTACGACGCACAAGCCGTGCGCAACTGGCTGCAAGGCCTGCAATCGCATATCGCCGACACGCTGGGCGCCTTCGACGGCACCGCATTCGCGACCGACGCATGGCAGCGCGGACCCGGCGAGAAGCTGCGCGGCGGCGGCGTCACGCGGATTCTCGAAGGCGGCAAGTTTTTCGAGCGCGCCGGCATCGGCTTCTCGGACGTCGCCGGCGACGCGCTGCCGGGCTCGGCGAGCGCCGCGCGGCCGCAACTGGCCGGGCGCGGTTTCGAGGCGATGGGCGTGTCGCTCGTGCTGCACCCGCACAATCCGCACTGCCCGACCGTGCACATGAACGTGCGCCTGCTCATTGCGACCAGGGAAGGCGAAGAGCCGGTGTTCTGGTTCGGCGGCGGCATGGATCTGACGCCCTACTACGGCTACGAAGAGGACGCGCGGCATTTCCATCAGGTGTGCCGCGACGCGCTCGCGCCATATGGCCCGGACCTGTACCCGAGCTTCAAGCGCTGGTGCGACGAGTATTTCTTCCTGAAGCACCGCAACGAGGCGCGCGGCATCGGCGGGATTTTCTTCGACGATTTCTCGGCGCCCGGCTTCGAGCAATCGTTCGCGATGCTCAAAAGCGTCGGCGAAGGTTTTCTCAAGGCGTACCTGCCGATCATCGAGCGGCGCCGCAATACGCCCTACGGCGAAGCCGAACGCGCGTTCCAGGCCTACCGGCGCGGGCGCTACGTCGAGTTCAATCTGGTCTTCGACCGTGGCACACTATTTGGGCTGCAGAGCGGCGGACGCACCGAATCGATCCTGATGTCGATGCCGCCCGTGGCGAACTGGCGCTACAACTGGCACCCCGAGCCGGGCACGCCGGAAGCTCGCTTGTACAGCGATTTCCTCGTGCCGCGCGAGTGGGTGTGACGCGCCACCCGTGTCGCTTACGGTCACGACAAAGGATCCTCACCTGAAGCCGAACGCTCACCCTGTCGCGCTGCCCCGCCGGATCGGTCTTCTGGGCGGCACTTTCGATCCGATCCACGACGGTCACCTGGCGCTCGCACGGCGGTTCGCCGACGTGCTGCGGCTGACCGAACTGGTGCTGCTGCCGGCCGGCCAGCCGTGGCAGAAAGCCGACGTATCGCCCGCCGAACATCGACTCGCAATGACGCGCGCGGCGGCCGCGTCGCTCGCGATCCCCGGCGTGACGGTGCGCGTCGCGACCGACGAAATCGAGCACGAAGGCGCGACCTACACGGTCGACACGCTGCAACGCTGGCGGGAGCGCGAAGGCGACGACGCATCGATCACACTGCTGATCGGCGCGGATCAACTGGTGCATCTCGACACGTGGCGCGACTGGCGGCGCCTGTTCGAACTCGCGCATATCGGCGCGGCCACGCGGCCCGGCTTCGACCTCGCGTCGGTCGCCCCCGCGGTGGCGAGGGAAATCACCGCGCGCCGCGCGAAAGCCGAGGTGCTGCAGGCCACGCCCTGCGGCCATCTGCTGATCGACACGACGCTCGCGTTCAACGTTTCGGCCACCGACATTCGCGCGCATCTGCGCGAGCAGGTCAACCAGCGGCTGGTTCACGCGGGTGCGAGCGACACCGCCCAGGATCAGGCCACGAGTCACGTCCCCGCCGCGGTGTGGGACTATATTCTTCAACATCATCTGTACGACCGGTAACTCCATGGATATTCGCAAACTGCAGCGCGTAATCGTCGACGCTCTCGAAGACGTCAAGGCGCAAGACATCAAAGTGTTCAACACCAGCCACCTGACCTCGCTGTTCGATCGCGTGATCGTCGCGAGTGGCACGTCGAACCGGCAAACCAAGGCGCTCGCGTCGAGCGTGCGCGAAGGCGTGAAGGAAGCCGGCGGCGCGATCGTCAGCACCGAGGGCGAGGACATCGGCGAATGGGTGCTGGTCGATTGCGGCGACGCGATCGTCCACATCCTGCAGCCGGCGCTGCGCCAGTATTACAACCTCGAGGAAATCTGGGGCGACAAGCCGGTGCGCATCAAGCTGTCTACGCCGAGTCCGTTCGGCGGCGCGCGTGCAAGCGAGCCCGACGACGAGGAAGACGAGGATTTGCCTGCCGCGAAGCCCGCGCGCAAGACCGGCGCGCGCCGCAAGTAAGCGGGCCGTGTCGGCCACACCGCTACTTTCGTCGCAATGAAACTGCATATCCTCGCCGTCGGCCACAAGATGCCGGACTGGATCGCGACCGGCTTCGACGAATACGCGAAGCGCATGCCGCCCGAGCTGCGCATCGAGCTGCGCGAGATCAAACCGGAGCAGCGCTCGTCGGGCCGTTCGGCCGAAAGCGTGATGGCCGCCGAGCGGCAGAAGATCGAAGCCGCGTTGCCGAAGAACGCGCGCATCGTCGCGCTCGACGAACGCGGCAAGGACTGGACCACGATGCAGCTCGCGGGCGCGTTGCCGGGCTGGCAGCAGGACGGCCGCGACGTGGCCTTTCTGATCGGCGGCGCGGACGGTCTCGACCCCGAGCTGAAAGCACGCGCCGATATGATGCTGCGCGTGTCGAGCCTCACGCTGCCGCACGCAATGGTGCGCGTGCTGCTGGCCGAACAGCTTTACCGTGCGTGGACCATCACGCAAAATCACCCGTATCATCGCGCGTGAGTGCCGGAGCCAGCGCGGCGACGCCTGGCAACCGTTCGTTGTTGATGGCACGTCGCGGGTGCTCTGGTCGATACGCTTCTTGAACGCATTGCCGCCACTTCATGCGATGATGCGCCCGACGCGCCGCGCATCGATGCCATGAATGGATTCGGCGCAACGATCGCGTCGCCGAATCAAGCTCGCCCCGCCCGCTCTTCCACGCCCATCCGCGTTCACCGCCGCCACGCCATCCGTTCCCCGCTCCATCGAGACCCGTTCATGCCCACGCCCTCTGCTTCGCTGCATCCGTTCGTCTACCTCGCCTCGCAAAGCCCGCGCCGCCAGGAGTTGCTGCAACAGCTCGGCGTGCGTTTCGAATTGCTGCTGCCGCGCCCCGATGAAGACGCCGAAGCGCTCGAAGCCGAACGGCCCGGCGAACACGCGCGCGATTACGTGCGGCGCGTATGCATTGCGAAAGCGCATGCGGCGCGCGCGCGTCTCGTGGCCGCTGGTCACGCGGTGCGGCCGATCCTCGTCGCCGACACCACCGTCACGATCGACGACGCGATTCTCGGCAAGCCCATCGACGCCGACGATGCGGTCGCGATGCTCACGCGCCTCGCGGGCCGCACGCACGAAGTGCTGACCGCGCTCGCCGTGGTCGATGCCGACGGCGCGCTGCTGCCGGCGGCGTTGTCGGTATCGAAAGTGCGTTTTGCTGCAGTGCACGCAGACGCGTTGCGTCGCTATGCGGCGAGCGGAGAGCCGCTCGGCAAGGCGGGTGCCTATGGCGTGCAGGGACGCGCGGCGGAGTTTATCGAGCATATAGACGGGTCCTATTCGGGTATCATGGGTTTGCCGCTTTTTGAAACCGCTGCCCTCCTGCGTGCAGCGCGCATCGACTTCTAGAACAACACCATGAATGAAGAAATCCTGATCAATGTCACGCCGCAGGAAACGCGCGTCGCGCTCGTTCAACAGGGCGCCGTCCAGGAACTTCATGTCGAACGAACGCTGTCGCGCGGGCGCGTCGGCAATGTCTATCTCGGCAAGGTCGTGCGCGTGCTGCCTGGCATGCAATCGGCGTTCATCGACATCGGCCTCGAACGCGCTGCGTTCCTTCACGTCGCCGACATCTGGCATCCGCGCATTGCCGGCGAAGCGCAACATCAAGCACCGCATCAGCCGATCGAAAAAATCGTCTTCGAAGGTCAGACGCTGATGGTGCAGGTCGTCAAGGACCCGATCGGCACGAAGGGCGCGCGGCTGTCCACGCAAGTGAGCATCGCCGGGCGCACGCTCGTTTATCTGCCGCAGGAACCGCACATCGGCATCTCGCAGAAGATCGAGAGCGAGGCCGAGCGCGAGGCCGTGCGCGCGCGACTGACCGCCGTGCTGCCCGCCGACGAGAAAGGCGGCTACATCGTGCGCACGATCGCCGAGGATGCGACGAGCGAAGAGCTCGCCGCCGATGTCGCGTATCTGCGCAAAACGTGGGCGACGATTCTGTCGCAGGCGCAGCGCATGCCGCCCACCAGCCTGCTCTACCAGGATCTGAATCTCGCGCAGCGCGTGCTGCGCGATTTCGTCAACGATGAAACGTCGCGCATCCAGGTCGATTCACGCGAGACGCATCAGATGCTCGCCGATTTCGCGGCCGAGTTCACGCCGGCGGTATCGTCGAAGCTGCATCACTACACCGGCGAGCGGCCGCTATTCGATCTGTACAACATCGAGGCCGAGATTCAGCGCGCGCTGTCGCGTCGCGTGGACCTGAAGTCGGGCGGCTACCTCGTGATCGACCAGACCGAGGCGATGACGACGATCGATGTGAACACAGGCGGTTACGTCGGCGCGCGCAACTTCGACGACACGATCTTCAAGACCAACCTCGAGGCCGCGCATACCATCGCGCGGCAATTGCGGCTGCGCAATCTGGGCGGCGTGATCATCATCGATTTCATCGATATGGAAAACGCCGAGCATCGCGACCAGGTGCTAGGGGAATTGAAGAAGGCGTTGTCGCGCGATCGCACGCGGGTGACCGTCAACGGCTTCTCGCAGCTCGGGCTCGTCGAGATGACACGCAAGCGTACGCGTGAGTCGCTCGCGCATGTGCTATGCGAACCGTGCCCGGTTTGCCAGGGCAAGGGGCAGGTGAAGACCGCGCGCACGGTGTGCTATGACGTGTTGCGCGAGATTCTGCGCGAGTCACGGCAGTTCAATCCGCGCGAGTTTCGCGTGGTCGCTTCGCAGCAGGTGATCGATCTGTTTCTCGAGGAAGAGTCGCAGCATCTGGCGATGCTGATCGATTTCATCGGCAAGCCGGTGTCGTTGCAGGTGGAGTCGAATTTGAGTCAGGAGCAGTACGATATTGTGCTGATGTAGGCATTGCCCCGGATCAGGCCGGATCATTCATACCGGTCCGGGCGCAGTGCCCGCATCAGCTTTTCGATGTTCTTGTCAGCACTCGATTCAGATTCTCGCCTTTAGCGAAAGTGATTCGCAAAGCACGGCCATTTCAGCACCACACGACGGCTCGAGAACAAATAACAGGCGAGCTCCAGCCCTCAGTTTCTGGACGTACTCATCACCCTTCTGCTCGCTGAGCGTGGCCCCCTTCGAGTCGTCGCGACTATCGATCCACTGGATCCACATCCGAATCTCCGCGAGCGAAAACGCGTACCGCGGCGAGATCAAAAGCCTGGACACGACATTCTGCCCGGCGAAATCAATCATGCGTTGCCCGATCACGCCAGAAAATCTTAGCTCTTCGACTTCACCGCCAACCCGGCGAAAGCGAAGTTCCAAGGCACGTGCGAGGGGATCATGGTCAATCCCAACTAGCTCCGCGTCGTGAAAGCTTGGAAAGTCCGTAACGTTCCGAATATCGGTGTATGTACCCGTGTCCATATAAGCTCCCATAAAACTCACGGCAACAGGGAAAAAGGTAGGCCTGGGCCTCGTACTCCGCGATCCCAATTGTGCGCGTGAGGGATGCCTTGACCATGGTCATGGTCAAAATCAAAATCGACACCCGCCTTCCCATCGTCCCCGTACAGACGCATCTGCCCGCTGCCCGCATTCGTGTACCACGTGCCCGGCTCGCCATTGTTTGGAGTCTTGGCGATCTCGAAGGAAACGCCCGCCGGCATATCCGGCTGATAGTCGAACGCCTGCGCATCGCCAAGCGGCGTTGATACCGGCGTAGCAATCGTTCCATCGGGCAACATGTCGCCCGGGCGGGCGAACCAGATCGCGAGGCCATCGTCAGCCGCCAGTCTCGGCAATTTCGGCCGCTGTAGCGAGCGCCCGACACTCTCAACGGGCACCGCCCGCCGGAATAGCTGCGACGGCGTGACGGTCGCATAGTACGGCCGGATTTCCTGTTCGCCAGGAGCGCCGTTCGCGCCCGAAGCTTGCCGCTTTGACACGACTGCGATCACATCGCCGCTTTCGACGGCGGACTGTAGCGCACGGATCAACTGCTCCGGCGCGGGACCGCTCGCGGACCCGCGGACACGTACGCTTCGCATGAAGCCGGTGAGCTGCGCTAGCTGGCGTGCGTCGCGCGTCAGCTCCCACGAGCGTGCCGAAAGAATGATCTGACGGCCGGCGCGCGCCTCGTCGCTCCTCGTGTTGCCACGATATTCGTGGCGCGTGTAAAGCTTGCAGTTTCGGTTGGCCCCAGCTTTGAAGTCAATCGCCATCGGTCTGCAACCCCATCAACATGCGTCAGCCCGCCAGATCGATTTGAAACGGGTATATGTAGCATAAGGCTGGAGACAGCGCGATAGAACCGAAACAATCGATGACACTCTTTAGTTTGCTGGTCGACCACGCGGAACCAATAAAGCATCGCCATGCGCGCGTCGAAGCGCGCTGGAGTCCAGACAGATTGTGGCATGAGCCGGCCCCACCCCAATGGAACAAGACCCCGGCGATTGAGTTTGGAAATGCCTGTTGTAACGAGTCGAACGTATAAACTCAGCGCAACTTCCAGAGGGAGACATCTAATGCAGCTTCTCGATCACGTATCGATCGGCGTTCCCGACATCGAGGCAGCCCGCCCTTTCTACGACGCCATCATGTCAGCTCTCGGCACGAGCAAAGTCTTCGACCGTCCCACCGCCTTAGGCTACGGCGAGCGTTGCACGATCGACGACACCTCATCGACCTATCTGGCCGTGTATCTCGATCCAAATGAAATAACAGAAAACAAACGTCACTGGTGCTTCAAAGCGCAGTCCCGCGACCACGTCGATGCATTCTTCAAAGCGGGACTCTCGACCGGCGGCAAATCCGACGGCCAACCTGGCTTGAGGCCCCACTATCACCCCGGCTACTACGCCGCATTTCTGATCGACCCGGCCGGCAATCGCATCGAGGCCGTATGCCATGCCGCGAAACCCTAAACCCGAACCTCTCGAGGCCTAAGCCGCCACCTCACACCCCGCCTGCTCCAGCACAGACTGCGCCCTCTGTTGCAGATCGCCGCCAGCCAACGACGCGTCCGGCGACCTGACCCACGCGGCGATCCTTAACGTCGCGCCGCCATCCGCCGGATAATCCGCAACCGACACCACCGGTGCAAGCGTCGAACCGCTCAGCACACGCGGCTCGTCGGCCACGAGCTTCTGCAGTTGCCCGATCGCCGCATCCACGTCCTTGCGCTGCGCGAGTTCCACGTCGACCTCGATGCGCTGCGTGCCGCCACAACTGTAGTTGATCACCGGATTGCTCCAGATCTGGCTATTCGGCACGAACACGATGTTGCCGTCGCCGCGTTCGATCCGCGTCGTGAAGAGCCCCACCTCGCGGACGATGCCAGCCGCGGCGCCGCTGCCTTCGATCACGTCGCCGACGCGAAACGGTCGGAGCAACAGCAGCATCATGCCGGCCGCGATGTTCTGCAACGTGCCTTGCAGCGCGAGGCCGATCGCGAGGCCAGCCGCGCCTAGCACGGCTAATACGCTCGCGGTCGCGATGCCGACTTCACCGAGCGCCGCGATGAAGGCGAGCACGCGCATGGCCCACGTGCCCATCGCGGCGAGCATCGGCGCGAGGGTCGGGTCCGCGTGCGTGCGCGCGAGCGCCTTCGCGAACATCGCGCCAACGCGGTTCGACAACCACCAGCCGACCCCGATGATCAGCACGGCAATCGCGATATGAACGACGTCGTGTGTCAGCGTGACGAGCAGTGACGGCTGAAGATGAAAGAAACGGTAGAGGGAGTCGTTCATCGTCGGCTTGATCCGCTTGATCGATACCGATGCAGAGCAAGCACGACCCGTTCCTGTCCCTCCGTCGCAAGATGCGGTACGCGACTTGCTATCCGGACGTCGCTCTCGACGGCATCAAGAAGATGCGCTGGAGCGTCTCAAAAATTGAGATGGACGATCTGCGCTTCAATGCTGCGCGCCGTGCTCGGCGCGATTCGCGACGTTACACGCCGCGCGGCAGCGCTGCCTCGATGAACACCGCGCACAACGCTTCCATGCCCTTCGCGTCCTCCGCGTCGAAGCGCGCGATGATCGGGCTGTCGACGTCCCATACGCCGATTAGCGTACCGTCGGGCGCGACGAGCGGCACGACGATTTCCGATTGCGACGCCGAATCACACGCGATGTGACCGGGAAACTCGCGCACGTCGCGCACGACATGGGTCTGACGGGTTTGCGCGGCCGTACCGCAGACGCCCTTGCCGAGTGCAATGCGCACGCACGCGGGCTTGCCCTGGAACGGGCCGACCACCAGTTCGCGGCCGTCGTGAAAGTAAAAGCCGGCCCAGTTCAGATCGCTCAACGAATGAAAGACCAACGACGAGAAGTTCGCGGCGTTGGCGATCCAGTCCGTTTCGCCGGCCAGGAGCGCGCGCGCCTGCGCAACCAGTTCTTCATATTGCGCGGCTTTCGGCAGATGCGAGTTGGAGGAGACTTCGAACATGACGGTGTCCGTGAGCAGAGCGGGATGGTGAACGGCAAAGTTTAAAGCAAGCGCAATCCCCGCGCGCGGATGCCGTCAATATTCATTGCGCATTGAATTAAACCAATCGGCTTTTTTCGCCTCCGTTTTTGCTACATTACCCACTTCATTCGATTTCTTTTTTAAGATATTCGAGAACACACGCGACGCGCCAAGTCCCGTAAATACCGAAGACATGACAGCCGTCGCAGAAAAAATGATGCTCAATGTGATGATTACCCCGCGCGATCGCAATGGCCGAAAGATCGGTCCTGCGAAGAGAAGCCGGGGACTAACGAGCCGCCGCCAACGAGAATCCGCGCCCTTCCGGCAGTCCGCACAATGACAGGCCACAAGATTTTTGCATACGTGGCTCTCACACTGACCGCCTCGGCGAGCGTGTGCGCGGCACAAACACCACACGCGACAATCAATGATTTCGTCGGCAATTGGGTCGTGACCGATGTAGTTGACTACGCCGATATTTCTGGTGGCATCCCCGAAGCAAAAAGGATTCTCGGCATGACGATGACGATTACGCCGCAATCCATGAGCTTCGACAGGGAAACCTGCCAGCCGAACACAGGTTTTACCGTCAAACGAATCGACACACTTTCGGCGTTGAAGAATCAGTTCGGGCTTCGCGTAAATGAAACCGGATTGCCCGCTACAACTGTTGTCGTAGATAGCGACAATTGTTTTGCGGTTTTCCGGATGGACGCTCGCAGGATTGTGTTTGGATGGGACGGCATCATCGTTCGCGCGCTACGAGATCAGTGAGAGCTCGCTGAGTACCGTCCCAGAGGCCTGGGCCTGCTACTGATCGATTCCAATAATCACGCTCGACGCCTTGAAAATCGCCGTCGCCGTCTTGCCGCTCGCGAGGCCAAGACGCTCCACGCTGTCGTTCGTGATGATCGCCGCGATCTGTGCGCCACCTGCACTGATCGTCACTTCCGAATTGACCGCGCCCTTCGTCACGGCCGCGACGGTCCCTTCGACGCAGTTGCGCGCCGACACCTGGTGCTTCGCGACATCGACCATCACGATCACTGACGATGCCTTCACGAGCGCAAACGCCTGCTTGCCAGCCGCGAGCCCGAGCGATTTCGCGCTGCCGTGCGTGATGATCGCGACGATCTCGAGACCGTCCGACGTGCGCAGCGTGACTTCGTCGTTGACGGCACCGTGCCTGACGTCAGTGATTTCACCGCTGAACTGATTGCGTGCGCTGGTTTTCATAGCGTGCTCCCTGTCGATTGAAGCGCGTGGCAACGCGCGGGTGGACGGACAAAGCGAGTGTAGCGGATGCCGCGCGCGCCACCGCCAAACATCCAATGCGCCGCAGGTATCGCCGACACCGTATCATCGTGGCCTTGCACGTCACACGCCGAATCCTTATGTCAGTCGCCGTTCTCTCCCGCCGTGCCTGCCGCACCGCCATGCTATGCGCCGCCGTCCCGATGCTCGTCGCGTGCGGCACGCCAACGCCGCCGCATGGTACGCACGCTTTCGTCGACAACGTCACGCTGTTTCCGCTCGCCCATTACGACCAGAACGTCGATAACTGGCTCGATCCGAACAGCCCCGACTACGATAGGCCGTTTCTCAGCGCCGCCGAGCAGCACGCACATTTCGACGCGCTGTTCGCGCGCTACTTCGGCACGGGCGAGAACGCGCCGTCGCCATGGAACCCCGCCTGGGTGAGCGCACGCGTGTATGGCGAACAGGGCGAGGACATTGCCGCACTGCAACAGCGCCGCATCGACAAGTTCGACAACACCGGCAAGCATGGCGGCGTCATCGGTTACGGCGAAAACTTCCGGCCGCACGACAAGGCGTGGATCGACGCGATCGCCCGCAACATCAACGTCGCTCAGTTCACGCAAGCGCCGGTGTATCAGCCCGAGCGGCGCGCGATCGCGACCGGCAACCTGATGGTGCGCGAACTGCCAACCACCGATCCGTCGTTCTACGACCGTCACCTGGCCGGCGAAGGCTATCCGTTCGACAACCTGCAGATTTCGGCGGTGCGGCCGGGTACGCCGCTCTATGTGCTCGGCGGCAGCGTCGACGGTGCATGGCATTACGTGCAGACGCCCGACGTGCAGGGCTGGGTGCGCAGCGACGGCGTGGCGTTCGCCGACGATCGTTTCATCGATCAATGGCGCACGGCGGCCGGCAAGTCGCTGGGCGCGGTGATCGCCGCGTCGGCGGCGGTCAACGACAGCCGCGACGTATTCCGCTTCAACGCGCCGGCCGGGACGATGCTGCCGCTGCTGACGGGTGGCTCGGCATCGCCAGCCGCGACCAGCACCAACGCAGGCGCGCTCCAGCTACTCGTTCCCGCGCGCGACGTCGACGGCCGCGCGCTGATCCGCACCGCGTCGCTCAACACCACGCAGATCACGCCGATGCCGCTCACCGCGACACTGCGCCATCTCGCGATGCTGTTGAAGGCGCTGATCGGCCGGCCGTACGGCTGGGGAAACAGCGGCCTCTACAACGATTGTTCGTCGGAACTGCAAAGCATCTTCGCGGCGTTCGGCGTGTGGCTGCCGCGCCATTCGTCGACGCAGATGAGCGCCGGCCGCATGATCGATCTGTCGGACTCGACGCCCGCCGAGCGGCTCGACTATCTGGCGCGGCATGGCGTGCCGCTGCGCACGCTGATCTACATCGGCGGCCACGTGATGCTGTACCTCGGCAACACGACGCGCAACGGCGCCACGGTCCCGGTCGTCTATCAGGACGTGTGGGGCCTGCGTCCGGCAGACAACAGCCGGCGCGCGGTGATCGGTGGCTCGGTAATCCTGCCGCTCGACGAGCGCATCGCCGAGGACGCGACGCTGCAGTCGCTCGCCGCGACGCGGACGTTCCAGATCAGCATCCTCGGCGCACCGGCCGGCAGTGTGGCGCCGTCGTCCGCGCCGCCTGCGGACGAGGACAATCCGGCGGGGTGAATGACAACGGCGACTTACCCTCGCCCGGGCCCGAAAATATTTTTCCCGGAGTGTCGATCCAACGGTCACGAACTCGTCGTAACGTTGAAGACCCAGCTCACGCAGCCGGTCTTTCCACTGAGGAACCGTTACTTCAAGGAGTCACCGTCATGTCCAGCGCCGCAGTCAAACCGATCCCGGAAGGGATGCACTCACTCACGCCGTACCTGATCTGCAAGAACGCCGCCGAAGCGATCGCGTTCTACACAAAAGCCTTCAACGCCGTCGAACAGGTCCGTCTGCCGGGCCCCGACGGCAAGGTGATGCACGCGACCCTGAAAATCGGCGACTCGATGCTGATGCTGACCGACGAATGGCCCGAGCACCAAAGCTTCGGCCCGAACACGCTGAAGGGCACGCCGGTCACGATTCACCACTACGTACCGGACGTCGACGCAAGTTTCAAACAGGCGGTCGACGCAGGTGCGACCGTCACGATGCCCGTCACCGATATGTTCTGGGGCGACCGCTATGGCCAGGTCAAAGACCCGTTCGGCCACAGCTGGTCGCTCGCGACGCACAAGCGCGACCTTAGCACCGAGGAAATCCAGAAGGCGATGGCCGCGATGGATTGTTCGTCCCAAGAGAAGAAGTGAGCTGAAGGTGGGCGTCGGGCGAACGCACGCCCGGCCCCACCGACACCCGTCCCGAAGGAGCAACGCCATGCAGAAAATCGCGCCGTGCCTGTGGTTCGACGGCAATGCGGAAGAAGCCGCGGAGTTCTACACGTCGGTGTTTCCGGCTTCGCGCATCGCCACCACGCTGCACTCCACGGACGCCGGCCCCGGACCGGCGGGCGAGGTCGTCGCCGTCACCTTCGAAATCGAAGGCCAGGAGTTCATGGTGCTGAACGGTGGCCCGCAATATAAATTCACGCCGGCCATCTCGCTGATGGTTCACTGCGACTCGCAGGAAGAAGTCGACCGCTACTGGTCGAAGCTGCTCGACGGCGGCGAGCCGGTGGCCTGCGGCTGGCTGCGGGACCGCTTCGGCGTGTCGTGGCAGATCACGCCGAACGTGCTGCTGCAGATGTTGCGCGATCCGGATCGCGCGAAGGCAAGCCGCGTGATGGCGCAGATGATGAAGATGGTCAAGCTCGATATCGCGCCGCTGGAACAGGCGTATCGCGGCGAGTAGGACCGCCTCGGCAGCGAGCGCCCCGCCTTCCCTCGCTTGCGCGATCTTTTGATAGGATCGGACTGACCCCAAACACGACGAGACAACCACGGTGCGCGTCAACCATCAGGCGTTCTTCTGCTCGCTGTTCATCGCGCGTCTCGCCGATCAGATCCTGCTCTTTCTGGTGCCGCTCGTCGTCTATCAAACGACGCGCCAGGTCTCGTGGTCGGGCCTCGCGTTCTTCATCGAGACGCTGCCGCGCTACCTCGTGTTCCCATTCTTCGGCGCGCTCTGCGACCGCTTCCCGCCGCTGCGTCTGATGCGGCTGAGCCAGGCAGTGCGCGCACTCGCGTGCTTCGGTGGCATCGCCGCGTATGCGCTGTTCGGCGGCATCGGCTGGCTGATCGCGCTGTCGGCCGCGTGCGGCGTGCTGACGAGCCAGGGGCTCGTCGCGCGCGAGGTGATGCTGCCGCAGATCTTCAGCACGCAGCAGATCCAGAAAGTGCTCGCTTATTCGCAACTGGCCGACCAGCTCGGTTTTGTGCTCGGGCCGATGCTCGCCGCGCTGCTGCTCGGTGTGTGGCGTTGGGAATGGGTGGTCGCCGCGACCGGCGTGCTGTTTCTGTGCGCCGACGCGGCGCTGTTGGTCTGGCAGCGACTGAGCGGTTTTCGCGCGCGCTCGCCCGGGTCCGCTCAATCGCTCGCGCGCGCCGCTCGCTGGAGCACGCCGCTGCGCATCGCGCTCAAGCACGTGTGGACGCTGCCGGGCCTGAAAAAGGTCATCATGCTCGCGGCCGCGGAGAACCTCGTCATCGGTGTCACGCTCGCGACATCGGCGGCGATGGTGACGGGCTTGCATGCGCAATCCAATCGCTACTACGCAGCTTTGCAAACGGCCGGCGCAGTCGCCACGGTGCTGGTGCTGCTGACTGTGGCGCGCGCCGGCTGGCCCGCGCGCGTGCTCGGTCTCGTCGCGTTCGTGACGATCTGCGCGGGCGGCGTGATCGCGGGCGCGAGCGCGTCGCCGTGGGGCTATGCGCTCGGCTTTCTGCTGATCGTCGGCTTCGACAAGATGTTCAACGTGTACATCCGCAGCGCGCGTTTGCAGATCATTCCGCCCGAGGATTACGGCAAGACGATCGGCGTCGCGATTTTGCTGAACAATCTGACGCAGCCGCTCGCCGGCCTGCTGGTCGGCGTGTTCTCCGCTCGTACGCAAACGGGCCCACTGATCGTCGCGCTGTCGCTGACGATGGGCGGCATCGGCGCCGCGGTATCGATCGGCTCGGCGCTGCTGCGCCGCAAGCGCGCGTGGGCGCTCGAAGACTGACCGCGCTTCGACGCACGACGACACGCGCAAAGTTACCCACAGTTTTTGTTGGCAAATCTGTGCATAACTTCCCGGGAAAAGCCGCAAGCCTTTGATACGGCTGTCGTTTTTTCGTCTGCATCGAAGGTGCGGCAGCGCACGGAGTTTTACCGGGGTTGATGCTCGAACGGAAGTCATGATGCATGACAGGTTGCAGCGCAACCGGGAACTCGCCCGCGCGCAGGACGGCGATGATCCGCGTGGCCCAGCGAATAGTTTCAGCCGGCTTCACACACCGGTCAGCCAAACCCGGCACACTGTAATTCATGACGAAAAGGCTACGTTCGCTTGCGGCGCAATTGGCCGTATTTCACGGCTAAACATTCATGAAAAAGTAAAGTCACACGCATGGCGCAGTTTTTTTGTATCGGTGACAATGTGTCTGCCTGATCTGAAATTACCGGGTATGCGTGCGCAACCCCGATGTGAACTCAGGTTCACATTCAACCTGAAATAGTCAATTCAATAGGCATGAATTGTTAAATGTGATTTGCAAAATTCAATTGATAAATCACATCTGTCAATTGCGTTCAGAATGCAGCACATTTAATCAAAATGCTTTGCGAGCCGAATACGGAAAGACAGGCCAATCATGAATTGCGGCGCGAAGCCGGCACCGCGCTACGCGAAGACGCGGGGGTTGTCGGCGTATCGGCGGGACGGCGACGCGCGCTGAAGGCGCTGTCGTGGCTCGCCATCGCCGCGCCCGCGGGCTGGCTCGCGAGCCGCCCGCCATGGCGCACATGGACCGCCGACTTCCGCACCGCGACCGGCGAACTGCACGACATACTGCTCGCGGATGGCTCCCAGATCACGCTGGGCAGCGCGAGCGCGATCGACGTCGCGTTCGAAGCGAACGTTCGGCGCGTTCATCTGCTTGAAGGGGAAATCATGGTGCGGCCCGTGAGCGATGTCCGCGGCACCGCTGGCACCCGAACGACTCATGCGCCTTTACTCGTGCAAACGGCCGAAGGCGTCGTCGAAGCGCGTGGCGCGCAGTTCAGTGTGCAGCAACGGGATGGTTTCACGCGCGTGGCTGCGTTTCGCGGCGACGCGTTGGCGACGCCGGCAGCGACCGCGGCGCTGATGCTGACGCAGGGCCAATGGTGCAGGTTCACGCGCGACGGCATCGCGGCGCCGCTCACGCTCGACCCGCGCGAGGCGATGTGGACGCGTGGCCTGCTCTACGCGAACGACATGCGTATCGCGGACCTCGTCGATGAACTCGCGCGCTATCACGCCGGCGTGTTGCGCTGTGCCGCCGACGTCGCCGATCTGCGCGTGTCGGGCATCTATCAGCTCACCGATAGCGACGCGACGCTCGCGTTGCTGCAGCGGATCTACCCGATCCGTCTGCGCTCGATCACGCCTTACTGGACCCTCGTCGAAGCGCTCGACAGCACGAGAATCTGACGCTCAAGCCGCCACGGCCTGCGGCAACGCGAACCCTTGCTCGCCCTGCTCGCCGCCGAGTGCATCGATCAGATCGCGCAGCATGCGGTCGAGTTCGGCCGTCATCAGCGCGACGTCGGAATCGAAGCGTTCGTCGTCGTTCTGCGCGGTCGGATCGCTCGCTTCCTTGAGCACGTCGAGCGGCGCGATGCGCTTGATCGTCAGCGACGGCGTCAGCACGAACGACACGCGATCGTTCCACGTCATCGCCAGCCGCATGCATTGCTTACCTGCCTCGATGTGGCGGCGCATGTCTTCGGCGTCCAGCGCATGTCCGACATAGCGGACCGTCGCGTTGCCCCCGGCGGGCGAACGCAGCTCGGTGTCCTGATCGAGCGTGAAACCCGCCGGCGCGTCGCCGTCGAGCAGCCAGCCGGTCATCGCCGCGACCGGCGACTGCGCGACGCGCACCGTCATCAGCGGCAACCGGTCGATCGACTTGACGAGCAGACCGCGCACATCGTCGGCGAGCGCCTGCGACGCCGCGTCGATCACGAGCCAGCCATTCGTGCAATCGATCCACACGCGCGTATCGCGGCGGATGCTGAATGCGCGCGGGCGCAACTCGTCGGTGACCTGCTCCTTCAGGTCGCGCATCTGCTTGCGGCCCGGCTTGAAGCCCTGCTGCTCCTCGAGCTCGGCCGCGCGCTCGCGCGTGATCTGGGTGACCACCGACGCGGGCAGCAGCTTCTTCTCGGCACGGAAGGTCAGCAGCATCTGACCGTTCATCGCGTAGACGAGCGAGTCGCCGTCGCGCGGCGGCGCCCACCCCTGGGCCTGCATCTCGACGCTCTGGCCGGGCGCGAACGCGTACGGCGCGAGCCACTTCTGCATCTGTTCAGGGGTGACGGACCACGGAGCGGGCAGACGGTGCAGCTGAAGGTTTTTGAACCACATGAGCGAAGTCGGATTTAGGCAAAGCGCAGCATTTTATCCGACGAGAACCAGCCGGGGCGTTCTGGCCGACGCGATCGTGGATACTCCCGATTTTCGGAAACAAAGCAAAAATCTTCCGACTACAGGCCCGCGCAGCCGCGCGTTTTGGCGGCAAATCACCTAGACTTTTGGACAGGACAGACCTAGACGGAGGCGGTCATGGCCGACCAAACCGCAAGTTGGCAAACGGTGCAATACGAGGGCTTCGAGATACACGTGTCACCTGTTCCGAAAGACCCGCCGGACCCGGCGCATGCCGCCGACGCGGCCACGCAAAAGAGTCGCTACACGTATCTAGGCTACGTCTGTCATCCGGGCGCCAATCCCCAGCTTCCCGGTCATGCGGTGCCGTTTCACGCGGATGGCGAGGAGAGCTTCGCGAGTGTCGACGACGCGCTCTACGAAGCGGTGCACGTGGGACGCAGCATCGTCGACGGCACGCATCCGGACTTGACGGTGCTGCCGCTCGTGACGGGCGGCGTTTGACACCCGAAGCGACACCCGCAGCGACACCCGCAGCGACACCCGCAGCGCGTCGAGCCGCCGTTTTCGGTTCGGCGCCAGTCAGCCCAACGCGCGCTTGATGCGCGACTTCAGCAGCGCCCGGCGCAGCCGACCGGTGCGCTCCGGCTCGCTGACCGCGAGCGCACCGTCGATGGCGGTGCCGCGGCGCAGGTAATAGCGGTCGAACGTCGCCTGGGTCATCCCCCACTTGTTGAGAAACTGGCGACGGCCGTCGTTCTTCACGATCTTGCCGGTGCTCTTCTGCTGGAAGTGATAGACGAGACTATCGCCGACGCCGACGAACACGCGGCAGCCCGCGTCCCACAGCTTCATCGAGAAATCGTTGTCGCTGCTCATGCCGGGGCTCAGCTCGCTGCTGTAGCCGCCCACCTTGAACCACCAGTCGCGATGCACGAGCGTCGGCGGCCACGTCGCGCCGCGCCAGTCGGCACGCACGAGACTGGGCGCGGCAGCGACCAGCTCGTCGGCGCGAAACACCTGGGCATCGCGGCCGAAGTCGCGTACGACCACGCATGGATTGCCCGAATCGACCGGCTCGATCATCGTGCCCGACAACATGAACAGCCTGTCGGCCGGCATCTGCGCGAGACGCTTGACGAGCGCTTCATCCCATCCCGGGCAGCAGTACATGTCGTCGTTCATGTAGACGATGTAGTCCTGCGTCGCGCGCGCCGCCGCGATATTGACCGCGTGGCAGATGCCGATATTGCCCGGCGACGCCGTATGCTCGATGCCCTCGTCGCGCACCCACGCGAGCGTGCCGTCCGAACCGTCGTTGACGTGCACGATGATCTGGTGCGGATACGTCGAATGACGGCGCAGGCTTTTGATCACGAGGCGCAGATAAGGCAGGTTGTTCCAGGTCGGGATGATGATTGAGAACATCGAGTCGGTCCGTTGAGCTGGGCGCGGGGCGCGGCATGCGCCGCGCGCAGGCCATGAATGTCGCGCGATTGTACCGCCCCCCGCCTGCGCGCACGACAGGCGCCGCGTGCCGCCGCCACGCCGAATACCGGGGGCCGACGGTACCTTACCGCGTGCGGCAGCAAGCATTCCGCAAGGTAGCGCATGGTTATAATCCGGATCGCTCTGCCGTCTTGAAAACCTCAAATGGTCCGGCGTCCCCTGCAATTTCACCACCGGAACGGTAGTGTGCTCATCGATAACGTAGACCTATGATTTTTGCTTCCAGTCTGGTCTGGCTCACGTCGGCCCTGCTGTTTCTCGCGCCCGCGGTCAATCTGATGTGGCGCGGCGGCACCGGCTACTGTTTTTTCGTACTCGTCGCGCTCGCGCTCGGCGCGGCCATCGTCAACCGGCGCATGCCGGGCTATTTCTCCGCGTTGCGCACCTATCGCTGGTTCACGATCGGCATGCTCGCGTTCGTCGTCGGGATCGGCGCGCAGCAGCTGGCGCTCGGCTACTGGCTGCCACGCGAACTCGACTCGGTCGCGCGCTTCGTGTTCGCGCTGCTGGTGTTCCTGCTGCTGCGCCAATTGCCGTCGCGCAATCTGCGCATGATCGGCTGGGGCTGTGCGGCCGGCGCGCTCGCGGTCGGCGCATGGGCGATCATCAATCAGCCGCCCGGCGGCTGGACCGATGCGAACCGTCTGAACAACTCGTACACTAACGCGATACCGTTCGGCGATACCGCGCTGCTGCTCGCGTTCCTGTCGGTATTCACGCTCGGCTGGGACAATCCGCGCGACTGGCGCGTGCTCGTGCCGCGCGTGCTCGCGCTGGTGTCGGGCGGCTATGCGTCGTTTCTGTCGGGCTCGCGCGGCGGCTGGCTCGCGGTGCCGGTGTTCGTCGTGCTGCTCGGCATGCAGTACCACTGGTTCACCCGGAAAAAGCGCCTGCTGGTCGCGACGCTCGTGATCGTGATCGGCGCGGGGGGGCTGTTGTCGACCGAACGGGTCCAGAAGCGCTTCGCCGAAGTGCCGAACGATGTATCGATGATGCACAAGGGCGAAGACTTCACGGCCACCGGTCTGCGCCTGCAACTGTGGAACGCATCGCGGATGATCGTCGAGCGGCATCCGCTGTGGGGCGTCGGCAAGGGCCATCTGGTCAACGAACTCGGCGCGATGGCCAAGCGCGGCGAGGTGAAGGCCGAGATCGTCAACGAACGCGCGCATAGCGACTTCTTCTCGACACTGGCCGAGATGGGCGCGGTCGGCGTGATCTGCCTGCTGCTGTTCTACTACGGCATGACGGTGTATTTCTGGCGACACCGGCATGCGAGCGACCCGGTGATTCGCGCCGCGTCGTATTCGGGTCTGGCGGTCGCGTCGAGCACGGTGATCTTCGGGCTCACTATCGACGTGCTGGTGCCGGTCATGGTGACGGTACTGCTCGCGCTGCTGGTAGCGACACTGCTGGCGATGATCGATGCACGCAAGCGCGAGTTGCGCAGCGAAGCGCCGGCCGCGCCGACGCCCGCCGCGCTCGTGCGCGAAACGCAGCCGCGCGATTGATTCCGATTCGACAAGAAGCGGCTGCCCGAGCGCGGAGCGCCGCCCTCATCCTCGCGTGAACACCTCGTAAAGCGCCGCGACGTGCGCGTCGACGCTCGGGTCGTACACGAGGCTGTCGCGCGGTGCAGTGATGCGCGCGGCGCCGCTCTTCACGCGCTCGACCGCCTGCCCGATCGCGCGCTCGAAACTGCCCTCGGACTGCCGCGAAAACTCGATCTTCGCGGCGCCGGTCACGGTCTCCGCCGAGCCGACGTTGTCGGCGATCACGAGCGGCGTGCCGCACATCACCGACTCGACACCGACGAGCCCGAACGGCTCGTACACCGACGCGACGACCGTGAAATCGGCGGCCGCGAACAGCTTTTCGATCTCTTTGCTGTAACCCGCGTAACGAATTGTGTCGCCAGTTTTGGGCACCGGGCGGCCCGCGACGACGAGACAGACCGGTAGCGTCGTGCCCGAGAAAAACGCTTCGAGCAACGGATAGCCCTTGCGCTCGTGGCTCGTCGACGAGAACACGAACATCACGCGATCGTCGGGCACGCCGAGCTGGCGGCGCACGGCCGCGCGCGCGGCGGCGTCGAGCGGCTTGAAGCGGGCGGTGTCGACGGGCGGATAGAGCACGTCGATGCGCGCTGCCGGCACGTGATAGAAACGCTGCAACTCGCGGCTCATCAATTGCGAATGCGCGACGATCGCGCGCGCCCGCGTGTAGACGCGCCGCTCGAGCTCGATTTGCCATTCGTCGCTGCGGCGCGCGGTGCGGCCCGCGGCTTCGAGCGAACCCGGATGCGTTCCGCCGCACAATGCGACGTCGGCATGCGTCGAGTGATTGATCGAGAACACGCACGCCGGACGATGCCGCTTCAAACGCTGCTTCAGACGCCAGTCGAACGCGAGGTTGCGCAGCTTGCGCGGCGCCCAGCGCACGTTGAGCGGCTGGGCATCGATCCACGCGGCCTCGGGAAGCGCCTCGTCGATCTCGCGCGCGAACAGCGTCGGGCGCAGACCGAGCCGATGCAGGCCGGCGATCACGTCGCGCGTGTAGCGCTCGGCGCCGCCGCTGTTCTTCAGCGCCTGGGCGGTCAGCGCGATGTCGGTGAGGGGCCGCTGGTTCGGGTCGAGGGTCGGCTCTGACAAGGATCGGTCTCGGTGAGGCGCACGCGCGGACGAGTCCTTGGGTGCGCAGTTTCGGGGCAGCGGCAATTGTAAAGGATGGATTTCGCCGGGTTCGGCTCGCGGGGGCTCGGGTTTGCCGTGCGCGTCGCGCGGCGCGGCCGTCAGCGGCTAGAATCTAGGCCAATCGCTTTCTCCCCGACTCCATGACCGATAGCCTGGCGCACCTCGCACCCCCTCCAACCGCCGACACCGCCCGCCCCCTCGTCTCGATGCTCGTGATCGCCTACAACCAGGCAGAGCAGATCGGCGACGCCGTGCGCAGCGCGCTCGCGCAAACCTACGAGCCGCTCGAAATCATCGTCTCCGACGACGCGTCCCGCGACGCGACCTACGCCGCGATCGAAGCGGCGCTCGCCGGCTACAGCGGGCCGCATCGCGTGATCGCGCGGCGCAATATGGTGAACCAGGGCATCAGCGCGCACCTGTCGCAACTCGCGCAGTTGGCGCAGGGCGAGTTGCTGTTCATCGCAGCCGGCGACGACATGTCGGCGCCCGAGCGCTGCGAGCGCGTCGTCGACTGCTGGCTCGCGCATGGGCGCCGCCCCGACCTGATCGCGACCGATCTCGCCGACATGGACGAAACGGGTCACGTGCACGAGCGCGTGAGCCCGACCGAGCTCGACCGCTATCGCAGCTTCGACGACTGGCTCGTCGAGCGTCCGTGGCTGATCGGCGCCGCGCATACGTGGTCGCGACGCCTGATCGAGCGCTTCGGGCCGATGCTGCCGGGCGCCGCGGCCGAGGATCAGATCATGGTGCTGCGCGCGATCCTGTCGGGCGGCGCGATCAGTCTGCGCGAGCCGCTGGTGCGCTACCGGCGCGGCGGACTCTCGCGCAAGCGTCGCTACCAGTCGGTCGACGAGCTGATCGCGCGGATGCGGCAGAGCAATCGCTACGGACTCGCGGAACTTGCGCAGCTGCAGCGCGACGCTCAGATCGCCGGCGTCGGCGAACGCATGCGCGCGGCGATGGCGCCGAAGCTCGCGCGCGAGCAGTTCATCCATGCGATGTTCGAAGCGCGCAGCCTGGGCGAACGCATCGGCCTCGTGACGCGCAGCGCCGGCGTGAAGCTCGGGCTGCGGATTCGGATGTTTCTGTATGCGAGTTGCCCGGTGGTCTATGCACCGGGCATCTGGCTCAAGCGGGTCGTGCGGAGCAGAAAGGCCTGAAGACGTCGGTGAGTTCTGACCGCGCTTGGCGACTCGACGCGACGCGGCTCACGAAACTCGGCGCGACGCGCCCCGCCGCTGCCGCAAGCGTCGCGCGAGACTCGGCCTTCGCAGTTCGACGCCGAAGCTCAGCACACTCGCGCGCAAGCGCCGCAGCATCTTCACCGAGCGCACGAAGGTCTCGCCGGTGTGACTGATCATCACGAACTCGAACGCGCCGCGCCAACTCGCGACACCACGCGAAAACGCGTACATGTCGTGACGCGCATCGACGGGCAGCTCGCCGCCGAAGCGGCGCGTGAACACCCGCACCTGATCCGCGATGGCTTCGATCTGCCGCCGCCGGCTCGCGCCGCGCCGCCGTGCCGCCTCGGCGCCGCATTCATCACGCACCGCGCGCTCGTTGGTCGCGCTCGCGCCGACCGCGTTGCCGTCATGCTGCCGATACTTCAGATGCGGCGCCGCGACGTGGCGAATCTCGCCGAACGACGCAACCACCATCGCGAGCCACCAGTCGTGCATCACGATGCCGGGCGGGAACGGCAGCGCGCGATCGAGCGCCGCGCGGTTGACGAGCATCGCGCAGCCGGGCACATGGTTGCTCAGCAAAAAATCGCGCAAGCGCGTCGCGCAGCGCGACTTCGCGGTGATATCGAACAGCGAGCGCGACAGACGGCACAGCGTCGAGTCGACGAGCTCGATGTCGCAGAACGCGAGCGCCGGCGTGGCGGCGCCGTCGCCCGCGCTTTCCGCGCGCCGCACCTCCCGCATCAGATCGGCGACTTTCTCGGGCGCCCAGACGTCGTCCTGGTCGGCAAGCGCGATGTAGTCGCCGCGGCAGCCGGCGAGCGCGCGCTCGAAATTGCCGACGATGCCCGCCCGCGTGCCATCGCCGACGAGCCGCACCGGCACGCGTCCCGTATATGACGCGAGCAGTTCGCGGGTGCCGTCGCAGGATGCGTCGTCGGATACCACGACTTCGAGATGCGGCCAGCTCTGCGCTTCGAGCGAAGCCAGCAGCTCGGGCAGATAAGTGCGGCCGTTGTACGTCGCGAGCGCGATGGAGACGAGCGGCTTGCTCGGATCGTCGTCAAACATAGGCAGTCGATTTCCGCCAGGCGGACCGTGATTGCCCGCCAGCATGCGATGAGCGCCGAAAAAGCGCAATAAATTGAGACTTAAACACAACACCGGCCCAGATAATGGGCCGGATAGGCGAATCAGCGGTCGGGGCCGCAATGTGCCGGATCAAACCGGGCTTTGCTGGAACTGGATCCGATGCAGATGCGCGTACAGGCCGTCGTGCTCGAGCAGCTCGCGATGGCTGCCACGCTCGACGATCCGGCCCGCTTCCATCACGAGGATGCGGTCGGCGCGCTCGATGGTCGACAGCCGGTGCGCGATCACGAGCGTCGTGCGGCCCTTCATCAGCGTTTCGAGCGCCGCCTGCACGTGGCGCTCGGACTCGGAATCGAGCGCCGACGTCGCTTCGTCGAGAATCAGAATCGGCGCGTCCTTGTAGATCGCGCGCGCGATCGCGAGACGCTGGCGCTGGCCGCCCGACAGCATCATGCCGTTGTCGCCGACGAGCGTCTCGATGCCCTGCGGCATCGCCTGCACGGTGTCCCACAGGTTCGCCGCACGCAACGCCGCCTTGACCTTCTCCGCATCGACCTCCTGACCGTACGCGACGTTGTGCGCGATCGTGTCGTTGAACAGCACGACGTCCTGGCTCACCATCGCGATCTGGCTGCGCAGCGCGTGCAGGTCGTACTCGGGCAGCGCGACGCCGTCGACCAGGATCGCGCCGCCGGTCGGATCGAAGAAGCGCGGCAGCAGGTTCACGAGTGTGGTCTTGCCGCTGCCCGACGGACCCGCAAGCGCGACCATCTCGCCCGGGGCGACCTTGAACGACACCTGGTCGAGCGTGTGACGGTTGTGCGTGGAGCTGGTGCCGTAGTTGAACGACACGTCGCGGAACTCGACCTCGCCGCGCGCGCGGGCAAGGGGCCTGCCGCCGCCCTTCGGCTCGGCGGGCTCGTCGATCAGACCGAAGATCAGCTCGGCCGCGGTCATACCACGCTGCAACGGCTGGTTCACGTCCATCAGATGCTTGAGCGGCGAGATGATCAGCAGCATCGACGTGACGAACGCGACGAAACCGCCGACCGTCGTTTGATCCGATGACGACTGCACCACCGCGATCGTGATCACGACCGCGAGCGCGATCGACGCGAGGAACTGCGTCAACGGCTGCGCGAGGCCGCCGGACACTGTCATGCGCATCGCGTAGCCGCGCAGGCGCCGGCTCATCGAGTTGAAGCGGTCCATCTCGTACTGCTCGCCGTTATGCACCTTGACGACCTTGTAGCCGCCCACCGTCTCCTCGACGATGTACGACAGCTCGTTGGTGAGCAGCTGATGCTCGCGGTTCAGGCGCCGCAACCGGCGATTAATCTTACCGACCAGCCAGCCGATGCCCGGCAGCAGCACCGCGACGATCAACGTCAGGCGCCAGTTCAGATAGAACAGATAGCCGAGCAGGAAGATCACCGTCAGCGAGTCGCGCACGAGCGTGACCATCACGCTCAGCAGCACGTTCAGAATCTGGTTGACCTCGAAGACGATCGCGTTGATGACCGTGCTCGCGGTTTCGCGCTGGAAGAACGCGACGCTCGTGTGGATCATGCGGTCGAACATCTTCAGACGCAGCTCGAGCAGGATCTTGTTCGACACGTACGCGAGCAGATAACCGGACGCATACTGCGACACGCCGCGAATCAGCGCGAGGCCGATCACCGCGATCGGCACGAGCCACTTGGTCTTGTCGACCGCGTGCGAGCCGAAGCCCTTGTCGAGCAGTGGCTTGAGCAGCGCGGGAATGGCGGCGTCGGTGCCGGCGCTCACTGCCATCGCGACAATCGCGCCGAGCACGACCCACAGCAGCGGCTTGATGAATGGCCACAGGCGCCGCAGGACGACGGCCGGCGACGACGCATCGCCTGAACCCATGGGTTTGCTTAACGTTGGCTTCGCGCTCAAGGAATCCTCTGGAAATGCGGAACGGCGAGCACGCGGCGCAGGGTTGGGTGGCCGCGTGGAATATCAAAAAAGAGCATTGTAATCGGTTGCAGATGACGGCCGGCGCTCGGCGCGCGACGGCATGCACGCAACACCTTGGCCGATACACGCTGTGGTGCAGGGCCGGATCGGATGTGTATACTCGCTGCTCGATTGCCGGGTCGCGGGGCCCCGCTCCGTCACTTCGTCCTCCACGCAACTCAGGTATGCAAGAAACCACTCTTGGCGTTGCCATCATCACCCGGAACGCGGCGGCGCGGCTCGCCGAATGCCTGCAGGCCGTGGCCTTCGCCGACCAGATCGTCGTGATCGACGGCGGCAGCACCGACGGCACCGCCGACATCGCCCGCGCGCACGGCGCGCGTGTCATCGAGCAAACGGACTGGCCGGGCTTCGGCCCGCAAAAGAACCGTGCGGTCGATGCACTGACCACCAGCTGGGTCCTGTCGCTCGACGCCGACGAAATCGTCACGCCGGAACTTGCCGCATCGATTCGCGCGGCGCTCGCCGCGCCCGCCGCCGACGTCTACGCGGTGGACCGTCTGTCGAGCTTCTGCGGCCAATGGGTTCATCACAGCGGCTGGTATCCGGACTGGATTCCGCGCCTTTTCAAACGCGGCACCGCGCGTTTCTCCGACGATCTCGTGCACGAGCGCCTCGTGTTCGATACGCCCGCGCAACGCCTGACCGGCAAGCTGATGCACTACTCGTACGAGGACTTCGAGGGCGTGCTGCGCAAGCTCGACGCGTATTCAACGGCGGGCGCGCGGCAGCGTTACGAGGCCGGGCAGAAAGGCAGCATTCGTCTTGCGATCGGGCGCGGCCTGTGGGCGTTCGTACGGACTTATCTGCTGCGGCGCGGTTTTCTGGATGGCCGCGCCGGGCTGATGATCGCGCTGTTCAATGCGGAGACGGTGTACTACCGGTTTCTGAAGCTGGCGCGGCTGGAAAAAACGGGCGGGCGATAAGCTGAGCTCAGATTAGCCGGTACACGCGGCACCGGCCGATCCACACTGCCTACCTCGCTCAATACACGATCTCGATCGAGCTTCCCGCAAACTCGCCGCGCAGCGCGGCGAGCAGTTCGTCGGTCGGCTTCACGCGCCACGCGTCGCCCAGACGCATTTCGCCTTGCGCATGCTCGCTGCGATAAACCACCTGCACCGCGAGTCCATTCGGAATCTGCACCGCCTGACGCTGACGACCGCCATCGCCGCCGAAGCCGCCACGCCCGCCGCCGTTGCCACCGCCGTTGCCTCGAGTGGCGGCCGCCGACGTGGCTGCCCCGGCCGGCTCTTCCTTGCCGGCGGTGTGCGCTTCGAGCACCCGGCGCAATGCCTGCGCGTTAGCGTTGCCGTTCATCTGCACCTTCAGCGAGTCCGCGTAGCGGCAGCGCGCGCGGCCGAGATCCATCACCGTTTCGACGGTGAAGCGGATGCCGCCCGTGAACGCGTCGTTACGCGCCTGGCCCTGCACGATCAGCAGCTCGTCTTCCTTGAACAGCTGCTTGTGTTCTTCGAAGACCTCGTTGAAGACCGTCACTTCGCACTGGCCGGTGCCGTCGTCGAGCAGCGCGATCAGCATCTTGCCGCGCTGGGTCATCTGCGTGCGCAGCGACACGATCACGCCCGCAACCAGCTTGTCGCGCCCTTCCTTCAGCTCGCCGATCTTCTGGCGCACGAACCGGCGCACTTCGTCCTTGTATGCATCGAACAGATGGCCCGACAGGTAGAAACCGAGCGCGGCCTTTTCTTCCTGCAGCTTGCGCTTTTCCGGCCACTCCGGTTCGTCGACGAGTTCGTGGCCTTGCGACGGGGCGTCGCCCATGTCGAACAGACCCGCCTGCAGCGCATTGGCCGCCGCCTGCTCGGCCGCTTCCATCGCGAGCGACACCGATGCGATCAGCTGCGCGCGGTTCGCGTGCAGCGTGTCGAACGCGCCGGCGCGAATCAGCGCTTCGATCGTGCGTCGATTGACGATGCGCCGATCGACGCGATTGCAGAAATCGAAGATGTCGATGAAGCGGCCGTCCTCGCGCGCGCGCAGGATTTCTTCGATCGCGTTCTGGCCGCTGCCCTTGATTGCGCCGAGACCATAACGGATCGTGCGCGAGCGCTTGCCGTCGGCTTCGGCGACCGGCTCGAAGCGATACGCCGACAGGTTCACGTCCGGCGGCAACACGACCATCTTGTTCGCGAGGCAGTCTTCGAACAGGATCTTGACCTTGTCCGTGTCGTCCATCGCGAGCGACATGTTGGCCGCCATGAATTCGGCCGGATGGTGCGCCTTCAGCCACGCGGTGTAGTAGGCGAGCAGCGCATACGCAGCCGCGTGCGACTTGTTGAAGCCGTAGCCCGCGAACTTCTCCATCAGGTCGAAGATTTCGTCGGACTTCTCGCGCGTGAGGCCGTTCCTGGCCGCGCCTTCCGCGAAAATCTCGCGGTGCTGGGCCATCTCCTCGGGCTTTTTCTTACCCATCGCGCGACGCAGCAGGTCGGCGCCGCCCAGCGAGTAGCCGCCGATGATCTGCGCCATCTGCATCACCTGCTCCTGGTAGACCATGATGCCGTAGGTCTCTTTCAGAACAGGTTCGACGCGCGGGTCCGGATATTCCACCACCTCGCGGCCGTGCTTACGTGCGCAGAAGCTCGGGATCAGGTCCATCGGACCCGGGCGGTACAACGCGACGAGCGCGATGATGTCCTCGAAGCGATCGGGCTGCGCATCCTTCAGCATGCCCTGCATGCCGCGGCTTTCCAGCTGGAACACGGCGACCGTGTTCGCTTTCTTCAGGATCGAGAACGACGCGGGGTCGTCGAGCGGCACCTGGCTTAGCGACCAGTCCTGCTTCGACGGATCGAGGCGGCGGATGTAGCGCTCGGCCCAATCCAGAATGGTCAGCGTGGTCAGGCCCAGAAAGTCGAACTTCACGAGGCCGACCGCCTCGACGTCGTCCTTGTCGTACTGGCTGACGACGCCGCTGTCGTCGCCCTGCGTATAGAGCGGGCAGAAATCGGTCAGCTTGCCGGGCGCGATCAGCACGCCGCCCGCGTGCATACCGACGTTACGTGTCAAGCCCTCTACGCGCTGCGCGAGTTCGAGCAGCTGGTGCACTTCGTCTTCGTTGTCGAAGCGCTCCTGCAATAGCGGCTCTTCCTTCATCGCGTCGGCGATGGTCACGTGCTTGCCCGGCTTGAACGGGATCAGCTTCGCGACGCCGTCCGTGAACATGTAGCCGAGATCGAGCACGCGGCCGATGTCTCGCACCGCCGCCTTGGCCGCCATCGTGCCGAATGTCGCGATCTGCGACACCGCGTTCGCGCCGTACTTTTCCTTCACGTACTGGATCACGCGATCGCGGCCGTGCTGGCAGAAGTCGATATCGAAGTCGGGCATCGACACCCGCTCCGGATTCAGGAAACGTTCGAACAGCAGGTTGTAGCGCAGCGGATCGAGATCGGTCACGCCGAGCGCATAGGCGACCAGCGAACCCGCGCCCGAACCGCGGCCAGGACCGACCGGCACGCCGTTGTTCTTCGCCCAGTTGATGAAGTCCGCAACGATCAGGAAGTAGCCCGGAAAGCCCATCTTGATGATCGTGCCGCACTCGAATTCGAGGCGCTGGTGGTAGGTCGGGCGTTGCGCGTCGCGCTCGGCCTCGTCTGGATACAGCTGTTCGAGCCGCTTTTCGAGGCCTTCTTTCGACAGCTGCACCAGGTAGTCGTCGAGCGACATGCCGTCGGGCGTCGGAAAGAGCGGCAGCTTCGGCTTGCCGAGTTCGAGCTTCAGATTGCAGCGCTTGGCGATCTGCACCGTGTTCGCGAGCGCCGACGGAATGTCCGCGAACAGCGTGGCCATTTCCTGTTGCGTGCGGAAATACTGCTCGGACGTGAAGCGCTTCTGGCGACGCGGATTCGCGAGAATATCGCCTTCGGAAATACACACGCGCGCTTCGTGCGCGGTGAAGTCGTCCGGCGTCATGAACTGCATCGGGTGCGTCGCGACGACCGGCAGTTTCAGCGATGCCGCGAGCGCGACCGCCTGCAGCACGTACTGCTCGCCGCCAGGCTGACCGTAGCGCTGCAGCTCGATATAAAAGCCGCCCGGAAACACCTTCGCCCAATGCCGTGCATTGCGCTTCGCCGCCTCTTCATTGCCCGCCGCCAACGCAAGACCGATGTCGCCCTGCTGCGCGCCCGACAGCGCGAGCAGTCCTTCGCCCAAACCGGTTTCGAGCCAGCCGGCTTCGATTTCCGCGCGGCCGCGATACTGGTTCGTGAGCGAGGCCTTGCTGAGCAATTCGCAAAGGTTGAGGTAACCGCGGCGGTCCTTGACCAGCAGCAGCAGGCGGGAAGGCTTGTCGCGGTCGTCTGGATTGGTGATCCAGACGTCGCAGCCGGCAATGGGTTTGACTCCTTTGCCACGCGCTTCCTTGTAGAAACGGACGAGGCCGAACGCGTTGCCGAGGTCGGTGAGCGCAAGCGCGCCCTGACCGTCTTTGGCCGCCGCCGCGACGATGTCGTCGAGACGCACGATGCCGTCGGCAATCGAGAATTCGGAGTGAACGCGGAGATGGACGAAGCGGGGATCTGACATGGGCGACATTGTAACCCCACCCTTCCGCAGATTTCAGGTCTGAACGGCGCGTTGCCCATCCGGCCAGGACGAGGTCGGCGACAGGGCTGCTTGCGCTAGCGCAAACCGTTAGCCATTCGGCCAGGCCGGGAAAAATCCGCGGTTGAGGGATAATAGAGGTTTCGCCTGTTTCGGCCTGGCCATTGAACTGGCAAATGCGCGGCAAATGCGCGGCAAACGCGCGCGAAACCGCGCGCCAAACCCCGGGTCTTATCGGGGGCGCAACAGCGTCGGCACGGCCCGCCGCCCTTTGCCACGCCGGCCATCTTTACCGCAGAACACACATGAGTATCGTCAATCTCGCCGCGTATCAATTCGCGACCATCGAAGACACCGCCGCCTGGCGCCCATTCGTCACCGAACGCTGCCATGCGCTCGGCCTGCGCGGCACTATCCTGCTCGCGCCGGAAGGCATCAACCTGTTCATCGCCGGCACGCGCGAGAACACCGACGCGTTCATCGACTACATCCGCCACGACGCGCTGTTCGAAGGCAAGTTCGCGAATCTGCAGTTCAAGGAAAGCCTGTCGGACAAGCAGCCGTTCACGCGCATGCTGGTCAAGCTCAAGCGCGAAATCATCACGATGAAAAAGCCGGCGATCCGCCCCGAGCTCGGCCGCGCACCGTTCGTCGACGCGCCCACGCTGAAGACCTGGCTCGACCGCGGTCACGACGACGAAGGCCGTCCGGTCGTGATGCTCGACACGCGCAACGCGTTCGAAGTCGACGTCGGCACGTTCGACAACGCGCTCGACTATCGCATCACGAAGTTCAGCGAATTCCCCGAGGTGATCGAGAACAACCGCGCCGATCTCGAAGGCAAGACGGTGGTGTCGTTCTGCACGGGCGGCATCCGCTGCGAGAAGGCCGCGATCCATATGAAAGACGTCGGCATCGAGAACGTGTACCAGCTCGAAGGCGGCATCCTCAAATACTTCGAGGAAGTGGGCGGCGCGCATTATCACGGCGACTGCTTCGTGTTCGACTATCGCACCGCGCTGAATCCGCAACTCGAACCGACCGCGACCGCGCAATGCTTCGGCTGCCGCGCAGTGGTCACGCCCGAGCAACAGCAATCGCCGATGTACGTCGCGGGCAAGACCTGCCCGGCGTGCCATCCGGACAGCAAGGCCGCGTGCGCCGCGTAATGACAGCCGGGGTGCCTCGCGGCGCGGGCGCCTCGCCTGACCTCCCCACACCATGACCTATCGCGGACGCTTCGCACCGTCGCCAACCGGCCCGCTGCATTTCGGCTCGCTGGTCAGCGCGCTCGCGAGCTGGCTCGACGCGCGCGCGCAGCGCGGCGCGTGGCTCGTGCGCGTCGAAGATATCGACGGACCGCGCACGGTGCCCGGTGCCGCCGAGGACATCCTCGCGACCCTCGAACGCTTCGGCATGCGCGCCGACGAAACGCCGGTCTGGCAAAGCCAGCGCATCGCGCACTATCAGCAGGCGCTGGAGCGGTTGAAATCGACCGGTCTCGTCTATCCGTGCGGCTGCACGCGCAAGGAAATCGCCGATTCGCTATTGCACGCGCACGCGCGCAACACCACGCTCGCCTACCCCGGCACCTGCCGCACCGGTCTGCACGGCAAGCCCGCGCGCGCGTGGCGCCTGCGTGTGCCCGACGGCGACTCGGCCGTGATCACGTTCAACGACCGCTGGCAGGGTCCGCAGACGCAAAACCTCGCGACCGAGGTCGGCGATTTCGTGCTGCGCCGCGCGGACGATCAATGGGCGTATCAGCTGGCGGTCGTGGTGGACGATGCGGACGCGGGCATTACGCACATCGTGCGCGGCGCGGATCTGATGGATTCGACGGCGCGGCAGATTTATCTGCAACGTTGTCTAGGCGTGGCGACGCCCGAATATCTGCATGTGCCGGTCGTGACGAACGAGCACGGCGAGAAGCTGAGCAAACAGAACGGCGCGACCGCGCTCGATAGCGACAAGCCGCTCGAAGCATTAGGCGCGGCGGCACGGCATCTGGGACTGGAGCTGGGAAGCGAGCCGCCTGCGACGCTCGAGCAGTTCTACAGCGCCGCGACAACGGCCTGGGCAAAACGGATGAACATTCGCGCATCCAGATGATGCGCATGCGGGGAGCTTGCTGCGCTTTCCGGAACATCGAATCGCGCGGCCCCACCGCCTTTACCCTCGGGGCGTTGCACCCCGAGCTCCGAACCCGACAGCCCGTCTTACGACGACGAAGGCGTCTTCCTCGGCATTCCGAAGCCACCGAGCAACGCGGCCAGTTGCCGCTTCGGCGCTGCCTTTTGCGGCGCGGCCGTCTCCTCGACCTTGTGCACCGATGCCGGCGACGGCTCGTACGGCTTCAGGAAGAAATCGTCGATCGGTTGCGCGCGATGATGATGCGGACGGTCATACGAACCCGACGCCCCGCCCGTGCGACGGCGGCTGCGCTCGTCGCGCGATTCACTGCGCTCACGGCGCAGCGAACGATCATCGTGATGATGGCGCACGGGCGCCTCGACGGTCAGGCGCTGCAACTCGAGCGGACGCTTGATCAGCTTCTCGATGTCGGCCAGTTGCTTGCGCTCGTTCGGGCTGCACAGCGACAGCGCGTCGCCCGATGCGCCCGCGCGGCCCGTCCGGCCGATCCGGTGTACGTAGTCTTCGGCGTTGAACGGCAGGTCGAAGTTGATCACCGCCGGCAGTTCTGCGATATCGAGACCGCGCGCGGCGACGTCCGTCGCCACCAGCGCCTCGACCTCGCCGCGCTTGAACGCGTCGAGCGCCTGCATGCGCTCGCTTTGCGAGCGGTCGCCGTGAATCGCGGTCGCGACCACGCCGTCGCGTTCGAGGCTGCGCGCGAGCCGGCTCGCGCCGATCTTGCTGTTGCAGAACACGATCACCTGCTTCAGGCCGCGCTCGCGGATCAGTTGCACGACCGCGCCGGTCTTGTCGCCCTCGGCGACCTCGTAGACGACCTGCGTGACATTGGTAGCCGTCGAATTGCTGCGAGCGACTTCGATGGTCTGCGGGTTGCGCAGATAGGTCGCGGCGAGCTTCTTGATTTCGCCCGAGAACGTCGCGGAGAAGAGCAGCGTTTGGCGCTCTTTCGGCAGCAGGTTCAGGATGCGCTGCAGGTCGGGCAGAAAGCCCATGTCGAGCATGCGGTCGGCTTCGTCGAGCACGAGCATCTGCACCTGGCCCAGGTTGGCGGTTTTCTGCTGCACGTGATCGAGCAGACGGCCCGGCGTCGCGATCAGGATTTCGACGCCGCGGCGCAGCTGCTCCGACTGCGGATTCATATCGACGCCGCCGAACACGACCGCGCTGCGCAGCGCCGTGTGCTTCGCGTAGGCCTGCACGTTCGCGGCCACCTGGTCGGCGAGTTCGCGGGTCGGCGTGAGGATCAGCGCGCGCACCGGATGGCGAGCCGGCGACGCGCTCGTATTGGCTTGCGGCAGCAGACGCTGGATGATCGGCAGCGAGAAGCTCGCGGTCTTGCCGGTACCGGTCTGCGCGGCGCCCATCACGTCACGGCCAGCCAGCACGACCGGGATCGCCTTCGCCTGGATCGGCGTGGGCGACGTGTAGCCCGATTCCTTGATGGCCTTCAGGATGTCGGGCGCGAGGCCGAATTGGTCAAAAGTCTCGGTGCTGGGCGTGACGGCTGTGTCGGACATGGTGGCTTTCGCTAAAAAGGCGCGTGGCGCGGATGCGCGCGGCAGCGGTCGGGGCCGCGGAGGGCATCAGGATGAAGGCGGAGCCACGTCGTTCCGCGCGAGACCCGTGTGAGTTCGGTTAATGCGGCCGGCTCCGGTTGGCGGAAACACCCGCCGAAAGCCCAGTATTGTAGCACTTCAGCAAAAACGCTCACGACGGCCGGCTGGCCGGCCGCTCGCGGCCGTTGCTTCGGTCGCAGCGTAGTGCGCACAGACGACAGTGGCATGACAGCCGGGCGCCTGGGCGGGCGGCGCGCGGCGTTCGTCAGCCGTCCCGCGCGCGCCCTGCCCGCGTCAGAGCGCCCACTCACCACGTCTCGCGCATCACCATCAGCCGCAGCTCGGTCATATCCTCGATCGCGTAGCGCACGCCCTCGCGCCCCAGCCCCGAATCCTTGACGCCGCCATACGGCATGTTGTCGACGCGAAACGACGGCACGTCGTTGATCACGACGCCGCCCACTTCGAGCGCATCCCAGGCGCGATGCGCATGCGCGAGCGAATCGGTGAACACGCCGGCCTGCAGGCCGAAGTCGCTGTCGTTGACCTGCGCGAGCGCCGCCTCGAAATCGTTGAAGCGCTCGAGGATCGCGACCGGCCCGAACGCCTCCTTGCGATACAGATCGGTGTCGCGCTTCACGCCTTCGAGCAGCGTCGCCTCGAACATCGCGCCGTCGACCTTGCCCCCCGCGACGATCTGCGCGCCCGCCTGTACCGCCCCCTCCATCCAGCCGGCGAGCCGCTTCGCCTCCGATTCGGAGATCATCGGCCCGACGAAGGTCTTCTCGTTCTTCGGATCGCCCATCACCAGCGACTTCGTCTTCGCGATCAGCTTCTCGCGCAGCGCGTCGTAGACGCTCGCGTGCGCAAGAATCCGCTGCACGCCGATGCAGCTCTGCCCCGACTGATAGAACGCGCCGAACGCGAGCCGCTCGACCACGTAGTCGAGCTTGCCGCCCTGATCGCCGTCGACGATCGCCGCCGCGTTGCCGCCCAGTTCCAGAATCACCTTCTTCTTGCCGGCTTTGCGTTTCAGCTCCCAGCCGACCGCCGGCGACCCGGTGAACGACAGCAGCTTGAAGCGCTCGTCGGTCGTAAACAGGTCGGCGCCGTCGCGGTGCGCGGGCAAAATCGAAAACGCGCCCTTCGGCAGATCGGTTTCCGCAAGAATTTCGCCCATGATCAGCGCGCCGACCGGCGTGCGGCTCGCCGGCTTCAGCACGAACGGCACGCCCGCCGCGATCGCCGGCGCGACCTTGTGCGCAGTGAGGTTCAACGGAAAATTGAACGGCGAGATGAACGAGCACGGCCCGATCGGCACGCGCTTCACGTACGCGTGGTAACCGTTCGCGCGCGGCGAAATCTGCAGATTGATGATCTCGCCGTCGATTCGCACGCTCTCCTCGGCGGCGACTTTGAACGTATCGATCAGGCGCGTGACCTCGCCCTTCGAATCGTTGATCGGCTTGCCCGCCTCGATGCACAGCGCGAGCGCAAGCTCGTCGTAGCGCTCGCGAAAGCGCTTCACGCAGTGTTCGAGCACCGCCTGGCGCTTGAACGGCGGGTAGGCGCGCAGTGCGGGCATCGCCTCGACCGCGAGCCCGATCGCCTTGTCGATCGCGGCCGCGTCGGCCATCGCGACGCGGGTGGCGACTTCGCCACTGAATTTGTCGGTGACTTCGAGATCGGTGTTGGCGGCCACCGGCTCATTCGCGAGGTAGTACGGATAGGTTTTCTGCAACATGTCGCGTTCTCCTTGAATCGAATCAAAGCGTCGATGCACAGAGGCTCAAAGCCGCGCGGACAGCCGCTTGATCTCGCGATTGAGCACGCGCTCGTTGTCCGAATAGTCGATCGGCACGTCGATCACGTGCACGCCGGGCGTCACGAAGCACTCGCGCAACAGCGGCGCGAATTGTTCGGCGGCCTCGACCCGATGCCCCTGAGCTCCATAGCTCTGCGCATAGGCGACGAAATCCGGGTTCGCAAGCGTCATGCCGTAGTCCGGGAAGTTCATGTTCTCCTGCTTCCAGCGGATCATGCCGAACGCGTCGTCGCGCAGGATCAGGATCACCAGGTCGAGCTTCAGGCGCACCGCCGTTTCGAGCTCCTGCGAGTTCATCATGAAGCCGCCATCGCCGCACACGGCGATCACTTTGCGCTCCGGATGCACGATCTTGCTCGCGATCGCCGACGGCAGCCCCGCGCCCATCGACGCCAGCGCGTTGTCGAGCAACAGCGAATTCGGCTCGTGCGCGCGGTAGTAGCGCGCGAACCAGATCTTGTACATGCCGTTATCCAGACACACGATGCCGTCGACCGGCGTGGTCTCGTACACGTCGTTGACGATCCGCACCGGGTACATCGGGAAGCGGTCGTCGTGCTGACCCTTCACCAGATGCGCCTCGAAGTGCTCCTTGATCTCCTTGAAGCGCGTGAAGTCCCAATGCTCCTGGCGCGTCTTCAGGCTCTCCTTGAGCTGCCACACCGCATTCGCGATGTCGCCGACCACTTCGATCTGCGGGAAATACACCGGATCGACTTCGGCGCCGAGGAAGTTCACGTGGATCACGGTCTTCTCGCCCGCCTCGCCGCTGCGCATGAAAAACGGCGGCTTTTCGATCACGTCGTGACCGACGTTGATGATGCAATCCGCGTGCTCGATCGCGCGGTGCACGAAGTCGCCGTCGGAGAGCGTCGCGTTGCCGAGCCACATCGGATGCGATTCGTCGATCACGCCCTTGCCCATCTGCGTCGTGAAAAACGGAATGCCGATCTGATCGACGAACTCGCGCAGCGTCTTCGTCGTGGTCTTGCGGTTGCCGCCTGCGCCGATCATCAGGAGCGGATGCTTCGCGGCGGTGATCGCCTCGACCGCGCGCGCGACCGCCTTCTCCTCGGCGACCGGACGGCGGCTGTAGCTCTTCGGAATCGGCTTGCCGTCGCCCTCCTCGTGCGCGACGTCCTCGGGCAATTCGAGGTGCGCGGCGCCCGGGCGCTCCTCCTCGGCGCGGCGCACCGCCTCGCGCACCGCCGCCGGAATATTGCCGATCGACACGATCTGCCGCGTGTACTTGGTGAGCGGCTCCATCATCCGCACCACGTCGACGATCTGGAAGTGCCCCTGCTTGCTCGACTTGATCGGCTTCTGGCCGGTGACCATCAGCATCGGCATGCCGCCCAGTTGCGCGTAGGCGGCCGCAGTCACGAAGTTGGTCGCGCCGGGGCCGAGCGTCGCCAGACATACTCCCGTGCGGCCGGTGAGCCGCCCGTAGGTGGCAGCCATGAAGCCGGCCGCCTGCTCGTGGCGCGTGAGGATCAGACGGATTTTCGAGCGACGCAGCGACTCGAGCAGATCGAGATTTTCTTCACCGGGGATGCCGAACACGTACTCGACACCTTCGGCTTCCAGCGATTTGACGAACAGGTCCGATGCTTTCATTGAGGGTCTCGCTTGATGACTCGGGGGACGGACAATCGAAGACGACAACGACGGCTGCGCGCGAAACACCGCATCGCGCGCGCGGCATGGCAAACGGCATGGCGAACACCATGCTGGACAGCTTACTACTCGAATGGAAACGATGCGCGCGAGCGGCAGGAAGCCGGGCGCGAGAGGAAGCAGGCGGCGCCAGAGGATGAAGCCGCCGCATGACGTGCAGGTGTGCGCCGATCAATGAATCAGCGAGTCACCGTTACGCAGTCGGAGAGAATCGGCGGCGCGTTCTCGCCGCTCGTCAGGTCATAAAGATTGGCGCGCGGTCCCTTGGTCCACCACGTATAGCTGCCGGCCTGGTACTTCACGCCGGACGCCGAGACCGTGTTGACGAACAGCATCGAGGTGCCTTTCACCGGCAGCACGGCGAAGCTCTGGCCGTTCTGCGCGTTCCAGTAGGTAACCTGCAGGATCTTGCCGGTCGCGCACGTGTATTTGCGCGTCTGGTGGTTCTTGCCCTCGATGTGCTTGAACTGCAACGGCGCGGCCGAGGCGCCGCCGGAAGATGCCGCCAGCGAGGCCACCATCGATGCTGCCGTGAGGAATGCAACACGCCATGTCTTCATCGAACACCTCGATTGTTGCGGGGGGTCAGGCAGGGAAGGCATACCGGCCGCCACGCCGGTCACAGACGGGTCACAGGCGGGTTACAGGAAGCTCGTGGGCAATTCACGGACAGTTCGACGACGTTTCAAGGATCGATTACCTCGGCACACGCATCGGTCGGCGCGGCGGCGACGTGCCCGACGACCGGCACGATCTTCAGTCCCGCCGAAGCGACCCGGCACGGCGCCGCCGCGAGCCCGCAGCCGCTGATGCCGGCACACAGCGCGAACGCCACGCCGAGTGCACCGACCCGGCGAAGCGCGCCACGCCACGGATTGCTGCGCGATTCAAGCGCCATACGATCCCCTACTCCGATCTCTTTGCTGCGATAAACCAGCAACGATAAGCCAGCAACGATTGCGGCCCACGCCGCGCGTCGCCGCCTGCCCCTGCCCGTTACTTCGCCGACACCGGCCGAACCGCCGCCGCGGCCTGCTTCGCACGCGAGCGCGCTTCGTCGATGTTCTCGCCGGTCGCGAGCGCGACGCCCATGCGGCGTTTGACGAAGCTCTCCGGTTTGCCGAACAGGCGCAGGTCCGAGTTGGGCACCGCGAGTGCCGCCGCGACGCCTTCGAACGCGATGCCGGCCTCGTCGCGTCCACCGTAGATCACCGCCGACGCACCCGGCGCACGCAGCGACGTGTCGACCGGCAAGCCGAGGATCGCGCGCGCATGCAGTTCGAACTCCGAGAAGCGCTGCGAGCACAGCGTGACGAGCCCCGTGTCGTGCGGACGCGGGCTGACTTCCGAAAACCATACGTCGTCGCCGCGCGCGAAAAGTTCCACGCCAAAGAGGCCGCGGCCGCCGAGCGCCGCCGTGACCTTGTGCGCGATCTCGCGCGAACGCTCGAGCGCGAGCGGGCTCATCGGCTGCGGCTGCCACGATTCGACATAGTCGCCCGCGACCTGCACGTGGCCGATCGGGTCGCAGAAATACGTGCTGACCGCGCCGCTCGCCGGGTCGATCGCGCGCACGGTGAGCTGCGTGATTTCATATTCGAAGTCGATGAAACCCTCGACGATCACGCGCCCGAAATTCACGCGGCCGCCCGCCATCGCGTACTGCCACGCGGGTTCGACGTCGGCGTCGCGGCGCAATACGGACTGCCCCTTGCCCGACGACGACATCACCGGCTTCACGACGCACGGATAGCCAACCTTCGCGATGCCCGCGCGCAGCTCGTCGAGCGAATCGGCGAATGCGTACGGCGAGGTCGCGAGGCCGAGCTCCTCGGCGGCGAGGCGGCGGATGCCTTCGCGGTTCATCGTCAGCTGGGTGGCGCGGGCGGTCGGGATCACCTCGGCGAGCGCCTCGGTTTCGATCGCGGCGAGCTCGTCGGTGGCGATCGCCTCGATTTCGGGGACGATCAGATGCGGGCGCTCCTGCTCGACCAGCGCGCGCAGCGCGGCGCGGTCGGTCATGTCGATCACGTGCGCGCGATGCGCGACCTGATGGCCCGGCGCGTTCGGGTAACGGTCGACGGCGATCACTTCGACGCCCAGCCGTTGCAGCGCGATGATCACTTCCTTGCCGAGCTCGCCGGCGCCGAGCAGCATCACGCGCGTCGCGGATTCAGAAAGGGGGGTGCCGATCCGTTGGCCGATCTGCATGGGAACTCCAGATAAAAAGTCGGGATGAGGGTGGGATTGGATAGACCGCGATGTTAACATGCGGCCCCCTCGCCGCGCGGCGCTCAGGGTGCGTTCGGGGTGCGCTCTGAGTCCGCTCGCGAGGCCGTGGCGGTCGGGCGCAAGCGTGCCGCCGCGTCGACGTTCGCAGCCGCGACCGCGCCACCGCGCGCATCGCTCGCGCACGACAAGCTTAGTACGTTACCCTTACGCCTTCGCCAGTTTGAACAGGAACGACGCCATGCTCATCCGCTCCCGCCCGCGACGTCTTGCGCGCATCACTCCGTGCCTGCGCACGGCCGTCGCCGCGTTGAGCATCGCCGCGCTGCTCGGTGCCTGCGCGATCCCGAAGCATCCGGATTCGTCGGCGCCGCCGCCCGATCCATTCAATCCCGCCGCCGTGCAACTGCTCGACGACAGCAGCTGGGTGCTGAGCTCGTGGAAGAACGCCGACGGCACGGCGCGCGCGGTGCCGTCGAAGGACCAGGAGCCGCTCACGCTCACGTTGTCGACCGAAGGCGGCCGACGCCATGCGAGCGGCTTTTCCGGCTGCAACCGCTTCATGGGTTCGTACATGCTGAAGGACGGCAAGCTCAGCTTCGGCACCCTCGCCGGCACGCGCAAGGCGTGCGTGTCGCCGGGCGGCGACATCGAAAAGCCGTTCCTCGAAGCGCTCGAACGCATCGCTCGCACCGGCGTGCAGATGCGCGCGCCACAGCAGATGCAGCTGATCCTCGACAACGGCGACACGCTGATGTTCGATCGCAGCGACAAGTGATGCAAGTTTGCGCCGCGTTCGGGACTCGCGCCGGCCTTCGAAGCCGCGCGCTGCGCCGTTTAAACTCGACGGATTGCGCTTCTCGCGCGCTCCGTCATTCGTAGATGTCTGGTATGCACACGGTAGTTTTCGGCTGGTTCGGCGGGTCGGCCGTCTGGTTCATTCCTCTTTTGTGGCGCCTCGTGAAGTCGATGCTGCCCGGCGGCGCGGGTCTGCGCGGCCCCGGCACGATCCGGCTGTGGCTCGGCTTCGTCTGCGTGCTGATCGCGAGTTGCACGCTCGAGGGCTCGCTGATCGGCATTGCCGGCGTCAATGGTTTCGGTCATGCGCTGGCCGCTGGGCTTGGGCATCTGCTCGGCCATATCGGCACGCCGCTCGCGGCGCTCGCGCTGCTCCTGATCAGCCTGCCCTGGCTCATCGACTTCCGCTGGAGCGAGGTCGCCGCCTGGGCCGACGGCGCGTTCGGCCTCGGCTTGTCGCGCGGACTCGCGAAGCGAGACGAGGATGCGCGCCGCCACCGCACCGTCGACGACGGCGCGCCGTCGCACGTTTCGCCTGCCACCAACACGATGGCGCCGCGCAACAGCAAGGGTCGCTACGCGCGGCCGACGGTGTGGCGTCCGCCCGCGAGCGGGCGCGGCGTGGGCGCCGCCGCTGCGGGCGGTGCCGCGGCTGGCGTCGCGGGTAGCAAGGAGGCTGCCGCCCGTGGCGCCGGTGCAAACTGGCGCGCCGATGCGGCCGCTGGCACGGCGCGTGGGCCGGCCAGGCAGATCGAGCCGGTGTTGCGCACGGGGTCGAGCGCGCCGCTGCGTCCGGCAGCGTCGATGGCAACGCAGGCGCCGCCGGTGGACAAAGCTCCGGACAGGTCCACGGCACCATTCGTGCCGACCGAGCCGGTCGCGCCGGCGGGTTGGCTGCGCACGACGGAGCCGCGCGCGGCGACGGCGGCGGGATCGCCGGGTGCATCGGCTTCATCGGGCATGTCGGTTCATGATAGCGCTGCGCAGGCCGGTCGGCGCTCGGTCGGCGAACAGCGCGTGGCCGCGCCGTTCGGCTCCAGCGCCGCATTGGCGGCGACGGCCGCCAATGCGTCCGGCGTGTCGGCGCGAGCGGCACAGGCCATGACGGGCCGGTCCGCCACGTCGGGCGCCGGGATCGGCATGACGGCGGGATCGATGAATGCCGCGGGCCGCGGCAGCCGTCCGTCGCCGCTGCCGCGGCCAGCAGACGGCAGCGCGCCGCTCAATCGCGGCGCGACTCCGCGTCAGCCGTTCCCGGCGGCTCAGCGCGCCAACGGTGTCACATTGCCGTCGACCGTGCGCCGCCCTACACCGGACTTCACGCGAACGATGGCGAACGCGTCGACGGTCGCGCCGCCGGCGAGCGTCGAGGAAACGCTGCGCAGCATCGCGGAAAACACCGCGCGCTGGACCGACATGGCCGGCGTGAGCCTCGCGCGCAGCCGTGGCGGCGATGGCGCAAAGATTGGCGACGTGGAACATATGTTGACAACGTTCGACGTGCCGCCGGCGCTGCCGGACGTGCTGCCCGTCGAAAACGGCGAGACGGTGTCGCCGGCGCAGTCGCAGCAAGAAGCGTCACCTGTGGAGTTGCCGGCTGAGCATGAGGTGGTCGAGTCCGACACGTCGGTCGAGAGCGCCAACGAAGCGGTTGCGCAATGGCCGACCGAACCGCCGGTCATTCATCCGCCGCTCACGGCCGCGCCGCTGACGACGGCTGCGATCGAGCCGGTGGCCGGCGTGGCGGCTGCGGCTGCGGCTGTCGAATCCGCGATTGCAGAGCCCGCGTCTGTCGCAGAGACGCCGGCCGATCCCGTGTGCGCGGACGCTGTCACCGGCACGCCCGCAGTTGTCGAGCCGTCGGCATCCGCTGCGGCTGGGCCTGCCGCCGCGGAACCTGCTGCAAGCGCGCCGCAACACGAGGCGGCGACGGCGACGCCGTTCCAGCGCTTTGCAGCCAGCTTGCAGGACGACGCTACGCACGAAGACGTACCGGCGGTCGAAGACCGGACGACGACAAACCCCAGCGTCCCGTCATCGCAGGGGGAAGAATCCGCGCGAACCGTCGAACCTGCGACCGCCGACACCGCGACACCGAAGCAAGAGCCGGCCCCTGTCGCCGAAATCGTCATCGACAAAACGCTCGTGCCTTGGGAGAGCAAACTCGGCCCGACCGCGAACGAAGGCGCGCGGCCAGGTGAGCCAGCAACGCCGCCGACGCATGCGACGTCGCTCGCCCCTGCCCTGCCCGCTGCGACCGAGCCCGCGACCGACCCCACGAACGCCTCGCCGTCGTCGACTTCAACGAGCGCGGCGAACCTGGCTACACCGGCAACCGCCCCAGCCGTCGTCTCGAACGTGGTCCGTTTCCCTGGCGTTGCCGCGCCGGCGACCAGCATCGAGCCTTCGGTCGACGCAAACGCGACGTCTGTCACGAACACACCGGCAGCCGAACCGTCACTCACTCCGTCGCCTGCTTCCGCGCCCGCACCGCAACCGCTGACCCAACCCGCCAACGAGCCCGCCGCCCGCGCGCCGCTGCGCGGCCACGCGCCGGTCAACGGCTTCGAGTTCCATGCGCCGGCCGCATCGATGGTCGAACTGCCGACGCTCGATCTGCTCGCCCCCGCCGACGCCGACGTCGAACCGATCTCGGACGAAAAGCTCCGCGAAACCGGCCAGCTGATCGAGCAGCGCCTGCAGGAATTCAAGGTGCCGGTGACGGTAGTCGGCGCATCGGCGGGTCCGGTCATCACGCGCTTCGAAGTCGAACCGGCGCTCGGCGTGCGCGGCAGCCAGATCGTCGGTCTGATGAAGGACCTGTCGCGCGGTCTCGGTCTCACGTCGATCCGCGTGGTCGAAACGATTCCGGGCAAGACCTGCATGGGCCTCGAACTGCCGAACGCGAAGCGGCAGACGATCCGGCTCTCCGAAATCCTCGAAGCGAGCGTCTACCAGAACTCGCACTCGCAACTGACGCTCGCGATGGGCAAGGACATCACCGGCCATCCGGTCGTCGCCGATCTCGCGAAGGCGCCGCACATGCTGGTGGCCGGCACGACCGGTTCGGGCAAGTCGGTCGCGATCAACGCGATGATCTGCTCGCTGCTGTTCAAGGCGACGCCCGAGGAAGTACGTCTGATCATGATCGACCCGAAGATGCTCGAGCTTTCGGTCTACGAAGGGATTCCGCATCTGCTCGCGCCGGTCGTCACCGACATGAAGCTCGCGGCCAATGCGCTGAACTGGTGCGTCGGCGAAATGGAGAAGCGCTACCGGCTGATGTCGGCGGTCGGCGTGCGCAATCTCGCGGGCTTCAACCAGAAGATCCGCGACACCGAGGCGAAGGGCAAGAAGCTCGGCAATCCGTTCTCGCTCACGCCCGATGCACCCGAGCCGCTCGCGCCGCTACCGCTGATCGTCGTCGTCATCGACGAGCTCGCCGACCTGATGATGGTCGCCGGCAAGAAGATCGAGGAGCTGATTGCGCGGCTCGCGCAGAAGGCGCGCGCGGCCGGCATCCACCTGATCCTCGCGACGCAGCGGCCGTCCGTCGACGTGATCACCGGTCTCATCAAGGCGAACATTCCGACCCGCGTCGCGTTCCAGGTGTCGTCGAAGATCGACTCGCGCACGATTCTCGACCAGATGGGCGCCGAGTCGCTGCTCGGCCAGGGTGACATGCTGTTCCTGCCGCCGGGCACGGGCTACCCGCAGCGCGTGCACGGCGCGTTCGTCGCCGACGAGGAAGTGCATGCGATCGTCGAGTATCTGAAGCAGTTCGGCGAGCCGCAATACGAAGAAGGCATTCTCGACGGCCCGGCCACCGATGGCGGCGCGGCCCAGGACCTGTTCGGCGAAGCGCCGGATGCGGAAGCCGATCCGCTGTACGACGAAGCGGTCGCGTTCGTCGTGCGCACGCGGCGCGCGTCGATCTCGTCGGTGCAGAGGCAATTGCGCATCGGCTATAACCGCGCGGCGCGGCTCGTCGAACAGATGGAGACGGCCGGGCTCGTGTCGGCGATGAGCATCAACGGCAGCCGCGAGGTGCTGGCGCCGGGGCCGGCGGAATGAACGCGCGGTGAACCGCAATGAAAAAACGGACAGCCTCACGATGTGATCTGTCCGTTTTTCTTTGCCCGCGCGTGCCGTGCGTTACGACGGTGATACCAGCTTGAAATCCACCGGCGCGCCGAGCTCGAAATGCTGCCTCGGATTCGGATCGAGCAGCCCCGTCTGCTGATCGCGCTTGAACACGTAGACCGTGTCGCTCAATTGATTGCCGACGATCAGCCAGTTGCCGGTCGGATCGATGGTGAACTCGCGCGGCGCTTTGCCGAGGCTCGACTGCCGGCCGATCTGCTTCAGATGCCCATTGGCGGGATCGACCGAGAAAATCACGATCTCGTTCGCGTCGCCGCGATTGGACGCATACACGAAGCGTCCGTCCGGCGACATGTGGATCGCCGCCGCGGCCACTTGCCCCTTGAAGCCGGGCTCGCTCAATGGCAACGTCTGTACGAGCTTCAGTCTGCCGTCCTCGTAGTCGAACGTGCTGACGGTCGCCGCGAGTTCGCTCGCCAGATACGCGTGCCTGCCGTTGGCGCTGAAGATCAGATGGCGTGGACCCGTGCCGGCTTTCTGCTGCGCGTAGCCCCAGTCCGTCACGACGAACGGGCCCGCGCCGGCGCTGCTCTGCGGCGCGTAACGGTACGAGTACAGCTTGTCGGCGCCGAGATCCTGCGCGAACAGATAGTGGCCGTCAGGCGAGAACACGGTCGAATGCACGTGCGAGTTGTCCTGCCGGCCTTTCACCGGCCCGCCGCCCTCGTGATGCACGGTCTGCACCGACGCGCCCACCTGGCCGTTCGCCTGCAGCGGAAACACCGCGAAGCTGCCGCCCGGGTCGGGCGCGACCGAATAGTTCGCGCTCAGCAGATACTTGCCGTCCGGCGAGATGCTCAGATAGCACGGGTCATTGCCATCGGACGACACCTTGTTCAGAAACGTCAGTTGGCCGCGCGCGGCGTCGAAGCCGAACGCGCTGATGTTGCCGCGCTGCGTGGCCGGGCCATTGTCGCCGGGCAGTTCGTTGACCGAATAGACGAAGCGGCGGTCGCGGCTCACGACCAGAAACGACGGATTGACCGTCTGCGCGACCGACACCTGGGTCGCCGCGCCGGTCTTCGTGTCGAAGCGAAACACGTAGATGCCCTCGCTCTTGCCGCTGGTATAAGTGCCGACCAGCATCGTATAGACGCCGTCCGCGGGGACCGGGCCAGAATCTTGCGCGTACGCGTGCGAAGCAAGCATCGAAACCATGAGCACGAAACCTTTTATCATCGAACGGGCGACGCGGTCCGCGCCACGCGGACCGCAACCCTGTACGGCAACACTGGCAAGAACAGAAGTAAAAGCGGAAGCCGGAACTGGGCGCGCGGCAACACACCCGGCGGTACGGCGACGGTGAAGCATGAGACCTCCTCGACATCGGTTGTCTGTACGGGCTCGCGTATGAGCCGGGGTACGAGCGGTTATAACGGTGTCTGGTCTGCCGCGCCGCGAATCGAGCGTCGTTCCGCGTTGTCGTTGTCGAAGTCAGTATAAGAGCGTTAGGTCGGATCATGCAGTGAATCCACCGCTGACGTGCGGGCTGCGCCAGCGGCTTTGCTCCCGCAAGCCGGGGCGGTTTTTCAAGAGTTTTCACAATCGCGCATCACGCGTGTCAACCACGGAGTCTCCATGAACGTCACTCTCAGCCTGGGCCCGCTCGTTTCGCTGATCGCCGGCATCCTGATCCTGATCATGCCGCGCCTGTTGAACTACATCGTCGCGCTTTACCTGATCATCATCGGCATCATCGGAATCTTCGGCGTGGGCTCGTCGCATCTGTAAGCGACAGGCGACGCGATACCGGGCGCGGTATTTGCGCCCGGCGTCGGGATCAATTTGCGAACAAGGACGGTTCGCGCGGTGCCAGCGGCACTCGCACGCATGAAAGCGCGGACTGCGTCACGCGGTGAGATAGGCGGAAAGCGGGCATCGCGCCACGCGAACAATCGACGTGACGTGGCGCGAAGATGCGGATACGCGAGCAGCCCGCGCTACGAACGCTCGGTGCGGCCGCTCAACCGTTTGCCAGTTGTTCGAGGCGCAAGCGCCCCTGCAACGACAGCGCGCCGACCGCATAATGATCGGCATTCTGCTGATAGCGCCGGAAGCAGTCCCGCTCGACCAGGAAGGACGCGGCAGCCAGCATGCCGTTGCGGCTCAATCCGAGCCGGCCATGATCGAGTGGCAGCATGGAGTCGCCGGCAAGCTGGCTGGCGGCCGAGAGAATCGTGATGCAATCGGATTTCGAAGGGTTCAGCATGGCTTTCGTCCTCGGAAACGGCGTCTGCATGCGCCATGAGCAAGGCCGATTCGCAGTCCGGCAGGTCACCGGACATCGGCATGAAATCTGATTTTATGCATGGATTTGACAATTTTCCAACCCGCGTTTTGCCGCACTATGCGGTGAACCAAACACTGCCGATCGTGGTCCGGTAATTAACACCCACTCGAAGCGCGGCTGCTGTCGCCGTCCGTAATAACGACTCGTTTTTCGACACGCTTTCCATGCCTGCACACCTCGAAGACTACGCACTCGTCGGCGACGGCCATACCGCCGCGCTCATCTCCCGCGAGGGTTCCGTCGACTGGCTCTGCTGGCCGCGCTTCGACTCGGGCGCCTGCTTCGCCGCGCTGCTCGGCACGCCCGACAACGGTCGCTGGCAGATCGCCCCCGCCACCCAGGGCGAGCACGGCGCGCCGACCATCACGCGGCGCTATCGCGGTGAAACGCTGATCCTCGAAACCGACTTCGAAACGCCCGACGGCGCCGTCACGCTGATCGATTTCATGCCGCCAGGCAACGGCTGGTCGGAGCTGATCCGCATCGTCGTCGGCAAGCGCGGCACCGTGCGCATGAAGATGGAACTCGTGCTGCGCTTCGACTACGGCTTCTCGATCCCATGGGTCGACAAGCTCAAACACGACAGCGGCATCAAGGCGATCGTCGGCCCCGACAACGCGGTGTTGCGCACGCCGGTCGAACTGCACGGCGAAGATATGAAGACCGTCGCGGAATTCACGGTGACCGCGGGCGAGCGCGTGCCGTTCTCGCTTGCGTATGCGGCGTCGCATCTGCGCATTCCGCCCGCTCGCGACCCGCACACGTCACTCGCGCGCACCGAGAACCATTGGCTCGAATGGGCGGCGCGCGGGACTGTCGAAGGACGCTGGGCCGAGCCGATCCGCCGTTCGCTTATCACACTGCGCGCGCTCGCCTACGAGCCGACCGGCGGCATCGTCGCGGCGCCTACCACGTCGCTGCCGGAGAAGCTCGGCGGCACGCGCAACTGGGACTACCGATACTGCTGGCTGCGCGACGCGACCATCACGCTGCTCGCGATGATGCGCGGCGGCTACTACGACGAAGCGCGCGCCTGGCGCAGCTGGCTCGGCCGCGTGATGGCGGGCGCGCCGGACCAGTTGCAGATCATGTACGGCATCGGCGGCGAGCGACGCCTGCCCGAATTCGAAATCGACTGGCTGCCCGGCTACGAGGGCGCGAAACCGGTGCGCATCGGCAACAACGCGGTCGGGCAGCTTCAGCTCGACGTCTACGGCGAAGTGATGAATGCGCTGCATCTCGCGCGCGTGGGCGGCCTGCAGGCGGACGTCACCGCGTGGAGCGTGCAGCGCGCGATGCTCGCGCATCTGACCACGATCTGGCGCGAACCCGACGAAGGCATCTGGGAGACGCGCGGCGGCCGCCAGCATTTCACGTTCTCGAAGGTGATGGCGTGGGTCGCGTTCGACCGCGCGATCCGCTCGGCCGAAATGTTCAAGCTCGACGGCCCGCTCGACGAATGGCGCGCGACGCGCGACACGATCCACGCCGAGGTCTGCGAGAAGGCGTGGAATCCGAAGCTGAACGCGTTCTCGCAGTACTACGGCAGCGACCAGCTCGACGCGAGCGTGCTGCTGATGCCGCTGGTCGCCTTCCTGCCGCCGCAGGACCCGCGCATCAAGGGCACGGTCGAGGCGATCGAGCGGGACCTGATGCACGGCGGCTTCGTGATGCGCTACCGCACGACCGAATACGATGACGGCCTGCCGCCGGGAGAAGGCACCTTTCTTGCGTGTTCGTTCTGGATGGTGGATAACCTCGCGCTGCAGGGGCGCGTGCAGGAAGCGATCGAGATGTACGAGCGGCTGCTCGCGCTGTGCAACGACGTCGGCCTGCTGTCCGAGGAGTACGATCCGGTCGAAAAACGTCTGGTCGGCAATTTTCCACAGGCGTTCTCGCACGTGGCGCTCGTGCACACCGGACTGAACCTGATGAAGCATGAGCAGGAAATGGCGCAGGCGACCGGCCATCCGGCGCATAACGGCATGCGCTCCACAGAGCTTGAGGTTCAGGCAAGCCCTTATAGCGGCGGAGCAGCATCGCCACTAGCATGACGCCGTGACAGTTTGCGTACACTGAATGCGAAAATTGTTGCATTGCACAAGATTGCTTTGTTCGATATTATCGATCCGACTGTCGGCCAACAACAATGTGCCCACAACCACAATGGCCCGCCGCAACGCTTCACGCGTGTTTGCGAAGCCCAATGCGAACCGCTTAAAACGGAGCAAACATGCTCTATCAACTGCACGAATTCAGCCGGGCGATATTGAGCCCCCTCACCGCCTGGGCCCAGGCCGCATCGAAATCATTTGCGAATCCGGCCAGTCCGTTAGCCTATGTGCCGGGCGCCACACGCCTGTCCGCCGGCTACGAACTGCTTTACCGGCTCGGCAAGGATTACGAAAAGCCCGAGTTCAACATTCATCAGATTGTTAAAGACGGACATAACATTCCGATCGTCGAGCAGACGATCATCGAAAAGCCGTTCTGCCGTCTGATGCGCTTCAAGCGCTTCGCGGACGACAGCGAAGCTGTTAGCCAACTGAAAGACGAGCCGGTCGTACTGGTCTGCGCACCGTTGTCAGGACACCACGCCACGCTGCTGCGCGACACCGTGCGCACGTTGCTGCAAGACCACAAGGTCTACATCACCGACTGGATCGACGCGCGCATGGTGCCGCTCGAGGCCGGCTGGTTCGGTCTGAACGACTACATCGCGTATATCCAGGAATTCATTCGCCATATCGGCGCGAAGAATCTGCACGTGATCTCGGTGTGCCAGCCGACCGTGCCGGTGCTCGCCGCCATTTCGCTGATGGCGAGCCGCGGCGAGGACACGCCGCGCACGATGACGATGATGGGCGGCCCAATCGACGCGCGAAAGAGCCCGACCTCGGTCAATTCGCTCGCCACGCAGCACTCATACGAGTGGTTCGAGAACAACGTGATCTTCACGGTACCGCCGAACTATCCGGGCACGGGCCGCAAGGTCTATCCGGGCTTCCTGCAGCACACGGGCTTCGTCGCGATGAATCCGGAGCGTCACGCGGCATCGCACTGGGATTTCTACCAGAGCCTACTGCGCGGCGACGAGGACGACGCCGAAGCGCACCGCCGCTTCTACGACGAGTACAACGCGGTGCTCGACATGGATGCCGACTATTACCTCGACACGATCCGCGTCGTGTTCCAGGAATTCCGTCTTGCCGAGGGCACGTGGGTCGTCAATGGCGAACCGGTGCGCCCCCAGGACATCACGACGACCGCGCTATTTACGATCGAAGGCGAGCTCGACGATATTTCCGGCGACGGCCAGACCTACGCCGCGCACGACCTGTGCAGCGGCATTGCGGCAAAGAACAAGCGTCACTTCACCGCGGAAAAATGCGGCCACTACGGCATTTTCTCGGGCCGCCGCTGGCGCACGATCATTTATCCGCAATTGCGCGACTTCATTCTCGAGCACAACAAGACTGCAAAAACGGCGAAAGAAAAAGTCGAAGCCTGAGCATTAAACTTGCAATAGCATATAAAAAGCCAACGGTCTCCTTCGAGGCCGTTGGCTTTTTTATCGCGCTTCATTCGTGATACTGATGTTCTGCTGCGGCGGCGATCACCGCGGCACGGGCCGTTACTTTCTCAACAGATACGCGAGCAGCAGTTCGGTATTCATCTGAATCACCTCGCTGCGTTCGGCGGCGCTGCTGAAATCGCGCCCGAGCGTCGCTTCGAGCGTGAAGCGGTTCGAGACGATGTAGTAGCCCATGCCCGAAAGCGTCACGTAAAAACGCAGTGGGTCGATGTTGGTGCGAAACAGTCCCGCGCGTTGCCCGCGTTCGAGGATGCCGCCAAGCGTGGCGACGATCGGCGAGATCATTTCGCGTATGCGCGTCGACTTCTGCATATAGCGTGCTTCATGCAGATTCTCGTTGTTGATGAGTCGCAATAACTCGGGATGATCGCGGTAGTAGTCCCACACGAAATGGGCGAGACGTGTAACCGCCTCGACGGGCGCGACTCCGTTGAGTTCGAGCGTGCGTTCCGCTTCGTTGAGTGCGCTGAACGCGTGCTCGAGTACCGCGGTGAATAGCTGCTCCTTGCTACCGAAGTAGTAATAGAGCATGCGTTCATTAGTTTCGGCGCGGCGAGCGATCTGATCGACTCGTGCGCCGAACAGTCCTCCATTTGCAAACTCTTCCGCCGCCGCAAGCAAGATGCGGCGCCTCGTGCCTTCAGGATCTCTTTTGATTTTCGGCTGATTCATGGTGGCGTCGTCTTCGTGAGCCGCGTTATCCGGATCGCGCCGCCGGCCTCTCCTCGAGCCTTTTTGTTGGCGGCGTTTAGCGGGCGCGTCGTGGTTGGGAAACACACCCTTTTCTGCGGTCTTTCGAATGAAGCGCTTCGATTATGGCACATGGATTGCGAATGGCAATCCGGGAAATCGGCGATAATGTGCTATTTAGTTCAGGTCGTGCGATCGCACGGCAAACCCCGCGCCGTAACCGTGACAGACGTCAAAACACTCGCGGATCGCATCGAAGATCTGCTGCCCCAAACGCAATGCACGAAGTGCGGTTATCCCGCATGCCGTCCGTATGCCGAAGCCATCGCCAGCGGCGAGGCGAACTATAACCAGTGCCCGCCGGGCGGTGCCGAGGGCATCGCGCGCCTCGCCGCGCTACTCGGCAAACCGGTGATTCCGCTCAATTCCGCCAATGGCGTCGAACGTCCGCGCCCCTTGGCGGTTATCGACGAACAAGTGTGCATCGGCTGCACGCTGTGCATGCAGGCATGTCCGGTCGACGCGATAGTTGGCGCACCGAAACAGATGCACACCGTGATCGCCGAGCTCTGCACCGGCTGCGACCTGTGCGTGCCGCCCTGCCCGGTCGACTGCATCGCGATGCTGCCCGTGACCGGCGAGGCCACCGGCTGGGATGCATGGAGCCAGAGCGAGGCAGACGCGGCGCGGGCGCGTCATAACCGCCACGAGGGCCGTCTCGCGCGCGAGCGCGACGCCGCCGAAGCGCGTGCTGCGGCGCGGCGAGCCGCGAGTGCGAGCGCGCCGGCGGCTGCGTCGGGCGCGGTTCCCGCGAGCGGCGCGACAACGCCGTCCGAGGCCCCGGCTACCCCGAGTGCGGACGACGCCGAAGCGAAGAAACGCGCGATCATCCAGGCCGCGCTCGAACGCGCGCGCAAGAAGAAAGAGGAGATGGCCGCGAAAGGCCAGGGACCGCTGAACACCGAGAATGTCAGCGCCGACGTGCAGGCACAGATCGATGCAGCCGAAGCGCGCCGCCGCCGTCTCGGTCTTGCCAGCGGCGGGGGTACACACGGCTCGGAGCCGTCGTCCAACGAGTCCGACGAGTCGAAGCCGCCGTCCAGCTCGCCGCCGACCGCGCGCTGACCTCGCCCGCGCAACCCTCCCCACCCACACGGACCCGCTCCGCATGAACGCGAACAAACGCCGCGCGATCTACGAAACGCTTCAGAGCCTGAATCCGCACCCGACCACTGAACTCGAGTACACGACGCCGTTCGAACTGCTGATCGCGGTGCTGCTGTCAGCGCAAGCGACCGACGTGTCGGTCAACAAGGCGATGCGCAGGATGTTCCCCGTGGCGAACACACCGCAGAAGGTGTTCGACCTCGGCGAGGAAGGTGTCGCGAGCTATATCAAGACGATCGGCCTGTATCGCACGAAGGCGAAGAATGTGATCGCGACCTGTCGCATTCTGCTCGACCAGTACGGCGGCGAGGTGCCCGAGGATCGCGAGGCGCTCGAAGGGCTGCCGGGTGTCGGCCGCAAAACGGCCAACGTGATTCTGAACACCGCGTTCGGCCATCCGACCATCGCGGTCGACACGCACATTTTCCGCGTCGCCAACCGCACCGGCCTCGCGCCCGGCAAGGACGTGCGCGCGGTCGAAGCAGCGCTCGAAAAATTCACGCCCGCCGAATTCAGGAAGGACGCGCACCACTGGCTGATCCTGCATGGACGCTATGTGTGCAAGGCGCGCCGCCCCGAATGCTGGCATTGCGTGATCGAGCCGCTGTGCGAGTTCCGGCCGAAGACCCCGCCGCCCGATCTTTAAGGGCAGCCCAACTCGAAACCCCAGACCGCGCGGCGCGCCTGCAGCCCGAACGGCCGCCGCGTAAAATGATGCTTTACACGCAGTGCGCCCTGCGTACACACGCCGTCGCGCCCCGCGCACGCCCCACTCCCACGCACCGGTTCCACGATGTTCAATCCCAGCCGCGACGAAGTTCGCCTCTTTTTCACCGACACCTGGCGCAAACAGCGCCAAGGCGAGATTCTGACGCCGCTCGAGGCAATCGCCGCCGACTGGATCGTCGAGCATCCGGAATATCACGCCGACCTCACCGACGCCCCCGCTGCCCAGGCGCAGGACTATTCGCCGGAGCGCGGCCAGACCAATCCGTTCCTGCACCTGTCGATGCATCTGGCGATCTCCGAACAGCTGTCGATCGATCAGCCGCCCGGCATTCGCGCCGCGCACGATCGGCTCGCCGCACGCCTCGGCTCGACGCACGAGGCGCAGCACGCGATCATGGACTGCCTCGGCGAAACCATCTGGGAAGCGCAGCGCACCGGCACGCCCCCGGACACGGACGCGTATTTGCAGCGCATCGAACGGCGCGCGACGCGCGACTGAAGCGACCGCAAACCCCGACTCGATGCCCTCAAAGCAAAACACCCCGCCAAGGCGGGGTGTTTTGCTTTTGAAGCCGCGACGCGAGACCCGCGTCCTACGCTCACTTCTTCTGCACGAGGTCGCCTTCAAGCGATTCGACGTAAGCGGCGATGTCCTTCATGTCGCCTAGCGACAGGCTCTGCACCTGTGCCTGCATGATCGCGTTGTTGCGGCCGAGGTGCGGATTGCCGGTGCCCATCTGGTACTGACGCAGCGCCCAGTACACATAGTCGGAGTGCTGACCGGCCAGCTTCGGATACTCCGGGCTCACCGGCTTGTTCAGGCCGGGACCGTGGCAGGCCGCGCAGTTGTGACTGTCGGCGAGCACCTTGCCGTTGCCCGCGTCAGCCGCGTGAGCGACGTTCGCCACGGCCAGACCGATTACCGCCGCCGCGCCGACCGCCTTGAATATCGTGTGGAGTGCCTGTTGGGGCTTGATCATGAAATCTCCTATCCCGCGAATTGGATGTACTGGTGACCGACGCCGATCACTTGTCGGGATTGTTTTTCGAAGCGGCAGTTTGCGCTGCGTAGTAGGCGGCGATGTCGGCAATGTCCTGATCCGACAGCGACGTTGCGATTGCATGCATCGTGTCGAAATGGCGGTCGCCCTTCTTGTAGGCGCGCAGCGCGATCTCGAGGTAGGCCTGATTTTGCCCGCCGAGCTTCGGCACGCGGAAAACCTCTGGATAAGCCGTGCGGTATTCAGGGATGCCGTGGCAGCCGATACACATCGCGACCTTGTCCTGGCCCGCCTTGGCGTTGCCTACGACATCCGCTGCCTGCGCACTGACCGCGTACCCCGCGAGCACCGACAGCGCTGCGATCACGACGTGTTTGCCGACGAATTTATTCATAGATGTAACCTGGCTTGAGGGGAAACGGGTGCCCACAAAGGCAGCGGTCCGGCCGTTCTTCTTATGAGGTGGCCACGCAGGCCAAAAAAATCGGGCCCATTGTACCGCGACGCCGCGCCGAACGTCCACAACACGCGGGAGCCGCGCAACGCCCGTCTGGACGGGCCGCGCGCCATGCTCGCGGCGGCTTCGCGATGACGCCACAGCGGCGCCGGCGCGTCTACCCCGGCACGGCTGACAACATACGTGAGCCGGTTTCGGGCCAACAGGCCTTCTGACTTATACTGGGTTTTTTCCCGAACAAGAGCATCTCGCCATGCGTTTCGAAGGCTCATCGCAGTACGTCGCCACCGACGACCTCAAGCTCGCGGTCAACGCCGCGATGACGCTCAAGCGTCCGCTCCTGATCAAGGGCGAACCCGGCACCGGCAAGACCATGCTCGCCGAGGAAGTCGCCGCCGCGCTCGGCATGCCGCTCTTGCAATGGCACATCAAGTCGACCACCAAGGCCCAGCAGGGCTTGTACGAATACGACGCGGTGTCGCGACTGCGCGATTCGCAGCTCGGCGACGAACGCGTGAAGGACATCCGCAACTACATCGTCAAGGGCGTGCTGTGGCAGGCGTTCGAATCGGACGAGCAGAACGTGCTGCTGATCGACGAGATCGACAAGGCCGACATCGAATTCCCGAACGACCTGCTGCGCGAACTCGACCGCATGGAGTTCTACGTGTACGAGACGCGCGAGCTGGTGCGCGCGAAGCATCGCCCGCTCGTGATCATCACGTCGAACAACGAGAAGGAATTGCCCGACGCGTTCCTGCGCCGCTGCTTCTTCCACTACATCAAGTTTCCGGACGCGACGACGATGCAGCAGATCGTCGACGTGCACTACCCCGGCATCAAGAAGGACCTGCTCGCCGCCGCGCTGCAGAGCTTCTTCGAGCTGCGCAACGTCGCCGGGCTGAAGAAGAAGCCGTCCACCTCCGAACTGCTCGACTGGCTCAAGCTGCTGCTCGCCGAAGACATTCCGCCCGAAGCGCTGCGCTCGGCCGACCACAAGCAGATCGTGCCGCCGCTGCACGGCGCGCTGCTGAAGAACGAACAGGACGTGGGCCTGTTCGAGCGGCTGCTGTTCATGAACCGCAACAACCGTTGAGCGGGCACCGCGCCGCAGGACATCCAGCATGCTGATCGACTTCTTCTACTCGCTGCGCGCCGCCAAACTGCCGGTCTCGGTGAAGGAATACCTGACGCTGCTCGAAGCGCTGAAGGCCAACGTGATCGCGCCGTCGCTCGACGAGTTCTACTACCTGTCGCGCATCACGCTCGTGAAGGACGAGCAGTACTTCGACAAGTTCGACCAGGCGTTCGGCGCCTTTTTCAACGGGGTCGCGGCAAACTCGGAGCTCGCGTTCGAGATTCCGCTCGACTGGCTGAAGAAGAAGCTGCAACGCGATCTGTCACCCGAGGAAAAGGCGCAGATCGAGGCGATGGGCGGCATCGACAAGCTGATGGAGCGCCTGAAGGAACTGTTCGACGAGCAGAAGGAGCGCCACGAGGGCGGCAACAAATGGATCGGCACGGGCGGCACCTCGCCGTTCGGCAACGGCGGCTACAACCCCGAGGGTGTGCGCATCGGCGGCGACGCGGCCGGCAATCGCACCGCCGTCAAGGTCTGGGAAGCGCGCGCGTACCGCGACTACGACGACCAGGTCGAGATCGGCACGCGCAACATCAAGGTCGCGCTGCGGCGCTTGCGCCGCTTCGCCCGCGAGGGCGCCGCGGAAGAGCTCGACCTGCCCGACACCATCCGCAGCACCGCCGCGAACGCCGGCTGGCTCGATCTGAAGATGGTGCCCGAGCGGCACAACAACGTGAAGGTGCTGATGCTGCTCGATGTCGGCGGCTCGATGGACGATCACGTGAAGCGCACCGAGGAGCTGTTCTCGGCCGCGAAGGCCGAGTTCAAGCACCTCGAGTTCTATTACTTCCACAACTGCGTGTACGACTTCCTGTGGAAGAACAACCGCCGCCGCCACGCCGAGCGCACGCCGACGTGGGACGTGCTGCACAAGTTCACGCCGGACTACAAGCTGATCTTCGTCGGCGACGCGACGATGAGCCCGTACGAAGTGTTGCAGCCGGGCGGCTCGGTCGAGTACAACAACGCCGAGGCCGGCGCCGTATGGCTGCGCCGGCTCGCCGATCATTTCCCGCACTTCGCGTGGCTGAACCCGGAACCGGAAGCGCTGTGGCCATATCGGCAGTCGGTCAGCGCGATCCGCGAAGTGCTGGGCCACCGCATGTATCCGCTGACGCTCGCGGGCCTGGAGACGGCCATGCGGGTGCTAAGCAAGTAACGCCCGTCGTTCCGCAACCCACGTCCCGACGCTTCAACTTCCACAACAACAAAGCCTTCGCATGAGTTCGTCCCCGTCGCCCCAGTTGTCCCCCGCCGCCGCGCCGCAGAGGCGCTTCAATCCGCTCGCCGATACGTCGCTGTCGACGATCGTCGCGGGCTTCGTCGCGGCGATGACCGGCTACACGAGCTCGCTCGTGCTGATGTTCCAGGCGGGCCAGGCCGCGCATCTGAGCGACGCGCAGATTTCCTCGTGGATCTGGGCGCTGTCGATCGGCATGGGCCTCTGCACGATCGGCCTGTCGCTGCGCTTTCGCGCGCCGATCGTGATCGCGTGGTCGACGCCGGGCGCGGCGCTGCTGGTGGCGTCGCTGCCGCATGTCGAGTATGCGCAGGCCATCGGCGCGTTCATCTTCTGCGCGGCGCTGCTGACGCTGGTCGGCGTCACCGGCTGGTTCGACGCGCTGATGAAGCGGATTCCGTCCGGCCTCGCAGCGGCGCTCCTCGCGGGCATCCTGTTCGAGATCGGCATCGAGATTTTCCGTGCCGCGCAGTACCAGACCGCGCTCGTGCTGACGATGTTCTTCACCTACCTGATCGTCAAACGGTTCGTGCCGCGTTACGCGATTCCAACCACGCTGGTGGTCGGTACAGCCGCGGCCGGCGGCCTCGGGCTGCTCGATTTCAGCCACTTTCACGTCGCGCTCGCGCATCCGGTGCTGACGATGCCGTCGTTTTCGGTGGCGACGTGCGTGAGCATCGGCATTCCGCTGTTCGTGGTCGCGATGGCCTCGCAGAACGTGCCGGGCATCGCGGTGCTGCGCGCCGACGGCTATACGACCCCGTCCGCGCCGCTGATCGCGACGACCGGCGTCGCGTCGCTGCTGCTCGCGCCGTTCGGCTCGCACGGCATCAATCTTGCGGCGATCACGGCGGCGATCTGCACCGGCCCCGAAGCGCACGAAAACCCCGCGCGGCGCTATACGGCGGCCGTATGGGGCGGTATTTTCTATCTGCTCGCGGGGGTGTTCGGCGCGACGATCGCCGCGCTGTTTGCGGCGTTTCCGAAGGAACTGGTCGTCTCCGTCGCGGCGCTCGCGCTGTTCGGCTCAATCATGAGCGGGCTCGCCAATGCGATGCAGGACACGCGGCAGCGCGAGGCGGCGCTCGTTACGTTCATGGTGACCGCCTCAGGGCTCACGCTGCTGTCGATCGGCTCGGCGTTCTGGGGGCTCGTCGCCGGCGTGATCACGCAAGTCGTGCTGAACGCGCGCCGCGTGTGAACGGATCGCCACGCCCGGCTGTCCGTACCCGGTGTTCATGCCGTCGTCGGCGATCCGCCATAGAATAGATGTATCCGGCAGCGTTTCCCGGCGCCATCGCGGGACGCGCTGCGGCTTGACCCGCGGCCGCCGGCGCCGGCTGATTGCTGTGTTTCGTCCAGCCGGCGCGGCGGCGTCCTCATTTCTCCTGAACCACGGCGCACACGCGCCCTGAAGGCCCGAACATGACAACCGCACTCGACCAACTCAAGCAATACACCACCGTGGTGGCCGACACTGGCGACTTCCAGCAGCTCGCGCAGTACAAGCCGCGCGATGCGACCACCAATCCGTCGCTGATTCTGAAGGCCGTGCAGAAAGACGACTACCGGCCGCTGCTCGAAAAGACCGTGAAGGCGCATGCGTCGAAGCCGGTCGGTGCGATCATCGACCAGTTGCTGATCGCGTTCGGCACCGAAATCCTGAAGATCATCCCCGGGCGGGTGTCGACCGAAGTCGACGCACGCCTGTCGTTCGACATCGAAGGCTCGATCAAGAAAGCCCATGAGCTGATCGCGCTGTACAAGGAGCACGGCGTCGAACGCGACCGCGTGCTGATCAAGCTCGCGTCGACGTGGGAAGGCGTGCGCGCGGCCGAGGTGCTGCAGAAGGAAGGCATCAGCTGCAACATGACGCTGCTGTTCTCGCTCCCGCAGGCGGCGGCCTGTGCAGAAGCTGGCGCGCAGCTGATCTCGCCGTTCGTCGGCCGCATCTACGACTGGTACAAGAAGAGCGCCGGCAGCGCGTGGGACGAAGCGAAAGACGGCGGCGCCAACGACCCGGGCGTCAAGTCGGTGCGCCGCATCTATGCGTACTACAAAAAGTTCGGCTACAAGACCGAGGTGATGGGCGCGAGCTTCCGCACGACCTCGCAGATCCTGGAACTGGCCGGTTGCGATCTGCTGACGATCAGCCCCGACCTGCTGCAAAAGCTGCACGAGAGCACCGACAAGATCGAGCGCAAGCTGTCGCCGGAGGCGTCGCAGGACGCGGACATCGAGCGCGTGCCGGTCGACGAAAAGTCGTTCCGCTTCCTCGTCAACGACGACGCGATGGCGACCGAGAAGCTCGCCGAAGGCATCCGCACGTTCGCCGCGGACGCAATCAAGCTGGAAAAGCTGATCGACACGCTGCGCTGAGGTGCCGCGGGCGGCTGACTTGGCTGGCTGCGTGACGCTCACGTTCACGCTCGCCGCGCCGCGCCCGCTCCGCTCGAAAGCCATCCATGACAAGCGGCGCCGAATCTGACGGTTCGGCGCCGCTCCTCGTTTACGCTGCGACTACAATCGACTGCACGCCCCTCCCCGCCTGAGCTGGCGAGGAACGAGGGCGCCCGCCCAACGCCTGACCAGGGAGACGATCATGTATGTTCAGCCCTACGTGTTCTTCAACGGCCGTTGCCAGGAAGCGCTCGACTACTACACCGACAAACTCGGCGCCCAGGTAACCTTCAAGATGCTGTTCAAGGACGCGCCACCCGACGCGCAAAACCCGCCACGCCCCGAACTCGCCGACAAGATCATGCACGCGAACGTGCAGCTGGGCTCGAGCACGTGGATGGCTTCCGACGGCAACTGCGATCCGGCGGCCGGCCCGTTCAATGGCTTCAGCCTGTCGCTGACCGTCGAAGACAGCGCGTCGGCGGAAAAATGCTTCAACGCGCTCGCCGATGGCGGCCAGGTCGTGATGCCGTTCCAGCCAACGTTCTGGAGCAAGGGCTTCGGAATGGTGGTGGATCGCTTCGGCATGATGTGGATGGTCACGCTGCCGCCGCAGGTTTGAGGCTTAGCGGCCGAGCCTTTGGGTTCGGCCATTCGACCACCTACCCGCCACGAGTCGCCCGCACGTGCCGCTCGATGTTCCAGTTCGGCTCGGTCTCCAGCAATAGCGCGCGCAGCCGGTCCACCTGCTCCGCGAGCCGCTGACCGAGCCAGTACGGCCCTTGCCAGTCGGGCGGCAACGCGGTGGCCACGTCGCCATGCCCCTTCGCGAGCGGCGCCGCGGCCGGAATGCCGAAGCGCGACGGACGGCCGAAACGCAGCCCGCGCGCGGTGGACAACAGGATCGCGCGCACGGCGCGCACCTCGGCGCCGCATTGCGCTGCATAGGCGCTGCGCGCGGCGGCGGTGGCGTTCATCAGCGGCCCGGTGGCCAGCAGTTCGAGCGAGCTGAGCACCGAGCGATGCAGCCGCTGGATCTCCTCGAGCCGCGTCTGCGGCACGTCGATTTCCTTGGCGACCGACGGCATCAGCGAACGCAGTTGCACCAGCCGCTTGTTGATCCGCAGGAAGCGCTGGACCTGCTCTTCTTCGGTGATCGTCTCGCCGTCGAGCAGGCGCGCGTAGATGCCCGCGCATTCGCGCAGATTGGCGGCGAGCCCGTAGCGCCACGAATACGTCGCGTGCAGTGGAAACGCGAACGAAAACGCCAGCGCGATCACGATGCCGATCAGCACGTTCAACGTGCGCCACAGGCCGACGTCGATCAGGTTGTCGCCGTGGCCCGCGACGATGCACATTGTGATCGCAGTCAGAAGCCCGATATAGCCGGACGAGCCGATCGCGAACCACGCGCAGATCGACGCGATGATCGCCTCCAGCACATAGGTGAGCGGCAGCGAGCCGATGACGTTCTGCTGCACGATCAGCAACAGGCCGATCGACGCGCCGAGCAGCGTGCCGGCCGCGCGTTCGGCCGCTTTCTTGCGGATATTGCCGTGATGCTGCAAGCCGCCGATCACGACCAGCAGCGTCACGGACGACCAGATGCCGTGCGGGATATCGATGCCGGTCGTCGCCAGAATCGACACCAGCATCGCGAGGCCGACGCGCAGGCTATGCAGCACCTTCGCGTGGCGGTAGCGGTAATACGGCGACGTGACCGCGCGCACCATGCGGCTCAGCGCGGCGCGGCGGGGGATCACGGTGGGAGTATCGGCAGCAGCCATGGCGGCGCGCGGCGAACGCGTGAAAGGACGGTTTCGCTATCCTGCCCTGGAGTGCCCCGCAAACGGCATAGGGGACGGCCATAAGGCCGTGCCCCTGCCACACCACCCGGCATGCGGGTCCGCACCGGGCGGTTCGGGAAGTTGAGGTTATGAGAGTCGGGGTGCACCCAGCCGCTCGAAGTATGCG
>NZ_JBFPKM010000017.1:0-153715 GCF_040948755.1 Paraburkholderia sp. BR13444 | reverse complement strand
AGTTTCGCTCCACGCTTCCTCCCTACGCCCGGTCGCCCTCGCGCAGTTGCGCTTCGCTTCGCTCGCTGTGATCAACTTGCGGTGGGACTTGCACCCACAAGAGTGCGCCCATGCTGGGCGCACAACACAAACGCCCGCCAACTTGCGTCGGCGGGCGTTGCGTGTTTCGGAGCGTGAAGTCGCAGCCGGAATCAGCCTTCGACGATGTCCAGGTAGTCTTCCGGACGAGTGCGATCCTCGGCGCGCTGCATGCCCACCGCGCGCACGATCAGGCTCACGACCACCGACACCACGAGGTTCACGATCAGCGACCACACCGCCGCATAGCCCGGAATCGCGATGCCGAACAGATGAATCGTGAAGATCGAGCTCGCGAGGTTCAACGAAATCGCCATCCACGTGCCGGTCGCGATACCCGCCGCCCAGCCGAGCAGCAGACCCCGATAGTCGAGCACGCGCGTGTAGAGACCGAGCACGATGGCCGGCAGCGTCTGGATGATCCAGATCCCGCCGAGCAGCTGCAGCTGGATCGCGTACGTGAGCGGCAAACCGAGAATGAACGCGACCGCGCCGACCTTGACGATCAGCGACACCAGCTTCGCGACGTTGGTCTCCTGGTCATGCGTCATATTGCGGTTGATGAACTCCTTGTGCACGTTGCGCGTGTACAGGTTCGCCGCCGCGATCGACATGATCGCCGCCGGCACCAGCGCGCCGATACCGATCGCCGCGAACGCGACGCCGACGAACCACGACGGGAAGAAGTGCAGGAACAGCGCCGGCACCGCGAAGTTCGGGCCGAAGGCCTTGAAGTACGGCGCGAACTCGGGCATGTCCTTCACGCCGGCCGCGAGCGCCATGAAGCCGAGCAGCGCGAGCAGGCCGAGCACCAGCGAATACGCCGGCAGCAAGGCCATGTTGCGGCGGATCGTGTTGCCCGACTTCGAAGACAGCACCGCGGTGATCGAGTGCGGATACAGGAACAGCGCGAGCGCCGAACCCACGGCGAGCGTCGCGTACGCGCTATAGCCGTTCAGGCTCGACACGTCCGGCGACTTCAGCAGCAGCTTGGCCGGCGGGACCGCGCCGAAGATATGGCCGAAGCCGCCCAATTGCGGCGGAATCACGATGATCGCGGCGAAGATCGTCACGTAGATCAGGATGTCCTTGACCACCGCGATCATCGCCGGCGCGCGCAGGCCCGACGTGTACGTGTAGGCCGCGAGGATCGCGAACGCGATGATCAGCGGCAGATCGCCGACGAAGCCGGTGGTGTCGAAACCGAGCGCGCCGATCACCACTTCGATACCGACCAGCTGCAGCGCGATGTACGGCATCGTCGCGACGATGCCGGTCACGGCGACTGCGAGCGCGAGCATGCGGCTGCCGTAGCGGGCCGACACGAAGTCCGCCGAGGTCACGTAGCCGTGGCGCTTCGCGATGCTCCACAGCTTCGGGAACACGACGAAGGCGAACGGATAGATCAGGATCGTGTACGGCAGCGCGAAGAAGCCGGTTGCGCCCGCGCCGAACACGAGCGCCGGCACCGCGATGAAGGTGTAGGCGGTGTACAGGTCGCCGCCGAGCAGGAACCACGTGACGATCGTGCCGAAGCGCCGGCCGCCGAGACCCCACTCTTCCAGATGCGCGAGATCGCCGCGCCGCCAGTGCGCCGCGACGAAGCCAAGAATCGTGACGCCGATGAAAAACAGAACGAAGACAAAGGTTGCAATGGGGTTCATCGTTGTGCGCCCCCGTTCGGGCGACCCGTATAGCGGGACTTGGTCTTCACATAGACGAACGCGGTGATGACCGCGCTGATCAGCACCCACAGCAGCTGATACCAGTAGAAGAACGGGAAATCGAACAGCTGCGGCTCGATCCGGTTGTAGGACGGCACCCAGATCATCGCGATCCACGGTAGCAGCAATAGCCAGAGCCAGTGCTTGCTGGCTTTCTTCACGTCGGCGTCGTGAGCCATGACGTCTCCTGTTTTTCCTATTTTGAATTTATCTGCCCGTGGTCGACGGGAGGAGGAACTCAGCGGGTGGTCGTCCCGCGGTCCGCCACGGGCTCCCCGAAAGCCTCGCAAGAGTATAGGAGTGGCGAACGCCCGGTCAAGCCGGGGCGACCCCGAGGCACATTGGCGTCCAACGATGCAGACTGGATCACGCTGCAGCATCGACATGAAAAAAATACCGGAAGCAAAACGGCCGTGCCGACTGATACGCCGGCACGGCCGCCTCATTCTTCGCGCGCTGATCGGAATTCAGCGCTCAGATGGCAAACGATGCGCCCGTCTGACCCGTCGATTCGCGCAGGCCCTTGATCCACTTGCGCGCCGGCAAGCCGAGCTCGGCTTCGATCAGCTTCGCGCGCGCGTCGAGCGCGGCGAACGGCACGTCGAGCGCGGGGCCCGAGAACGCGATCGCGATGCGGTTGCCGTCGTGCACTTCGGGCAGCGCGACGACGCGACCGTCGAAGGCTTCGTTCAGGCGCTTCATGTTGCGCACGAAGCTCGGGTGATCGCCGAACAGATTCACCGTGACGATCCCCGCGTCGGTCAGACACGCACGCGCCGCGCGGTAAAAACCGACGCTGTCGAGCACCGGGCCGCGCGCGGTCGCGTCGTAGACGTCGATCTGCAGCGCGCCGATGGTGCCGTGGTTCGCGCTCTCGTTGACGAAGTCCCATGCGTCGGTTTCGTGCACCGTCAGACGCGCATCGTCGGGCGGCAGTTCGAACATCGTGCGCGCGGCCACCACGACCGCCGGATTCAGTTCGACGGCCTCGACCTTTGCGCTCTTCAGGAAGCGGTGCGCGAACTTGGTCAGCGCCGCCGCGCCGAGCCCGAGCTGCACGATGCGCTTCGGCGTTTCGAGAAACAGCAGCCAGGCCATCATCTGCTGCGCGTATTCGAGTTCGATGTGATCGGGCTTGCGCAGACGCATCGCGCCTTGCACCCATTCCGTGCCGAAATGCAGGTAGCGCACGCCGCCCTCTTCGGAGAACGTCACCGGCGCGAAGCGCGGCTTGCGCGGCGTTTCGATTTGCGGCGCGTCATGAAGCTCGTGGTCGACGGCGCGGTTCGCGTTGCGCGCGGTTTTTGGCGCCTGTCCGTGCGCGATTTTCTGCCTACCGCCGATGGCTTCGTTGTCCCGGTTACGGAAAGCGCGCGCCTCGGCCGAAGCGCGCTTGATCAGTTTCGTCATGTGTGGATGTCGCGCCGCGGGCGCATGATTTTTGGTCGACCGAGAGCATAGCATTCGCGGCGCGCACGATTACGCCGAGCCGCCCGCCGGCGGCCCGTGTGCACATCAGTTCACTTCTTACTTCACACGCATCAGGTCACTCGACGCGCACCGCCTTGAGCGCCTCGTTGAACGTGCGGCTCGGCCGCATCACCTCTTCGAGCTTGTTCAAGTCCGGCTTGTAATAGCCGCCGATGTCCGCCGGCGCGCCCTGCACCGACGCGAGCTCCGCCACGATCACCTGCTCGTTGGCGGTCAGCTGCGTCGCGAGCGGCGCGAACTGCGCGGCCAGCGCGGCATCGTCCGTTTGCGCGGCCAGCTCCTGTGCCCAGTACATCGCCAGATAGAACTGGCTGCCGCGATTGTCGAGCTCGCCCGTCTTCGGGCTCGGGCTGCGGTTGTTGTCGAGCAGCTTGCCGGTTGCGGTGTCGAGCGTCTTCGCGAGGATCTTCGCCCGGTTGTTGCCGGTCTTGATGCCCAGCTCTTCGAGCGATACCGCGAGCGCGAGGAATTCGCCGAGCGAGTCCCAGCGCAGATGGTTCTCTTCGACGAGCTGCTTCACGTGCTTCGGCGCCGAACCGCCCGCGCCGGTCTCGTACATGCCGCCGCCCGCCATCAACGGCACGATCGACAGCATCTTCGCGCTCGTGCCCAGTTCCATGATCGGGAACAGGTCGGTCAGATAATCGCGCAGGATGTTGCCGGTGACCGAGATCGTATCGAGCCCGCGCACGACGCGCTCCAGCGTGTAACGCATCGCGCGCACCTGCGACATGATCTGGATGTCGAGGCCGGTGGTGTCGTAATCCTTCAGGTAGGCCTCGACCTTCTTGATCAGTTCCGCCTCGTGCGGGCGATATGGATCGAGCCAGAACACTGCGGGCGTGCGCGAATTGCGCACGCGCGTGACCGCGAGCTTGACCCAGTCGCGGATCGCCGCATCTTTCACCTCGCACATGCGCCAGATGTCGCCCTGCTCGACGTTCTGCGTGAGCAGCACCTCGCCGTTCGCAAGATCGACGATGCGCGCCTCGCCGTCTTCCGGCACTTCGAAGGTCTTGTCGTGCGAGCCGTATTCTTCCGCCTTCTGCGCCATCAGGCCGACGTTCGGCACGGTGCCCATCGTGACCGGATCGAACGCGCCGTTGGTCTTGCAGAAGTTGATGATCTCCTGGTAGATGCGCGCGAACGTGCTCTCCGGGATCACCGCCTTGGTGTCTTTCGGACGACCGTCGGCGCCCCACATCTTGCCACCGGCGCGAATCATCGCCGGCATCGACGCATCGACGATCACGTCGTTCGGCGCGTGCAGGTTCGAGATGCCCTTCGCCGAATCGACCATCGCCAGTTCCGGACGATGCTCGTGGCACGCGTGCAGGTCGCGGATCACTTCCTCGCGCTGCGATTCCGGCAACGCCTCGATCTTCTCGTACAGATTGACGAGGCCGTTGTTGACGTTCACGCCGAGCTCGTCGAACAGCTTGCCGTGCTTCGCGAACGCGTCCTTGTAGAACACCTTCACCGCGTGGCCGAAGACGATCGGATGCGAGATCTTCATCATCGTCGCCTTCACGTGCAGCGACAGCATCATGCCGGTCTTGCGCGCGTCTTCCATCTGGTCTTCATAGAACGCGAGCAGCGCCTTTTTGCTCATAAACATGCTGTCGATGATCTCGCCGGCCTCTAGCGCGACCTTCGGTTTCAGCACGATCGTCTTGCCGTTCTTCGTGACGAGTTCCATCTTCACGTCGCGCGCGCGATCTAGCGTCATCGATTTTTCGCCGTGATAGAAGTCGCCATGTCGCATGGTGGCGACGTGCGTGCGCGACGCCATGCTCCATTCGGTCATGCTGTGCGGATGCTTGCGCGCGTAGTTCTTCACCGCGGCCGGCGCGCGACGGTCCGAGTTGCCCTCGCGCAGCACCGGATTCACCGCGCTGCCGAGACACTTCGAGTAGCGCTGACGGATCGCCTTCTCCGCGTCGGTCTTCGGATCTTCCGGATAGTCGGGTACCTTGTAGCCCTTCGCCTGCAGCTCCTTGATCGCGCTCGTCAGTTGCGGCACCGATGCGCTGATGTTGGGCAGCTTGATGATGTTGGTGTCGGGCAACGAGGTCAGGCGACCGAGTTCAGCGAGGTTGTCGGGCACCCGCTGCGCTTCGGTCAGAAATTCGGGGAACTCACCGAGGATGCGGCCCGCGACCGAGATGTCGCTGGTCTCGACCTCGATGCCGGCCGGCCTCGTGAAGGTCCGGATGATCGGCAGGAACGCCGCGGTCGCGAGCAGCGGGGCCTCGTCGGTGAGGGTGTAGATGATGGTCGGTTGCTGGGTCGTCATTGCTAGGCTCTGGGCGGGCGGTTGAGAGGCATCTCGCGCGTGGTACCGGCAGGATGCGCAAGCGTCGATCAGGAAAACGACAACACGAGGACACAAACGCTGTGCGCGGCGGATGGCGATGCGGGGCCCTGGAACGCCAAAGCGGAACGATTAAGCGAACACGGCGGACTGCGTCGCGCAGCGGGTCGCACGTGTGGATTCTGCCTCATTTTTGGGCTGCGGGGAGAATCGGAACGTGAACGACACGGAAAGCCACTAGCCCTCACCTCAGTAGCATTTGCGACTGAATATCGACGCGCAACGGAGCACGCATGGATCAGGCGGTGCCATCTGTCCGGCTTTCCGAATCAGGCCGCACCCTATATGGCGCCCCGTCTCACTAGCCAACAAGAACCCCGCGGATAGGGGCACAAACGATGCAAAAGCGCGCTCGTAGGCGGCGGTCGCGACTTGGCTATTCACTCAACAGCCGCTTCAATTCCTCAAGAAATGATGCGGTCGTGTGTCCCCATGGGACAGGAGAAAACTCGTGCCCGTACATCTGATCGAACGCGACATCGAGATCATGCTGGTGTTCTTTCTCGAATCTTTCTATCTCTGCGAGCATTGATTGATGGTCAGCCACCGGGCTATCCCTTTTGTAACAGGCAACAATATCGGGAATGGTCTCACCCCATATGTCGAAATCCTGGTTCAAGTAAACGCCGAACAATTGATTCAGTTCGGGGTATGAAGTTTCTCTCATTGCTAGAACTCAGTATAGGTAGGCCGTGAGAACATAGTATGGCATTCCGTTGTACGTTTCGTATTTAAGAACGAGGTGTACAACGCTCATGCCCGTTAAGCTATCCGTTTTCCTGGATACTCCATAGCCGACGGTCCTCCCTACGTCCTTTTCCAATTCGAGCGGTTTGGCTCGCCTCGAAGATTGCGCCCATGTTTTGATCCGAAGTGCGTCAACCCGCATCACCTCCGAGATCGCCCATTCCGCAGACTCTATATTCGTGAACGACGAAACCGTTTGCCGCTTTGGTTCGCGAGTTAATCGCTCGCGCAACTGTGCTTCAGTGCGCCCCACATGTTTCTCGACTGTGTGGCCTCCGATCCGACTGCCCAGCTTCGCTTCGTGCTTCATCAGGTCAATCCGGCCCATCACGATCCGCGAAGCCCGCGCGGCCTTGACCGAACCAGCAAAGCCAAACGGCACAGCGATATCAAGCGACAAGCCAATACTGCTCGCGATGCCAGGACTAGCTTTCATCGCCTCGGCCAGCTTCGTCGTACCCTGCTGGGTCAGCGTAGACGTATCCCGCCCCGTCCAGACCTGACGCAGACCGGCCGCCGCCGTATCAGAACCATGCGCGCCGAACACGACACACCCGGCTTTGCTCGCCATCGTCGGCTCCGGCAGAACGCATAGTGCGGCCGCTCCGACCATTTCCAGAACGCCACCGACAACCTGCAAGCCGCCCCATAGCCGATTGGAAAGCATTTCGGTCTGGTTAATCGATTGACGGGCCAAGACGGCCACGAGTTGCGGGGCGCTCAGTACAACGCGAAAATCGTCTGACTCGTTCGCCTGTGACATGCAAAAAATCCTCTCTGTTCGTTTCGGGACTTTGAGGCTATCAGGCGACTTCACAGGTCGGCTATGGGCGAAGGATGATTTGTACGTCCGCCGGACGGACGGCGCTGTGGACCGCCAGTACTCAGTAGTCCAAGACGCTATTGACATGCAACAGGATGCCGAACGATATCGTTACATCGTATTTCGGAGAAACCGCTCCAGAGATTGTCTCGTGCTACAAGAGAGATGACTCTCACAGACAGCAGGGTTTGAGTCGTGAGATAGACTCGTTCAGGAAAGAGCATGATCTGGACACCGCATTTGAACAGTTCTGGCGGGGGTTCCGTCTCGAGGGGTGGAGCTAGACGACCGCCTCTTTCCTTGACGAGATACAGCGTCTTCTGAGCGAGCAATCCCACAGCGTCGCACGAGGGCCGCTAGCGAGCGAGCAGGCAATTGCTCAGGACGGTTAATATGAAGGCCATCTGACATCGATTTTCCCGCAGCCCCGCCAAACAAGCCCGAGAGTATGATGGACGGCGACATCAGCCAACTCCAATCCGACTGGATTTCCCGTTCGGAGCCCACCGACGGAGTCGAACGCATCGAGGCCTTTTTCCACGGCAATGCGTACTCCCTGCATCGGCACGACACCTATGCGATCGGCCTGACGCTCGCCGGCGTTCAATGCTTTCACTACCGGCGCGGCTTGCGCACCAGTCTGCCCGGCCAGACGATGGTGCTGCATCCCGACGAAGCGCACGACGGTCAGGCCGGTACGCAGGAGGGATTCCGTTATCAGATGATTTACGTGCACCCGGCCGCCATCCAGGAGGTCCTCGGCGGCCGGCCGCTGCCATTCGTCGAAGGCGGGGTCACGAACGATCCACGGCTGTTCGAAGCGACGAAGACAGCGTTGCGCCAACTGCGCGGCGACGCGGAGCCGCTCGAGCGCGACGACGCGCTCGCCGGCCTCGCGCTCGCGCTGGACAGCGTATCGGGTGCCCGATCTGCGCGCAGGTCCGCGGATTTCGCGGCAGCGCAGCGGGCACGGGAATATCTGCACGCATCGAGCAGCCGCGTCGTCACGCTGGATGAACTTGCCGCCGTCAGCGGACAGGATCGCTGGAGCCTGTCGCGCGATTTCCGAACCTTTTACGGCACCAGCCCCTATCACTATCTGGTCATGCGCCGGCTCGAAGCGGCGCGCGCGATGATGCTGCGCGGCGTTTCCCTCGTGGACACGGCGGCAGCGGCCGGCTTCGCCGACCAGAGCCACATGACCCGGCATTTTCGCCACGCATACGGGATCCCGCCCGCGCGTTGGCTCGCGATGACGAGCGATCGGCGCGCCGGCTAGCCCAAGCTTGCACGATCGTTCAAGACATCCGCCGGCGGCCGGCCTAAGCTCTGTTCCAGGTATCACCCGAATGGAGCCACCATGCACAGCGATTCCCAGCCGACCCCCGAGCAACGCGGCCAATACAAGACGATCAATCTGCTCGACAAGATCCGTCAGATCGACGACCACTGGCAGCCGCGCGTCGTTGCCGAAATGAACGACTATCAGTTCAAGGTCGTAAAGATAGAGGGCGATTTCGTCTGGCACCGGCATGCCCACACCGACGAGACTTTCATCGTTCTCGAAGGGCGCTTGCGCATCGACTTCCGCGATCGCTCGATCGAACTGCTCGCCGGAGAAATGGCGGTGGTTCCAAAGGGAGTCGAGCACAAGCCGTATGCCGGCTCCGAAGTGAAGCTGCTGCTGATCGAACCGCGCGGCGTCGTCAACACTGGCGATACGACCAACGAAAGAACGGCCGAAAACGACGTATGGATCTGAGAACCGCCATGCAAACGCCGCTGCCGATCGTTCGCGAAGCCGTTTTCCCCGCCGACACGCGCAGGCTCGTCGCGGTGATCCGCGAGTATGTCCAGTGGCTGGATCTGGATCTGTCGTACCGTGGATTCGATGCCGAAATGGACGCGTTCGAAGCGGTTTACACGTTGCCATCCGGCATGTTCTTCGTCGCCGATGCCGGCGGCGAACTCGCCGGTTGCGCGGGGCTACTGCGCCATAGTGCGGAGACCGCCGAAATCAAGCGCCTGTTCGTTCGCGACGCATTCAGAGGGATGCGTCTCGGCGAAACGCTGGTGACGTCGGTGATCGGGAAAGCAAAATCGTTGGGCTTCTCGAAGCTGGTCCTCGACTCGGTGCCGAAAACCGCTTTCGCGCAGCGCATCTACGAGCGATTAGGGTTCGTGGAAATCGCGCCTTACTACGCAAATCCGGTCGAGGGCACGAGGTTTCTTGCACTCGAGCTTTGACGGCGCGGCGCGGCATCGCTCGTCTTCGGACCCTTCTCCATAGCACGCAGGTTGCATATACATCTATTGCTACAGCGCGCGCCTCGATTCCTCCTTCGAATTTTCGTTTCACGCGAAACCCCCGCCTTATAAAGGCACGCCGCCCGTCGTCAGCGAAAACCCTACTTCCGCCATCATCTTCAATTCTCTATCTTGTCTATACAACTGAGCTGAAGCTCGAAGCCTAGGCACTTCAACTTCGACGTAAACGTCAGCTGACAGGCAATGGCGCGGGAACCCCCGCGCCCGCACGGCGGCCGGCAACATTCACACCATCATGCAAACACAAACCCATCCGTTGATTTCCCCGTCGCTCGGCACCGAGCGGTACCTGACGAGCTTCCACTACGGCCCGACGGGCGGACAGAAGATCTACATCCAGTCGTCGCTGCATGCCGACGAGCTGCCGGGGATGCTGGTCGCATGGGAACTGCGCCAACGCGTCGCCGCCCTCGAGACGGCGGGCAGGTTGCGCGGCGAAATCGTCATCGTGCCGGTACCCAATCCGATCGGCCTCAACCAGCGGGTGCTCGGGCACATGGTTGGCCGCTTCGAAAGCGGCACCGCGGCGAACTTCAATCGCAACTTCCACAATCTGGCCGAGCTCGTGATGCCGCGCATCGAGCCTCACCTGACCGGCGACGCGCAACGGAACCTGCGCGCCGTGCGCGCCGCAATGCGCGAGGCGCTCGCCGAGCAGACGCCGACCACCGAGCTCGAATCGCAGCGCCTCGCGCTGCAGCGCCTGTCATACGATGCCGACGTCGTGCTCGACCTGCACTGCGACTTCGAAGCGGCGATGCATCTGTTCACGAACCCCGACACGTGGCCCGACGTCGAGCCACTCGCGCGCTATCTCGACGCGAAGACTTCGCTGCTCGCGCTCAATTCGATCGGCAATCCGTTCGACGAGATTCACAGCTTCAGCTGGTCCGAGCTGCGTGCCCGCTACGGCGAGCGCTATCCGATTCCGAATGGCTCGATCTCGGTAACGATCGAGCTGCGCGGCCAGGCGGACGTGAGCTACGCGTTCGCCGAGCGCGACGCCAACGCGATCGTCGAATACCTGACGTTTCGCGGTGTCATCGACGGCACACCCGCGCCGTTGCCGGAGCTCGCGTTCCAGGCCACGCCTTTCTCCGGCAGCGAGCCGCTCGTCGCACCGATCTCCGGCGTGCTCGTGTTCCGCGCGCCGCTCGGTGTCTGGGTCGAGCCCGGCGAGGCGATCGCCGACATCGTCGATCCGCTGACCGGCCGCGTCGTCACGATCACGAACTCCGTCGCCGGCGTGCTATATGCGCGGCAACGCACGCGCTTCGCCACCGCGGGGCTGGAGCTCGCGTGTGTCGCTGGAGCCGAGCCTATTCGTAGCGGCTCGCTGCTGCCGAACTAAGTACCCTTCCTCCGAATGTCGTCAGGAAAGAATCTGCCGCCAACACGAGAGCTTCTGTTCGAACGACAGCGTCGCATTCGCCGGGCTCGACGACGGCAACACAAGCGTTCGATAGCCTGCCGCACCGATGACCGGCGCGAACCGCCCCGCCGTCTTCCCGTTGAAGCAAACCTTGTTAAGCAACGGCGCATGCTCGCGCAACGACTCGAAGTCGTTCGGCTGCGCATGGCGGATCGCCGAGTCGAGACTGCCTTGACGATGGCATGCATCGAGCACATCCCAGATGCCGATCCGATGCGCGAGCACGCGTGCGAGGCGCTCTTCATACGGCAACCCGTGCAGCGCGGGTTCGCCGAGCACCGTGCCGAGCAGGCGCCAGAACTGGTTGCGCGGATGCGCGTAATACTGCGCCGCGGCCAGTGACGCTTCGCCGGGAAAACTGCCGAGTATCAGCGTGTGCGTGTCGGCCGCGACGACCGGCGGAAAGCCGCGCAACATCAGCGGCTCCGGTCGTCCGAAGTGCGCGGCGCGGCATGCGCGCGCGACGCGGTGTGATCGAGCGGACGGCCGTGGTCGCGTATCCGCTCGTGCGCGACATGCGCGGCTGGAACGCGCTCGGTCGCGGCGCCCGGGCGCCCCGCCTGCTCCAACCAGGCCAGATGCTCCCACAATGCCGGCAGCATGCATTCGGACACCATCAAAGGCGCGCCGTGGCGCTCGAACACCGAGCGCCGTGCGACCAGCGCATGCGGCTCATCCACGACGCCACCGCCGATCTCACGCGCGGCCAGCCGATACAACGGATGCCGCTTCCCCACCCTGCGGCTCACCAGCGACGAACGCGCGACGCCGCTATCGCTGTACAGCAACTCGGCGAGCGGCCGCGTGCGCAGCCGCCGCGTCGCCTGCCAGATGCCGACGCTCGCGGCGCGTGGCGTCACGCTATGCGCGGCGACGAACGGCACGCCATCGACCGACAGCACTACTTCGCGCACCCACACGGGCGCGCGCGGCGTGAGTCCGAGCGCGGCGGCTTCGTCCGGCCACGGCAGCGCGATCGCTTCGCGCGTCACCCGCACCGCGACCGCGCCGAGCGCACGCAGATGCGCAGTCAGCGAACCGCCGCGGGTCAGCCAGTCTTTCTGGGCAGCGCTGAAAGTGGGCAAAGGCGCGACGCGCCAGTGGGTGTCGGCGGGATCGAAACGGATAGGCATGGTGTCGGATTATAGCGGCGCGCTCCGACGGCATTTTTTCGCAGCGACGCTTGCGCTGATCGCGCGCCGCTCCAGGCAAGAAGCCGGCGCGATCCGACGGGCAAAAAAAATGCGCTGCCGAAGCAGCGCATTGCCGAACCACCACAGAGCGTCAATCCAATAACAACGTCATCGACGCTCCCAGTTCGCCTTCACTGAAACTCAACCCGCGCGCGACAGCAGCAACGCATTGGTCCGCTTCACGAAGCTCGCCGGATCTTCCAGCGCGCCGCCTTCGGCGAGCAATGCCTGATCGAACAGCAGATGGCACCAGTCGTCGAAATTCGTGCTATCGGCATGCAGACCCTTGACGAGCGCGTGCTCCGGATTCACTTCGAGAATCGGATGGAACTCCGGCGCCTGCTGGCCCGCGGCCTTCAGCATGCGCTGCAGGTAGCCGCTCATTTCACCGTCGTCGGCAACGAGGCACGACGGCGAGTCGGTCAGGCGGAAGGTCAGACGCACGTCCTTCGCCTTGTCCTTCAGCGCTTCCTTCATCTTCTCGACGAGCGGCTTGAACTCTTCGCCGATTTTCTCCTGCGCCTGCTTTTCCTCGTCGTTCAGTGCGCCGAGATCGAGATCGCCGCGCGCGACGCTTTGCAGCGGCTTGCCGTCGAATTCGTTGAGGAACGACAGCATCCATTCATCGACGCGATCGGTCAGCAGCAGCACTTCGACGCCCTTCTTGCGGAACACTTCGAGATGCGGGCTGTTCGACGCGGCTTGCCACGTGTCGGCGGTCACGTAGTAAATCTTCGTCTGCTCGGGCTTCATGCGAGCAACGTAGTCGGCCAGCGACACGGTCTGCTCGGCCGTGCCCGTATGCGTCGTCGCAAAGCGCAGGAGCTTGGCGATGCGCTCGCGATTGGCGAAGTCCTCGCCGATGCCTTCCTTCAGCACCTGGCCGAATTCCTTCCAGAAGCTGGCGTACTTTTCCTTGTCGGCGGCTTCGTCCGAATTCGCCAGTTCTTCGAGCATCGACAGCGCGCGCTTCGTCACGCCTTCGCGGATCGCCTTCACGTCGCGGCTTTCCTGCAGGATTTCGCGCGACACGTTGAGCGGCAGATCGGCCGAATCGACCACACCCTTCACGAAACGCAGGTAGGTGGGCAGCAGTTGCTCGGCGTCGTCCATGATGAACACGCGCTTCACGTACAGCTTCAGTCCGCCGCGCTGCTCGCGGTTCCACAGATCGAACGGCGCGTGCGACGGCACGTACAGCAGTTGGGTGTATTCGCTGCGGCCTTCGACGCGGTTATGCGTCCATGTCAGCGGGTCCTGATGGTCGTGCGAGATGTGCTGGTAGAACTGCTTGTATTGATCGCCGGTGATGTCGTTCTTCGAACGGGTCCACAGCGCGCTCGCCTGGTTGACGGTCTCGTCCTCGTCCTTCGTGACCATCTCGCTCTTTTCCGCGTCCCACTCTTCCTTCTGCATCAGGATCGGCAGCGCGACGTGGTCCGAGTACTTCTGAATGATCGACTTCAGCCGATACGACGACAGCAACTCGTCCTCATCGGCACGCAGATGCAGCGTGATGGTCGTGCCGCGCGCGGCGCGCTCGATCGTCTCGACCGCGAAATCGCCCTCGCCCGCGCTGACCCAGCGCACGCCTTCCGAAGCCGGCAAACCGGCGCGGCGCGTCTCGACGGTGATCTTGTCGGCGACGATGAAGCCCGAGTAGAAGCCCACGCCGAACTGGCCGATCAGCGCCGCGTCCTTCTGCTGGTCGCCCGACAGCTTGCCGAAGAATTCCTTAGTGCCCGAACGCGCGATCGTGCCGAGGTGCGCGATCGTTTCGTCGCGGCTCATGCCGATGCCGTTGTCGTCGACCGTGACGGTGCGGGCGGCCTTGTCGTACGACACGCGAATCCGCAGGTTCGGATCGTTCTCGTACAGCGCGCTGTTTTCGATCGCCTCGAAGCGCAGCTTGTCGGCCGCGTCGGACGCGTTCGAGATCAGCTCGCGCAGAAAGATTTCCTTGTTGCTGTACAGCGAATGGATCATCAGTTGCAGAAGTTGTTTCACTTCTGCCTGAAAGCTCATGGTTTCTTGTGCCATGGTCGGACTTCCTCTCTGTTGCGAATGGGGGATGGGCGGCGGCCATACCTGTCAGGGCCCGCCGGGCCGGATCGCCGGACCGCCGGACCGCCGGATCGTCCGCGCAATTGGGGACGATCCGGCGCGGTTTCAAGAGGTGCGGCGCGCGACGCCGTCGAGATAACGGCTCAGAAACGCCGGCAGTTCGGGATCGCCGCAATTGGCGATATTGAAGCGCATCCACGTGCTCGGCGACTGCTGCGGCGAAAACAGGCCGCCCGGCGTCAGCAGGAAGCCAGCTTCGTGCCCGGCCGCGGCGAGTGCGCCCGCGTCGACGCCGGTGTCGGCCCACAGGAACATGCCCGCCGTCGGCGTCAGGAACAGCTTCATGCCGGCCTTCTCGATCATCCGCACCGCCTTCTCGCGGACGCCGTCGAGCCGCGCGCGGATGCGCTCGACGTGCCGCCGGTAGTGGCCCTCGGTCAGGATCTTGTAGATCACGCGCTCGTTGAGTTCGGGGCTCGTCATGCCGACCAGCATCTTCTGATTGCTGACCACCATTGCGACTTCCGGCGCGCACGCGATGAAACCGACGCGCAGATTCGGCGCGAGCGTCTTCGAAAAGCTGCCGAGGTAAATCACGCGCTTCAACTGATCGAGGCTCGCGAGCCGCGTGCCCGGGTAGCCGGGCGGGCACAGGTCGCCGTAGATATCGTCCTCCACGACGATGAAGTCGTACGCCTCGGCAAGCCGCAGGATGCGGAACGCCTGCGCGGCGGTCAGCGAGGTGCCGGTCGGGTTTTGCAGCACCGAGTTGATCACCAGCATTTTGGGGCGCCATTCCTGAACCAGCGCTTCGAGCGCGTCGAGATCGGGACCGTCCGGGGTGTACGGCATGCCGACCAATCGGGCGCCCTGCGACGCGAAGCAGCCGAACATCTGAAACCACGCCGGATCGCCGACGATCACCGCGTCGCCCGGCTTCACGTAGATGCGCGAAATCAGGTCGATCGCCTGCGTGATGCCGGACACCATCACGATCTGCTCGGGCGACGCGCCGATCTCCAGCTCCTCGAGCCGCGTCTGCAACTGCTGGCGCAGCGGCAGGAAACCTTGCGCGGTGCCGATGCCGAGCATCTGCATGCCGCTTTGCCGGCCGAGCGTGCGCAGCGCGTTGGTGATCAGGTCGCCGTCGAGCCAGCGGGCCGGCAGATAGCCGAGCCCCGGACTGCGCTCGGGCCGCGCGCCCGTGTGCAGCATGTTGCGCAGCAGCCAGACGACGTCGATATTGGCCGGCGCGGGCAGCGTCTCGGCGCGCGGGTGCAGTTCGGTGACACTCGCCGCGCCGCTCTGGCGCTCGCGCACATAAAAGCCGGAGCCGCGCCGCGATTCCACGAAACCCTGCGCGACGAGCCGCTCGTACGCTTCGACCACCGTGAAGCGCGATACGCCCTTGTCGAGCGCGAGCTTGCGGATGGACGGCATGCGCATGCCGGGGCGGAACACGCGCTCCTCGATGCGGCGCCGCGCCCATTGGACGAGCTGTTCGACGAGAGTCAACGACGCGGTATCGTGCGGGGCGGGAATCTGGGCAAGCGGGACGGACATGACGGGCTCCAACTGTACCGAACAGTATCGAGTCGATTGTACCGTTACTGTGCAGGTCGCGGCCGTTACATTTGGATCCAGCGAAGGGTGGTCACGGCATACGAAACCATCCGCATGGCCCGCCGATCCGGCAAACGGTTATGCTTACGGCCCCGGCAGCGCAGCCTACAAGCGTGGCGCGCAACGGGCCCTTGCGCAGAACAGCGTTTTCCGTCCATCCGCCATGACAGCCCTGACAGCCCAATCGCTCATCAGCCTCGATCACCTCGTCGTCTCCGCGCGCACGCTGGATGAAGGCGTCCAGTACGTCGCCGATACCCTCGGCGTCGCCCCGGCCGGCGGCGGCGCGCATCCGCTGATGCGGACCCACAATCGCCTGCTCGGCCTGTGGGGCGGCGTCTACCTGGAAGTGATCGCGATCGATCCGCGCGCCGCGGCCGACACAACCGATGGCACCGCGCCGCGTCCGCGCCTGTTCGCGCTCGACGACCCGGCGATGCAGGCGCGACTCGAAAACGGGCCGTATCTGTCGCATTGGGTCGCGCGCGTCGAGCGGCCGAAGCGTCTCGCGACGTGGCAGACGCAGTATCCGCAGCGCATCGCGCCGGTCGTGCCGATGACGCGCGGCGATTTCACGTGGGGCCTGACGGTGCCCGACGACGGCTCGTTCCCCGCCTGGCAAGGCGCTGGCGACGGCGTGCTGCCGTCGCTGATCCAGTGGGACTCGACGCGGCATCCGTCGCAGTCGCTGGCACCGACGAACCTCGCGGTGAAAGCGCTGAAAGCCGTGCATCCGCGGCCGGAGCTGATTGCCGAGCAACTGCGCTGGCTCGGCGCCGCGCACCTGCTCGACGTCCAGCCGACCGATGGCGCCGCGGCGCTCGTCGCCGAATTTGAAACACCCGAGGGTCCGCGAACCCTCGGATAAGCAGCGCGCTATTTGGCAACCGCGGGGCAACCGCGGGGCAACCCCGGGGCGCCCCCGGCGGCAATGCTTGCCGAGTCGCGCGATAATTGAAGTTTTGACCGGTTCCAGAAATACCAGCAGAGGAGATCATGGACCAAAGCGACCTGAAAGCCCCGACGTGGCAATTGTCCGAACGCGCGCGCAAGCTCACCAGCTCCGCGATTCGCGAAATCCTGAAGGTCACGGAACGGCCCGAAGTCATCTCCTTCGCCGGCGGCCTGCCCTCGCCGGCCACCTTCCCGGCCGAGCGCATGCGCGAGGCATCCGACCGCATCCTGCGCGACTCGCCCGCCGCTGCGCTGCAGTACAGCGCGACCGAAGGCTATCTGCCGCTGCGCGAATGGGTCGCGCAACGCTACTCGATCAACGGCGCGCAGATCCGCCCGTCGCAGGTGCTGATCACGACCGGCTCGCAACAGGCACTCGACCTGCTCGGCAAGGTGCTGGTTTGCGTGGATAGCCCGGTGCTGGTCGAAACGCCGACCTACCTTGGCGCGCTGCAATCGTTCTCGATGTACGAGCCGCACTACGTGCAGGTTCCGACCGACGAACAGGGCCTGATCCCGGAAGGCCTGACGCCGGAACTGATCAAAGGCGCGCGTCTCTTGTACACGCAGCCGAATTTCCAGAATCCGACCGGCCGTCGTCTGCCGGTCGAACGCCGCCGTGCGCTCGCCGAGTTCGCGAAAAGCTCGCCGTTCCCGGTGATCGAGGACGACCCCTACGGCGCGCTCGACTACGCGGGCGAACCGCTGCCGACCATGCTGTCGATGGCGCCCGATCACATCGTCTATCTGGGCTCGTTCTCGAAGGTGCTCGCGCCGGGTCTGCGCGTCGGCTTCATCATCGCGCCCGAGGAACTGATCTTCAAACTCGTGCAGGCCAAGCAGGCCACCGACCTGCACACGCCGAGCTTCACGCAGCGCATCGTGCACGAAGTGGTCAAGGACGGCTTCCTCGACACGCACGTGCCGACGATCCGCGAGCTGTATCGCAACCAGTGCGACGCGATGCTCACCGCGCTGGAACGCTATATGCCCGAAGGCGTCAGCTGGAACCGTCCGGAAGGCGGCATGTTCATCTGGGTCAAGCTGCCGGCGGGCATCGACACGATGAAGCTGCTCGAAGAAGCGGTCGCGCAAAACGTCGCATTCGTGCCGGGCGCTCCGTTTTTCGCGAGCGAGGCGCAGCACAATACGCTGCGCCTGTCGTTCGTCACCGTGCCGCCCGCTAAAATCGACGAAGGCGTGGCGCGTCTCGGCGCACTCGTGCGCGCGAAAATTTAAAACGGCGTTAGCCGCACTGCCACCGGGGCGAAGTTTGCACGCGCGTTGCGTGCGGACTTCGCCCCGCCTGCATTCATGCAATCTCACCGTAACGAGGACACGACATGGCTCAATCGAATGTGTACGACAAGCTCAAGGAACTCGGCATCGAACTGCCGGCAGCGGGTGCGCCGGCAGCGGCCTATGTGATGAGCGCGCAAAGCGGCAACACGGTGTACCTGTCGGGTCACATCGCGAAGAAGGACGGCAAGGTCTGGGTCGGCAAGCTCGGCGCGACGCTCGGCACCGACGAAGGCAAGGCCGCCGCGCGCTCGATCGCAATCGATCTGCTCGCCACCTTGCATGCGCACGTCGGCGACCTGAACCGCGTCACGCGCATCGTCAAGCTGATGAGCCTCGTGAACTCGACGCTCGAGTTCACCGAGCAGCATGTGGTCACCAACGGCGCGTCCGAGCTGATCGCCGACGTGTTCGGCGAGCGCGGCAAGCACGCGCGCTCGGCATTCGGCGTCGCGCAGATTCCGCTCGGCGCGTGCGTCGAGATCGAACTGATCGCCGAGGTCGAATAAGCATCGAAGCGATATGACGATGCAGGCGATGCCGTGTGAGATTCGCAAATAATTCACGCGGCATCGCGATGCGAACGCGCTGTCTGGTGTCACGCACCGGCGGCGCGTTTTTGTTTTATGGCGACGGTGGATCGCCGCCGCGCAGCCGGATAGAATCCGCGAAATCCCTCAACGTCCATTGCGCCGGGGCCTGTCGATGTCTGCTCACACCGTTCGTTTCAAACAGGTCGACGTGTTTGCGTCGACACCGTTCAAGGGCAATCCGCTTGCCGTCGTGTTCGATGCCGACGCGCTCGATACCGCGCAGATGCAGGCCATCGCGCGCTGGACCAATCTGTCCGAAACCACCTTTCTGCTGAAGCCGACCGATGCCGCCGCCGACTATCGCGTGCGCATCTTCACGCCGGGCGGCGAGTTGCCGTTCGCTGGTCATCCGACGCTTGGCACCGCGCATGCTTTGCGCGAAAGCGGCTACCAGCCGAAGCAGGCTCGCAAGCTGATCCAGCAATGCGGCGTGGGTCTCGTCGAACTCGAAGCGCTCGATGGCGCCGACGCTACACACGGCGCATGGGCGTTCGCCGCGCCACCCGCGCGCGTGACGCCGCTCGCCGAGCATCGTTACGAGGCGCTGTCTACGGCTTTACGTAGTCAGGCAATCGACTTTACCGCGCCGCCATGCGCGGTGGATAACGGCGCGCCGTGGCTCGTCGTGCGGGTCGATTCGGCCCGCGACTGCCTCGCGCTCGAACCCGATGCGGCGGCGCTAGCCGAGCTCGTGCATTCGGTCGACACGCACGGCGTCGCCGTATACGGTCCGCACGACGCCGACGGCCCGGCAACGTTCGAAGTCCGTTGCCTGATGGCGGGCGGCGGCTTCGGCACCGGCGAAGACCCGGTGACGGGCAGCGCCAACGCCGCGCTCGCGGGTCTGCTGAGCCTGCAGCAACGTCGTCCCGGCGCGCGCTACACGGCGCGCCAAGGCACCGTGCTCGGGCGCGCGGGCGACGTATCGGTCCACTATGACGATGCACGCGGCAAGATCTGGATCGGCGGGCCTGCGGTAACGATCATCGACGGCACGTGCCGGCTCGCGTAAGCGGACCGCGGCCTCGCGCGCGAGGCACCGCGACACGCCGCATCTCGCCGCTTCACACCACAAAAAGCCGCATCACTATGACGTCGCCATACCTGGTTGTCCGAATTCATCGCGACTGGACGGCAAAACCCTTGCCAGAAACCGGCCATGCAGGGCTCATGAGCGGCCGGACCGAGGTGCTCGCCGCGCCCGCGTATACCCCATGCGCGGACCCTTCCTTAATCGAGTCGCATTCAGTAATATCGAACGGTATATAGCGGTCGAATCCGATGACCTGTGGACGGTCAGGCGCGGCGCCACGCCCTCTCCTCCTGCGCAGCAGCTTTGGCACCTTGGTCACCATGCAGCCATCCATTTATTTCGCGCAGTCGATGCCCGTGCGTTTGCAAGCGACCCACCCCCAGCCCAGGGCCGCGCGATGACTCAGTCCCGCTTCTCCGACCCGCGCGAAGCCAGGCCGCGACGCGATCCGATGATCACGCGCCGGCGCGCGTTGCTCGTTATTCCAGCACTCGGCGTACTCGTATTGATCCTTCTGTGGACCGTGATCTTCGCGCGGCTATCGGTCGAGAAAGACGCGACGTACCGCGAAGCGATGGCGTCTTCCGCCATTCTTTCCTCGGCGCTCGAGCAGCACACTATCAAGGCGATTCACCAGGTCGATCAGATCACGCGCTTCGTCAAGTACGAGTTCGAAAAGACGCCGGATCATTTCGATCTCGCGAGCACGGTCGAAAAAGGCGTCGTGCAAAGCGAAACGCTCGTGCAGGTGTCGCTCATCGACGAGCACGGCAGACTGATCGCCAACACGGCCGAACTGAATCCCGCTCACATCGACCTGTCCGACCGCGAGCACTTCAAGGTCCACGAGCACGAGAACGACGACCAGCTATACATCAGCAAACCGGTGCTCGGCCGCATCTCGGGTCACTGGACGCTGCAGATGACGCGGCGCCTGAATCATCCTGACGGCTCGTTCGCGGGCGTCGTCGTGGTCTCCGAAGACCCGAGCTACTTCACGTCGGACTTCTACAACAACGCGGCGATCGGCCGCGAAGGCGTGATCGCGGTGATCTCCGACAACGGCACCGTGCTCGCGCGCCGCACCGGCAACGCCAACAAAGCCAGCAGCACGTTCACCGCGAGCGGCACGTATCCGACTTCGGAGCACGTCTCGGGCACCTACGTCGATTCGATCGACAACGTCACGCGTATCGTGTCGTACCGGCACATCGACGGCTATCCGCTCGGCGTGCTCGTCGGTCTTTCGCAGGGCGAAGAATTCGCCGACTACAACCACACGCGCAACGTCTATCTGTTGATGGCAGGCTTCATCTCGCTCGCGATGCTCAGCTTCTTCGGCGTCGCGACCGGCCTGATCGGCAAGCTGCTCGGCCGCGAGCGCGAGATGACGCATCTCGTCGAATACGACCTGTTGACGGGCCTGCGCAATCGCTACGCGACGCTGCAGGCGCTGCGCCACGACGTCGCGCAGCCGTTCAATCTCGGCCGCCTCGCGATTCTTTTCATCGACCTCGACAACTTCAAGACCGTCAACGACACGCTCGGTCACAACGCCGGCGACATCGTGCTGCAGATGACGGCCTCGCGCCTGGCGACCGCGGTCGCCGACGAAGGCACGCTCTCCCGCATCGGCGGCGACGAGTTCGTCGTCGTGATCAAGGGCGACGATGTCGAGAAGCGCGCGGTCGCGCTCGCCGAAGCCGCCGCGGAAGCGTTCTCGAAGCCGTTCGAGGTGCGCGGCAGTTCATTCGTGCTGCATGCGAGCATCGGCATTGCGCTGTACTCGGTCGCCAACGAAAGCGAGATCGACCTGCTGAAGAAAGCCGACCTCGCGATGTACAGCGCCAAGGACGCCGGCAAGAACTGCTACCAGTTCTATTCGCCGCATCTGTCGCATCGCGCGGATCATTTGATGAAGTGGGAACAGCAGCTGCGCGTCGCGCTGGCCGAAGGGCAACTGTTCCTCGCCTATCAGCCGAAGATCGATCTGGCGCGTCGCTGCATCACCGGCTTCGAAGCGCTCGTGCGTTGGAACCACCCGCAGCACGGGCTGATCCCGGCCAACGAGTTCATTCCCGTGGCCGAGTCCACCGGGCTGATCGTGCCGATCGGCGACTTCGTGATCGAGACCGCATGCCGTCAGCTCGCGCAGTGGCAGCAGCAGGGCTACGACACGCTGTCGCTCGCTGTGAACATTTCGGCGGTGCAGTTCTGGCGCGGCGACCTGTTCGAAACGATTTCGCGCGCGATCGAGGAAACCGGCATCTCCGCGCGCCGCCTCGAACTCGAAATCACTGAAACGACGATGATGGAATTTCCGGAAGTCGTCTCCGAAAAAATCTTCGCGCTGAAGCGTCTCGGCGTACGCATCGCGCTCGACGATTTCGGCACCGGCTATTCGTCGCTGTCCTATCTGAACCGCTTTGCCGTCGATACGCTGAAGGTGGACCGCTCGTTCGTCCAGGCGATTCCGGGCGACCGCAGCGTCTGCGTGATGGTCACCGCGATCGTCAACCTCGCGCGCTCGCTCGGGCTCACGGTGGTGGTCGAAGGCACGGAGACCGAAGAGCAGATAGCGTGGCTGGCCGCGCTCGGCCATATCGAGGCGCAGGGCTTCCTGTTCTCGCGTCCGGTGCCGGCAGAGGCGATTCCGGCGCTGCTCGAGCGCTTCGGGGTATGCGGCATGAACAACACCAGCGGCCGCCGCGTCGCGCACCTGGCCGACAGCGCAAGCAGCGTATCCAGCACCAGCAATTAAAGGACGGGCGCCCGCACCGCGGGCCCCCGCAGCGCCGATGCCGACCATCACGAGTGAGGAGGCTGCCCGCCGCGGGCGACGGGAACCGCTATGGACGCTGTTCCGGGTCGTGTGCGGCTTGTCGGCGCTGTCGTGGGGCGGCCTCGCGTTGATGGCGCAGCTCGAGCATCACTACGTGGAACGCGAGGGGCGACTCTCGCGCGTGGCATTCTCGGATCTGATCGCGCTCGCGTGGATGGTGCCGGGACCCGTCGGCTGCAACGTCGCCGTGCAGCTCGGGCACGCGCTGCGCGGACGCGCGGGCGCATGGGTCGCCGGTGTGGCGAGCGTGCTGCCCTTCTTCACACTGATGACGCTGTTCGCGATCTTCTATCGCACGCCCGTCGTGCATACGATCGCGTCGCAGACGCTGCTACATCACTTCAGCGTCGTGCTTGCGACACTGATCGCGCTCACCTGGTACAAGCAGACGCGCGCGCTGGTGCGCGGCAAGCTCGAATGGACGGCGGCGCTCTTCGGCAGCATCGCGCTGCTCTATGCGCATAGCGCCGCGGCGTATGTGGTGATGCTGGGAGCAGCCTTCGGCATCGGCTGGTTCGCGAGCCCGGAGCGCGACTCGCGGCTGGCCGTGTCGCTTCGGCGCGGCGACTATCGGCTGCTGGCCGCGCTCGGCGTCCTGCTCGTGCTGTTTGCGCTGCCGCTGCCGCATCGCTATGACCTCGCGCTGCTGTGGCCGCGTCTCGCCGGCGCCGGCATGACGCTGTTCGGCGGCGGCTTCTCGGCGTTGCCGGTGCTGAAGACGCTGTTCGTCACGCCGGCGGTCGGCGTATCCGATAACGACTTCACGCTCGCGTTTACGCTGTCGCCGTTGTCTCCGGGACCCTTGCTGAACGTGGTGCCGTTCTTCGGCTATCTCGTCGATGGCTGGCCAGGCGCGCTGATCGCGACGCTCGCGCTATTCGTGCCGTCTGGCTGCCTCGTCGTGCTCGCGCAGCGGCATCTGCGTCTGTTGAAGGTGAACCCGCGCTTCGAGCACGGCATGAGGATTCTGCGCGCGGTCACGACCGCGTTTCTCGCGGTCGCGGTACTGCGCATTGCCGCGCATGTACCGCTGGAACCGATCTATCTGTTGACCGCGACGTTCTCCGCAATGTGCTTCGCGAAGCTGAAGGTGCCGGTGTACGCCGTGTATGGAGCGGTGGCGGTGGCGTGCGGTTTGTGGCTCGCGTACGGCGTCACGACGTGACGCGTCGCGGTCCGCACGAAGCCTGTTGCGCCGTTGGCGATCGGCGAATCAGAATCCGCGCGACAGCACCGCGACGCCGATCGTCACGACGCCCAGCACGAGATTGATCAGCACGAGACGGCGGACCGTACCGACCGCCCGCGCGCCATCGGGCCACTTCTGCGCCTGCACCGCGCGGCGAATGCGCGGATACACGGCGAAGCGGATATGCCCGAAGATCAGCATCATCACGATGCCGAGGCCGGCCATCGCATGCAATGGCCAGGTGGCATGACCGCCACCGAACTGCATCAGCAGGAAGCCGCCGCTGATCAGGATCACGAGCACTGACACCCCGACCCAGTTGAAGAAGCGGCCGAACACCGACTCCCACAGCGGCAGGCGCAGTTGCGGCGACAGATCGCCGAGCGCCGGGCGCAGGCAGAAATGCGCGAACACCATACCGCCGACCCACACCGCCACCCCGAGCAGATGCAGAAAAAGCGCGACCTCGATAGCCTTGTTCATGTAGTTTTCCTCTCCCGACGACGCCACACCGTTTTGGACACTTAATCCCGCTCAGCGGCAACTGAGCGCGTTCGACCATACGTGATACAGGCAGTTCCGGGTATCGACGTCGATTGCATCGTATTTTGTCGTTGTAATCGCGGCACCTTCATCTGGCCGCGACGCCGCCGCACCCCGTTTGCTTCCACACCCTTTGCGCGACGGACTTGTTGTGACCGACCGCGAGCGCCCCGCATGCTAGCAGGCGCCCGTGGCTTTCCAGCGTCAAACCTGGTTAAATCGACTCTATTAAGCCGGCAGCACCGGACGCATGCCGTCGAGCTTCAACTTGCTGTCAGGCGCGCGACCCTTGCGTGCGCGTTTGCCGACATGCGCCGCAAGCTCGCCGCCCGCCAGCTTCTCCTCGTCGACGCGGCCGCCGCGGCGTGTGCCGATCAGCATCACACCCGCCTTGTCGATTGCGAGCGCCTGCACGAGCGTCTCGTTGTCGTCGAGCGCCATCAGCGTGACGCCACGGCCGCCGCCCGACAGCGTCTTCATCTCGTCGAGGCCGAACACGAGCAGGCGCCCGCCCGATGACAGACACGCGACCTGCACCGCATCCGGCAGCATCGGCATCGGCGCGAGCGGCGCGGCGCCGGCGTCGATCGTCATGAACGACTTGCCTGCCTTCACGCGGCTCACCATGTCGCCGACCTTCGCGATAAAGCCGAAGCCGTTGCTCGACGCGAGCAGCAGCGCCTGGTCCGCCGACGCCGCGTAGTAGTGCATCAGATGGCTGCCCGATTCGAGTTCGATCAGCGACGTGACCGGCACGCCGTCACCACGCCCGCCCGGCAGTTGCGCCACCGCGACCGAATAAACGCGGCCGTTGCTGCCCCACGCGATCAGCATGTCGGGCGTGCGGCACTGGAACGCCGCGTAGAGGCCGTCGCCAGCCTTGAAGCTGAAGCCCGCGACGTCGAGCCCGTGGCCCTTCAGCGCGCGCACCCAGCCCTTCTGCGACACCACCACCGTGACCGGTTCGTCAACCACGCGCGCTTCGAACGTAGCGCGCTTTTCCTGCTGGATCAGCGTGCGGCGCTCGTCGCCGTACTGCTTCGCGTCGGCTTCGATTTCCTTGATCAGCTGGCGCTTCATCGCCGGTTCGCTGCCGAGCAGTTCCTCGAGCTTGGCCTTCTCGTCGCGCAGCTCGGCCAGCTCCTTCTCGATCTTGATCTTCTCGAGACGGGCCAACTGACGCAGCCGGATTTCGAGGATGTCTTCGGCCTGGCGGTCCGTGAGGCCGAACGCGGCCATCAGCGCGACCTTCGGCTCATCCGATTCGCGAATGATGCGGATCACTTCGTCGATATTCAGGAAGACGATCATCCGGCCTTCGAGAATATGGATGCGGTCGTCGACCTTCGACAGACGATGCCGCGTGCGGCGCGTGACCGTCGCGAAACGGAACGCGATCCACTCGTGCAGGATTTCGCTCAAGCCCTTCTGACGCGGCCGGCCGTCGCCACCCACCATCACCATGTTCAGCGGCGCGTTCGATTCGAGGCTCGTATGCGCGAGCAGCGTGTTGACGAACTCGGTCTGATCGATGCGGCTCGACTTCGGCTCGAACACGAGACGCACCGGCGCGTCCTTGCCCGATTCGTCGCGCACCGCGTCGACGAGCGCGAGCAGCGTCTGTTTGGTCTGCAACTGCTCGGGCGTCAGCGCCTTTTTGCCGAGCTTGATCTTCGGGTTGGTCTGTTCTTCGATTTCCTCGAGCACCTTCTGCGCGGCCGTGTTCGGCGGCAGTTCGGTGATCACGAGCTGCCACTGGCCGCGTGCGAGGTCTTCGATCTTCCAGCGCGCGCGCACCTTCAGGCTGCCGCGGCCGGTTTCGTACGCGGCGGCGATTTCCGCCTCGCTCGAAATGATCTGGCCGCCGCCCGGGAAGTCCGGACCCGGTACATGCTGCATCAGCTCCGCGTGCGAAAGCTTCGGATGGCGGATCAGCGCGACCGCGGCGCTTGCGATTTCGCGCAGGTTGTGCGACGGAATTTCCGTCGCGAGACCGACCGCGATGCCCGATGCGCCGTTGAGCAGCACGAACGGCAGACGCGCCGGCAGCACCTTCGGCTCGTCGAACGAGCCGTCGTAGTTCGGCATGAAGTCGACCGTGCCCTGGTCGATTTCGCTGAGCAGCAGCTTCGCGATCGGCGTCAGACGCGCTTCGGTATATCGCATCGCCGCCGCGCCATCGCCGTCGCGCGAGCCGAAGTTGCCCTGGCCGTCGATCAGCGGATAGCGCATCGAGAAGTCCTGCGCGAGACGCACGAGTGCGTCGTACGCGGACTGGTCGCCGTGCGGGTGATACTTACCGAGCACGTCGCCGACCACGCGCGCCGATTTGACCGGCTTCGCGTTGTCGCCGAGGCCCATCTCGTTCATCGCGAACAGGATGCGGCGCTGCACCGGCTTCTGGCCGTCGCAAACGTCCGGCAGCGCGCGGCCCTTGACCACGCTGACCGCATACTCGAGATACGCGCGCTCCGCGTAGTTGCCGAGCGTCAGCACGTCGCCGTCCGACGGCGGCTCGTTGAAAAGGTCGAGAGTGTTATCGTCGTCCATCTAGATTCCGTGTCCGTGTTTGGCTTGAAGTGTCGTATGCCGCATCGAGGCGCGATGCGCTCAGATGTCCGCTTCCACTTCGTTGCCCTTCTCTTCGAGCCAGCTGCGGCGCGACGCCGCTTCGCCCTTGCCCATCAGCATCGTCATGCGCGCGACCGTCGCGTCGTAGTCGAGTTCACCGAGCGCAACCGGTTGCAGGCGGCGCGTGTCGGGATTCATCGTCGTGTCCCACAGTTGCTCGGCACTCATTTCGCCGAGCCCCTTGAAGCGGCTGATCGACCACTGGTTGTCACGCACACCGTCCTTGCGCAGCTTGTCGAGAATCGCCTCGAGCTCGCCTTCGTCGAGCGCATAGAGCTTCTGCGCGGGCTTCTTGCCGCGCGCGGGTGCATCGACGCGAAACAGCGGCGGCCGCGCGACGCACACATGACCGCGCTCGATCAGCTGCGGGAAATGCTTGAAGAACAGCGTGAGCAGCAGCACCTGGATGTGCGAGCCGTCGACGTCGGCATCCGACAGAATGCAGATCTTGCCGTAGCGCAGATTCGACAGATCGACCTTGTCGTCCGGATTATGCGGATCGACGCCGATCGCCACCGAAATGTCGTGCACCTCGTTGTTCGCGAACAGGCGATCGCGCTCGGTTTCCCACGTATTCAGCACCTTGCCGCGCAGCGGCAGAATGGCCTGGTACTCCTTGTCGCGGCCCATCTTCGCGGAGCCGCCCGCCGAGTCACCCTCGACGAGGAACAGCTCGTTGCGTCCAATTTCCGTCGATTCGCAATCGGTCAGCTTGCCGGGCAGCACCGCGACCCCCGAGCTCTTGCGCTTCTCGACCTTCTGGCCCGCGCGCGTGCGCGCCTGGGCCTGCTTGATCACGAGGTCCGCGAGTTTCTTGCCGTGCTCGACGTGCTGGTTCAACCACAGTTCGAGCGCCGGCCGCGCAAACGACGACACCAGCTTGACCGCGTCGCGGCTATTCAGGCGCTCCTTGATCTGCCCTTGAAACTGCGGATCGAGCACCTTCGCCGACAGTACGAACGACACCCGCGCGAACACGTCTTCGGCAAGCAGCTTCACGCCCTTCGGTTGCAGGTTGTGCAGCTCGACGAAGCTCTTGACCGCCTGATAGAGACCGTCGCGCAAACCCGACTCATGCGTGCCGCCCGCGGGCGTCGGAATCAGGTTCACGTACGACTCGCGCGTGAGCGGCCCTTCCTCGCTCCACGCGACGACCCACGCCGCGCCCTCGCCCTCGGCGAACGTCTCTTCGCTCGAACGCGAGCTTTCCGCGTAGCGCTCGCCCTCGAACAGCGGGATCAGCAGATCGCTGCCGTTCATGCCTTCGAGCAGATACCCGCGCAGGCCGTCTTCGTATTTCCAGCTTTGCTGCTCGCCGGTCTTTTCGTTGACGAGCGTGACTTCGACGCCCGGCAGCAGCACCGCCTTCGAGCGCAACAGACGCTGCAACTCGCCGAGCGGCAGGTTCGGCGAATCGAAGTACTTCGGATCGGCCCACGCGGTCACGCGCGTGCCGGATTTCTTGTCGGCCTTGGTGGCGGCGCGCACCTGGAGCGGCTTCGCGACGTCGCCGTGCGCGAAGCTCAGTTCGGCCACCTTGCCGTCGCGCCACACGGTGACGTCGAGACGCGTGGACAGCGCGTTCGTGACCGACACGCCGACGCCGTGCAAACCGCCCGAGAACGTATAAGCGCCGCCGGCGGCCTTGTCGAATTTGCCGCCCGCGTGCAGGCGCGTGAAAACGATTTCGACGACCGGTACGCCCTCGTCGGGGTGCAGGCCGAACGGAATGCCGCGGCCGTCGTCGTCGACCGAGACCGAGTGGTCCGCGTGCAGCGTGACCGTGATTTGCCGGCCGTAGCCGCCGAGGGCTTCGTCCGATGCGTTGTCGATGACTTCCTGGATGATGTGCAGCGGATTCTCGGTGCGGGTGTACATGCCGGGTCGTTGCTTGACCGGCTCCAGACCCTTTAACACCTTGATCGACGCTTCGCTATACGCGGCGTTTGGCTTTTTCGTAGACATGATTGACTCGGTGCGTCGGTTCATCGTTGTCCACAGGTCCTGTGGACAGGGCCGTGGACAATGCGTTGAGTTTTCAAAAAAAGCGAAACGAAACAACAGGGTTAGGCGGGGTGCCCGCAGTGCGGGCAAGCTGTTTTGTTGCGCGGCTTCCGCTGGCGCGCTCGAAGGCCGGACAACGACGCTCAGCCCGCCGGGGAAGCCTGTTCGCGGGGTATTGTACTGATTTCGATCACGGCGGCAATTGACGTCGCGCTGAATTGGCCGACTGGATAAGGCGCGGCGGGCGCTGGGGGACACGCGCCGGAGGATGGACGTCTCGCGGGACGACGGCGCAATGGGTATCGGCGGACCTGCACGGGCGTGCGCCCGCATAACCTTCAATGCATGCGCGGCGGCGTTCGCTGTTGTTTTCGTGCCGCCCGCGCATGCTGCATCAGCTCATGCGTGAGGAAGCGCGCCATGCGGCGCGCGAACCACGTTGCGTCACTTGACGCGGTTTTCCAGCTCGTCCCAACGCTCGAGCGCGAGCATCAGCTCTTCGTCGATCTCGGCATAGCGCTCGGTCAGACGCGCGCCTTCGCGTGCATCCTTCGCGAACACCGAGCCGTCTTCGAGCTGCGCGCCGATCGCCTTCTGTTCGGCTTCGAGGTCCGCAATCATTTTCGGCAGCGCCTCCAGTTCGCGCTGTTCCTTGAACGACAATTTCGCGCTGCGCTGCGCATTGCGGCCCGTGGCGCTTTCCTTCGGCGCCGCTTCTTTCGGCGCTTCCTTGCCCGATTCTTTCTGTGCTTCGAGCGCGAGTTGCTCCGAGCGATCGCGCTGCGTCTGCCAGTCCGTGAAGCCGCCGACGTATTCGCGCCACTTGCCGCCGCCTTCCGATGCGATCACCGACGTCACCACGTTATCCAGAAACGCGCGGTCGTGGCTGACGAGCAGCACCGTGCCGTCGTAATCGATCAGCAGTTCTTCGAGCAGTTCGAGCGTCGGAATGTCGAGGTCGTTGGTCGGTTCGTCGAGCACCAGCACGTTGGCCGGACGCGCGAACAGACGCGCAAGCAACAGCCGGTTGCGCTCGCCGCCCGACAGCGACTTGACCGGCGAACGCGCGCGCTCCGGCGCGAACAGGAAGTCGCCGAGGTAGCTCATCACGTGCTTCTTCTGGCCGTTGATTTCGACCCACTCGCTGCCGGGGCTGATCGTGTCCGCGAGACTCTTTTCCAGATCGAGCGCCGCGCGCATCTGATCGAAATAGGCGACCTGCAGATTGGTGCCGACGCGCACATTGCCTTCATCCGGCGCGAGTTCGCCGAGGATCAGCTTCAGCAGCGTGGTCTTGCCCGCGCCGTTCGGACCGACGAAGCCGATCTTGTCGCCGCGCATTACCGTGGCCGTGAAGCGGTCCACCACCGTGCGCTCGCCGTAGCGCTTCGTCACGTCCGTCAGTTCCGCGACGATCTTGCCGGACTTCTCGCCCTGACCGACGTCGAGCTTCACGTTGCCCTGCACGTTGCGGCGCTCGGCGCGCTCGTTGCGCATCTGCACGAGACGCGCGATGCGGCCGACACTGCGCGTGCGGCGTGCCTCGACGCCCTTGCGAATCCACACTTCTTCCTGCGCGAGCAGCTTGTCGAACTTCTCGTTTTCGATACGCTCGACTTCGAGCTGCTGCGCCTTGCGCGTCTGGTACGCGGAGAAATTGCCCGGATACGATAGCAGCCGCCCGCGATCGAGCTCGACGATGCGTGTCGCGACGCGGTCGAGAAACGCGCGATCGTGCGTGATGAACAGCAGCCCCGCGCGCAATGACACCAGCAGATCTTCGAGCCAGCGAATGCCGTCGAAGTCGAGATGGTTGGTCGGCTCGTCGAGCAGCAGCACGTCGGGCTGCACGACGAGCGCGCGCGCGAGCGCCGCGCGCTTCTGCATGCCGCCCGACAGCGAGCCGACGCGCGCCTCGCCGTTCAGGCCGATCTGCTGCAGCGTGGTCGCGACGCGGGTGCTCCAGTTCCAGGCGTCCGCGGCGTCCAGCGACGATTGCAGCGTGTTCATGCGCGCGAGCAGCGCGTCGTGTTCGGCGCCTTCGGGCGTGTCGGCGAGCTGGTGCGCGACCGCGTCGTATTCGTCGAGCAGCGCACGCGCCTCGGTGAGACCGGCGGCGACCGCGTCGAACACGGTGTCGTCGGCGTCGAACTCGGGCTCCTGCGGCACGTAGACCGTGCTCAGATGCTGTTGACGCGAGACGAGGCCGTCGTCGGGTTTGGCCAGATCGGCGACGATCTTCAACAGCGACGACTTGCCCGCGCCGTTGCGCCCGATCAGCCCGACGCGCTCGCCCGCTTCGAGCGAGAAATCCGCATGGTCGAGCAGCGCGACGTGACCGAACGCGAGCTGGGCTCCGGTAATGGTGTAAAGCGACATGGGAATGGGAGAAGACAGCGATGAGTCGGAACTGCTCATTGTACCGGGCGCGGGGCCGGTCGCAGGGATGACGGGCGGGAGATGCGTGCAAGGCGGCGTGCAAGGCGGCGTGCAACGCAATCGGTGCGGGCCGGCGACACGCGCGCGCCGGTCCGGCCTTCGAACAACGGCTTACTTGACGTGCACCGTGATCGTCTTGCTCATCTGCGGCCCATACGAGCGATGCGCGCCGTCGCCGAATTGCAGCGTCAGCGTATGGTCGCCAGGCGGCAGCGTCAGATCTGTTTCGGTCTGGCCTTTGCCGAAGTGCAGCGACTTGTCGGTCGCGGCGATGACCTCGCCCTTCGGCAGCGGCTTGCCGTCGACCAGCAGATGATGATGCCCGGTGCCCTCCGTCATCGTGCCCGCGGGGGCGATCTTCATGCCGTCGAGGCCGAACACGACGTGGACCGGATTGGTGACGGTCGCGCCGTCCGCCGGTTGCACGAAGGTCACGCCCTCCGCCTGCGCCACGCCCGACACGGCGAGCAGTCCTGCCGCCACGATGCCGACCAACCGTCTGTTTTTAAACATCGTTTTCTCCTTTGGAAGCGAAACTCGTCGACGCGATACCGCCAGCGGCCTGGTCTGAGACCGATCGTCGCAATCCATGCCAGGCGGGCGCCACGTCTGTCGAATCAGATAGCTTGCAGAGCCAAGCGTACACGCTTTGTATGACGAGGCTGCTCGCCGCGAGCCCGGGCACGTCGTGGATGCGTTGCGACGGTGCCGCACCGGTCGTCTGCGGCTGGATTGACTAATTCCGGTAATATTGCGGGTCGCCGCGCCGCCCCATAAAGGGGCAGAGCAAGCCGGCCATTGCATTGAACGAGAGAGTGTGTCGTGAGCGAAGTAATCGAAGTGACGGAATACAAGAGCTGGGTCTGCCTGATTTGCGGCTGGATCTACAACGAGGAAGACGGCCTGCCCGAAGAAGGCATCGCGGCGGGCACGCGCTTCGCCGACATCCCTGAAGACTGGCGCTGCCCGCTGTGCGACGTGGGCAAGGCGGAGTTCGCGGTAGTCGAGTTTTAATGTTGGAATGACCTCGGGCGATGGGCGCGGTTGCGTGCGCTTCGCCGGATGGTCAGGTGGTTTGCACGGCCCCGCAGGCGATGTCTGCGTGGCCGTTTGTTTTTCCGGGGTTTTTGGGGCGCGCGGGCGGTTGCCGGCTTGGCTCTCCTTTTGCCCGCGCCGGTTTGATATACTCTGCGCTCGCCGGTCAGTCTGGACTCACCGAGTCCTCGCCGATCTGTCCGGCCCGGTCCTCTCCCTGTAGTTCAATGGATAGAACAAGTGCCTCCTAAGCGCTAGATACAGGTTCGATTCCTGTCAGGGGGACCAGATAGCTTCCCGGCGTTGCCCGTAAAAGTATTACAACATGGGCCCCATCTCCACTGACGAGTCGCCGCGAATGTGATTCTCCATCGTCTCGCTCGGTTATTCTGGTAGTTCGTCCTCGTTGCCGTCGCCGGACAGCTGTTCAGGAAGCTCGTCCGGGCGTACCGCCCGCATCGCTTTAGCCAGGCGGTCCCGTTTCCGTTTTGCGATCACGGGAGCCGAGGACCACGTATTCCGCCGTCGGTCTCATGGACCCGAAGCGAGTCACACTCAATCGCGAGTTCGGCACCGAGAGCGGAATAAACAATGACCAGCAGTGCGGCCTTCTTGTCGGTAAGTCGCTCGCCGGCTTCGAGTACGGCACTAGCCCGCGCGTGCTTAGCGTCGTCCGGAGCTGCTCCGACTTTGAAGTCAATCACTATCTATCTGTAACTCCGTCAACGCGCATCGCGCCTTCCAATTGATCTGAAGCGGGCATACGTAGCACAAAGCGGGAGACGGGGCGACAGGACCGACGCAATCGATAACATTCATTCGCGCGCCGTTCGACAACATCGCCAAACCCGCACTGCCCGAAAACCCGAGATCGCTATAATCTGCGAGCCGACTTCGAAACGTTTCCGAGGACCGACATGGATCAAACGCTCGAATGCGTCACCGCGTTGAATTTTTGCGAGCAGGCCTATCTCGCCGCAAATCCGGACGTCGCCGAGGCTGTCAGGCTCGGCGCATTACGATCGGGAAGATCGCATTTCGAAGTATTCGGAGTCTCTGAAAGTCATCGCAGGCAAGATGCGCAGGTCGCAGCTCAATCCAGGCAGGCACGCAGAAAAAGAATCGAGTCGGTCCTTCGCACCGATATGCCCTATAGCGACGACGGGAAGTTTTTCGATTTCTTGTCGCCCGAGCTGCGCTCCCAGTTCGACATCTACGACTCGGAACTGGCTGGAAGCAATCTGTACGATCAGGATGCACTGAATATGATCGAGCGCCATCCGTCGGGGATCATTCTGGATTGTGGGGCCGGCAGCCGCCCCGCGATTTACGAAAACGTGATCAATTTCGACATCACCAACTATCCCTCCACCGATGTGCGAGGTGTCGGCGAAGTTCTGCCATTCAAAGATGCATCGTTCGATGGCCTTCTGTCGTTGAATGTCCTCGAACATGTGAAGGACCCATTCACCGCCGCCAAAGAAATTCTTCGCGTGCTGAAGCCGGGAGGCGATCTCGTCGTAGTGGTTCCGCTCACCCAACCCACTCACGGCTACCCGCATCACTACTACAACATGACTGCCGAGGGCATTCTCAATCTCTTCGGCTCCGGGATCAAAGCCGAACGCGTATACGTGCCGGAATCGACAACGGCCATCTGGTCGATTTACTGGATCATGAGCGAGTGGGCAGAAGGTCTCGACGAAGATGCCCTGAAAGAATTCAAGGCGCTCACGGTCGAAGACATTCTGCAGGGCCCGCCGACGCTGCTGGATCGATCGTTCGTGAAACAGCTAAGCGCAAAAAAGAATCTCGACATTGCGAGTTCGACGACGGTGATCGCGAAACGCGTCTGAGGCGACGCCACTCCAACGGCTCCGTTATTTTTGCATCGGCCGACGGAGACTTTGCTCGTATATCGAAGGATCGACGACGTTCATTTGATCCTGTGGGCGCTCACCGAATACTCGCTCGAAGTCCTCGGCGCCCAGAATGTCGGCAGCGTCGTGGAGAAAAGAGGAATAGGCCTGATTGAGCTCCGAGGCCGACGGAGCATCGCTGCCCTGCGGGGCGTATTGCAAACGCTCGACCCGCACCATAAATGCGCGGCGATGATTCATCAACGACTTGATCTTCGCTTGCGCGTCGGGACCCTTCAAGGTCGCCTGAAGATGCTCCTGAAAATCGTCGACATCGGATTCCTGATGTCCTGGCTTCATGGCGTTACTCCCGCTTGGTGTCGAGCACTGAATCTTTTTGCTCGCCCATGCAGCATGCTGCTTGCCGTACGTTCCGAAGACCGCGTTGCTCAACCAGTAGCCCCTGGACGTGCGAACCGTAGCCGGAGCCGCTCCAGCGCCGCCGGTCGCCCAAAGAATCTGGTTCGACAGCTGATGGCATACACCATCGCGACCATAGCTGAAGATCGTTCCACGAGCGGCCGGATCGATGTTCGGGTCCACATCGGACTTACATAAGCAGCTAGCATAAAGCAGATTTGCCGCGCCGGAAGCCAGAAAACCATCCGCACTGACCGGCGTCCCGCCTCGGGCGTGGAAGCCGCCCCAGCTGTACCAATAGTGCTCGCCAGCGAGCAGGACGTCCGCCAGCGCCGGGTATATCTTCACGCGGCTGTCGTAAGTCGTAACCCAGGTGTGATCGACCACGGAACCGTGGAAATACGCCGGAACGGACCATGCGAACAATGTAACGGCGCTCATTGCTTCACCTTTTGTCCGGTCGCATCACGGCGCTGCCGCGCGAAAGTGCCCGAAAAGCCGGTAAGAACTCTACTCACCTAAAAAGGTTATACGCGGTCAGCGGCAATATTTTCAAGGACACGAAAAACCGTCGAGGCAACTCAGGCGATCAGGCCGGCCGCTGCGGAATATTCAGGCCGCGCGCCACCGCCGGACGCTCGACGAACGCAGCCAGCACGCGCCGCACGTTCGGGAAGTCCTGAATGCCGACCAGCTCTCCGGCCTCATAAAAGCCGACCAGATTGCGCACCCACGGGAAGATCGCGATATCGGCGATCGAATACTGATCGCCCATCACCCAGGCGCGTCCTTCGAGGCGCTGCTCCAGCACGCCGAGCAGCCGCTTCGATTCGGCGATGTAGCGATCGCGCGGACGCTTGTCCTCGTACTCCTTGCCGGCGAATTTGTGGAAGAAGCCGACCTGGCCGAACATCGGACCGATGCCGCCCATTTGGAACATCACCCACTGGATCGTCTCGTAGCGCCCGGCGGCGTCCTTTGGGATCAGCTGCCCGCTTTTGTCGGCCAGATAGATCAGGATCGCGCCCGATTCGAACAGCGGCAGCGGTTTGCCGTCGGGGCCGTGCGGATCGAGGATCGCGGGAATTTTGTTGTTCGGGTTCAGCGACAGAAACGCCGGCGTCATCTGATCGTTGGTATCGAAGCGCACCAGATGCGGCTCGTACGGCAAGCCGGTTTCCTCGAGCATGATCGAGATTTTTACGCCATTGGGCGTCGGCAGCGAATAGAGCTGAATCCGGTCCGGATGCTCGGCCGGCCATTTTTTCGTGATCGCGAAAGCGGATAAATCGGTCATGGGTTCGGGTCGCCATAGGGACAGAAGGACCGCCCAATATAAACCGACTCGCCAGAACGCGTGCGAGGCCGCTTGAAGACCTTACAAACGCCGTGGCAACAGCGCCGTTCGCAATCGGCGGATCACCACAAGTCCTTCGTCGCCGTGCCCGCGCGCAGGTTGAAGCCCTCTCGCCACAGCGTCGCTCCGACCGTCAGCAGCAGCGTCTTCTCGGTGCCGTCGAGCAGTTCCCACGCGCCCGCAAGCCACGTCGCGAAGCTCGCACAGGTCGCTTCGAGATCGGGCGGCGCCTTGCCTTCCAGGTACTGCCGTTCGAACATCGAAAGTATCTTTTCGGGTGTCATTGGCGCGACCTCCACGTGGGATTTGCGCCAAGTCTAAAGGGCTGGCGGCGCGTGCGGAATGCCGATCATCGCGATCACGGGTTACTCCCAGGCCGGCCGGCGCGCAAGCGTCAGCCGCGACCCAGACATTGAATCCGGACTGGCGCGCCCCGCTCTGCGCCACACAAAAAACAAAGGCGCCGCAACAGTCGCGACGCCTCGCCGTTACGGCAACCTACAGCGAACGGGTTCAGCGATGACCGCGCTTTGCATCGTCCTTGGCGTCTTCCTTCGCATCGCCATAGGCCTTCTGCACCTTGCCGGCGCCCTGCTGCATATCCCCCTTGAGTTCCTTCGCGGGGTCCTTCGTGGCCTTGCCGACGGCCTCGTTGACCTTGCCCTTGACCTGCTCGCCAACGCCCTTCACTTGATCCTTGTTCATGTTCGGCTCCCATATGCGTAGTCGACAGAGATGCCGGCGCGGTATTCCGCCGGTATGTGGGATTCAGCAACGGCTGTTCCCGGGGCCGTTCCGCGCGCGGCGCCATCGACGAACGCCGATGCGCGATCGGCAAACTTTTTATCAAATATGGCCTAAAGTCTCGCCGCGCACCGCCGTAAATGCGTTCAGGGAGGAGTCATGGACCATATGGACACTACGGTTTCGGGATCGTCGCAAGCCGCGTTGATCGACCACGACATCGCGCACATCGCGCGCGTGATGCACGTATCGCTGCGTGGCGATTTCGGCGGTCCGATCCTGCCAGCCACCTATTGGCGCAAACGGCTGACCGCGCTGGTCGACAGCGGCCAGCTTTCTCCCGCCCAATTGGACAAAGTCGACAGCCTGCTGCTGCAACTCGATCGGCTCGCGTCGACGCCGCTGCCCGAATGGGAACGCTTCGCGCCCGCGCCGACCTCGCGATTCGAACCGGCTGAGCGGGCGAAGAAAGCGAAGTCGGCCTGATCTCGCCAAGCCGCACACCGCCTCACCGCTTCCGCACCCGCCGCAGACAAACGCAGCGGCGCGACATATCGCGAAAAAATCCTGATCAATCGGCGCTAAAAATAGGGAAAGGGGACGACCTTAGGTCATAATGTCCGCAAAAATTCCCAGCCAGGACGCCACGTGACCCTCGTCGCCCCGTTCGACCTGCTCAAGCAGGCGCGCGCCCGTTTCACCCAACGCGAAATCGCAGCCCATGTCGGCAAGGACATCAAGACGGTGCGTCGCTGGGAAAAAGGTCAAACGCCTTGTCCCGCGATGCTCGAACCCGCGTTGCGCGATCTGCTGCGGCAAGGCGCGCGTGAGGCGCAACAGGCGGGCGACGCGGCGCGTTTTAGTTTCATCGATCTGTTCGCGGGCATCGGCGGCATTCGCATGGGCTTCGAGGCGCACGGCGGCGAATGCGTGTTCACCAGCGAGTGGAACGAATTCTCGACGCGGACTTATCGCGAGAACTACGGTCAGAACTACGGCGACAACGCCGCGAGCGGCGGCGCGCACGCGCTGATCGGCGACATCGTCACGTTTCCCGCCGAGGCCGTGCCGAGCCACGACGTGCTGCTCGGCGGCTTTCCGTGCCAGCCGTTTTCTATCGCCGGCGTCAGCAAGAAAAACGCGCTGGGGCGGCCGCACGGTTTCGAATGCACGACCCAGGGCACGCTGTTTTTCGACGTCGCGCGGATCATCGCCGCGAAGCGCCCCGCCGCGTTCCTGCTCGAAAACGTGAAAAACCTGCTGTCGCACGACAAGGGCCGCACCTTCGACGTGATCCTGCAAACGCTGCGCGACGAGCTCGGCTACGAGGTGCACTACCGCGTAATCGATGGCCAGCATTTCACGCCGCAGCATCGCGAGCGCATCATCATCGTCGGCTTTCGCGGCAAGACCGCGTTCACGTGGGACGACCTGCGGCTGCCCGACGACGGGCCGCGGCTCGGCGCGATCCTGCATCGCACGGACGGTACGGAACCCGTGCTGCCGTGGGACCACGACCGTTTCTTCGATCACGCCGCGCGCCGCGTGCAGCCGAAGTACACGCTCACCCCGAAGCTGTGGGCGTATCTGCAGAACTACGCGGCCAAGCATCGCGCGGCGGGCAACGGCTTTGGTTTCGGCATGGCCTATCCGGACAGCGTGACCCGCACGCTGTCCGCGCGCTATCACAAGGACGGCTCCGAAATACTCGTCTATCAAGGCGAGGCGCTGCGCCCGCGTCGTCTGACGCCACGCGAATGCGCGCGGCTGATGGGCTTTCCCGACACCTTCAGGATTCCGGTCAGCGATACGCAGGCCTACCGGCAGTTCGGCAACAGCGTCGTGATGCCGGTGATGCGCGAAGTGGCGCGTATCATGCTGCCGCATGTGCAAACCCTGCTCGCCCACCCGACCCGCGATGCGTCGAAACACTCCCTGCCGCTCTACGCGTGAGCGGCCGCGCGACCCGTTGGCCCACTGACGATGGTCGATATCGTCGATAGCGCGACGCGCAGCCGGATGATGTCCGGCATTCGCGGCCGCAACACCAGGCCGGAGGTCCTGATCCGCAGCCTGCTGCATCGGCAGGGCCTGCGCTTCAGGCTCGACGCGCGCGATCTGCCCGGCCGCCCCGACATCGTGCTGCCGCGCTATCGCGCGGTGGTGCTCGTGCATGGCTGCTTCTGGCATGGCCACGACTGTCATCTGTTCAAATGGCCGCAGACGCGGCCCGACTTCTGGCGCGACAAGATCGGCCGCAATCGCAGCAACGACGACAAGGTGCGCGCCGCGCTGCTCGCGAGCGGCTGGCGCGTCGCGGTCGTGTGGGAATGCGCTTTGCGGGGTGCGAATCGCGATATCGCGGGCGTGATCGAGCGGCTCGTCGCGTGGATCAGAAGCGACGCACCGGAGTTCGAGGAACGCGGCTGAAACCACGCGCGGGCTGCCCTGCTCGCGCGAGTCTCGCGGCCGCTGGTGCTACACTCGAAAGGCTCACCCGGCGTGCTTGCGAGATGCCTTCGAGGCACGCTTCGGCGGCGTTTTCCGGGTGCTTTCCCGGCGCTTTCACGGCACTTTCTCAGGCGCTCCGGCATGCCGCGAGATGCGCCTCGCCGCCGGGACATCGCGCACTCCGACGATCCCAGAAGCAATCAACAAGGGAGGCACATCATGGCTGACTTCCGTCTCTGGTCCGACGACTTTCCCAACAACGGCTTCATGCCGAAAGACCACGAGTACAACGACAAGGCGTTCGGCGGCGACGGCGAAAACATCTCGCCGTCACTGCAATGGGAAGCGCCGCCCGCGGACACGCAAAGCTTCGCGCTCACCGTTCACGATCCCGACGCGCCGACCGGCAGCGGCTTCTGGCATTGGGTCGTCGTCAACATCCCGGCCGACGCGCGCTCGCTGCCGCGCAACGCCGGCAAGGCCGACGGCACGCTGCTGCCGCAGGGCGCGATCCAGCTGCGCAACGACTACGGGACGGTCGGCTTCGGCGGCGCCGCGCCGCCGCGCGGCGATCGCACGCATCGCTATATTTTCCGGCTGCATGCGCTGAAGGTGCCGCATCTGCCGGTCAGCGCGGAAACCACCAACGCGGTCGCGCGCTTCATGACGCATCTGAACGAAATCGACTCGACGACCCACACGGGCCTCTACGAACTCAAATGACGCGAGCGCGGCGCCGGCGTCCTGGCAACGGTGGCGCCGCGCCGACCGATGCGCCCGCAGCGGCCAGCGCGTGAGCCGCGCACAGGCGCGGCAACATCTCCGACAAATCGAACAATCGATGCACGCACCCTCCCCGCGCACGGATGGCCCGACGCCCTCCACTCCCCGCTTCGAAGGCAAGGAACTGGGCCTGCCGGTTCCGCAACGCTATTGGGCGATGCTCGTCATCGCGCTGTCGCTGACGCTCGCGGTGCTCGACAGCGCGATCGCCAACGTCGCGCTGCCGACGATCGCGCGCAACCTCAATGCGAGCGCCGCCGCGTCGATCTGGGTCGTCAACGCGTATCAGCTCGCGATCACGATCTCGCTGCTGCCAATGGCGTCGCTCGGCGACCGCATCGGCTATAGGCGCATTTATCTGTCGGGTCTGATCCTGTTCACGGTCGCGTCGCTCGGCTGCGCGCTGTCGAACTCGCTTGCGACGCTCGCGCTCGCGCGCGTGGTCCAGGGCTTCGGCGCGGCCGGCATCATGAGCGTGAACACCGCGATCGTGCGCATGATCTATCCCCCGGCGCAGCTCGGGCGCGGCGTCTCGATCAATGCGATGGTGGTGGCGGTGTCGTCGGCGGTCGGGCCGACGGTCGCGTCGGGCGTGCTCGCGATCGCGACGTGGCCGTGGCTGTTCGCGATCAACGTGCCGATCGGGATCGCGGCGATCGTCGGCGGCTTCAAGGCGCTGCCGATGAACCCCGGCCACGAATCGCCGTATGACTATCTGAGCGCGGTGATGAACGCGATCGTCTTCGGCCTGCTGATTTTCGCTGTCGATGGCCTCGGCCACGGCCAGCGCTTCGGCTACGTGACGCTCGAAGCACTCGGCGCTCTGGTGGTCGGCTACTTCTTCGTGCGCCGGCAACTGACGCGGCCCGCCCCGCTGCTGCCGATCGACCTGCTGCGTATTCCGGTGTTCGCGCTGTCGGTCGGCACCTCGGTCTGCTCGTTCTGCGCGCAGATGCTCGCGTTCGTGTCGCTACCGTTCCTGCTGCAGGAAACGCTCGGTATGTCGCAGGTCGAAACCGGTCTTCTGATGACGCCGTGGCCCGCGATCATCATCATCGCGGCGCCGATCGCAGGGGTCCTGTCGGACAGGATATCGTCCGGCTGGCTCGGCGGCGTCGGGCTCGCCGCGATGACGGTCGGCCTGCTGCTGCTCGCGACGCTCGGGCCTCACCCCGACGCACTGCAGATTTCGTGGCGCATGGCGCTGTGCGGCGCGGGCTTCGGTATCTTCCAGTCGCCGAACAATCGCACGATGCTGTCGTCCGCGCCGCGCGAACGCAGCGGCGGCGCGAGCGGCATGCTCGGCACCGCGCGCCTGACCGGGCAAACGCTCGGCGCGGCGCTGGTCGCGCTGATCTTCGGCGTCGCCCCGCAAAGCGGGACGGTCATCGCGCTGTATGTGGCCGCGGGGTTTTCGGCGGTCGCGGCGGTCGTCAGCACGATGCGGGTCGTGCAGAAGGCGACGCAGCCGGCTTGAGGGTTGTGGCCGCGTTGTGGCCGTTGGACGTGCAACGCATCCACGAAAAAGGGCGCGCATCGCACGACGCGATGCACGCCCTTTTTGCTTCGATCTTCGTTGTCACTTCATTCACGACGTGACCGGCCCACGCGTCGCCCGCCCGCGCGGGCCGCGACTGTCCGCTCAAGACGATGCCGTCACGTCAGCGAGCTTTACCGCTTTCGCCGTCACCGAAGAGGCGGTCGCGACGTGGCGCAGATCGTCGAGGAAGGTATCGCGCCAAACGGACAGATTGTTCTCGCGCATCGGCTCCATCATGTCCGCATGACGCGCCTGACGCTCGGCGAGCGGCATCGACAGCGCGCGTTCGAGCGCTTCGGCCATCTGCGACAGATCGAACGGATTGACGACGAGCGCGCCCGGCAGCTGCTCGGCCGCGCCCGCGAATTGCGATAGCACGAGCACGCCCGGATCGGCCGGGTCCTGCGACGCGACGTACTCCTTGGCCACCAGGTTCATCCCGTCGCGCAGCGGCGTCACATAGCCGACCTGCGACTGGCGGAATAGCGCCATCAGCAGATTGCGCTCGTACTTGCGGTTCAGATACTGGATCGGCGTCCAGTCGAGCTGCGCGAACCGGCCGTTGATGCGGCCCGCTTCGCCTTCGAGCGTCTGGCGGATGCGCTGATAGGTCTGCACGTCGGCGCGGGTCGGCGGCGCGATCTGCACGAGCGACACGCGGCCGTGCCAGCCGGGCGCGTTCTGCAACAGCCGCTCGAATGCCTGGAAGCGCTCGACCAGCCCCTTCGAATAATCGAGCCGGTCGACGCTCATGATCAGCTTGCGCCCGCGCATGCCGTCGCGCAGGCTGCGCACCGCCTTGCGGTCGGTGAACTGCTCCGCGGCTTTGGCGATCGCATCGGGATAGATGCCGATCGGGTACGCGCCGACCTTCAGGAAGCGGTTATACGCGTGCACCATGCCGTCTTCGCTCGACGTGCCGTGGTGACCGCGCTCGATATAGTCGACGAACGACTGGCGATCCGCTTCGGTTTGAAAACCGATCACGTCGTAGCTGCACATCGCCTTGACGATCTCCTCGTGCGGCGGAATCGTGCGCAGTACCTCGGGCACCGGAAACGGAATGTGCAGGAAGAAGCCGATCGGGTTCTTCACGCCGAGATCGCGCAGGCAACGCGCGAACGGCAGCAGATGGTAGTCGTGCACCCAGATGATGTCGCTGGGCTTGAGCAGTTCCTTCAACTGCTTCGCGAGCGTCGCGTTGACCCGCTGGTAGCCCGCGTAGTCCTCGCGGTCGTAGCGGGACAGGTCGTTGCGATAGTGGAAGGTCGGCCACAACGTGGTATTCGAAAACCCGCGGTAGTACTCGTCGTAATCGCGCTTGGTGAGGCCCACCGTCGCGTAGGTGACGTTGCCCTGCTTCTCGATCACGGGCGCGGATGGCTCACTGACCGTTTCGCCGCTCCAGCCGAACCAGACGCCGCCGGTTTCCTTCAGTGCGTCCAGCACGCCGATCGCGAGCCCGCCCGCTGCCGGACGCGCTTCCTGAATCGGTGCGACACGATTCGATACCACGATCAATCTGCTCATTAGTGCTCCATTGTTTCGTTGTATGCGGAATTGCGCCAAAACGGTGCATGCAAGCAGCGTGCCGATATTTGAGATATCGGAAATAAAGTTGTATGGAAATGTGACAAACGAGCTAATCCCCGCAATCATCGCTAATTGCGAAGAAAATTTTTCTGTTAAATCAGACCAAAGCGAAGGTCTTTCTTACCGGCAACGCAGCCGCCGGAACACCCGCCGGGTACTGCGCTGCGTCAGGCGTCCTGTTCCGAGCCCAGATCGCGCTGGTATTCGAGGCCTTCCTGACGCACCCCGCCCTGGTTGTGCTCGCCGTCGGGCGGCGTATGCGGGGCGATCCGGTTCTGCGCGGCCGGGTCCGGCGACTCCGCCGGCTCGGTCTTGACATCGGCCGGCCGTGGCCCGCGCTTGGAGTGCCGCGCGGAACGTCGCAATGCGGGGTGTCTCATGATCGTGCCTCCGGGGGAAGCCCGCCGCTTGTTGCGGCATCCCTACAGTCTAGGGGGCGAAACCGTAAATTGCCGGTAAAACATGCGCCGGCTTTGTAACAAGTACAGCAATGCACTGCGCCGGACCGGGGCCACGGTCCGCTGCAGTGCGGAGATGTTTGTATCGAGTGCGCGGCTGTATGACGGCATCGAGGGTCGCATCAGCATTGCAGCGCTCGCGACTGACGATCGGCGGCCTGAGGCGTCTGCGTTGGCTGCGGCGGCGGATCGCCGATCGGCGGCGTGACCGGTTCCACGGGTTCGACCGGATCGGGGGTCGGGCCGGGGATCGTGTCGGGTTCGGCCGGGTCCGGCGGCGTGGTGGGAGGCTCGACCGGTTCGGGCCGGTGAGCGTGCAACGGCCCGGACGGCGGGGAAACGGCAGCGTAATGCGGCAGGTGCGGCGGCAGGTGCGGCATGTCGGTGACCTCGTTTTGCGTTCCACTGGAGCGCAGCAAGGCCTGTGCCGTTCGGATCGCCCGCCCGCAAGCGCGGGCGGGCGATCGCTGATGATGCAGACGACGCGCGAACGAGCGCGGATCAGGCGTCCGCGCCGCCGAGCGCGCGTGATTCGTCGGTGGGATCGCCGTCGTCGCGCGCATCGTTGCCGTACTCGACGAGCCGGTTGTACAGCGTCTTCAGGCTGATGCCGAGAATCTCCGCGGCGCGCGTCTTCACGCCGCCGCATTGCTCGAGCGTCGCCAGGATCAGCTGACGGTCGGCTTCCGCGAGCGAAGTGCCGAACGGGATCGTGATCGCGGTGCCGGTCGCGGGCTTCGAAAGCGTGATCTGCAACGGCACGGTCGCCGTGGCATCCGAATCCGCGCTCGACATGATGTGCGCGCGCTGCACGTAGTTCTTCAGCTCGCGCACATTGCCTGGCCACGGATACGACAGCAGCATTTCCTTCACCGCGACCGGGAAATGCTTCTTCGTGCCGTGACGCTCGTTGAGCTCATCGAGGAACGATTGCGCGAGCAGCTCCACGTCCTTGCCGCGATCGCGCAGCGGCGGCAGGCTGATCGGAAACACGTTCAGCCGGTGGTAAAGGTCCAGCCGCAGCTTGCCTTCGAGCACCGCCTGCTCGGGATCGCGATTGGTGGCCGCGATCAGACGCACATCGGTTTCGATTTCCTTGGTCGTGCCGACACGCATGAACATGCCGGTCTCGAGCACGCGCAGCAGCTTCACCTGCAGCTCGATCGGCATCTCGGTGATTTCGTCGAGGAACAGCGTGCCGCCGTTCGCGCGCTCGAAATAGCCCTTGTGCTGCCGATCCGCGCCGGTGAACGAACCGCGCTCGTGGCCGAACATTTCCGACTCGATCAGATTCGGCGAAATCGCCCCGCAATTGACCGCGAGGAACGCGTGCTTGCGGCGCAGGCTCAGCTCGTGCAGCGTCTGCGCGGCGACTTCCTTGCCGGTGCCCGATTCCCCGACCAGCATCACCGAGGCCGCCGTCGGCGCGACGCGGCTGATCTGGTCGTAGACCTCCTGCATCGCCGGCGAATTGCCGAGCATCAAACCGAAGCGGCCCATGCGGCGCAACTCGCCGCGCAGCGTGCCGATCTCGGCCTTCAGGTCGCCGGGGCGCGGCAGGCGCGACAGGATCGCCTTCACGCGCTGCATGTTGATCGGTTTCACGAGGTAGTCGGCCGCGCCCATTTTCAGCGCGCTGACCGCCGACTCGACCGTTGCGTGACCCGTGATCACGATCACTTCGACGCCGGAGCGCGGATCGAGATCTTCGAACAGATCGACCCCGCTGCCGTCGGGCAGCTTCAGGTCGGTGAATACGACGTCCGGCACCTGCCGGATCAGTTGAATACGCGCTTCGCGCAGATCGCCCGCGGTGGCGGTGGTCAGCCCGTCTTCCCCAATGATGGCGGAAAGCGCCTCGCGGGTACCTGCGTCGTCATCGACAATCAGTACATGTGGCATCGCGTTTCGAAAGCCTGCAAGCGTGGGTCAGAAAATATGCGGATCATCCCCATGGGCATGCCGCTGGATCGAGTCGGCTGCATGACGCGGATTCGAGTTGTGTCCCGCGCCGCCGACCATTTGATGAAAAATTGCAACAATGACGGCAAAATGCCCGCCGATTACCGCATCATTGTTGTCTATTTACCTATTATACGGGTTTATAGAATCCATTTAACAATCGCTTCCAAGCGCCGACCGCCGAGCTGGCTCCACCCCTGCCGACCCTGGGATTCGAGCGCCGTGCTTCAGCCACGCGGAAATGGCCATGCGCGGTGTTCGCCGTCAGCCTGCCCTGAACCGTTGGTGCTCTGGGACGCGGGCGCGAACTCGGTCGACGAGGTTGCCGGCGCCGCGACCGCACCACCCTCGTTTTCCCAGCGGCTCAGCTCGCGGGCCGGGGAAATCTGGCCGGTGCGTTTGTGTTGCACGTAGCGAACCGCCAGAAAGCCGCCGAGTGCCATCAATGCGCCAAAAAAACCAATCGTGGGTCGTGTCATCATGAACTCCTTGGATCGTGATGCGGATGAGTGCCGGCCGTGCCAGACGAGCCCCGCGCCTTCCAGCGGGCCGAGGCGAGCGTCGCTCGCCGCGCCGCCTCTATCGTGCGACCAGCACGCCGAGCAGAAATCCGGCGCCCGCCGCGAGCGCGAGCGAGCGCCACGGGTTACGGCGCACATAGTGCTCGGTGCTGACCGCCGCCTCGCGATAGCGGCGATGCACGTTGCGTTGCGCATCGCCGAGCGCCGATTGCAGCGTTTCCACATGCGTGCCGAGCCGGTCGCGCAACGCATCGACGCTTTCGCCCGGCACGTTGGCGGCGAGCCGCAGCATTTCCTCCGAGTCCCTCAGCAGCACCCGAAGATCCTCGACGATCTTCTGTCCGCCGAGTGCAAGTTGTTGCGTGGTGTCGGTCATCGTTCACTCCTCGTCTGATTCGGCGTTCGTGGCCGCGCGATGCGGGTTGCCGGGTTGCCGACCTACGCTCGCCAGCGCCGCCGCGGCGTAGCCGTCAAAAGCTCGCACGACTCGGTCAAACGGTCAATGATGCAATGCATGTGCCCGGTATATTTACCGCTTCAGCGCGCTGAAAAAGGCCAATTTCGAGCACTTTCGACCGATTGCGCGCACGACTGCCGCAGCGGCTGCCGGTTCGATTGCCGGAATCCGTGTCGAAGTGGTTAAATCGTCTTTTATGAGATAGTGGCTGTACGGTCTCCCGCATTCAAGGCCTGCGCGCCGCATCACGAACTTCATTTGCACAGGACTCCCCCTTTTATGGCGTCAATCGATCTGGACTCGCCCACCGTGTCCGCCGGCGGCAATGCTTCGCCACAAGCGAAGCAGCGCGTCGGGGACGCCGTCGCGGGACTGAAATCGTACGGGCTGCTGTACGGCTCGTCGCCGGTGATGCTCGATCTGTACGAGCAGATCGAACGCGTCGCCGATACCGACGCGACTGCGCTGATCATCGGCGAGTCGGGCACCGGCAAGGAGCTGATCGCCCGCACCATCCACGAGCGCAGCGGCCGCAAGGACGGCGCTTTCGTCGCCGTGAACTGCGGCGCGATTCCCGATGAGCTGATCGAAGCCGAGCTGTTCGGCCACGAAAAAGGCAGCTTCACCGGCGCGGTCCAGGGCCGCATCGGCTACTTCGAACATGCGAACGGCGGCACGCTGTTTCTCGACGAAATCACCGAGATGGCGCCGGTGCGCCAGGTCAAGCTGCTGCGCGCGCTCGAAACCGGCACGTTCTATCGGGTCGGCGGCAACGAGCTGATCAGCGGCAACGTGCGCGTGATCGCCGCGACCAATCGCGACCCGGCGGTGGCCGTCAAGGAAAACGGCTTGCGCGAGGATCTGATGTACCGGCTCGCGGTGTTTCCGCTGCGCGCGCCGCCGCTGCGCGAGCGCGAAAACGATCGCGAGCTGCTTGCGCAATACTTCCTCGCGCAGTTGAATCAGCAGGAATCCACCAACAAGAGCTTCAGCAAACGCTCGATCGAAACGCTGCGTTCGTGGTCCTGGCCGGGCAACGTGCGCGAGTTGAAGAACGCCGTGTATCGCGCGTTTATTCTCGCGGAGAAGACCGTCGAATTGCCGCATCCGCATCTTGCGTCGCGAGTCAAGAAAGCGGTCACGCAAGGCGACGCGATGAGCGTGTGGATCGGCACGCCGCTCGCCGACGCGCAGAAGCAGATCATTCTCGGCACCCTCAAGTACTGCGGCGGCGACAAGCGGCGCGCGGCCAAAGCGCTCGGCGTGAGCCTCAAAACGCTGTACAACCGGCTGAGCGCATACGGCGACGAAGGCGGCGAAGACGAAGCCGACTCGTAGGCACGCTGCAACATAGGCCGTTCGCCGCTGGCGGCGGCCTCCCAAATACCTGGCAGAGCCAGGCAAGCCATTCCGCCCATGCAGCAGAATACATCGCGGCGCACGATGTTTTGCAATTTCTTGCATTTTTTCGCTGCCAATTACAAAACGCATCCTGCACAATGCGGCAGCGTAATAAACGACGTGTCCTTCGTTTACACGCGCGACGCGTGAACGCAGGCACCTGTACGGGCAGGGACGGGAGAAATGCAAAAGAACATGGTGTGGGCCGACAACGCGAAGTCCGTTGTCGCAGCCAAACGCCCCCACGTAACAGCGCTGCTCGCGCTGGCGCTGGCGGTGTCGTCCGCATTGAGCGGCTGTAGCTCGTTGTACTCGGAAGGCGCGGTTGCGGGCGCCGGTATCGCGGGTGCCGCGGTCGCGGGCAAGGTCACCAGCAATGCGGCGGTCGCGACCGGTATCGGTCTTGGCGCGGTCGCCGCCGCGCGCGCCGGCGTGCAGTACTCGGAGCGCGTGGTCCACACGAATACGCAGAACAGCATCGCGCAGGCGGCCGGTCCGCTCGAGGTCGGCGCGGTCGCTCCCTGGAGCATCACCCACTCTTTCCCGATCGAAGACGACGAGCACGGCCGCGTGACCGTCAGCCGCCTGATCAGCACCGGCGCGCTCGACTGCAAGGAAATCGTCTTTTCCGTCGATCAGAACGCAACACGCGACAAGCCCGCTAGCAGCGCGTTTTACATCGCGTCGGTTTGCCGTGACGGTAAGGACTGGCGTTGGGCATCGGCCGAACCCGCCACCGAGCGCTGGGGTGCGCTGCAATGATATTGCGTTCGCCTGGCGTTCCGATGGGTGATCGGCTACGGCTCATCGCGGCCGGCGCGCTATGCGTCGGCGCGAGCCTGCTGGCGAGCGGCTGCGCGTCGATCGGCGCCGCGAGCGGCGCGGCGGCGGGTGTCGCTTCGGGCATCGTGACCAGCAATCCGGCCGTCGCGCTCGGCGTCGGCGTGGCGGTGCAGGCTGCCACCGACGAAGCGGTCGCGCGCTACATGCGCAGCATGCACAAGGATCAGCAGGATCTGATGGCGGCGCTGGTCGGGACGATGGCGGTCGGCGAAACGAAACCGTGGTCGGTCAAGCACACGTTGCCGATCGAAAACGGTCACGGCCAGGTGCGCGTGACGCGCGCGGTCAACTCGGCGCTCGCGCTGTGCAAAGACTTCGTGTTCTCGGTGCAGGACGGCGACGGCCCGAACGCGCCCGAGAGGTGGTTCACGGCGAGCGCGTGCCAGCAGGACAAGGGCTGGAAGTGGGCGACGGCCGAGCCGGCGGTCGCACGCTGGGGCAACCTGCAATAAAAAAAGCGGCGAAGTTTTCCTCGCCGCCTTTTTGTCTGAACCGCGGTCGCTTCCGCGGCAACCCGGGCTCAAGACTCCACGTCTTCCAGACTGAAGATTTCCGTCTGATCGTTATACGAAAAGATCTCGCCGTAACGGCCCCAGTTGATGACCGCGTCGAGCGTCTCTTCCGCCGCGCTGTCCGACAGGAAGTCTTCCAACTCCTGCTCGAAGCGCACGCGCGGCGCGCGATGCCCCGGCCGCTCGTTCAACACCTTCTTGATCCGCGCCGCGAGCGGCACGTGCCGCAGCAGATGCTCGGCGAACATCATCTTCCGTTCCTGGGTACCGAACTCGGAGAACACGCGCGCCGGCGGCGTCAGGAAAATGTCGCCCTCGCGCACGTCGGCGAAACCGAGGTGCTGCAGCACTTCGGCGATCGGGAACAGATCGTCGACCTCCAGATGCAGCGAGCGCGCGATTTCCGGCATGTCCGCGCGGCCGTGATACGGCGCGGCGGCGAGCGTCTCGATCAGACCGGCCATCAGGTTGGTCGACACGTGCGGCAGCCAGCTACCGAGCTCGAGCCCCTTCTTGGTCTTCTCGTCGGTCTGGCGCGCGGTCATCTTCGCGTAGATCTCGTCGACGAGACGACGGAACGCCGGGTCCAGACGATTGCGCGGATGCTTGAACGGCACCTTGATCTCGGCGATCACGCGGCCCGGGTTCGACGACAGCACCAGAATGCGGTCGCACATGAACACCGCTTCCTCGATGTTGTGCGTGACGATCAGCACCGCCTTGATCGGCATGCGGCCCTGCGTCCACAGATCGAGCAGGTCGGTACGCAGCGTTTCGGCGGTCAGCACGTCGAGTGCGGAAAACGGCTCGTCCATCAGCAGCAGTGTCGGATCGACGACGAGCGCACGCGCGAAGCCGACGCGCTGACGCATGCCGCCCGACAGCTCGCGCGGATACGCGTTTTCGAAGCCGTCGAGACCGATCAGGTCGATCGCCGCGAGCGCGCGAGTGCGCCGCTCCGACGCGCCGACGCCTTGTGCCTCGAGACCCGCTTCCACGTTCTGCAGCACGGTCAGCCACGGAAACAGCGCGAAGGTCTGGAACACCATCGCTACGCCCTTGGCCGGGCCTTCGAGCGGCTTGCCCATGTACGTGACTTCGCCGTCGGTCGGCTCGATCAGGCCGGCGATGATACGCAACAGCGTCGACTTGCCCGAGCCCGAACGGCCGAGCAGACCGACGATCTCGCCCTCGCGCAGCGACAGATTCGCGTCGTCGAGGACGAGCAGTTCACCCTGAGTCTTGTTGAAGCCGCGGCACACGTCCTTGACGCGCAGGATTTCCTCGCCGAGGCGCGGGGGCTTCGGCGGCGTCTGGATCGGCGCGGCGGTCATAGCAGCTTTAGGATTTTGCATCGCGTTAAGCCTTCATTTCTCAATCTAGACGGAGCTTGCCTTCGGCGTAGGCGTACATCGGACGCCACAGCAGACGGTTGAACAGGGTCACGAACAGGGACATCACGGCGATGCCCACGATGATCTTCGGATAGTCGCCCGCCGCGGTGGTCTGCGCGATATAGGCGCCGAGGCCATGCGCGGCGACCTTGGTATCGCCCCACTGCACGAACTCGGCGACGATGCTCGCGTTCCACGCACCGCCCGACGCGGTGATCGCGCCCGTCACGTAGTACGGAAAAATGCCCGGCAGCATCGCCTGACGCCACCACTGCCAGCCGCGAATGTGAAAATTCTTGGCCGCCTCGCGGTAGTCGTTCGGATACGAGCTTGCACCGGCAATCACGTTGAACAGGATATACCACTGCGTGCCGAGCACGATCAGCGGTGACAGCCAGATGTCCGGATTCAGGTGAAAGCGCACGATGACGATCACGAACACCGGGAACAGCAGGTTCGCCGGGAACGCCGCGAGGAACTGCGCGAGCGGCTGCACCTTTTCCGCGAGCGCCGGGCGCAGGCCGATCAGCACGCCGACCGGCACCCAGATCACGGAGGCGATCGCGATCAGCACCGCCACGCGCAGCAGCGTGATCAGGCCGAGCACGAACACGTGGCCGATCTCGTCGAGCGTGACGCCGGTGCGCACATACAGAAACACGCGGTACACCACGTAGACCGTGGCGAGCAGCACGATCGCCGCCCAGATGATGTCGCCGAGCTTGGAGTTCTTCTCGCGCTGCGGGATGTGAAAGCGCGGCGCGCTGAACGCGGGCAACTGGAAGCGCACGCGCGCCGCGCGCGCGAACATCCAGCCGAGCGGCACCAGCAGCCGGTGAATCAGACGCGTGCGGCGGATCAGGTCGAGCAGCCACGATTCCGGCGCATCGCCCGAACTCGTGGTCTCCATGCGGAACTTGTCGGCCCACGCGACGAGCGGACGGAACAGCAGCTGGTCATAGGCGAGGATCACGACCGTCATCGCGAGGATGACCCAGCCGATCGCGTGCAGATTCTTGTCGCTGATCGCCTGCGCGAGGTAGGCGCCGATGCCCGGCAGCGTAATCGTGTTGTTGCCGACCGTGATCGCTTCGGAAGCCACGACGAAGAACCAGCCGCCCGACATCGACATCATCATGTTCCAGATCAGGCCCGGCATCGAGAACGGCACTTCGAGCTTCCAGAAGCGCTGCCACGACGTCAGGTGAAAGCCGCGCGACACCTCATCGAGGTCGCGCGGCACCGTGCGCAGCGACTGGTAGAAGCTGAACGTCATGTTCCACGCCTGGCTCGTGAAGATCGCGAAGATCGCGGCGAGCTCGGCGCCGAGCACGCGGCCCGGGAACATCGCGAGGAAGAAGGTGACCGTAAACGAGATGTAGCCGAGCACCGGCACCGACTGCAGGATGTCGAGAATCGGCACCAGCACGAGGCCGGCGCGGCGGCTCTTGGCGGCCAGCGTGCCGTAGACCAGCGTGAAGATCAGCGAGGCGACCATCGCCGCGAGCATGCGCAGCGTGGTGCGCATCGCGTACTCGGGCAGGTTGGCCGGATCGAGCGAGATCGCCTGGGTCTTTAGCGTCGACATCGGCGCGAGCGTCTCGTGAAAGCCGATCGACGCCATCGCGATCAGGCAGATGATCAGCGGGAACGCGACGAAGTCCCAGCGGTTGGGCAACACCCGCCATGCCGACGCATTGGCGGTGCGCTTCAGGTTGAAGCTGAAATCCATCAGATGCCCTCCCTCTTGAAACAGGCATTCGAACGCTCGAAGGAGGCCGCGGCTCCGCGGCGGTCTATGGGTCGGTCCGGAAAGCGGAAATCAGGCATGGCAAAACGCGCGTGCGTGGTAAATCGTTAGCGTTGGAGACACATGGGCCGGCAATGGGCAGTTACGTGGACGCGTCGCCCACGACCACAACCATCACGCCGAACTCCTGTCGCCGCGTGCGCCGCCCGAGGGCTGGCGGGCTTTCCTCGTTTTGGACGGCACGACACTACACCATCCTATGTTTCAGGCACAACCTTTCGCCGCAAATCGCGAGACGGCGTCGCACGCCCGTGGCGTAAGGCTTCAGCAAGCCCCGGCCCGCGTCAACGCGCCGCACTGTACCCTGCTCGCGCGTACTTCGGCGTGACACGTCGCGAGGCTGTCTCGCGGCGTGGCGCGCAAGCCACATCGGCGCGTCGCCGCAGCCGCCGCCACTCATTCGCTCCATCTGCCCGCACAGCTATCAAGAATCCCGCGCGGCTGCCGTTAAGAATCTAATCGGCGCGGCATATGCAGACAGCATCCCAGCAATAACGGTGGCAACGTGCTTCGCGACGGTTAAAATCGGGAAACGACGTACCTGTTTATCAGCGATTCATTCCGGGCATGGCGACGGCGCAGCGCGCGTCGCTCGTGACGGAACGAAACCGCAGCTGACGCAGATAACGACACAGCGTTGAGAGCGCGCTGCCCACCAACAAGCAAGTTGCATGTCACAGCCAGACGGATCAGAGGGTCGATGAACAGGACAACCTTGCGCCAGGTAGCCGGGCCGGTCAGCTTCGTGCTGATCGTCCTCGTCTGCTGGTTCGTGGCTGGCATGGTCGCGGACCGGATGGTACAGCAAGAGCTGGACGCGGCGTTGCACACGCAGCGGCAAATGTCCACCTCGATCGTCGACAACATGGCTGAAGTGATTGCCAGCGACCTCGCGATGTCCCGCGCCATCCCCGCAACCATGGCCGAAATGGACGTGGTCCAGCGTGCCCTCGTGCGATCGCAGAATTATGCCGTGAACGGCGAGGCGGCGGAACCCGCGTTGCGGGCCGCGTTGCTGAAGGACCCGCAGATGGCCGCGGTCAGCAGGTTCCTGCATGAAGCGCAAGGCTTCTCCGGGCTCGACCAGGTCTGGATCGTCAACGCGAACGGCATCTGCGTCGCCTCCAGCAACACGATGTCGAACCCCGAGGGCGCGCAGCAATCGTTCGTCGGCATGGATATGCGCGCGCGCGGCTATCTGACGAGCGCACTGCTCGGCGCGTTCGCTGAAGCCTACGGCGTCGGTCGCGCGAGCGGCGAGCCGGGCATCTTCATCGCCGCGCCGGTGTACTCGGACGGCCTGCTGGTCGGCGCGGTGGTCGCCAAGGTCGGCATCGCGCGATTGCGCCACTGGGTCGCGCACGCGGGCACCTTCGTCTCCGACGAGAACGGCGTCATCATCATGGCGCACAACAGCGCGCTCGAAGGCCACGCATTGCCGAACTCGCGCGTCACGCAGATGAGCCCAGCCGAGCGGCGCATCATCTACCGCCGCGAGACCTTCCCCGACATGCTGATCCGCGAAGACACGCAAGTGCGTGAGCAGGCGCCGTGGGTGCCGGCCTCGGTCGCCGCGCAGCTGTTCGGCATGATCGAGCAACCGGCCCCGGCGCTCTATCAGAACCGCGGTGGCCTGAACTCCGGACTCTCCGCGCATCTGGTCGATCCGCTCGCCGCGTGGCCGGAACTGCTGCGCAACCACAAGCGCGACCATCTGCTGGTGTTCCTGACGCTGTCCGGCACCGTCGCGCTCGCGTGGGTGATCACCGTGTCCTACGTGCGCGAGCGGCGCCACCATCGCGCGACCCGCGATCTCGCCGAGCAGTTGCAGTCGGCCAATACGCTGCTGTCGGCCGAGGCGCGGCACGATGCGTTGACCGGCGCGCTGTCGCGGCGCTATTTCCTCGACCTGCTGCGCCACGAGATCGATCGCGCGCACGCGGGCCGCGAGCCGCTGTGCATGGCGATCGCCGATCTCGACCACTTCAAGCAGATCAACGACCGCTTCGGCCACGCCGCCGGCGACCGCGCGCTCGAACATTTCGTCGATACGTGTCGCGCCGAGCTGCGCAGCTCCGACGCGATCGGCCGGCTCGGCGGCGAAGAGTTCGGCCTGCTGCTGCCGGCCACCGATCTGGCAGGCGGGCGCGAGGTGGTCGAGCGTCTGCGGCTGCGGCTGAAAGCGATACCCTCGCCGAAGCTGCCGGCCGCGGCGGGGCTGAGCGTGAGCATCGGCATCACCGAGCTGTCGCCCGACGATCTGCCCGAGCGCCTGATGAGCCGAGCCGATACCGCGCTGTACGCGGCGAAAACCGGCGGGCGCGACCGCACCGAAGCGCTGCCGCCCGACGATACCGCACCGTCTGCGCGCACGGCGGTGAACGCATGGTGAATGCCCGACGCTAGCCGGAGTACTCAGCGCGACGGTATCGCCCTCTCCGCTTAGCCGACCCACGCCAACACCCTGCCCGCGCTAAAACGACGCCGAGCTTCCCGCAACGAAGCAGGTATCATCAATCCTGATATCGGAGTGTCACTACCGCACTAACGGGAGATTCGCATGAAGGGAAATCTGGTGATCGTCTGTCGCGATCAGGACGCTGAGGCATTCGACCATCTGCTCGCCGAATACGGCGCGTTCCAGACGCGTCTGTCGTCGACCGCGTGGTATCTGAAACTGGAGGTCGCGCCGGAATTGATTCAGGAGGAAATACTCGCGCGGCTCGGCAAATATACGACGCACTATATTTTCGAGGCGGAATCGGTGACGTGGAATACCGTCGATAGCGAAACGGCGAATGCGTTGAATACGCTGTTTTCGGACTGACCCCTCGCCGCTCGCGATGCCGACGCCCCGCGCGCGCATCGCGACTCCAATACCCCGCTCCTACCACGCATTTTCCGAGGCCGTCGCGACCCGCGGCAGCACTTCGAACGGAAAGCTCATCAACACCCGCAAACCGCGGCCGTCGTGATTGCCGATTTCCCATTCACCGCCCGCGCGCCGCACCAGCCGCTCGACGATCGCAAGGCCCAGCCCGCTGTGGCCGTTGCCGCCGCGCGCCGGATCGAGCCGCACGAACGGCCGGCTCGCGCTGATCAGATCCTGGGCGGCGATGCCCTTGCCGTTGTCGCTAACGGATAGCGTAAAGCCCTGCGGTGTGCGCGCAGTCGCGACGACCACCGGCGGCGCGCCATACGCATGCGCGTTGTCGATCAGGTTCGACAGGATCCGGTCGAGCGTGGCGGCGGGCAGCTGAAACGACGGCCCGGCGTTCAGCTCCGTGTGTACGATCGGCGCGCCGCTGGCCACCGCCCGATAACTGCGCACGACACGCTCGCACTGTGCATCGACTTCCACGGGTTCGCTGCGGTCCGCTCCGTCGTGCGCGAACAGCAGGAACTGCTCGACGATATGCGTCATCGAATCGACGTCGCGCACGACCCCGTCGCGCGTCTTCGCGTCGTCCATCATTTCGGCGCGCAGCCGCAGACGTGCGAGCGGCGTCTTCAGGTCATGCGCGACACCGGCCAGCATCACCGCGCGATCGTTCTCGGTGCGCGCGACTTCCTGCACCATCTGATTGAAGCCATGCGTGAGTTGCCGCAACTCGCGCGGCCCGCGCTCCGGCACCGGCGGCACCGGCAGCCCGCGGCCGAAGCGCGCGACCGCCTGCGCGAGCAAGCGCAGTGGCCGCTGGAGAGCCCAGGCGGCGAACAGCGCCGCCATCACCGCGAACGAGAAAATAATGACGAGCCACGACACCGTGCGGTCGAGCGAGCGCGGCATGCGCAGCGGTTGAACCGGCACGACGATCCAGTTTCGATCAGTCGCGGCGCGCACCCATAGCGTGGGCGGTCCGCCGGGCGGACTGATGCGCACCTGGGTGTCGGCCGGCATGCGGTCGCGCACGTCCTCGACGAAACGCTCGAGCGGCGGCGGCATGTTCGCGCTGGCTGCCGGTACATCCGGGCTGGCCGGGTCGACCAGCTTCACGCGCGACGGCAACGGTTGATCCGGTGTGCGGGCGACGTGCTGACGCACCGCGTCGACGAGGAAGGTCGCTTCCTCGACCGCGTAGCGCGTTTGCAGTTGCGAACGTTCGAGCCGCATCAGCGCGTACCACGCGAAATGCGACAACATCAGCACCGCGACGACGAGCAGTGCGAGCCGCCCGAACAGCGAATCAATGGGCCGACGCATGCTGCTCGCCGTCCGGCACGAACACGTAACCGCGGCCGCGCACAGTCTGGATGAAGCGCGGTGTGGATGGATCGGTTTCGAGAATGCGACGCAGGCGCCACACCTGCACGTCGATGCCGCGGTCGGTGCCGTCGTACTCGGGACCGTGCAGCAGTTCCAGCAGGCGCTCGCGCGTGAGCGTGCGCATGGGGTGATTGACGAAGATCTTCAGCAGAGCGAACTCGCTGCCCGACAGCGTGAGCGGCTTGTCTTCGAGATGCAGCGTGCGTGACTGGAAATCCAGCGTGAAGCGGCCGAAGCTGAACGGCTCGCGCTGCTCGGGCGCGGCCGCCGACGGCAGCGTGCGGCGCCGCCGCAGCACCGCCTGCACGCGCGCGAGCAGTTCGCGCGGATTGAACGGCTTGCCGAGGTAGTCGTCCGCGCCGAGTTCGAGGCCGACGATACGGTCGACGTCGTCGGCGCGCGCGGTCAGCATGATGACAGGGATATCGTCGCCCGATGCGCGCAGCTTGCGCAGCGCGGTGAGGCCGTCCACGCCGGGCATCATCAGGTCCAGCACGATGAGGTCGGGGCGCTCGCGCTCGAGGCGCCGTTCGAGTGAGCCCGCGTCGTGCAGCACCGAAACTTCGATGCCCTGACGGGCCAGATAGTCGCGCAGCAGATCGCGCAATTCGACGTCGTCGTCGACGACCAGGATTTGAGTAGCCATGAAATGAAGTTTAACGCGCGGCAGAAAGGGATTTCGTTTTCCAAACGGTCTGAAGGGTTACCGGGTGTTACGGTGAAAGCCGCGCGTAATTGCTGGTAATAGCGGCGTCCTGGCGCGTAACACAGCGGCGCACGCGGTTCTCTACGCTGTGCCTTACCGAGTGCAGGCAGTCCAAAGACCGGTTGCATCGTCGGCTATTCCATTACAAGGAGCCTCATATGTCCACCAAAAAGATGTCGCGCGTTCTCGCCGTTGCTGCCACCGCTCTCGCCATCGGCGTGGGCGCCGCTTATGCCGCTCAACCCGCCGCTCAACCCGCCGAGCAGGCGCACGGCGGCCCCGGCGGCTGGCACGGCCACTTCATGAAGGAATTGACCCAACTCCACGATCAGCTGAAGCTGAACGCCGATCAGGAAAAGCTGTGGCAAAGCGCGCTCGATACGATGAAGCAGAATCACGAAGCGATGCGCGCGAACCACAAGCAGGCTCACGACCAGTTCAAGGCCGCGCAGCAGCAGCCGATCCTCGATCTGAACGCGATGGCCGCGACGCATCAGCAGATCGAGCAGAAGGACGCGCAACTGCGTCAGCAAACCACCGACGCATGGCTCAAGTTCTATAACGGCCTGAACGACCAGCAGAAGACCACTGTCAGCACGGCGATCAAGCAGCGCTTCTCGCGGATGGAACAGCGTCACGAGAAGATGCGCGAGCGTTGGGAGCATCACCAAGGCGCGGCGTCGGCGCCGGCCGCTAATCAGTAAGCGGCGCGTTGCATCCGCGAGGCGTGCCAGGGAGGGCGCCTCGCAAATAGAAAAAACGCCACGGAAGAGGTTTTCCGTGGCGTTGTCGTTTGGCGCTGCTCGCGGCTCGGTCCGCGGTCCGCGGGCCGCGCGAACCAACCGTTCGGATCAGCCGTTCAACTGGCCGAGATCGAACAGCAGCACTTCCGCGTCGGCGCCCTTTTCGAGCGTCACCGTGTCGACGTCGCTGAGCTTCGCGGCATCGCCCGCTTCGAGCACCGTGCCGTTCACGCTCAGCGTGCCGCGCGCGACGTGCAGATAGGCGAGACGCCCCGCCGGTATTGCGAAGGTCGCGTGTTCGGCGCCGTCGAACAGTCCCGCGTAGATCGACGCGTCCGCATGGATCGTCACCGAGCCGTCGTGGCCGTCGGGCGACGCGATCACGCGCAGGCGGCCGCGCTTGCTGTCGGCGTCGAAGCGCTTTTCCTCGTAGCCGGGCTGATCGCCCGCGCGGCGCGGAATGATCCAGATCTGCAGCAGATGCGCGGGTTCGTCGCGCGACGCGTTGAACTCGCTGTGCTGCACGCCGGTGCCCGCACTCATGCGCTGCACGTCGCCCGGACGGATCGTAGAGCCGTTGCCCATGCTGTCGCGATGCGCTAGCGCGCCCTCGAGCACGTACGTGACGATCTCCATGTCACGATGCCCATGCGCGCCGAAACCTTGGCCGCCGGCGATGCGGTCTTCGTTGATCACGCGCAGCGGTCCGAAGTGCACATGCTCGGGGTCGCGGTAATCGGCAAACGAGAAGCTGTGATACGAGTCGAGCCAGCCGTGGTTGGCGTGACCGCGTTCTGCGGAGCGGCGAATCTCGATCATGGAAAGTCTCCCGGTAAGTACTCAATCAGAGCGATGCGAGGAATGTAGGGGCTGCGTGCCCACTAAACAATCGTGCGCGACCGCACCGCAGCGTTCCATCGCTGCATGCAATCGCACGCACGGCGCGGCCGGCGAGGTGACCACGCGGAAAGGCGGGCGCCCGGCTGCCCGGCGCCCGGCTGCCCGGCGCCCGCAAAACCGCGCCGGCGTCGCGCACGCACCACGCGCTGCGCGGCGTCTTGCCGCTCGCTGCCGCCCCGCACTGGCAGCTTGCCGCTCTTCGGGTAAAATACCGCGCTTTTCAAGCCGCGTGGACGTCCAGCGGGACGTGCAGGCCGCGCCGGCAAGCCTCGCCGGGCCGGCCGCAACCGGTGCGCGACGGACTCCTACTCGGCGCCACACCCGCGCGAGGGCACGTCCGGCAAGCACCGCACGCACCGGAACAGCGCACCACGTCGGACGAACCGCCCGCGCAAGAACGACGAGCGCGCGGCGACAATCCCTGCGGCACGGCAATTTTGACCGCCTAGAATAGCGACCGTCGGCACTCGGCCGGCGCTCGTCGGGTCGAGTCATCACGACGATCAGTTTGGTTCAGGAGAAACATGAAGAAGTTCGCACTGTGCGTGGCTCTGGCAGTCATGGCCACCGGCGCGATGGCGAAAGAATGGAAAACGGTGCGCATCGGGGTCGACGCCAGTTATCCGCCATTCGAATCGAAGGCGCCTAATGGCGACATCGTCGGGTTCGATGCCGACCTGGCCCGCGCGCTGTGCGCGAAGATGAACGTGCAGTGCGTATGGGCCGCACAGGATCTGGACGGCCTCATTCCGGCGCTGAAAGCTCGCAAGTTCGACGCGATCGTCTCCTCGCTCAGCGTCACCGACAAGCGCCGCGAGCAGATCGACTTCTCCGACAAGATGTTCGACGCGCCCGCCCGCATGATCGCGAAGACCGGTTCTCCGCTTCTGCCCACCCCTGAATCGCTGAAAGGCAAGCGCGTCGGCGTCGAGCAGGGCTCGACGCAGGAACAGTACGCGAAGGTCTGGTGGGAACCGAAGGGCGTGGTCGTCGTGCCGTACCAGAATCAGGACCAGGTGTACGCGGATCTCGCATCGGGCCGTCTCGACGCCGCGCTGCAGGACGAAGTGCAGGCCGACGCCGGCTTTCTGAAGACACCGCGCGGCAACGGCTTCGGTTGGGCCGGTCCGGAAGTGAAAGATCCGAAGACGATCGGCGAAGGCACCGCGATCGGTCTGCGCAAGAGCGATGCCGAGCTAAAGGCGAAGTTCAATCAGGCGCTCGCCGAGGTTCATCGGGACGGCACGTTCAAAAAGCTCGAGAAGCAGTACTTCGACTTCGACATTTATCCTGGCCGTTGAGCAAAACAGGCAGGATACTGAGTGGTAAGCCGGCTCGGGCCGGTGGCGATGGCAGTGCAAGTGGCACCGAAGGTGACAACCGAAGGTGGCAATACCAGGCAGTAGATTCAAGACAATCCGAGACGAAAGTCCCAAAAGCGCGCTGCAGGAGCCACCAACGTTTCTGCGGCATGATTTGCACAGCGGCACGCTGTGCGCCGCGGATCACGGCGAGCCAGGCGCTCGACCCCGACGCGGCGCATCGCGGGCCGCGTCTTTCGCGGTGCGCGAGAAACGCATCGTCGAGGACTTCCTATGTTCCTTCAAGGCTACGGCCCGCTACTCCTCAGCGGCACCTGGCAAACCGTCAAGCTGGCGGTGTTCTCGCTCGCGCTCGCGTTCGTGCTCGGCCTGCTCGGCGCGGCGGCGAAATTGTCGAAGAACCGTCTGTCGAACGGCATCGGCACCGTCTACACGACGCTCGTGCGCGGCGTGCCCGATCTCGTGCTGATGCTGCTGCTGTTCTATAGCATCCAGATCTGGCTTAACAACCTGACCGACGCGATGGGCTGGGACCAGATCGACATCGACCCGTTCGTGGCCGGCGTCGCGGTGCTCGGCTTCATCTACGGCGCGTACTTCACCGAGACGTTCCGCGGCGCGTTTCTCGCGGTGCCGCGCGGCCAGCTCGAAGCGGGCGCGGCCTACGGCATGACGAGCTGGCAGGTGTTCTCGCGCGTGATGTTCCCGCAGATGATGCGCTTCGCGCTGCCGGGCATCGGCAACAACTGGCAGGTGATGGTCAAGGCGACCGCGCTCGTGTCGATCATCGGTCTCGCCGACGTCGTCAAGGCCTCGCAGGACGCCGGCAAGGGCACCCTGCGGTTCTTCTTCTTCACCCTGCTCGCGGGGGCGATCTATCTCGTCATCACCACAGTGTCGAACTTCGTGCTGATGTACCTCGAAAAGCGTTACTCGACCGGCGTGCGAAAGGCGGATCTATGATCGAGATCATTCAGCAATACTGGCGCAACTATCTTTTCACCGATGGCTATCGCTTCACCGGTGTCGCAATCACGTTGTGGCTGCTGGTCGTGTCGATCGGCCTCGGCTTCTGCCTGTCGGTGCCGCTCGCGGTCGCGCGCGTGTCGAAGAAGAAATGGCTCGCGGGCCTCGTGTGGCTCTATACCTATATCTTCCGCGGCACGCCGCTCTATGTGCAACTGCTGCTGTGCTACACGGGTCTCTACAGCCTCGAGATCATCCGCAACAACGCGCTGACCAACGCGTTCTTCCGCGACGGCATGCACTGCACGCTGCTCGCGTTCACGCTGAACACCTGCGCGTATACGACCGAAATCTTCGCGGGCGCGATCAAGGCGACGCCTTACGGCGAGATCGAAGCGGCGCGCGCGTACGGCATGTCGTCGTTCACGCTGTACCGGCGCGTGATTCTGCCGTCGGCGCTGCGCCGCGCACTGCCCTACTACAGCAACGAAGTGATCCTCATGTTGCACGCGACCACGGTCGCGTTCACGGCCACGGTGCCGGACATCCTGAAGATCGCGCGCGACGTGAACTCCGCGACGTATCAGTCGTTCAACGCGTTCGGCATCGCCGCGCTGCTGTATCTGTGTATTTCTTTCGCGCTCGTGTGGCTGTTCCGCCGCGCCGAGCGTCGCTGGCTCGCTTACCTGCGGCCGCAAGGCAAGTAACTGCGCGTCCATAGACAAGCAAGCTCGTTAAGGATCCTGATGAACTCCAAGAAGCAGAAGCTCTTCGTCGACGAGCTTCACAAAAAGTACGGCGACAACGAAGTCCTCAAGGGCGTGTCGCTGAAAGCCAATGCCGGCGACGTGATCAGCGTGATCGGTTCGTCCGGCTCCGGCAAGAGCACGATGCTTCGCTGCATCAACTTTCTCGAACAGCCGAACGCGGGGCGCATTTTCGTCGACGGCGAGGAAGTGCGCACGCAGACCGCCAAAGACGGCGCGCTGCGCGTGTCGGACCCGAAACAGTTGCAGCGCGTGCGCACCAAGCTTTCGATGGTGTTCCAGCACTTCAACCTGTGGTCCCACATGAACGTGCTCGAGAACATCATCGAGGCGCCGGTGCACGTACTCGGTCTGAAGCGCAAGGAAGCCGAGGACCGCGCGCGCGAATATCTGGAGAAGGTCGGCCTCGCGCCGCGTCTCGAGAAGCAGTATCCGTCGCATCTGTCGGGCGGCCAGCAGCAGCGCGTGGCGATTGCGCGGGCGCTGGCGATGCACCCGGATGTGATGCTGTTCGACGAACCGACCTCGGCGCTCGACCCAGAGCTCGTCGGGGAAGTGCTGAAGGTGATGCAAAAGCTCGCCGAGGAAGGCCGCACGATGATCGTCGTCACACACGAAATGGGCTTCGCGCGCAACGTGTCGAACCATGTGATGTTCCTGCATCAGGGCCGCGTCGAGGAAGAAGGCCATCCCGACGAAGTGTTCAAAAACACGAAAAGCGAGCGTCTGAAGCAATTCCTGTCGGGCAGTCTCAAGTAATAAAAATTGCCCGCGACTTACGATGCGAATAACATCGAAAATGTAGTCAATGTAGTTTTACAAGGCGCTTACGAGCGCCTTTTTCATTCTTACCGCGTCCTTCGCCCCGGCCATTCGAACGACGAAAAAGCGCGGAAAATCCCACAAAACGGGCTATTCCGGCCTGGTTTTCGCCCTAACCTGCCACTTTTGACTCGTCAATAGTGACAATCCTTAATGCGCCCCCTTCCGAGCCGCGCTTCCCTTGCCGGACAAGGCTCTGCGCCATTTTCCGAGGGGTTCCTCCGGGTTCCCCCGCACATTCGTATTGCAATTTGGCGACACCGCCTGTGGACGGTACTAATTTCTTCTCCCAGTTAAAGTTATTTTTGATAAATTGGTAACCAAAGTAGCAAAACAAAGTTGATTAAAAGTAGTTTCACTTCAAAACACAGAGGAGAACCGGTCGGCGTGGGATCGGCATGACGCAAAGATAGCTCGACGCTACATGTCATGGCAGGAGCACCCCTATCCCCCCGCCACTCTCCCCTGGTACCGCTTTCTGTTCGGCGCTGATCGCGTCCGAACACCACTCGCAGTACTGGGTTTCTTTTTTTGACAGGGTATGGAGGAGAAGATGAAGAAAGCTTTGCTCGTCGCTGCGCTGATGTCGGCCGGCGTTGTTGCACACGCTCAGAGCAGCGTCACGCTGTATGGCCGTTTGGATGCAGGTCTCGAGTACATGTCGGGCGTCCCGACCGGCGCTAACGCCAACGGCGCGGCCAACACCAGCTCGAACCGCTTCAAGGCGGAAAGCGGCGACTGGGGCACCAGCCTGTGGGGCATGAAGGGTGTCGAGGACATCGGCGCTGGCAACAAGATTCTGTTCCAGTTGGAAGGCTCGTTCAACACGATGACGGGCGCGGGTCCTGGTGGCGGTGGTCTCTTCAATCGCTGGGCAACGGTCGGCATTTCGAACGACCAGTTCGGTACGTTCACGATGGGCCGCATGCTCTTCATCTCGAACGGCGTGTGGGACTTCGACCCGTTCGGTCAGTCCAACTGGTCGTCGGCATCGCTCGTGCGTGGCCGCAACTGGCCGCAGTCGAGCAACAACTTCGCGTACCAGTCGCCGAAGATCGCGGGCTTTGACTTCTACGGTCAATACGCGCTGTCGAACGCGACGAGCTGGAACGGTAACGGCACGACGCCGCAAGGTCGCGAAGCTGGCGCGCAGGTCACCTACACGACCTCGCTGTTCCAGATCCGCGGTCTGTACGACGAAATTCGCAACCCGACGACCGGCGGTTTGTGGGGTGGCCCGGTCGCCAACAACGGCATCAATACGGCTAACACGAGCAACGGCGTATTCGCGGCATCGCGCGAGTACTCAGCTCTGGTGAACGTGTTCCTCGGCCAGTTCAAGATTCAGGCCGCATACCAGGCAGTCCGCTCGGCAGGTGCGACGAACGTTGCTCCTGGTCAGCCGACCACCCTGGATCACGAATGGGGCGGTGTGACGTGGCAGGCAACGCCGGCTGCAGCGCTGATCGCGGCCGTCTATCACGTGAACGGCAACAACGGCGCGGGCAATGCGACGATCTACACGGTCGGCGGTTCGTACAACCTGTCGAAGCGCACGCTGCTCGACCTGCAGGCGGCAACGGTGCGCAACAGCCGCAATGCTAACTTCGGTCTAAACGCGAACAATGCGGGCTTCGCCGCTGCAACGGACAACCCGCTGCAAGGCCGCCAGCAAACCGGCGTGTACGCAGGCATCCAGCACTCGTTCTAATCGAACGGTGCGCCCCGAGGGTCACACCTCGGGGTGTAACACAGGTTTCTTCAAGAGAATCTTTTTCACGCTGCTGCGAGAGGCGCGTATCGGTGCAATATCCGCAAGGGTATTGCACCGTTTTTTCTTCGGCGGCCGAATTTGAGTTCTTGCGCGCACCGGGCCGGTGCGTGCTTGCGCGGCTTTAGACGGCCGCTTCGTTCTCTTCGCCGGTACGGATGCGGATCACGCGCTCGACATCCGCGACGAAGATCTTGCCGTCGCCGATCTTGCCGGTGCGCGCCGCGCCGATGATCGCGTCGATGACCTGATCGCACTGGCTGTCCGCGACCACGACTTCGATCTTCACTTTCGGCAGAAAGTCGACCACGTACTCCGCACCACGATACAGCTCGGTATGCCCTTTCTGGCGGCCGAACCCCTTGACCTCGGTAACGGTCAGGCCGGTGAGGCCGACTTCCGCGAGCGCCTCGCGCACTTCGTCGAGTTTGAACGGTTTGATGACTGCGGTGATGCGCTTCATGGCGACCTCGTCTCTTGATGGGAAGAGTGAAAAGGGAAAGATGATTTTTATTCTACGCCGCGCCGGATGCATTGCGGCATCCGCGCGCGGGTGCCGTCTTTCACTCCACCGGTTCGGTGTAGCGCGACGTGATCGGATAGCGCCAGTCGCGGCCGAACGCACGATGCGTGACGCGGATGCCGATCGGCGCCTGACGGCGCTTATACTCGTTGATCTTGATCAGGCGCGTGACCCGTTTCACGTCGTCGACCCGATAACCCGCCGCGATAATTTCCGCAAGCGAACGGTCCTCCTCCATGTACATGCGCATGATCGCGTCGAGTACTTCGTATTCGGGCAGGCTGTCCTGGTCGGTCTGGTTCTCGCGCAGCTCGGCGGACGGCGCACGCGTCAGGATCCGCTCGGGAATCACGTCGCGCTTCGCAAACGTCGTGGCCGCGTTGCGATAGCGGCACAGCCGGTACACGAGCGTCTTCGCGATGTCCTTGATCACCGCGAAGCCGCCGGCCATGTCGCCGTACAGCGTGCAGTAGCCGACCGCCATCTCGCTCTTGTTGCCGGTGGTCAGCACGATCGAGCCGAATTTGTTCGACAGCGCCATCAGCAGCGTGCCGCGAATGCGCGCCTGAATGTTCTCTTCGGTCGCGTCTTCGGCGCGGCCCGCGAACTCTTCGGCGAGCGACGCGCGAAACGCATCGAACATCGGCGCGATCGCGATCTCGTCGTAACGCACGCCGACGCGGCGCGCCATCTCGGCGGCGTCGGTCGTGGAAATGTCGGCCGTGTAGCGCGACGGCATCATCACCGCGCGCACCTTGTCGGCGCCGAGCGCGTCGCACGCAACGGCCAGCACGAGCGCCGAATCGACGCCGCCCGACAAACCGATCAGCGCGCCCGGAAAACCGTTCTTGCCGATGTAGTCGCGCACGCCCATCACGAGCGCCGCGTACACCTGCGCTTCGATCGACTGCTCCGGCGCGATCGCGGCCGGCAGCGGCTTGCCGTCCTCGAACTCGACGATCGCCGTGGCTTCCTCGAACTGCGCGAGCTTCGCGACGAGTGCGCCCTGCGCGTCGAGCACGAACGAACCACCGTCGAACACGAGTTCGTCCTGCCCGCCGACCATATTCACGTAGACCATCGGAATGCCGGTCTCGCGAATGCGCGCGCGCAAGATCTCGAAGCGCACCGCCTCCTTGTTCAGGTGATACGGCGAGCCGTTCGGAATCAGCAGCACCTGCGCGCCCGCGGCCTTCGCCATCTGCGCGGCCGACGCATGCCATGCGTCCTCGCAGATCACGACGCCGTACTTGATCCCATCGAGTTCGAACACGAACGGCTGCGGGTCCGCGGCGAAGTAGCGCTTTTCGTCGAACACCTCGGTGTTGGGCAGATCCTGCTTACGATAGGTGCCCTTCAATTCGCCGTCGACGATCAGAGACGCCGCGTTGAAGGTATCGACCGGCGGCACGCCGCGCTCGATCGGCGCGTTTGCATTAACATGGCCGTTCGCCGCGTTGTGCACGAGCTTGTGCGCGAGGTTGTCCGACCCGTCGCGCAGCGGATGACCGACGATCACATGCAGACCGGTGAACGGCTTCAACTGCGCGGCGAGATCGGCCAACGCGGCCGCGCTCGCGGTATAGAACGCGGGGCGCAGCAGCAGGTCTTCGGGCGGATAACCCGACAACGCGAGTTCAGGCGCGACCAGCAGCTTCGCACCATCCCTGTGCGCGGCGCGCGCGGCGGCGACGATCTTCGCGACGTTGCCGGCGAAGTCGCCGACGGTGACATTGATTTGAGCAAGAGCGATTCGGGTCTTCATGGCAGGATCGACAGGCAAGCCTTCACGGCTCGCGGTACCGCGGCTCGATGGCTCGACGGAATTGAACAAACCGGATAAACGAACTCAACGAACGACGTGGCAGCTTCAGCTTCAGCTTCATCGCGCCGCGCCGGTCATTGCAAACAGTCACTCAGATTGAACCAGCAACGTATCGATTATCGCACGGGCATTCTGGCATCGCCCTCCGAGGTGGACGCCGCCGAGTGGAACGCCCTCCTTGCCGCGCAGCCGCAGCCCACGCCGTTTTTGCGGCACGAGTTTCTGAGCGCGCTGAACGCGACCCAATGCGCGGTTCCCGACACCGGTTGGGCGCCGCAATTCGTCACGCTGACCGACGCGCGCACGGGCCAGCTCGCGGCGGCGGCCCCCGTCTATCTGAAGGGTCACTCATACGGCGAGTACGTGTTCGACTGGGCCTGGGCCGACGCGTACAAGCGCAACGGCCTGCCCTACTACCCGAAGCTGCTATGCGCGGTGCCGTTCACGCCGGTGCAGGGCAACCGCCTGCTATCGGCGAACGAGCACGCGTTGCGCCATCTCGCGGCCACCTTGATGGCGTTCGCCGAGCAGGCCGAGGTGTCGTCGCTGCATGTGCTGTTTCCGACGCAGAGCGAAGCCGACGCGCTCACCGATATCGGCATGATGCAACGCGAAGGCGTGCAGTTTCACTGGCTCAACGACGGCTATCGCGACTTCGACGACTTCCTGTCGACGCTCGAACAGAAGAAGCGCAAGAACATTCGCGCCGAACGTCGCAAGGTGCACGAGGCCGGCATCACCATGCGGCGCATCCGCGGCGAAGACATCAAGGATGCCGACTGGCGCTTCTTCAGCAAGTGCTATCGGCAAACCTATCGCGAGCATTTTTCGAGTCCGTATCTGAACCTCGATTTCTTCCGGATGATCGGCGCGTCGATGCCGGAGAATCTGCTGCTGGTGATCGCCGAATATGAAGGCAAGCCGATCGCGAGCTCGCTCGTCGTCTATCAGCGCGACGACAAAACCGGCGGCACCTTGTATGGCCGCTACTGGGGCGCGCTCGAACACGTGCCGTGCTTGCACTTCGAAACCGCGTACTATCAGCCGCTCGAATTCTGCATCGAAGAAAAGCTCGGCGCATTCGAGGGCGGCGCGCAGGGCGAGCACAAGATGGCGCGCGGCTTTCTGCCGACGGTCACGCGCTCCACGCATTGGCTCGCGCATCCGGCGTTCGCCGATGCGGTCGGCCATTTCCTCGACAACGAAAAGAACAGCATTCACGCATACGTGGACGAGCTGCGCGAACACAATCCGTTCAAAGGCTAGAAGCGCGGTTATGGCGTGGTTTCTCTATCTGCTCGAATGCTCGGACGGCAGCGTCTATACCGGCATCGCGACCGATGTCGCCGCCCGCTTCGACAAACACGTGAGCGGCACGGGCGCGCGTTATACGCGCTCGCGCAAGCCGGTGCGGGTGCTGGCGTCGTTCGAGCTGGCGGACCGCTCGAGCGCGTCGAGCGCCGAGTATTGGGTCAAGCGGCTCACGGCCGCCGATAAGCGGGCGCTCGCGGCCGGGGTGTTCACGCTGCAGTCGGTGTTGCCGGCGGTGGCAGTGAACGACGCCGCTGACGACGGCGCGAGCTCCGACGGCTGAGTCGCGCTACCCCCTCGCCTCGCGCATCCTCTCCGTCAGCAGCCGATGCACGCGCGCGAGCTCGCCCACCACATCCGCTTCCAGCGACGTCAACCGCTCGCGCGCGGGCAACTCGAGCCGTACCGGCCGCAACGTGCGGTTCAGCGCGGCCTCGATCGCCTCGCTCATCGCCACGACCCATTCGTCGAGTTCGCTATGCATGTCGCGACGGTTCGCGGTGAGGCGCAACTGCGTAGCGGTGCCGGCCATCCGCCGCAGCAGACTCAGCACGGTCAGCGTGACGGTGTCGGCCATCGAGTCCTCGAGCTTTTCCAGCCGCACGCGGCCGATCGCTTCTTCCGCGTTGTTGCTGGTGAGACCCGCGGCGCGGCGCAATTGCTCGATCTCCTTGCCGCTGTGCCGCGGCGCTTCGAGCGACGCGCGCAGATACGCGAGATTCGCGCGCACCGCGTCGCCGAGATAGACGCGCAGGTCGAGCTTCTCGCGCGTCGGCCACAGAAGGAAGGTCGCGAGCAGCGCGAGCACGCAACCGAGCACGTTGTTGCCGAGCCGCGTCAGCGCGAACGACAGTTCGTTGGCGCCCGGCGTCGCGAAGTCGGCGACGAGCACGAAGGTCGGCGTCAGGAACAGCACGAACAGGCTGTAGCTGACGGGGCGCAGCGCCATCGTCGCCATCACGAGCGGGAACACCGCAAGCGAGATGCCGAGCGGCGAATGAATCGCGTAGCCGATCGCCGCCGCGAGCACGCCGCCGACGATACTGCCCGCCGCGCGTTCGATGCTGCGCGGCCAGGTCGCGGCGATCGACGGCTGCAGGATCAGAAGAGTGGCCATCGTCGCCCAATAGCCGAACGGCAGACCGAGCGCCCGAATCACGACGAAGCCCGCGGTCGTCGTCACGCCGACACGCGCAGCGTGGCGCAAGCCGACCGACTGCCACGACAGGTTCGCCTTCAGCGTCGACCATGCGCGCGCCGTATAACGTGCGACGCATGCGCTCCACGGCTCCGCATGCACCTCACGCGGCGCGAAATCGACGAGCTCGAAACCGGATTGCAGCTTCACCGGTTCGAGCAGCGCGCTTTCGAGCCGATGCGCGAGACGTCGCAGACGCGCTTGCGGCTCCGCGAGACGTTCCCAACGCGCGTCGCCGGTAGCGCTGCCGATGTCGCTCAGCACTTCGCCGATCGCATTGAGCAGGCGCACCGCGCGTTGCGTGCGGCGCGGATCGTCGGGCACCTTCTCGCCCGCGCCCGACACCGCGATCAGATAAGCGAACAACGCTTCGCCATCGGTCAGCAAACCGAGCAGCGTGTCGTAGACGGCCGCGCCGCCTGCTTTCGATGCGGGCACGTTCGCGAGCGCGTCGCGCGAGCGTTCGAGCGACGCGCGCGCATCGGCACGAAAGCGCGCGGCATGCGTGGCCCACTCACGCGGCGCGGCCCGTGCGCCGACGAGCCGTGCGCTATCGAACGATATATCGGCGAGGCGCAGATACACCGCGCGCAGCGACGCGCGGCTCGCGCCGAACGGATGGATGCGCCACACGGTCAGGCTCAGCACGATCGCGAACAGACAGCCGAGCAGATAGACGCCGAGAAACTCGACACCGGCTCGCGCGTCGTGCATCGGCCGATCGACCATCACGACGCAGGCGGTCGCCGCGAGGATCGTCACCTGCGACGTGGCCGCGCCCCAGATGCGGCCGAACGCGCCGAGCGTCGTGAACGCGAGCACCGCGAGCGCGGCCCAAGCGGTGCCCGACGCGGATGCGAACGCGGCGATGCCGCCGCACAGCGTCGACAGCAGCGCGAAGCCCATCATCGACATGAAGCGCGCGCGGTTCGAGCCGGCCGCATCGGCGAGGCAGGTCCAGAACGCGCCGATCGCGGCCCACGCGAACACCGGATCGTGCAGCACGTTGCCGAGCGCGAGCATCGCCGTCGATGCGCACGCGGCCCTCAAGCCCTCCGACAGATTCGCCTCGCTCGCCGCGAACGACACCATCCAGACCGGCCGCTTGCGATAGATCGCGGTGACGACCGAATTCAGCCGGGTCGACCAGCGCGGCGATGTCGAGTGGGACTTGCTGCGGTTCATCATCCGGACAGTGCTTGTTGAAGTGATGGAAACGCGCGTCGATGCCGTGAGTTCGCGCGCGAGGTCGTGCGGCGAATGATAAGGGTTTACACCTAAATATAAAAATGCGTTCCGTTCATCGAAGCGATGCGTTCAGGTTATGCGCGCCGCAAAGCGCATAAAAAAACCGCGCGGTCCTTGCGGACTGGCGCGGTTTTCGTACTGCATGCAGCGAGCGGATGAACCGTGGTGCGCTTACTTCTTGTAGTTCGCCACGCCTTCGCTGATTTCCTTGTGGGCGGCATCGACGTCGGCCCAGCCTTCGACCTTGACCCACTTGCCCTTCTCGAGCGCCTTGTATTGCTCGAAGAAGTGCTTGATCTGGTCCTTCAGGTAAGCAGGCACATCGTCGACCGACTTCAGGTTCGCCGTCATCGGGCAGATCTTGTCGTGCGGCACGGCGATCAGCTTCGCGTCGACGCCCGATTCATCGGTCATCTGCAGCATGCCGAGCGCGCGGGCACGCACGACCGAGCCTGCCAGCAGCGGGAACGGCGTGATCACCAGCACATCGACCGGGTCGCCGTCGCCCGACAGCGTCTGCGGAATGAAGCCGTAGTTGGCCGGATAGCGCATGCCGGTGCCGATGAAACGGTCGACGACGAGCAGGCCCAGCTCCTTGTCGGCTTCGTACTTCACCGGGTCGCTTTGCGCCGGGATTTCGATGATGACGTTGAAATCGTGCGGAAGGTCTTTGCCTGCGGGAACGTGATTGAAGCTCATGAGCGCTCTCTGAAGGGGATGGAAATCGGAAGGCGGCGAACGGCGCGCGGGCTGCGGATGCGGTGCGAACTGCGTGCGAACCGCGAACGCCAGGCCCTGAAGCCCTCTCGCCCCGAACGACGGGGCCGCGCACCGGACCGTACGGAATGCGCCATTATAGCCAATCGGCAGGTGGCATCCGCGGTCGGATCGGCGCGATAATCGTCTGGCGAGTCTCGCTTCGCGTCTCTACCGTTTTGTGTCTCCCCTTCGAACCCGCGCCGCCGCACGCCGGCCGCACGTCATCAAGGAGCATGCATGGAAGAAGCACGGCATTTCATCGGCGGCGAGTGGTGCGCCGCTTCCGGCGGCGAATCGATCGCCGTACTCGATCCATCGGACGGCCAGCCGTTCACGCGCATCGCGCGCGGCACCGAGGCCGATATCGACACCGCCGTGCACGCGGCGCGCCGCGCGTTCGACGGAGCCTGGGGCGCGCTCGCCGCCGCCGAGCGCGGCCGCGTGCTGTACCGGCTGTCGCTGCTGGTGGCCGCGCGCCAGGAAGACCTCGCACAGCTCGAAGCGCGCGACACCGGCAAGCCGCTCAAGCAGGCGCGCGCCGACGCCGCTGCCCTCACCCGCTACTTCGAGTTCTACGCCGGCGCGGCCGACAAACTGCACGGCGAGACCCTGCCCTACCAATCCGGCTACACGGTGCTGACGATCCGCGAGCCGCACGGCGTGACCGGCCACATCGTGCCGTGGAATTACCCGATGCAGATCTTTGGGCGCAGCGTCGGCGCGGCGCTCGCGACCGGCAATGCGTGCGTGGTCAAACCGGCCGAGGACGCGTGCCTTTCCGTACTGCGTGTCGCCGAACTCGCCGCCGAAGCCGGCCTGCCGGCCGGTGCGCTGAACATCGTCACCGGCTACGGCCACGAAGCGGGCGCCGCGCTCGCGCGTCATCCGGGCATCGATCACATCTCGTTCACTGGCTCGCCAGACACCGGCAAGCTCGTCACGCAGATGGCCGCCGAAAACCACGTCCCCGTCACGCTCGAACTCGGCGGCAAGTCTCCGCAAATCGTCTTCGCCGACGCCGATCTCGACGCCGCGCTGCCGGTGCTGATTTCCGCGATCGTGCAGAACGCCGGGCAAACCTGCTCGGCGGGCAGTCGCGTGCTGATCGAGCAGGCCATTTACGAGCCGCTGCTCGACCGGCTCAGCAGCGCCTTTCAGGCACTGCGCGTCGGGCCGTCGAAAGCCGACCTCGACTGCGGGCCGCTGATCAGCGCGAAACAGCAGCAGCGCGTGTGGGACTTCCTGTCGGACGCGCAACACGACGGCATCGCAATGGCCGCGCACGGCGAAGTGATTCCCGAAGCGCCTGAAAGCGGCTTCTACCAAGCCCCGACCTTGCTGCGCGACGTCCCCGCGAGCCACCGCCTCGCGCGCGACGAAGTGTTCGGCCCGGTGCTCGCCGCGATGTCGTTCCGCGACGAAGCCGAAGCGCTCGCGCTCGCGAACGGCACGCAGTTCGGGCTCGTCGCCGGTATCTGGACACGCGATGGCGCGCGCCAGATGCGGCTCGCGCGACGCGTGCGCTCGGGCCAGGTATTCATCAACAACTATGGTGCGGGCGGCGGCGTCGAGTTGCCGTTCGGCGGCGTCAGGCATTCGGGGCATGGCCGCGAGAAAGGCTTCGAGGCACTGTATGGCTTTACGGTGCTGAAGACGATCGCGATCCGCCACGGCTAGCGAATCCGGCAGGGCTCGCTCGCGATCAGCGCGACCAGCGCGTTACATGCAGCAACGCATCGCTCTATCCATCACAAACAACGGAGACATCATGCGGTTGACAGGTAAAACGGCCATCGTCACGGGCGGCGGTTCGGGTTTCGGCGAAGGCATCGCGAAGACCTTTGCGCGCGAAGGCGCGAACGTCGTGGTCAACGACCTCAACGGGCCGGCCGCCGAACGCGTCGCGAGCGAGATCGCGATTACGGGCGGAAAAGCGATCGCGGTGCCCGGCAACGTCGCGCATCGCGACGACTGGCGCACGCTGCGCGAAGCCGCGCTCGAAGACTTCGGCAGCGTGCAGATCGTCGTCAATAACGCGGGCACTACGCATCGCAACAAGCCGGTGCTCGAAGTGACCGAGGCCGAGTTCGACCGGGTCTATGCGGTGAACGTAAAGAGCATCTACTGGAGCGTGCAGGAGTTCGTGCCGTATTTCCGCGAGCAAGGCGGCGGCAGCTTCATCAATATCGCGTCGACGGCGGGCGTGCGGCCGCGGCCGGGGCTCGTCTGGTACAACGGCAGCAAGGGCGCGGTGATCGTCGCCAGCAAGTCGCTCGCCGTCGAACTCGGGCCGCAGCGGATTCGCGTGAACTGCGTGAATCCGGTAATCGGTGAGACCGCGCTGCTGTCCGAGTTCATGGGGGTCGAGGATACGCCGCAGAATCGGCAGAAGTTCCTCGCGGGGATACCGCTCGGGCGGTTTTCGACGCCGCAGGATATTGCGAATGCGGCGCTGTATCTGGCTTCGGATGAGGCGGAGTTCATTACCGGCGTGTGCCTCGAAGTGGATGGCGGGCGCTGCGTGTAGTGATGGGTCTGACGCTGCGCACGCGCTGCGTGCGCATTCAGTGTTTTCCCCCAATATCGATTCGTCGTGCAAATGGCCTGGTGCGGATAGAATCGACCGGCGGGTGGCATTTCAATTCCATAACAAGAGGAGACACAGTCATGGCTAGTCCTGCAGATCCGCTCCACCATCCCGGCGCTGGCGCGCCGCCTTCGACCTTCGAAGAGGCGACTTATCGCAAGGTTACCTGGCGGCTCGCGCCGCTGTTGATGCTGTGCTACATCGTTGCGTATCTGGACCGTGTGAACGTTGGCTTCGCGAAGCTGGGGATGAGCACGGATCTTGGCTTGAGCGATGCGGTGTACGGCTTCGGCGCGGGGATTTTCTTTATCGGCTATTTCATCTTCGAAGTGCCGAGCAACGTGATTCTGCATAAGGTCGGCGCGCGTGTCTGGATCGCGCGGATCATGGTTTCGTGGGGCGTGATATCGATGCTGACGATGTTCGTCACCACGCCGACGATGTTTTACGTGATGCGCTTTTTGCTCGGGCTTGCCGAAGCGGGGTTCTTTCCTGGGATTATTTTGTACCTCACCTACTGGTATCCGGCGCATCGGCGTGGGCGGATGACGACCTGGTTTATGACGGCGATTGCGCTGTCTGGGGTGATCGGCGGGCCGGTGTCGGGGTACATCCTGAAGAACTTCAATGGCGTGAACGGGTGGCACGGGTGGCAGTGGCTGTTTCTGCTCGAAGGGATACCTTCGGTGCTCGTTGGGATCATCGTGTTCGTGGTGCTCGACGATCGGATTTCGAACGCCAGGTGGCTTACCCGGGAAGAGCAACAGTTGCTCGAGAGTCAGGTGTCGGCCGAGGAAGCGACCAAGCACGATATGCCGATTCGGCAGGTACTCACTAACGGACGGGTGTTGATGTTCAGCCTCACCTACTTCTCGTTTGTGATGGGGCTTTATGGGGTGAGTTTCTGGTTGCCGACGATCATCAAATCGACCGGCGTTACCGATGCGTTTTTGATCGGCTTGCTGTCGGCGGTGCCGTTTGCGGCGGCTGTCGTGGCGATGGTGTTCGTTGCGCGGAGTGCGGACCGGTCGAGGGAACGGCGGTGGCATATTGCGGTGCCGGCGTTTCTTGGTGCTGTGGGGCTCGTGCTTTCCGTCGTTTGGACGCATAACACCGTGCTTGCTATGACCGGATTGACGCTGGCTACGATGGGCATCCTCACTACCCTGCCGTTGTTCTGGAGTTTGCCTACGGCGATTCTTGCTGGGACCGGGGCGGCCGCGGGGATCGCGATGATTAATTCCATTGGGAACCTGGCGGGGTTCCTTAGTCCTTATGCTGTGGGGTGGTTGAAAGAGGTTACCGCGGCTAATGACTCAGGGATGTATATGCTCGCGGCGTTCATGGTGCTCGGCGGTTTGCTTGCTATTAGTGTGCCGGCGAGGATGGTTAATAGATGAAACAGACTCGCAGATGAGCAAAGCCCTGGCGGTCTTTCTGCGCCAGGGCTTTTTGTTGCCATGGGTGCGAGCTTCCAACCATCGAATGGCCTGCCAGATCAGTCGTCATCGTCCCCGTGATGACGGTGCTCCGAGCCCCTGTGCCAGCCATGGTCATGGCGCCAGTGCCTGTCACGGTCGTCGTTGTACTGGTACCCATAGCCGTAACCGTAGCCATAGGCCGGAGCAGGCACGTACGTCACGGGTGGCGCCTCGTAGACCACCGGAGGCGGCGCGACATAAACCGGCCCCGGCGCGCCAAGATAAACACCAAAGTCGACATGAGCCAGCGCAGCGCTGGAAGCGCACGCAGCGCAAACGCCTGCAATCCACAAAATGAAGCTGCGCTTCATGTTTCTCTCCCTGTTCGCTGGCATCGGTTGTTGATGCGATTTAGCGATATCGATTGTATGTGTAGCTCTGGTTGGCAAATAAACGTGAAGTGTCAGTCTGGTAACCGTTTGTAAGGCCTCGTGCCCTCCAGTTCTCTGCGTGCTTACGAAGCACTCAGAGAATCGCCATAGACATGCACCCGCTCACCAGCCTGAACGGGAGGCTGATTGTCGTAGTTGAAGTTTCGATAACTGCCATCCTGCATCCTGACCTGCACCTGGTAGGTGGCAGCTTTGCGTACCGCATGTTCGATGCCGTTACCGGCAAGGCCGCCGCCCACCGCACCCGCTATCGTCGCCAGAACACGGCCGCGACCTTGACCAACCTGGTTGCCCAGCAGCCCGCCCGCCACCGCACCGCCTACCGCACCGAGTCCGGTGGTCGGCTCCTGCGTTTGGACCGCGTTGACCGCGACGACTTCACCTGCATCAGGGTCGACGGCAACGGGTCGAGATGGCGGCTGCGTGACATCACGGTAACTATCGTCATGCGCGTATCTGGGCGCGGGCGACGACGCACTGCTGTGGTGGGGATGAACATGGGATTCGCTCACCGTGTTGGTCCGCGTGCCTTGTTGCTCCGCATACGGTTTAGCCGAGTCGAGCGGCGTGCTGGCCGGCTTCACCGCAACCGATGCAGTTTGCGACGGCGGCGGTGTTAGCGCTCGGGATGTGGGAAGCAGACCGGTCATTGCGGCAATGCCGGTGCCGCTGGCGAGAATCACAGCAACGGCAGCTCCGGCGACGAGAGGATGAATGCGGCTGCGCGCGGATGAATCGGAAGGCAGGTTGGTGGTCATTGCTGGCTCCGTGGTATGTGCCTGCAAGAACGCCGATGCCATCGAGTCGGTGGACCCGGCTATTGTGAGATGTGTAAGCAGTTGTAGTTCGCCGGGACACGCTGGCATCCAAATCGACTTATAGAAAAAACAATGGCCGGTCTCCCGGCCATGATCGATTGGGCCCGCGAAAACTTCCGCGTCAATCCTTTTCCGCGCTCCGTCCCGACTGCGACTGCGCCGCTGGCATCCTCCGGTAAATGGTGTTGCGCGACACGCCAAGCGCACGCGCCGCCGCCGAAACGTTGCCGCCGTACCGCGCCAGCGTCATCGCGACGACTGATGCGGCGACATCCTGCAGCCGCGCGCCGTCGCGCACCGACGCTTCGCCTGTGGCAAGCGCGTCCGCATTCGCAACGTCGGCGACGGCCGATACGCCAGAGTCACCTTGACCTGCGTCGTCGCCGCCACAACCCGCACCACGAACATCCTCCAAAAAATCATCCGGCAAATGCTCCCACCGGATCACCCCGTTCTCTTCCACCATCGCCGCCGCAGTCCGCAGCAGATTAGCCAGTTGCCGGCAGTTACCCGGCCACGCATGCCGCCCGAACGCCGCCATCACATCAGCCGCAACGCTAAGCGCCTGTCGCCCCCCGCTTTCCACTGATTCCCACTGCAGCATCTTTTGAACGACGACCGCCAGATCGCTCCGCTCACGCAACGCCGGCAACCGAACCGCAAGCCCGTTGATCCGATAGTAGAGATCCTCACGAAACTGATTCCGCGCAATCATCTCGCGCAAGTTGCGGTGTGTCGCGCAAATAACGGAGACATCGACAGGAACCGACAGCATCGCCCCAAGCGGCGTCACCATCCGCTCCTGCAAAACACGCAGCAACCGCACCTGCAACGAATACGGCATATCCCCAATCTCATCGAGAAACAGCGTGCCTCCATTCGCTTGCATCAGCCTGCCGATCGCCCCTTTGCGCCGCGCGCCGGTAAACGCCCCCTCTTCATACCCGAACAGCTCGGATTCGATCAGCGACTCTGGAATCGAAGCGCAGTTGACCGCAATAAACGGCCCATCACGTCGCGGCGAATCGTTGTGAATCGCCTGCGCGAGCAACTCCTTGCCGGTACCGGTCTCGCCGGTGATCAGAATCGGAATATCCTTGCCGAGCACCTTGCGAACCTTCGCAATCAGTGCGGACACACGAGCATCACCGGTATCGAGATCGCTCAGCCGCGATAGTCCCGCGGCCGGTTGACGCGCCTTCGCACACACCGGTCGCGGTGCGGCTGCACGCTGCACCTCAACGGCCCCGCGCTCCAGCCCAAACGCCGCCCGCCTGAACTGCCCACGTGCGCAAACCACCGCACCGTTGTGCAGATTCAGCATCAGATGCGGCGCAACGCCATGCGTCAAACGGTCGATCAGTTGCGCATACGAGATCTGAAACAGCGACGACAGCGTATGCGCGCGCAACGCAGCGAGCGACAAGCCCAACTGAAATTGCGCACTCCGGTTCGCGGACAGAAAGCGACCATCATCGGTAAACGCAATGATCCCTTCCATCAGCGTGCCGAGAAACTCCGGCCGGCCGTGAAAAGACACTTGCAGCACGTCGCGAAACGCAGTCGAGAACAGATGGTTTTCGATCATCTGCACCGACATCTTCGCGAGCGCCATCGTGTGCTGGTGATAGCTGCGGTGGTCGCCCGTCACGTCGAGCACGCCGATCAGATCTCCATACGGATCGAGAATCGGCACACTCGAACAGGTCAGGAAGCGGTTCGCCGCCAAATAGTGCTGATCGCCATGAACGACCATCGCACACCCCTCGGCGAGCGAGGTACCGATCGCGTTGGTCCCTTGACGATCCTCGGCCCAGTTCGCGCCAGGCCGCAGCGCCACTTTTTCCGCGCGATGCAAAAAGTCGTCGTCGCCGATCGAATGCAGGATCAACCCTTCGGCGTTGGTCAACACGATCATGCTTTGCGTATTGACGATCTGCTCGCGCAGCGTCTCCATGACCGGCATCGCATGCGCGCACAGCACCTGGTTCTGCTCGCGCTTCAACGCGAGGCCAGTATCGGACAGGATGTCGTAATCCGGCCGGAACGATGCGCGCAGGCCGAACGTCTCGGAGCGTTCGTGCGCTTTCTGGATCGCCGGGGCAGGCCACGCTTTGGAGCGGTTAGCCGCCGCCGGGCTGACCGGATGAACGTCGTCGCGCATTGTCTCCTCCTGAATGCGCCCGGGTCGTGCCAGACGCTTTGATGCATGTCGACAGAATACTCCGTTTGCCAGTCCGCCCGACGCCCGCCGTGACCCCGCGCGGGCCCGCATCGTTGATCTGCATCAGCGTCGGCCGAATCTGCGGCGATTCTGAACAACCGCTGCCCGCGCATCTGTTCCGAAACGGAACACTTCCGCTTAATAGCCCAGCCCGATCCCTGAAATTTCGCATGTCGATGCATTGGTATGGTTCCTGCCTGATGTGGTCCCGCGCAGTCACCCGATCACCATCACAAAACGGAGACAAGTGATGAATCCATTTGACCTGAAAGCTCTTGGCATCGACATCGAGTATCCCTATCGCCAGCGTTATGAAAACTACATCGGCGGCAAGTGGGTGCCGCCGGTCGGCGGCGACTATTTCGACAACGTGTCGCCGATCAACGGGCAGCCGTTTTGCCGCGTGCCTCGCTCGGCCGCCGCGGACATCGACCTCGCGATCGACGCCGCGCACGCGGCGCGCCGCAAATGGGCGAAGACGTCGGTGACGGAGCGCGCGAACCTGCTGCTCGCGGTGGCCGAGCGCATGGAAAAGAACCTGAAGCTGCTCGCGGTCGCGGAGACAATCGATAACGGCAAGCCGCTGCGCGAAACCATGGCCGCGGACCTTCCGCTCGCGGTCGATCATTTCCGCTATTTCGCGGGCTGCATCCGCGCGCAGGAAGGCGGCATCTCCGAGATCGACGACAACACGGTCGCTTATCACTTTCACGAGCCGGCTGGCGTGGTGGGCCAGATCATCCCGTGGAATTTCCCGCTGCTGATGGCCGCCTGGAAGCTCGCGCCCGCCCTCGCGGCCGGCTGCTGCATCGTGATGAAACCCGCCGAACAGACGCCGGCTTCGGTACTCGTGCTGATCGAACTGATCGGCGATCTATTGCCTGCCGGGGTCATCAATATCGTCAACGGCTTCGGCAGGGAAGCGGGCGAAGCGCTCGCCACCAGCAAGCGCATCGCGAAGATCGCGTTCACCGGCTCGACGCCGGTCGGCAGGCGCATCCTGCACGCCGCCGCGGACAACCTGATTCCGTCGACGGTCGAACTCGGCGGCAAGAGCCCGAACATCTTCTTCGCCGACGTGCTCGATCGCGACGACGCATTCCTCGACAAGGCGCTAGAAGGTCTCGCGATGTTCGCGTTGAATCAGGGCGAGGTTTGCACGTGCCCATCGCGCGTGCTGGTTCAGGAGTCGATTTACGAGCGCTTCATCGAGAAGGCGATCGCCCGTGTGGAACGCATCAAGGCCGGCCATCCGCTGAACCTCGAAACGATGATCGGCGCGCAGGCCTCGCAGCAGCAGCTCGACAAGATCCTGTCGTATATCGACATCGGCCGGGACGAAGGGGCGCAGTGCCTCGTCGGTGGCGAGCGCGCCACGCCCGGCGCCGGTCTCGGCGAGGGCTTCTACGTGAAGCCGACAATGCTGTTCGGCAACAACGATATGCGCGTGTTCCAGGAGGAAATCTTCGGGCCGGTCGCTTCGGTGATGACGTTCAAGGACGAACAGCAAGCGATCGAACTCGCGAACGACACGTACTATGGCCTGGGCGCGGGCGTATGGACGCGCGATGGGACGCGCGCTTACAAGATGGGACGCGAGATCGAGGCGGGACGCGTTTGGACCAACTGCTATCACCTGTATCCGGCGCACGCGGCATTCGGTGGCTATAAGCAGTCGGGGATCGGGCGCGAAACGCACAAGATGGCGTTGTCGAATTATCAGCAGACGAAGTGTCTGCTGGTCAGCTATCAGGCGGAGGCGCTTGGGTTCTTCTGAGCGAAGGGCGCGCGTCGTTCGCTGACGACGCGCGCTCTACCCCCGCGTGCCCCAGACGTTGAGTAGTCGCGGGGGCAAGCAATTGCGCTGGCATCCCACCAGTCGTTCAGATCACGCCTTGTGCCAGCATTGCGTCGGCGACCCTCACAAAGCCGGCGATATTCGTCCCGTTCACATAGCTGACCGAACCGTCGTCGCGACGGCCATGTCGCAGGCAGACTTCATGAATGCTGCGCATGATGTCGTGCAGACGTGCATCGACTTCTTAGCGCGGCCAAGAGATGCGCATAGCGTTCTGACTCATTTCCAGACCCGACGTGGCGACACCGCCGGCGTTGCTGGCCTTGCCGGGGAATACGGAACGCCGTTGCTTTCGAAGCACTTCGCCCGACGAATCAAATTTATTGCCTAGTCACGCTAAAAATTCATCCAATTCCGATCGCCGCGGGCCATCTCCGTCCCGATACTTGTCGTTCGCACATAACAAGGAACGACGATGACGAACGGCAACGGCCGGCCAATGATCCGGCTCGCAGGCAATGGCACGGGCTGCGGCGCGATTCTGACTGCATCGTGAGCGTGCCAATTGCGAGAACTTGCTCACCCCCGTGAACACATCCTGGGTCTTTCCTCTGACGCACTACCCACATGGGGCAATGCGCCTGTGCTGGTGCCGCTCCGTCTGCGCGGCGCCGAAACCCTGGGCAAACTTTATCGATACACGCTCGATGTCGCGACGATCGAAAGTCCGACGCTCGGAGTGTGGCAAGCACAGGAACTCGTCGTGCCTGATCGCCTGATCGGCAAGGTCATCGACATTTCGATCGCTTTCGACGGCAACGGATTGTTCGGTCGTCATGGGTTGGTACGCGGCGACGTGGCACACGCGAGCGCCGGCCGCCGCACGATGTCGGGCCTCATCACAGGCATCAAACAGATGGGTACCGATGAACGGCGCGCCTATTACCGCCTCGTCGTCCGCCCCTGGCTGTGGCTGGCCACGAAGAACTGCGACAGCAGGATCTTCCAGGACGCCAGCGTGGTGGACATCACTGACCGGGTACTCAAGGAGCGATATCACTTCCCGGTCGTGATGGAACTCGGCGCGCCCGGCCTGCGCAACGGCTACCCGAAGCGGGACTATATCCGGCAGATGTGGGAATCCGACTTCGATTTCCTCACGCGGATCTGGAGAGAATGGGGAATCTACTACCTGTTCGACGGAATGACGCTGGTACTGTGCGATTCGCCCGGCTCGCACAAACGACACGACAACGCATACGACACGCTGCGCTACCATGCGCCCGACAGCAGGCACGTCGACGAGGAGCACGTTCACAAGCTCGAGGTATCGCATCAGATCACGCCAGGCAAGGTCAGCCTGATCGATTACGACTACACGCGCCCCGCCGCGCGCTTCGAGGGCGAGTACGAGAGCCACAGTGAGCAGGCCCACGACAACATCGAGCAATACGGTTGGGGCGACTATTCGCAGCCGCTTGCGGGTGCGACGGGACTGTCAGGTGAGCGGAGCGACTTCCGCGATGAAGCCGGGCACCTCGCGAGCGTGCGTGTCGATGCAATGCGCGGTCATCGTCTGCGGCTGAAGGGTCAAGGGAATCTGCGCGGTCTGACAACCGGGAAAACATTCTGGCTCGACAACCATCCGCTGCGGGAAGTCAACGCCGAGTACCTGGTCGTATCGACGACCCTCGATATCCGTAATGCACCGCAGAACACGCAGTCACCCGGCGCGGACACGAACGATGCGCTGCACCAGTGCGCGACCGACTTCGTGCTCCAACCCGCCAATACGTTCTTCAAAAACCGTCCGAAGAAAAAGCCGCGTTGCGCGGCGGAAACGGCAATCGTGGTCGGCCCCGAGGATCAGCCGATATGGGTCGATGGATATGCACGCGTGAAGGTGCGCTTTGCGTGGGAGCGGCTTGCCCCGAAGAACGACAGCGCCAGTTGCTGGGTGCGGGTGTCGTCGCCGTGGCAAGGCAACGGCTTCGGTGCGATCTATCCGCCGCGCATCGGTCAGGAGGTCACGGTCAGTTATCACGAAGGCGACCCGGACAAGCCTTACGTGTCGGACCGGATGGTCAACGGCCAGAATCAGCCGCCCTGGAGGCTGCCCGACAACCAGGCGCTCTCGGGCATCCTTAGCAGCGAGCTCAAGGCGGGCTGTGCGAGCCAGACCAATCACGTCGTACTGGATGACACGCCGGGCCAACTGCAGGCACAGATCGCCAGCGACCACGCCCAGTCGCGCCTCGTGCTGGGCTACAACACGCATGTCGTGCGCGACGCAGGCCGGCAGCAGGCACGCGGTGAAGGCTGGGAACTGGCGACGAACGCATGGGGTGTCGCGCGAGCCAACCGAGGCATGCTGATCACCACCGAGGCACGTCACGGCGCTAGCACCCCGGCAAAGGATGCCGGCGAGACCGTGGCGCGCCTCACTCAGGCGCGCGACACCCACGAGAACCTCGCGAGTCTCGCGCGGCGGCACGAGGCACAGGAACAGCAGACTAGTCAAAGCGAAGTCGCGCGGGCCATCAAGGCGCAGAACGACGCGATTCGCGGCGGCAAGGCAAGCGCGGAGCTTCCCTTTCCGCAACTGACCCAGCCCGACCTGGTGCTGGCCAGCGCGGCGGGTCTCGGTCTCACGGCAGCGCAAAGCACGCACGTGGCGAGTGCCGAACACATCGCGCTCAGCGCGGGCGGACACGTCAGCGTCGCGGCGGTGAAATCGCTGCTGGCGTCGGCGGTCAACGGCGTGCGGGTGTTTGCGCAACATCTCGGCATCCGGCTCAAGGCCGCATCGGGCAAGGTGCAGATCGACGCGCAAAACGACGACGTCGAGATCATCGCGCAACGTGTCGTCAACATCATCAGCAGAGCCGATTCGATCAATCTGATGGCCAGCAGGGAAATCGTCTTGCATGCTGGTAATACGAAAGTGGTCATCAATTCGGACGGGTACAAGGTCTATACGGGTGGCGAGCATCGGGTCCATGCGAGCGGTCATCGGACCGACGGGCCAGCGGCACGGCCTGTCAGTCTGCCCGTCACGCCAGAGAGTCCCGGCAGGCTTGCGGCGCATCATGTGCTGATCGAACACGATTCCGGCTTTGCGCTGCCGAACCAGCCGTACCGGATCACGCTCGACGATGGTCGGCTGATTCAGGGTGTGACCAACGCGCTTGGCGAGGCGAGTCTCGTCACCAGCAACATGCTTGCGTTCGCGACGGTAGAACTGCTTGCCGCGAGCGAGCCGGATAAAGTGATTGCGGTTAGCAGAGGCGCGGTGATCAGGGCGGCGAACGAGTCATTCGCTGGCGCTGTACCCAATGCCGAGAAACGCAGTGCCACGGTCGCAGGAAAGGCCGTGGCCTCTCCGAACGAGAGCGCGACGACGGAAGATAAACGACCCGAATTCGTCTCGTGCGATCCGATGAACTTCGGGCTGCGGTTTTATCACTTCGTCAACGGTGCGACCGAGGGTGACACGCCCGCCGGTATGTCGATGCGCAAGGGTGTCGAATACCCGGTGACCAAGGCTTATGCGGCTGCGATCAAGGCTGCGCTGCAGGGGATCGATTGGGGCGGGGTGGCGTGGCCGTTGACTGCCGATTCGATAAGAATGATTCAAAACGCGGTCATGCCGAAATTGGAAGACGCGCTTGGTGCCGGGCCCTTTGGATTACCACGACGCGATGCCGCTAGTCCGGAAACTAGTGATGGCATGCCACAGATCGTGATAGCCGATCCAGAGCGGACAACGCAGTACAACCTGCGACAGGACGTCAGTGCCGCGTTCATCGGGAAGTACTGGCTTATCGCCGTCAACGAGAGCGAGATCGCGCACATCGTCGAACTCAAGCACCAGCCGACCTTGCTGGATAACCGCCTCAAGGCATTTGCCGACACGCTGTATCACGAGTCTCGCCACTGCCAACAGTACTTTTGGATGTTTTCTTTGCTTCAGCACTTTCCAGACGACTACAAAGACCTGCCGAATGTCCAGAGGTTGTATTGGTCGACGATGCTAAAAGAAGCCTATACAGCGGCTGGAAACACGCCACTACCTGACGATCGCCGCGTTCACATCGGTCTGCACAGGATGCTTGTCTTCCACTACTACTGGCTGGTCTCTTACATGCGGGACATGCCCGGTTGGGAGTATCTCAGCCGAGATCTCCCGCTTGCCGAAAGGAAGGTATGTGACCTGCTGAACGTATCTCCTGAAACAGCACAAAAAATGGTGCAATTCGAAACCGGCTATAGGAGCCAACTTCATGAAGAAGATGCCTATGCCTGCGCGGAAGTGGTCCAGGCCTACTGGCAAAATCCTCGTGATCCTCTCGTTCGCAATCCCGGTACATGCACAGCTCAGTACACCGACGCCCTCAGGATCGTCGGGGCCAGGAGTTGAGATGAGACCGACTGTGACCGACGCCCAGCGCGATATGGCATTCAGCATTTTGACCACTGCAATAGCGATCCTGCGGGACGACCAGCCATTCGATCCCGCTCATACGATTTTCGGCCGCATTCTTGCGGCTGACCCTCTGCGCGGCAAAGGAGGTGGGACGGAGTATTCCTTCGTGAATCCGGCTTTCCCGCGGACGCAAATCATTCTCTATGTGGTACCCGATCCGCTTGCTCCCTCCGCCGACCGCACGAAAGTCAAGCAAGTCGTGACCCACTTCACGATTCGCTTCAGTCCACTATTGACCGACATTAACCGCTCGACGCTGGAAGATCTCCTGCAGCTCGATATCGGTTACTGGATCGACGGCAATGGCGAGCGACGGCCCGGCAATGATATGGGCACGGCTCCGCCGCAGATTCGGCTGCATAGCTATCGCTATCGTGCTTCGAATCTGCCAACGAGCCGATTTCCGGTGGACGTCGAATTTGCTTTCGGCGACCCAGACCCAAAGGACCCGGCGCCGGACGCACACAAAACGCCGGTCCTAATGGACGTTCTACTGAATCGTGACTATTCCGCGCTGAAACCGCGACGCCGTGAACAAAGCCCGTCTTGAGTGACCTGTTGAACGTCTCTGGAGAAACAGCACAAAAGATGGCGCAATTCGAAACCGGCTATAGGAGCCAACTTCATGAAGAAGACGCCTACGCTTGCGCGGAAGTGGTTCAGGCCTACTGGCGCAATCCTGGTGATCCTCTCGTTCGCAATCCCGGTACATGCACAGCTCAGTATGTCGATGCCCACAGGACCGTCAGCGCCAGAAACTGAGACGAGGGACACTGTGACCGACGAGCAGCGCGACATGGCCTTCAGAATATTGACCACGGCAATGGCGATCCTGCGGGACGACCAGCCCTTCGATCCCGCACATACGATATTCGGCCCGCATTCTTGCGGCGCGGCCTGAGCGCGGTGTGGTGGGTGTTACGGAGTATTCCTTCGTGAATCGGGTCTTGCCGGATACGCAAATCATCGTAGTTGCGATACCCGATCCGCTCGACCCCTCCCCCGACCGCGCAAAAGTGAAGCAAGTCGCGACGCACTTCACGATCCGCTTCAGTTCACTATTGACCGACGTTAACCGCTCGACACTGGAAGATCTCCTCCAGGTCGATATCGGTTACTGGATCGACGGCAATGGCGAGCGGCGGCCCGGCAACGATATGGGAACAGTACCGCCGCAGGTTCGTCTGCATCACTATCGCTATCGTGCCTCAGACCTGCCAACCAGCCGATTTCCTGTGGACGTCGAGTTTGCTTTCGGGGACCCCGACCCAAAGGACCCGGCGCCTGACGAATCCAAAACGCCGGTCCTGATGGACGTTCATCTTGATCGTGACTATTCCGCGCTGCGACCGCGCCACCGTGAACAGAATCCGTCGTGAACAGATGGTGGCAAAGGGCGTCGCGGGATGACCAAGAACAGGAGTGAACTGGCGCGGTCCCAAACCGTTTTGACAGCCATTTCAAAAGCAAAAGCGAGGCGCAAACCCGTTCTCCGGTGGATCTAGCCTCAGCTCCGAAAACTATCCCTCCCCAACCGTCTCGACATAGTTATCAACCGCGCTACTGACCGTCGGATGAAAACACGCATCGCCGATCAGATCGGTCAGCTCGAAGCGCCTGAGCTTGTCGCGAACCGGATCTTTCATCTCCGCAAAGTGCAGTGCAATCCCGCGCTCGTCGAGCGAGCGCGTCAGCTCCCGCAGCATGTCGGCCGAGGTGACGTCCACGCTCGTCACCGGTTCGGCCGCCACCACCACGCGCTTGACGGGTGCCGGCGAGTCGGCAACGGCTTCGAGCAGGCGCTCCTGAAACTGCTCGGCATTCGCAAAGAACAGCGGTGCATCCCAGCGAAACAGCACGAGTCCGGGGATTCGCTTCGCTTGCGGATAACGCTCCAGGTCGTGATAGCCGCGCAAACCCTCGACGCGACCGAGCACCGCGTAGTGTGGTCGCCAGCCGTCCCACAGAAACTCGATAATCGCGATCACCACCGCGAAGCCGATGCCTGGAATCGCGCCGAACACCGCGACGCCGGCAAAGCAGGCCATCGACAGCCAGAACTCCCATTGCTGGATGCGGAAAATCCGCTTCAGGTCCGTGATCTCGAACAGGCCGATCGCCGCCGCGATGACAACCGCGGCGAGCGCGCTGTTGGGCAGGTAGTGCATCAGGTTGGGCGCGACCAGCAGCAGCGCCGCGACCGCCAGCGCGCCGACCACGCCCGTCAGTTGCGTCTTCGCGCCCGCCGCTTCGGCGACCGGCGTGCGCGACGAACTGCTGCTGATCGGGAAACCGTGGAACAGGCCGGCCGCGAGATTGGCCACGCCGAGCCCGACCATCTCCTGATTGGGGTCGACGCGGCTGCGAAAACGTGCCGCGAAAGTCCGCGACAGCACGCTGGTATCCGCGAACGAAATCAGCGCGACCGCGCAACCGCCGAGCAGTATCTTCACCAGATCGGCGTCCGTGACCCACGGTAGCGCGAAGGTCGGCAGGCCTTGAGGGATCTTTCCGAGCACTTTCACGCCGACGCTATCGAGGTGTAATGCGGTCACGCATAACGTCGCGACGATCACGGCGATCAGGATGCCCGGCAGCTTCTCGAAGCGCTTGAGAAACAGGATCAGCACGAGGCTTCCCGCGCCCACCGCGAAGCTGTACCAGTTGGATTTGCCATCGGCGATGGCCTGCACGAGGCTCACGATGTCCCGCAATGGCCCGCGCTCTTCGATCGAAATGGCAAACAATTTGGGTAACTGACTGATCAGCACCGCGAGCGCGATGCCGTTCATATAGCCGTATCGAATGGGCTTAGACAGCAATTCTGTGATGAATCCTAGCCGCAGCAAGCCCATCACGATACAGAACACCCCGGACACGATCGCCATCATGCTGGCCGCCGCAATTGCGCGCGACGGGTCGCCCGCCGCCACTTGCACGACCACCGCCAGAATCGGAGCCGCAAGCGCGGAGTCGGGGCCGAGCACGAGAATCCGGCTCGGGCCGAACAGCGCGTACGCCAGCAACGGGACGATCGTCGCGTACAGGCCGAACACGCCGGGGACCCCCGATGCCTCCGCGTAAGCGATCCCGACTGGTACCAGCATCGTGGTCAGTACCAGTCCGGCCGTCAGATCGCTCGGCAGCCAGCTCAAGCGGTACGCCTTGAGCACCGTCAGTCCCGGCAGCCAGCGCATCCAGCGGTGCGCGCTGCTTGCAGTGGTCTGCTCTTTGTGAGGAACTGGCCTGTCCGCTTCCATTTTTGGAATGTTCGCAGTCGAGGACGCCGCGCCACGGATTGTGGGCGGCACTGTCATTCGTAGGATAGTCCAGACCTTTCATGGGCGACAGGGAGGAGGCACACCGATTGCGTATCAAGGCCGTTTGCGCCTCAGCAGCCACCCGACGCCCCCTGCCAGTGCCAGCACCGCCGCGCCATACACCGCGTTGCGATGCCGGTCGGTAAACAGCTCCCAGCAGTACGCGCGCGCTTCATCGTCAAAGCGGCCATGCGCGGTGTAGTGGCCGGGCACCGGCTCGTAGAGGTTCGCGGGCGCATCGGCGGGCAATGGTTCATCGGTCAGTTGCCCGTCGTAACCCGCACGCGCGAGATAGTGGTCGAGCAGCGTCGGCGCGATCCGGTTCGCGAGGATCGCCTTGACCGTCGACCACCCGACCCACACCTGCCGCCGCCGATGAGTGGCCGCAAAGTAGATCGCCCGCGCCGCCACTTCCGGCTGAAATACCGGCGCCACCGGCCGCGCCCTGCGCCCCGTGCGATTGAGCGCCCAGTCGAATTGCGGGGTATTGACCGCGGGCAGATCGACCATCGTCAGATGGATATCGACCCCGTCGTGCAGCAACTCGGAACGCAATGAATCGGTAAAGCCGCGCACAGCGAACTTCGCGCCGCAATAGATCGACTGCAACGGCACCGACCGGTACCCGAGCGCCGAGCCGACATTGACGATCGTCCCGTGCCCGCGCGCGCGCATCACGGGAAGCGCCGCGAGCATGCCGTTGACCTGCCCCAGATAGGTCACCTGCGTGCCGCGTTCGACATCGCGCGCACTGAGCGCGGACACCGGCGCAAACGCGGTCGCCATCGCGACGTTGACCCACACGTCGATGCCGCCCAGCTCGCGATTCACGCGCTGCGCGGCGCGCTCGATCGCATCTGCATCGGCGACGTCGGCGGGCAACGCGAGTGCGCGCACGCCATAGGTCGCGGCGATCTCCTCGGCGGCACGCGCGAGCCGTCGCGGCTCGCGCGCGATCAGCCCAACGTCATAGCCCTGCCGCGCGAACTCGGACGCGGTGGCGCGCCCCACGCCGGCACTTGCCCCTGTAATGACGACGACGCCCTTGCGCTCGACGTCGCCGCTGCGGGTGTCGGTTTGCACCGTCATAGCGTCGCTGGCCACTTTGAACACCTCCCAGGTTGCGCATCCGGTGAGGTGTGAAGCAAAGCGCAGTCCCGCCGATTCGAGCCGGACAGCGGCGCCGGAAAAACAAATGGCCGCAGCACGAGGCTGCGGCCATCCGGTAGCGGCTAAAGAGGCTTAACTCACGTCACGTTCATCGCCAACGCACTCTCGCGATAGTGCTCGCTCGCCTTGTCGGTGTCTCCAAGCTGCTCGTGCAGACGCGCGAGCGCGCGATGCGAACGGATCTTCAGCGTCTCGTTGTCGGCGAGCTTCAGCGCGCGTTCCAGGAACGATTGCGCCTTGCCCCACAACTGCTGATGCAGGCACAGACGCCCCAGCGCGAACATCAGGTCCGCGTCTTCCGGCCGATCCTTCTGCCACGCCTCGGCCTTCTGGATGAGCGGCAACGCATCGCCGCCGGCCGTGTCCGGATAGCGCCGCAACAGCCGCGCATCCCAGTTCTGCGCAAGCGCCTCCTCGACGATCTTGCGCGCCTCCTGCGGACGATTCAGCGCAACCAGCAGTTCGGCGGCGGTATCGGCGAGGCGCGGCGAATGACGCTCGGTCGCCGACAGCGAATGCCACAATTCGAGCAGCGCCTCAGCGTTGTGGCGACGATCGCGCAGCAAATTTTCCGCCGCCAGCTGACGCAGCCGCACCGCGACCGCCGGGTGGATCGCCTCGCGCTTCTCCAGCGTCTTGACGAGCTTCAGCACTTCGCCCCAGTTCTTCAATTGCTGCTGCGCGCGCAGCATGATCTGCTGCGCGTGGATGCGCCGCGCCCCTTGCGATTGCATCTCGGTCAGCGCATGGAGCGCGCCGTCGGCGTCGCGGCCGTCGGCGCGCATGTCGGCGGTGGCCATCAGGCGCGCGTCCTGCCACTCGGCTTCGTCGATCTGCGCGAGCCATTCGTCGCGCCGCCCGTACTCATGCATGCGATGCGCGGCGGTCGCCGCGATCAAACCGGCCGCGCCCTTGTTGTCGCCATTCGTGAGCGCGTCCTTGGCAGCCTTTTCCGCGCGCGAGAAACGTCCCGCGTACAGGTTGCCGATCGCGTCGCGCAACGCCGCGTGCGCCTTCGCGACACGCGCGCGCGCCCGGTACGCGGCGACGCGCTGCGGCATGCGCCAGATATTGCGGATGATGCGCAACAGCGCGTAGAGCAGGATGAACAGCACCACCAGCCCGACGATGAACAGATTCAGCGACATGTCGACGCGGTACGGCGGATAGATCAGCAGCACCTGCCCCGCGTCGAAGCGCCCGCCCACCGCGAGCATGACCGCGACGGCGAACAGCGCCGCGAGCCACAGAAGTCCCCGGATCGCCATGATTAACCCCGGTTCCGGTATTGATTGACGGCCTGCAGGCTCGTATCGAGGTTCGGCAGCTCGACCGCGGCCGAACCGGCGTCCACCTGCTTGACGAGATCGATGACCATCTGCGTGTCTTTCGACGAAGTGTCGAAGTAGCGCGTCAACGCGGACTGCGCCGCCTGCAGGTCGGACTTCAGCGTGGTCTGGTTGCGCGACAGCAGCGCGAGACGCGCCGATAGCAGACGCAGCTTCAGGTTCTGGCGCACGAAGTAGCCTTGATCCGGCGTAACCAGCATCGCGTCGGCGTTATCGATACGGCGCACCTGCACGAGGCTCGACAGCTGTTCGCCGATGCCGTGCGTGACCTCGTCGATCCACACTTCCCAGCGCGGCTTGCCGGTGGCCGCCGCCACCTTCGCGGTGTCGGCCCACGTGGCCGCGTGCGGCGTGGCACGCGGAATCGGTGCTTCACCCGAGAGCGGCAGGCCGCTCACGTGATCGATCGCGTTGTCGAGTTTGATCGCGAGGCCGGTCAGATCGGTGGAGGGTGCGGCCTTCAGCTTGTCGATGTCTTGCGCGATCGCCTTGCGCACGGCGAGCGCCTGCGGGCTATCGGACGCCGCGAGGCGCGTATCGGCGCTTTGCAATGCGAACAGCGCGAGCTGGGTATTGCCGGTCAGCTGCAACTGCTGGCTGGCCGCCGACAGCATCTGCCCGACTTCGGCGAGCGTCCAGTCGTCGCGATTGCGCGCGAGATCCGCGTACTGCTGTTGCAGCGCCTGCTGCGCGGCCTGCGCATCGGCGAGCTTGCCTTCGAGCTGCGCGACCTGCGCGTCCGATTGATGCACGGTGGCGAGCGCCTGGTCGATCTTGATGCGCAGCTCGTTGGTCTGCGTGTCGTTGGCCTGCTGACGCTGCGCGAGCTCCTGCTCGGTGCGCACCAGCTTGCGGTTCATCGCGAAGCCGCCCACGCCCACCGCGCACGCGATCACCACGATGACAAGCCACAGCAGCGGTCCGCTCGTGCTGCGGCGCTTTTGCGCTTCGTACGGCGTGAAGGGTTGATTCGGCGGCAAGGCGGTGCTTGCCGGCGGCTGAGGTGAGGCGTTCGTGGATGCGTTCGTTTCAGTCATGCGTGGTTGAGCCGGGTTGGACGATACCGGTTGGACGACGGGAGGCACGGCGGCCGCGGCCACGAGGGCGCGGACTATGCGCTCGTCGCCCGCGCCGGACACCGTAATCCTATCAAAACCCAATGCCCGCGCGGTCTGCGCGATGCGGGGATGCGGCGTGACGAGCGGCGCGTGTTTGAGCTGCTCGATCTCGCCGGCGGTTAGATGCTCGTGCGCGAGTTCCTGCAGATTGCGTACGCCTTCGGAGCTGGTCAGAAGCCATGCGTGCGGCGCGCCCGCGAGCAGTTCGTGCACGCGCGCCCAGGCGCCGATCGACGGCTCCGGCACGATGCGCCGGTACGCGGCGACCGTGTCGACTTCGGCGCCAGCTTCACGCAGGCGCTCGCTGAGCCATTCGCGGCCGCCGTCGCCGCGCACGATAAGGACGCGCTTGCCTTCGAGGCCCGCGGCGCCGAGTTGCGCCTCGATCGCCGCAAACAGGCCCTCGGAGTCGAAGCTCGTCGATTCGTCGTCGGCACCCGCCGCGGGGCTGATCACGCGATGCTCCGGCGCGCTGACGCCGTGGCGCGCGAGCGCATGCACGCTGCCCGGACCGACCACGCCGACCGGCAGCGCGTGCGGCCAGATATCGTGATGGCGCGCGAACGCGTGATCGACCGCGTTCGGCGACACGAATACGACCAGCGCGTAGCGTTCGAGCGACGCGAGCGCGGCGCACAACGGCGCGCCGTCGATGACGGGCGCGATATCGATCAGCGGGAAGTCGAGCGACGCGAGTCCGGCTGCTTCGAGCCGTTCGACGAGGTCGCTCGACTGGCCGGCCGGCCGCGTGATCACGACCGTGAACGGCGCCTTCCCGGGCGTGCCGGCGGCCATCACTCGCTGGCCGCCGCGCCGGGCGCAGCCGTGGGACCGCTCGCGGTGCTGAGCGCGCGGACGATCTCGCGCGCGCCTTGCTGCGCGAGCGACTGCGCCACTTCCTCGCCGAGCGCGAGCGCACCTTCGATGGTGGGCGCCGGCGCCGACGCCTGCGCGCTCAGTACGCGCTGGCCGTCCGGCGTCGCGACGATGCCGCGCAGATGCAGCGCGCCGTCGCCCCACGTTGCGTAGGCGGCGAGCGGCACCTCGCAGCTGCCGCCGAGAGCGCGCGACACCATCCGCTCCGCTTCGACGGCCGCCGCCGTGTGCTGATGATGCAGCGGCGCGAGCCATGCGGCGAGGTCCGCGCGATCGGCGCGAATCTCGATGCCGAGCGCGCCTTGGCCCGCCGCGGGCAGACTATCCTCGGGATCGAGCAGCGCGCGGATGCGCTCGGCGAGACCGAGACGCTTCAGCCCTGCCGCGGCCAGAATGATCGCCGCGTAGTCGCCGCGATCGAGCTTGGCGAGTCGGGTATCGAGATTGCCGCGCAACGGCCGCACGTCGAGATGCGGATAGCGCATGCGCAGCATCGCTTCACGGCGCAGGCTCGAGGTGCCGACCACGGCACCAGCCGGCAGCGCGGCGAGCGAGTCGTACTGATTTGACACGAGCGCGTCGCGCGGGTCCTCGCGCTCCATGATGGTGGATAGCGCGAAACCGGCGGGCAACTCCATCGGCACGTCTTTCAGCGAATGCACCGCAAGGTCGGCGCGGCCATCGGCGAGCGCGGCTTCGAGCTCTTTCACGAAGAGCCCCTTACCACCAACCTTCGACAGCGTGCGATCGAGAATCTGATCACCACGTGTCGTCATTCCGAGGATTTTTACGTCACAAGATGGATATAATTTGTGCAGCGCACATCGCACGTGCTCGGCTTGCCACATGGCAAGGCGGCTCTCTCGCGACGCAATCACAAGCGTGTGGGGTGGCGTGGAAAACGTCTCGGTGTTCATTAGCTTGCTGCTTGATGTCGGGATGGAATAACAATCAATGTTAGCACGCGCCCTTATTTGTGCCCTTGGGTTCCAAGGCACCGCGGGGCGCCGTGCGCAAGCGCTATCGATGGAGGAGACGGGCCTCGCGCCGCGCGGCGGCATGCGGGATGATGCAATGCGGCGAACACGCTGCGGCAATGCGTGCCGCGTGTTCGGTCTCTTCGCGGGCTGGCAGCCCGCGGCTCCCTTCTCCCTCGTCGGCGTCGCGCGATCGGCAGCGCTTGCGCGGTTCGTCGCACGCGCTGCGGCACGCGCGGCTCGCTTCGTAGCGGGTCGGCAGTCGCCGTTTGCAGTCCGCCGTCTCAAGTCTTTGTTGCAGTCGCATTAGCAGTCTGTCTTGTAGTCCGTTGCGCAGTCCCTGTTGCACGCAGTTCACGTTGTACTTGCTGGTTGCAGTTCGCAGTCGCAGTTCATCAATCAACAGACCCTGGCTTCCCCGAGGAAACTCATCGTGACGTCTTCCGGATCGGCGCGCCCCGCCCGCCGCAACACTGCCTCGCCCACCGCTCGCCCGGCCGACGCCGCGGCGCCCGACGTCCTGTCCAACGCTGCCGCGCAAGCCGCCAAGGCCTCGAAGGCCTCGCAAACCTCTGTGCCCGTCAAGCAGGACAAGGCGCCCAAAGCAACGAAATCCGGCAAGGCCGAAAAAGCCGCGACTTCGGCCACCGCCAGCAAGCCGGCCAAGGTCAAGATCAAGATCGAAGGGGACGCGACACCCCCGCGCGCCGCTAAAACGGAAAAGCTCGAGGCCGAGTCGCAAGCTGAGCCCGCCACCGCGCCCACCGTGAAGAACGGCGGCCGCACGCGCGAGGACAAGGACCACCCGCTGTTCCAGGACATCCGCTATCTCGGCCGGCTGCTCGGCGACGTGCTGCGCGAGCAGGAAGGCGACGCCGTATTCGACGTCGTCGAAACGATCCGGCAGAACGCGGTGCGCTTCCGTCGCGAGGACGATAGCGCCGCCGCGCAGACGCTCGACAAGAAGCTGCGCTCGCTGACGCCGGAGCAGACCGTCAGCGTCGTGCGCGCGTTCAGCTATTTTTCGCATCTCGCGAACATCGCCGAGGACCGCCACCGCAACCGTCGTCATCGCATTCACGCTCTCGCGGGCTCGGCCTCGCAGCCGGGCACGATCGCGCATGCGCTCGAGCGGCTCGTCGCGGCCGGTGCCGCCGCGACGCCGGTGCTGCAGCGGTTTTTCGATCACGCGCTGATCATGCCGGTGCTGACCGCGCACCCGACCGAGGTGCAGCGCAAGAGCATTCTCGACGCGCAGCACGACATCGCGCGGCTGCTCGCCGAGCGCGACCAGCCGCTGACGAATCGCGAGCGCGCGCACAACGAAGCGATGCTGCGCGCGCGCGTCACGTCGCTGTGGCAAACGCGGATGCTGCGCGACGCGCGTCTGACGGTCGCCGACGAAATCGAGAACGCGCTGTCGTACTACCGCAGCACCTTCCTCGAAGAAGTGCCGGCGCTGTACGCCGACATCGAGGAGGCGCTGAAGGAGCATGGCCTCGAAGCACGCCTGCCGCCGTTCTTCCAGATGGGCAGCTGGATCGGCGGCGATCGCGACGGTAATCCGAACGTCACCGCCGAAACGCTCGAAAACGCCATCACCCGTCAGGCCGCGGTGATCTTCGAGCACTACCTGGTGCAGGTGCACAAGCTCGGCGAGGAGCTTTCGATGTCGAATGTGCTCGTCGGCGTGAGCGATGCGCTCAACGAGCTTGCGGACATCTCGCCCGACCACTCGCCGCATCGCACCGACGAGCCGTATCGTCGCGCGCTGATCGGCATCTACACCCGCCTCGCGGCGAGCGCGCGCGTGCGTCTCGGCGAAGGCAGCGTGCCGCTGCGCAGCGCCGGCCGCGGCGTCGCGCCGATTCGCGCGACCCCTTACGACGACGCCGCCGACTTCGTGCGCGACCTGCACGTGCTGATCGACTCGCTCGCCGAGCATCACGGCGCGCCGCTCGCCGCGCCGCGTCTCGCACCGCTCGCTCGCGCGGCCGAAGTGTTCGGCTTCCATCTCGCGAGCATCGATCTGCGGCAAAGCTCGGACATCCACGAAGCGGTGATCGCCGAGCTGCTGAAGCGCGCCGGTGTCGAAGACGACTACGCGGGGTTGTCGGAAACGGACAAGCTGAACGTGCTGCTCGCCGAACTCGCGCAGCCGCGCGCGCTGCGCGTGCCCTACGCCGAGTACTCCGACCTCGTGAAGAGCGAGCTCGCGGTGCTCGAGGAAGCGCGCGTCACGCGCGAAAAATTCGGCGCGCGCGCGGTGCGCAACTACATCATTTCGCACACGGAGACCGTTTCCGATCTGGTCGAGGTGATGCTGCTGCAGAAGGAAACCGGCCTGTTGCGCGGGCGTCTCGCCGACGAGCACGACCCCGCGCGCGCGGGCCTGATGGTGATCCCGCTGTTCGAGACGATCCCCGATCTGCGCAACGCGCCGCACATCATGCGCGATCTGTTCGCGCTGCCTGGCATCGGCACGCTGATCGAACATCAGGGCAACGAGCAGGAGGTGATGCTCGGCTACTCGGACAGCAACAAGGACGGCGGCTTCCTGACATCGAACTGGGAGCTGTATCGCGCGGAGCTGGCGCTCGTGTCGCTGTTCAACGAACGCGGGGTGAAGCTGCGTCTGTTCCATGGACGCGGCGGCACCGTCGGCCGCGGCGGCGGCCCGACCTATCAGGCGATCCTGTCGCAGCCACCTGGCACCGTCGACGGTCAGATCCGTTTGACCGAGCAGGGCGAAGTGATCGCGAGCAAGTTCGCGAATCCGGAAATCGGCCGGCGCAATCTGGAAACCGTCGTGGCCGCGACGCTCGAAGCGTCGCTGCTGCCGCACGACCACACGTTGGCCGAACTGCCGGTGTATGAGGAAACGATGCAGCAGCTGTCCGATACGGCGATGGCCGCGTATCGCGCGCTCGTCTACGAAACCCCGGGCTTCAAGGAGTATTTCTTCGAGTCGACGCCGATCGCGGAGATCGCCGAGCTGAACATCGGCAGCCGCCCCGCGTCGCGCAAGCTGCAGGACCCCAAGCAGCGCAAGATCGAGGATCTGCGCGCGATTCCGTGGGGCTTCTCGTGGGGCCAATGCCGGCTGCTGCTGACGGGCTGGTACGGATTCGGCAGCGCGGTCACCGAGCATCTGGACAGCGCGCCGTCGGACGCGGAACGCGCGCGCCGCCTCGCGCTGCTGAAGAAGATGCACAAGAGCTGGCCGTTCTTTGCAAACCTGATGTCGAACATGGACATGGTCATCGCGAAGACCGACCTCGCGGTCGCGTCGCGTTATGCGGCGCTCGTAACCGACAAGAAGCTGCGCAAGCACGTGTTCGAGCGCATCGTTGCCGAGTGGGAACGCACGTCGAAGGTGTTGTCGGAGATCACCGGCAAGAGCGAGCGGCTCGCCGAGAATCCGCTGCTCGCGCGTTCGATCAAGAACCGCTTCCCGTACCTCGACCCGCTCAATCACCTGCAGGTCGAACTGCTCAAACGCTATCGCGCGGGCGACACCAATGCGCGCGTGCGGCGCGGCATTCATTTGTGCATCAACGGGATCGCGGCGGGGTTGCGCAATACCGGTTGAGCTCGACGCTGAAGCAAGCAAAAGCCGGGTGTGGCCGACGCAGGCCACACCCGGCTTTTTTCATTGCGCGTCGACATGGCGAACGACGCGTTGCGCGAATCCAGCCGCTACAATAGAGCCCGCCATGTACCAGTACAAGTCCGGCAATTATTCTGGTATCTCTATTACTCCCCTCCACGCTCAGCCGATAGCATGACGACGCCGTCCTCCGCCGATCACCCGCCGCCGCTCGACGCCACGCCGGCCCGCGCACTCGGCGACTTCATCCGCGCCCATCGCGAGCGGCTGTCGCCGCAGGCGGTCGGTCTGCCGCCAGGGCCGCGCCGCCGCACGCCCGGTCTGCGGCGCGAGGAAGTCGCGCAGTTATGCGGCGTGAGCCCGACCTGGTACACGTGGATCGAGCAGGGCCGGCCGGTGTCCGCTTCCGCCGATGCGCTCGCGCGCATCGCGGTCGCGTTGCAGCTGTCGCGCGCCGAGCGCGCTTATCTGTTCGAGCTGGCCGCGCAGCGCGATCCGGCCGAGCCCGATCCGGCCGCCGCCGATGCACCCGCCACGCTGCTGCAAACCGTGCAGCTCATCGACACGCCGGCCTACGTGCTCGACCGGCAGTGGAATGCGCTCGGGTGGAACGAGCGCGCGGCCGATCTGTTCGTCGGCTGGCTCGACGGCGCGCACGACCGCAACCTGCTGCGCTACACGTTCACCGAGCCGGCCGCGCGCGCGTTGATCGTCGATTGGGAAACGCGCGCGCGGCGGCTCGCCGCCGAGTTCCGCGCCGACTCGATCCGCCATCTGAACGATGCGCCCACGCGTGGGCTGATCGATTCGCTTTCAGCCGCGAGCGACGAGTTCGCGCACTACTGGGCCTCGCAGGACGTCGGCGGGCGCGAGGGCGGCAGGCGCGAGTTCGACCATCCGCGCGACGGGCGCATCGTTTATGACCAGATCACGTTCAAGCCCGCGCATCGCGAAGATCTGAAGCTGGTGGTGCTGGTGCGCGAATAGGCTCGCGAATGGGCCCGCGAATGGGTCCGCGATGGGCGGCAGCGCCTTGGCCGCCCTCGCCCGGTGTTAAAATCTCCGTCTTTCTTCGCTGCGGCGGCGCTTCTGCACGACTCGCGCACTCGCGTCGCCAGCCTCTTCACCGCTCGTTTTTACCGCTCAACACCATGACGTCCCAACTGCACAAAAAAGGCGAAGCCTGGTCGGCTCGCTTCTCGGAGCCGATGTCGGAGCTCGTCAAACGCTATACGTCGTCGGTCTTCTTCGACAAGCGTCTGGCGTTCGTCGACATCGAAGGGTCGCTCGCGCACGCGTCGATGCTCGCCGCGCAGAAGATCATTTCCGCCGACGACCTCGCCGCGATCGAGCGCGGCATGGCGCAGATCAAGGGTGAAATCGAGCGCGGCGAGTTCGAATGGCAGCTCGATCTCGAAGACGTGCACCTGAACATCGAAGCGCGCCTGACCGCGCTGATCGGCGACGCCGGCAAGCGCCTGCATACCGGCCGCTCGCGCAACGACCAGGTCGCGACCGACATCCGCTTGTGGCTGCGCGGCGAGATCGACCGCATCGGCGGGCTGCTCACCGAACTTCGCATAGCGCTGCTCGACATCGCGGAGCAGAACGCCGCGACCATCATGCCGGGCTTCACGCACCTGCAGGTCGCGCAGCCGGTCACGTTCGGCCATCACCTGCTCGCCTACGTCGAGATGTTCTCGCGTGACGCCGAGCGCATGGTCGACTGCCGCAAGCGCGTGAACCGTCTGCCGCTCGGCGCGGCTGCGCTCGCCGGCACCAGCTATCCGATCGATCGTCACGCCGTGGCGAAGACGCTCGGCTTCGACGGCATCTGCGCGAATTCGCTGGATGCGGTTTCCGACCGCGACTTCGCGATCGAATTCACGGCCGCGTCCGCGCTCGTGATGACGCATGTGTCGCGCTTCTCCGAAGAACTGGTGCTGTGGATGAGCCCGCGCGTCGGCTTCATCGATCTGGCCGACCGTTTCTGCACCGGCTCGTCGATCATGCCGCAGAAGAAGAACCCAGACGTGCCCGAACTCGCGCGCGGCAAGACCGGCCGCGTGAACGGCCATCTGATGGCGCTGCTCACGCTGATGAAGGGCCAGCCGCTCGCGTACAACAAGGACAACCAGGAAGACAAGGAGCCGCTGTTCGACACCGTCGATACCGTCGCAGACACGCTGCGCATCTTCGCTGAAATGGTCGCCGGCATCACGGTCAAGCCGCAGGCGATGCGCGACGCCGCGCTGCAAGGCTTCTCGACCGCGACGGACCTCGCCGACTATCTGGTCAAGCGCGGCCTGCCGTTCCGCGACGCGCACGAAGCCGTCGCGCTCGCGGTGCGCGTATGCGCCGACCGCGGCTGCGACCTCGCGGACCTGACGCTCGACGAAATGCGCAGCGAACTGCCGAACGTCGCGCGTCTGATCGGCGACGACGTGTTCTCGTATCTGACGCTCGAGGGCTCGGTGGCGAGCCGCAATCATCCGGGCGGCACCGCGCCTGAGCAGGTGCTGGCCGCGGTGAAGGCAGCGCGTGCGGCGTTGAAGTAATCGATGATTGGGCGGCGCCGTGAGCCTAGGCTTGCGGCGTGGCTGGTTGAACCGAGAGCGAAAAGGCGGACCCGTTTGACGGGTTCGCCTTTTTTGTTGCCGCGTGCAATTGGCGAATCGCAGGTAAAAGAAAGCCCGCGAGAAGCGGGCTGAAAAGACTTCCACCGATGCCTTAGCATGAGGCCGCCAGAGTGTAGGCGGGTTTCGCCCGCCGACCAACGCGTGCATATTTCCGGCCTTTACATCGGAAAGCAAAGCGCGCCAGCGGCACATGCGCAACGACATTCAGCGGGCGAACGCCAATTGAATCCCGCCGGTTTTTGACTACCATTCAATCAGGCTCTCCTCGCGGTTCGTCGACGATGCTCTCACGCACTTCTCCCCCTCCTGTTCCCCGTGTGACCCCGCACTCCTTCACCGCAGCACCCAGGCATCGGCTGTTGCTCGCCGCGCTTGGTGTCGTTGCCGTGGCCGGTTGCACGATCACTCCGCTCGCGCCGCACGAAACCGTCAGCACACCGGTCGCCGCGATCAACAGCGCGACGCTCGATCAATATCGCGACGCGGTCGCACGACGAATCGTCGAGCGCAATCCGTCGTATGTGCTCCAGGGCAGGCCTCAGCCGATGCTGCGCTCGCTGGTGGTGGTGTCGTTCACGGTCGATCGTGATGGACGCATCGTCCAGTCGTCGGTGTATCGCACCAACGGCGACGACGAAGCCGAAAGCACCGCGCTCGCGTCGCTGCGCCGCTCGGCGCCGCTGCCGCTACCGCCCGGCAAGCTGCTGAACGCCCGCGGCCAGCTCGAGCTGTTCGAAGACTGGCTGTTCAACGACAACGGCAAGTTCCAGTTGCGCGAACTCGCCTCGCCGCAAGCGGAAGCGTACGAATGAGCGTGCTTGGCGCGTGCGCTGACACGCGCCATCTCGGGCATCACCGCATCGGGCAGGCCACAGGTGACCTGCTCGAGTCATTGCGCATAGCTCCCAACGCACCCCTCGTTGCCGCGCAAGCTTACGCCGCCATTGCTGCGCGACGAGCGCGCTCGCTATAATTTTCCGATTCCCCGCGCCGGAGCCTTCCGGCATGGCTCACGCCGCCCGCACACCCGTCGGCGCAGCGCATGAGCCGACTGCAGTGCCGCGGCGCCACCCGCGTGCGGCGCCCAAACCTATACCTCAACGAGGATGCCGCCCTCGCGCGCCGCCTTGCGAAGCAAGGCTCGGCGCGCCGCGGCCTCACGACAATTGGAGACCCCTGCATGTCCACTTCGCCGATTTCCGCGGCTCAGCCCGCAAGCGGGCAAAACAGTAGCGCGCGGATCATCTTCGCGAGCTTCATAGGCACCGCGATCGAGTTCTACGATTTCTATGTCTACGCGACCGCCGCGGCGCTCGTGATCGGACCGGTGTTCTTCCCGCATGGCTCGGCCACCGCGCAAGCGCTGTCCGCGTTCGTCACGTTCGGCATCGCGTTCGTCGCGCGACCGATCGGCTCGTTCCTGTTCGGCCACTTCGGCGATCGCATCGGCCGCAAGTCGACTCTGGTCGCGTCGCTGCTCGTGATGGGCCTGTCGACCACGCTGATCGGCTTCGTGCCGGGCTACGACGCGATCGGCAGCCTCGCGCCGATCCTGCTGTGCGTGCTGCGTTTCGGCCAGGGTATCGGCCTCGGCGGCGAATGGGGCGGCGCCGCGCTGCTCGCCACCGAAAACGCGCCGGCCGGCAAACGCGGCTGGTTCGGCATGTTTCCGCAGCTTGGACCGTCGATCGGCTTTCTCGCGTCCAACGGCCTGTTCTTCGCGCTCTCCATGTCGCTCTCCGACGAGCAGTTCCGTAGCTGGGGCTGGCGCGTGCCGTTCCTCGTCAGCTCGGTGCTGGTCGCGCTCGGCCTGTACGTGCGGCTGAAGATCGCCGAGACGCCCGCGTTCCAGGCAGCGATCGAGCGCAAGGAACGCGTGCGCGTGCCGATCGCGACGCTGTTCTCGCAGCACTGGGTGCCGACCGTGCTCGGCGCGCTCGCGATGGTGGTCTGCTACACGCTGTTCTACAACGCGACGACGTTCTCGCTGTCGTACGGCGTCGGCTCGCTGCATATTCCGCGGCAGACGTTCCTCGGCCTGCTGTGCATCGCGGTCGTGTTCATGGCGATCGCGACACCGCTGTCGGCCCGCGCGAGCGACCGCTTCGGGCGCAAGCCGGTGCTGATCGTCGGCATCATCGCGGCGATCCTGTCGGGCTTCACGATGGCGCCGCTGCTCGGCAGCGGTGAGCCGTTGCTGGTACTGCTGTTCCTCGTGATCCAGCTGTTCCTGATGGGCGTGACGTTCGCGCCGATGGGCGCGCTGCTGCCAGAGCTATTTCCGACCAATGTGCGCTATACCGGCGCCGGCGTCGCATACAACCTCGGCGGGATTCTCGGCGCGTCGGTCGCGCCGTATATCGCGCAGGTGCTGGCCGCGCATGGCGGCTTGCCGTGGGTCGGCGCGTACGTGTCGGTCGCGGCGGCCGTGAGTCTCGTCGGCGTGCTTTGCATGCGCGAGACGCGTGACGCGAGTCTGATGAAGTGACGCAATGCGAATCGACGCAACCAAGCTTGCGTCGATTCGCGTTTGCCGAAGTTCGACCGATGCCGCTCACGCGCAGTTTTTACGCGTCTGCGCCAGTATGCAACGGGCATTATTGCTTCGACATTTCCGCTCGGCGGCCCGGGTAATCCCCCGCCTTGCGCGTCTTTTTGACTTGCCTATACTCCCCGACATAACCCTATAAAAAACAGGGAGACTCGCATGAACGTCCATCTTCACAATGCCGATATCGTGATGATCATCGCGCTGGCCTTGCTCGGCTCGCTGCTGCTCGCGCTGCGCTTCCGTCCGGCGTCATGGAAATCCATCGTCGTCGAGGCGCTGGCCGCGAACGCCGCGGCTATTGCCGCGGTGGTCGCATTCGAAATGCTGGTCGCCTGAGGCCAGTGGCTCGAGGAGCTCGAGCGCGGCTTAGTAATAGTAGCCGTGATGGTAGTAGCCACCGCCGCCGTAGTAGTAGCCCGGCGCCGGCGCAATGACGCAGCCGCCGAGCGCCGATGCCAGCAGTGCGCCGGCCACGAGAGTCAGGATCAAGCGTTTCATGTTGTTCTCCATCGAGTCGGATTGATTCGAGCGCAAACCCCGAATGACCCGATTGGACACGATGCGCGCCGCGGCGAACGTTGCCATTTGTAAGGGAAGATCACCGGGCTGTTACAGCATCGGCGCGTTGGACGAGCGTGTTCGAACGACCTGCCCCGCTATCACCGGATCACGCCGCCCTGGCGAAAAACACCGCCTATACTCCGTTGAGCGCACTGTCGCGATAGAAGCCTTGCTGGCCGCGCCAGCGTCGCCGCAATCGAGCGGTTCAACGCGCGCCGCGCGAGCCTCGATGCACCGCGACCTACCAGCTGGCCGCCTTGTCGTGCGCGCATCGGACGCTGCGGCGTTCAACGAAAAGCGACAGTTTTAACAGACGTGTAATCGATTCCTCTCCGCCCGCTGTTCCCCGACACGGGCGTTCTTCGAGGCGCGACGATGCAGTCCCCGCCCGCAGGGGTGGACTACGCGTCGCGCCTCTTTTTCTTTTGCGCAAACGATTGCGTGAGCTCAGGCGGCGGCCGATCCGTGCTGCATAGCGAGAACCGGCTCCGCCGCGTGTACATAGTCGATCGCTTCGAGCGCCGCGCTAATGGGCGGTACCGAGCGACCGTCACCGATCGAGGTCGAGCGATACGGCGTCTCGACGCCGCAATGCGCTGGCGACGTCGCGACGAAGATCATCACGGTGCGCTTCTGCAGCGCATGCGCGAGGTGCACGAAGCCCGTATCGGTACCGACCACGAGCGCGCACGCGCCGATCATCTGCGCGACTTCGGTCACGCTCATTTGCGGCAGCACGGTCGCGCCCGGCACCTGTGCGGAGATCTGCAAGGCTTCGGCAAGCTCACCGTCCGAACCCCAGGGCAGGACCACACGAAACCCGCGCTCGCTCAAGTCGCGCCCGACAGCCGCCCAATGGGTGAGCGGCCATTTCTTCTCGGCTTTCGAGGTGGCATGAAAGAGCGCCGCGACAGGCGCGTCCTGCGTCGCGAACGGCTGCGGCACGACTGCAGGTAGCCGTAGGTCGTAGATGGGCGGGCCTTCCACTTCGTAGCCGAGCGCCTCGCTAGCGCTGATGCGCATGCCGTGCCACGCGCTGCCTTGCGGGCGTGGACCGAAACGCCCGGTATAGGCGAACGAGGCGCCCCGCTCGCCCAGATCCTGAGACTGATAGCCGAAGCGCCGCGACGAGCGCGCGAGGAAGGCGATGATCGCGCTCTTGTAGACGCCGTGAATATCGATGATGTAGTCGTAGTGATACGCGCGCAGCTCGCCGATCGATGCCCAGATCGCCTTCAGATCGCTCCAGCGACGCGACTTCTTGAAGCGGCGCAGCGGCGCGCATAGCACGCGATCGACGCCCTGGCTCCACTGCACGACTGGTGCAAATGCTTCGTCCGCCGCCCAATCCACCTGAACACCAGGAAATGCGCGTTTGATATCGGCGACGACTGGCAGCGCCTGCACGATATCGCCTAGTGAAGTGACCTTGACGATTAGGATTCGCTTCATTGAGGGTCTCTTCGTTTTCCGAAGTGGAAACTATTCTAGCCGACGTTATTACCGCCCCCCTGCCAAATGGACATTGTGCCCGGTCCGGATTTCAATACGGCGAATTACAACAAAAGATATACACAACAAAAGATATACGCCTGACAATCCATCGTAGTTGATTTTTTCAAAAGTCTTTCACGCATTCTGGCCTGTCCCGCACGTTTTATACTGGGCCCTTTGCACGAATCCAATTCATGTCCCGGCCCTTCCCTTCCCGTTCGCACGCTGTCATGCGTCGCACGAAACGCCTGTGGCGGCAATACGGCATCTTCTGGCTCGGTGCCATCGCCGTCGGTCTCGTCGCGGTGCTCTATGCGCGTCTGATCGACTGGGGTTATGACGCGTTTCTCGATGTCCGGCAGCGATATCCGTGGGCACCGCTCGTGATCACACCCGTGGTCGCGGCGCTCGCGGTCTGGCTCACGCGCAAGTTCTTTCGCGGCTCCGAGGGCAGCGGCATCCCGCAGGTCATCGCGACGCTGCACACGAAGCAGCGCGGGTACGGCGCGAGGCTGCTCTCGCTGCGGATTCTGCTCGGCAAGATCGGAGTATCGTTTATCGCGATTCTCGGCGGCCTGACGATCGGCCGTGAAGGACCGACCGTGCAGGTCGGCGCCGCGCTGATGTTCAATCTGCGCCGCTTCTACCCGCGCTCGAATGTGCAAATCGAACGGCAACTCGCGCTTGCGGGCGCGGCAGCGGGTTTATCGGCGGCATTCAATACGCCGCTCGCGGGCGTCGTGTTCGCGATCGAGGAATTGACGCGCAGCTTCGAGGCCCGCACGAGCGGTGTGCTGATCACGGCGATCGTCATCGCGGGTGTGGTCGCACTGGGCCTGAACGGCAACTACACGTATTTCGGCACGATCAGGATCGGCGCGCATTTCCCCGATCTGCTCGCCGTCGCGGTAGTGCTCACCGCAATCGTCACGGGCATCGCGGGCGGCATTTTCGGCTGGCTGCTGCTCAACACCGCGCGCTGGATTCCGGCGCCGCTGCGTCAGTTGCACGGCGAGCGGCCGGTCGTGTTCGCCGCGCTGTGCGGCTTCGCAATCGCCGTGGTCGGCGTGATCGCGGGCGGCACGACGTTCGGCAGCGGCTATACCGAAGCGCGTGGCCTGCTGGAGGGACACGGGCAGTTGTCGGTGTTCTATCCGTTCCTGAAGATGATCGCGATGGTCGGCTCGTACCTGCCCGGCATTCCGGGTGGCATCTTCGCGCCGTCGCTGTCGATCGGCGCGGGCTTCGGCAATCTGCTGCACATGGTGTTCGATTCGATGCAGTTGCCGATGCTGATCGCGCTCGCGATGGTCGGCTATCTGGCCGCGGTCACGCAGTCGCCGATCACGTCGTTCGTGATCGTGATGGAGATGATCGACGGTCACGCGCTCGTGATTTCGCTGATGGCCACCGCGTTGATCGCGAGCCGCGTGTCGCGCCTGTTCGCACCGCCGCTTTATGAGTCGCTCGCCGAGCGCTACATGGCGCCGCTGCCGCAACCGGCGCCCGCGCCGGTGCCGGAAGTGCCCGAGGTCGAGGTGCCGGAAGCGGAAAGCGTCGACGGCGAGCCGCCCGCCGGTGATGCCGCAGACGACATCACGACGGATGCTTCCGGCTCGCCGCGTCCGTAGACGACCACGCGCGGCGCGTCGCAAGCACGATCGACGGCCGCATCAAGCCCAGTGTCCCGGTACCCAGCGATAGTTCGGACCATGCTCGATCCAGTGGCCGGGCATCCAGTGATAGCCGACGCGCTCGGCCTGCCAGTGTCCGGCAACCCACACGTAGCGGCCGTGATCCCAGCGCCAGTGACCGTGATCCCATACGTAACCGACACGCGGCGCGGGCACCGCTTCAAAGCGTTCGACGGGCGGCGCGGACGGCGCGACGATGACGACTTCCGCGGCCGAAGCCGAGGCCATTGCGGCGGCACCCGCGGCGATCAGAACGGTGTTGGCAAGCAGCAGGCGAAAGCTTCTGTTCATGATTTCCCTCTTAGGTTGAACACCGGATGCGGCGTTACCGGTTTAATGCGCGAGGGCGACACGAGGCTGACGATGCGCGTGTAACGGCACCCGCTGAAGTGCAACGGTTTATTTCGACCGGGAAATGACGAGCGCCGTGCAGGCGCGAAGAGACGGCTTCAGACAGAAGCCAGAGGAACAGCCGAACGCCGCACGCCATCGCGTCGAACCAACGCGATGCAATGCGACGTCCTGCACATGATGCGAGATGGACCGCGGTCCATCGGAAGCTCAGGCCTGCGGTATTTCGATCTTGACTTCGAGCACCTCGAGATCGTCCTGACGCTCGAGACTCACGCGAATGTCGTCATCGGAAATCTTCACGTACTTCGAGATCACGGCCACCAGTTCGCGTTGCAACGCAGGCAGATAATCGGCGGGCGCATGGCCGCCGGCGCGCTCATGCGCGATGATCAACTGCAGGCGTTCCTTCGCTACCGACGCGGACTTCTTTTTCTCGCCCAGCAAAAACGAAAGAATCGACATTACGTGCGCTCCCCTTACTTGGTGCCGAAGAGGCGCTGCAGCAGCCCGGGCTTCTGGTAATCGACAAAGCGAAGCGATTTCTGCTCGCCGAGGAAACGCGACACGACGTCCTTATAGGCTTCGGCCACATCGGTGCCGTCCAGATGCACGGCCGGCAGACCCTGGTTCGACGCGTGCAGCACCGCTTCCGACTCCGGAATCACGCCGATCAGATCGATGCGCAGAATTTCCTGGATGTCGGTCAGCGACAGCATTTCGCCTTCGCTGACGCGCTTCGGGTTGTAGCGGGTAATCAGCAGATGCTCCTTGATCGGCTCCTTGCCTTCGATCGCACGCTTGGTCTTCGACGACAGGATGCCGAGAATGCGATCGGAGTCGCGCACCGACGACACTTCCGGGTTCGTAACGATCAGCGCTTCATCGGCGAAGTGCATCGCAAGCAGCGCGCCCGACTCGATACCGGCCGGCGAATCGCAGACGATGTATTCGAAGTCCATCGCGATCAGATCGTTGATGACCTTCTCGACGCCCTCCATCGTCAGCGCGTCCTTATCGCGCGTCTGCGAAGCCGGCAGGATGAACAGGTTCTCGCACTTCTTGTCTTTGATCAGCGCCTGGTTCAGATTCGCTTCGCCCTGGATCACGTTGATCAGGTCGTACACGACGCGGCGCTCGCAGCCCATGATGAGGTCGAGGTTGCGCAGGCCGACGTCGAAGTCGATCACGGCGGTCTTGCTGCCGCGCAGCGCGAGGGCCGACGCAAAGCTCGCGCTCGTGGTCGTCTTGCCCACGCCACCCTTGCCCGAAGTCACCACAATGATTTTTGCCATTACCCTTACCTTGTGTTCGTCAAATGCGTCAATTGATGCGCGGCGCGCGTCGCCCTGAAACGCCGCATGCCGAAATCGCTTGGGCAGCGCGCGTTTCTCGGCGCTTTTACGTGAGCCGCAGCGGTTCGATCATCAGTTTTTCGTCTTCGAGCCAGATCTGCACCGGCTTGCCGAGCACGTCGGCCGGCAGCGGGTTCTCGGTCGTTCGATAGATGCCCGCGATCGAGATCAGTTCCGGTTCGAGACACGTACAGAAGATGCGCGCGTCGTGATTGCCCTGCACGCCGGCCAATGCCCGGCCGCGCAGCGGCGCGTAAATATGGATGTTGCCTTCCGCGATCACCTCGGCGCCATAGCTGACGAGACCGAGCACCACCAGATCGCCTTTCGCGTAGATGCGCTGGCCGGAGCGCAGCGGCTTGTCGACCACCATCGTTTGCGGCGACGTGGCGAGGCGCACCGGTTCGGCGGCGGAGGTGGGTTCGACGGCGGCGGAAGCGGTGCTGGCGGTTGCGGATGCGGTGCTGGTGGCCGCGCTCGTGCCGGCGCTTGCCTCGGTGCCTGCCGCCGCGCTTGCCGCGCTCGCCGTGCTGTCCTCATCGGCCTGTCTGGCCGGCGCGCCGCGTCGGTCGCGCGCTTCGAGCAGCGGCAATCCCGACTCCGTCGCCCACTGTTGCTCCGCATTCGCGACCACACCGACCGGACGCATGCGCACGCTGTCGAGCAGTTGCGCGATATCGGCGAGCGGCACGCGTTCGCTGTCGGCGAGACGCCGTACGTCGATCGCGACGACGTCGTTAGCGAAGAATTCGGGGGTCGCCTCGAAGCGTCGCGTCAGCTCGGCACGCATCGCATCGAGGTCGGTCGTTTTGACCACGAACATCAGCGTGTCGACAGAGCCGCTGCGCAGTTCGAAAAAGGGCGATTTCTTGGGCGACATAGCGTTCGGCAAAAAATTTTGCGTATTTTACAGGCGTACGTGCGCGCGGCCACTATTTTTCCCGGGAGAATCGGTGCTCGCGCGCGTGGGCGCGACGCGTGTCGTCGACGCTATCGACGCGCGACGGCGCGCAAGAAAAATGCTGGCGGGAAAAAGACCGTGATGAACGGACGGCGAAGACGAGCGGCGCGCGCAACGTGCCGCTCGGGTGATCACTGTTGAAGCACCTGCGAGGTAGTCGGCACGTGCCGCACCAGCAGACTTTCGACCTGCTCGGGCGCGCGCTCGACGCGCCGGTGCTCGCCGGTCGGGCCAAAGCCGAGCGCCTCGTAGAAGCGCATCGCGTTGCGGTTCGTGTCGGCGACCCACGCGTAGATTTCCGTGGCGCCCGCATTCGCGAGCCAGCTGCTCGCGGTGTCGACGAGCAGTTCGCCGCCGCGCAGATGACGCACGGCCGGCGCCACCCACAATTCGCAGACGAACGCGCGGCGCGCCGCGGTGTCGTCGAAATGCGCCTCGACGAGGCCGGCCGGATGGCCCTCGGTGTAGAGCAGGAAGGTGCCGACGGACTGCGAAACCGCGTGATTCGCCGCGGTCGCGTCGAAACTGGCGGCATCGGCCGACAACGCATCCTCGAGCGTTGCGCCGAACGCATATGGCGCCTCCCGCAGCGAGGCGGTGCGGAGTTCGCGAAAAACGGCGCCCTGATCAGCAGTGATGCGGCGAACGGTCAATGACGGACTCATGCAGACGAAAACCCCTGGAAACCCTAACGCGTAGCTTTAACCGAACCGGCCGGCGAGTCAAATTTATTATTGACCAGAATATGCGATCCCGCTCACGGTGCGTCGTAGTCGCCGGTGCCGTCCGGCCACGGCGTCAGCAGTTCATAGCCGTCGTCGGTCACGGCGACCATGTGTTCCCATTGCGCCGACAGCGAGCGGTCCTTCGTGATCACGGTCCAGCCGTCGCGCTGCACCGACGTGCCGGCGCGGCCCGCGTTGATCATCGGCTCGATCGTGAAGACCATGCCCGGCTTCAGGCGAACGCCCTGCCCCGGCTGGCCGTAGTGCAGCACCTGCGGGTCCTCGTGATAGATCTTGCCGATGCCGTGCCCGCAGTAGTCGCGCACGATCGAGAAGCCCTCGCGCTGCGCAACCTTCTGGATCGCGTGGCCGACGTCGCCGAGCGTCGCGCCCGGTTTCACCTCGCGGATGCCGGCCACCATCGCCTCGTAGGTCGTGTCGATCAGCGCACGCGCGACCGTGCTCGGCTGGCCGACGCAGTACATGCGGCTGGTGTCGCCGAAATAACCGTCCTTGATGATCGCGACATCGATGTTGATGATGTCGCCGTCCTTCAGGATCTCGCCGCGATTCGGAATGCCGTGGCACACGACATGGTTGACCGACGTGCAGACGGTTTTCGGAAAGCCCAGATAGCCGACGTTGGCCGGAATCGCCTTCTGCGTATGGACGATGTAGTCGTTGCACAGCGCGTCGAGGTCGTCGGTCGAGACGCCTGCCTTGACGTGCTCGCCGATCATTGCCAGCACATCGGCCGCGAGGCGGCCTGAAATGCGCAGCTTCGCGATATCGTCGGGAGTCTTGTAGGTAATGGCCATGAATTCAGTCGATGTGAGTCGCGGGTCCAAACGCGAGATGACCCGCCGCGCCCGAAAGCCCGGCGGCCCGCAACCGCCGCTCGATGGGCGATTTCGGGCAATTGTACAGAGGATCGCGGAGGGACCCCGGGCAAACCGGCTGAAAAGATGCTCGGAAGGCGGCGGCGCTAAGGGGGGGCGATGCCGGGGCACGCGCCCGAATCGGGGTGACCCGTTCGTGCGTGGTCGGCTTGCCCGGCTTCCGCGTTCACATGGACTTGCGGCGAGAAGGCTCGAACGTTCATCGAGCCATGCAACGCCCATCGTTCAGTTTCCCGAACTAAATTGCGGGTCCGCTCGGCTTCGCGGTCGTCGCCGGGCGCGTTGACGGAGGTAATGGAGGGGGTTCGAGTCGCATGAGACACCCGCCCCCTCGCCTCGATACGCTGAGACAAGGGTTTGGGCGCGATTCTGACTGACTGCAGGGCTGCTTGCGTCGAGATCCGCGGCTTAGTTGTCGGGATTAGCTGCGGTGAAACTTTGGAACGCACTGTACGCCGGGTTCAACGGCGTGCCGCCTTTCATGATGCCGAACGTCTGGTCGCCGCTGTCGAGCACGTAATACATGACGCCCTGGATATTGTGCGTCTTGCGATTCTGATAGAACTCGCCGAGCCTCGTCGTGATGTAGTTCCCACGATAGGTCTCGTCCCGTTCCGGTCCGGTGTTCCACTCGGTGATGAGGAACGGCACGCCGTAACGGGCCTTGCAATAGGTCGGCAGATCGAAGCCAGGTTGGGCGCCGTCCGCACCGAGCGAGAACACGTCGCCATACACCTCGTAGTTGTGCCACGTGGTGATATCCCAGCGCACGGTCGGGTGGCCGCCGCTACCATCGGGCTGCATACCTTCCCACAGCGCGTCCGCTGCGCCCACATCGTTCACGCAGAAGTTGATGCCGCATTTCGCGTTGGACTGAACCGACTTCACGCCGTCGATCATGCCGCGCATCACGCCGCGCATCGCCGGCCAGTTCGCGTTGTTGAAGTCCGACGCCTTCGTGCCCGCACTCGTGAAGTCCAATACGGTGGCGTTCGTGCGCGTCAACTCGTTGCCGCATTCGTATATGGTCACGCCATACGGCTTCAGTGCGTTCGCGATGCCTTGGGCGACCGAGTAACCCTGGTTGTAAGCGGCACTCTCGTTGGCGAACACGTTGCCATTGGAGTCGTAGACGCCCTGATTGATCAGCACGACCAACGTCATGCCCGCCGACTGGAAAGCCTGCGCAAGCCCGATCAGTGCGTTCAGCTGGTTCGAAGTGTTGGTGCAGCCCACGCGATAGCTGGTGCAGCCCATGCCCTTCAGGATCGACACGACCTGTTGAGGCGTGTAGGTGTAGTCGAAGTGGCCGTTCATGCCGTAGAACATGCCCGCGGCCGGTGCGATCGCGGTGCGCGGATCGCTACATGGCAGCCAATGACCGGCGGTCTCGTTGTTTACGTAGAACTGGCCACCCGTGCCGCAATGCCAGACCTTGCCGCCGTACCACAACAGCAGCGAGACGTTGTACGTGTTGCCTACGGGCGCCCCATTGCAGAGAATGACACCGTTGTTCACCGTCCAGATGTTGTTGGATTTGTCGATGATGTACGACGAACCGGGGATCGTGGTGCCATCAGCCGAGGTGCCACCGAGGCGCGGGTCGATGCAACCTTTCCAGCCCGAGCCCGTCCATTGGTAGAACTGACCACCCGTGCCCTCGTGATAGATCACGCCGGCGTAAAACAGGACCATCTGCACGTTGTAGGTGTTGCTTGCCGGCGAACCGTTGCAGTAGACCGAGCCACCTACACCTCCGGACAGCGTCCAGACGTTGCCGGAGTTGTCCGTGATGGACGAGGCGGGCGGAATGGAGACACTGTTCGGATCGCTCGTCTTTGCGACGGCCGTTTTCGAAGCCGCGGTACCGGAAGCGCCGGATGCAGCGGCAGCGGCGGCAGTCTTGTCGTCCGAGGTGCCGGATCCACCGCCACCACATGCGGCCAAAAGATAACTTGCGCTCAGGGCCGTGAGACCCCCAATGAATTGACGTCGTTTTATCATCGCAGAGTAATTCCAAATGTCGGGAAAATTCCCGATAAAAAGACCAAAGGTGAATTCGCTGTGATTCGGACGGACAATGCATAAGGATTCGATGCAAATGAATTTGCATTCCTTAAAAACATTTGTCCTGAGGTGCCGTGGAACGCACGTCTGTGATGTCCGATTGAACCGATGCTCGCGAAGAGGCTCCTCGCGGTGGTCCAGATTGACAATGTTGGTGCGCGTCGGTCCGCAAACGTTTGCCTTGCGAACCTTTTACCGATTACTGCCGCAACTCTTGTCTTACAGGAAAATTATTCCCGTAAAAGCTGCTGACGGCGTAAATCGTACCCTGAACGAATGACCGAGCCCAACCAAAAATCGTATTTATTTGTAAAAAAGGCAGATCTTGCGGAGATGTGTTGGGTCCGCGAAGATTCGCACTTTAAGAAGTCGATCGGGGGGCGGGTCGCCCGCGAATTTTCTTACTTCGACCCCTTATAGCGCGCGACGGCCATGTCCCGAATATGACCGCGCATATGAATGCGGAGACAGCGCAGCAGGTATCGCTTAAGGTATTTGTATGGAAAATCGGAATGAAAAAGACCCACGAGCAACGAATAGCTCATGTACAAAAAATTGAAACAATGAATTTCGCCAATAGAAATGATGCTTGAACAACATCGGATTGCCTTGGCAAAACAATTCGAAAACCCAAAACAAAAAACCCCTTGATCGGTGAGATCAAGGGGTTTCAGAATTTGGCGGAAAGGGTGGGATTCGAACCCACGGTACGGGGAAACCGTACGCCTGATTTCGAGTCAGGTACATTCGACCACTCTGCCACCTTTCCGGGTATTCCAACTGCTGCTGCCTCGTCGGATCCAAGCGGGCCGTTGCTTGGGAGAAAAAGATTATAAAACAGCTCGAATCAGTTTTCCAAGCCCCTCGACGAAAAAACTTCTAAATTTTTTTCGAGAGGCTTGGGTGCCGGCAGCGGCACCGTCAGACACGCGACGATACCGCGCCTGCACGCATGCCAGCGACGCTCAGGCCGCCGGCACTTCCAGCCGCTCCACGCCGCCGAGGTACGGCCGCAATGCCGTGGGCACCGTCACCGAGCCATCGGCGTTCTGGAAGTTCTCGAGCACCGCGACGAGCGTGCGGCCCACCGCGAGACCCGAGCCGTTCAGCGTATGCACAAGCTCCGGCTTGCCCTGCGCGTTGCGGAAACGCGCCTGCATGCGTCGCGCCTGGAACGACTCGGTATTCGAGCAGCTCGAAATCTCACGATAGGTGTTCTGCGCGGGCAGCCATACTTCGAGGTCATAGGTCTTCGCTGCGGAGAAACCCATGTCGCCGGTGCACAGCGTGATCACGCGATACGGCAGTTCGAGCTTCTGCAGAATCGCCTCGGCATGGCCGACCATCTGCTCGAGCGCGTCGTACGATGCGTCAGGAGCGACGACCTGCACCATCTCGACCTTGTCGAACTGATGCTGGCGGATCATGCCGCGCGTGTCGCGGCCGTACGAGCCCGCCTCCGAGCGGAAGCACGGCGAGTGCGCAGTCAACTTGATCGGCAGTGCGTCCGCTTCGACGATGCTCTCACGCACCGTGTTGGTCAGCGAAATTTCCGAGGTCGAGATCAGATACTGGGTGACCGTGCTTTCACCGCCGCCCTTCTCGACGCGGAACATATCGTCCGCGAACTTCGGCAGCTGGCCGGTGCCGTACAGGATGTCCGGATTCACGATGTACGGCGTGTATATCTCGGTATAGCCGTGTTGCTGCGTGTGCGTGTCGATCATGAACTGTGCGAGCGCGCGATGCAGCCGCGCAATCTGGCCGCGCAGCATCGTGAAGCGCGCGCCCGACAGCTTCGCGCCGGTCTCGAAGTCGAGGCCAAGCGGCGTGCCGACGTCCACGTGATCCTTGACTTCGAAGTCGAACTGTCGGGGCGTGCCCCAGCGGCGCACTTCGACGTTATGGGCTTCGTCGTTGCCGACCGGCACGCTTTCGTGCGCGAGATTCGGCACGCCGAGCAGCAGATCAGACAGACGCTTCTGGATGTCTTCGAGCTTGACCGCCGACGCCTTCATCTCGTCGCCGATGCCGCTCACTTCGGCCATTACCGCCGACGTATCTTCGCCACGCCCTTTCATCGCGCCGATCTGCTTCGACAGGCTGTTGCGGCGCGCCTGCAGTTCTTCGGTACGGGTCTGGGTATCGCGGCGTTCCGCTTCGAGCGCGGTGAAGGCCGCGACGTCGAGGGTATAGCCGCGGTCGGCGAGGCGTTTGGCGACGCCGTCGAGGTCTTTGCGCAGCAACTGGATGTCGAGCATGGGATGGGACGGATGTTCGTTGTATGAAACCGCGATTTTAGCGCACCGGCCAAGGCGAAACGCCTCAAGCCTTCTTTGGCTTGTTCTCGGCGCGCCACCGCGCATCGAGCTCGCCAAGCCGCGCGAGCTTTTCGCCGATCTTGCCTTCGAGTCCACGCGGCGTTGGCTCGTACCAATGCGGCTCGCGCATGCCGTCCGGAAGATAGGTCTCGCCGGCCGCGTACGCATCGGGTTCGTCGTGCGCATAGCGATAGTCGTGGCCGTAGCCGAGTTCCTTCATCAGCTTCGTCGGCGCGTTGCGCAGATGCACCGGTACCGCGCGCGACTGGTCCTTGCCGACGAAACGCCGCGCCTCGTTGTACGCGTTGTATCCGGCATTCGATTTCGGCGCGACCGCCAGATAGATGATCGCCTGCGCGAGCGCGAGTTCGCCTTCGGGCGAGCCGAGACGCTCGTAGGTTTCGGCGGCGTCGAGCGTGATGCGCGCGGCGCGTGGGTCCGCGAGGCCGATGTCTTCCCACGCCATACGCACGATGCGACGCGCCAGATAGCGCGGGTCGGCGCCGCCGTCGAGCATGCGGCAGAACCAGTACAGCGCGCCGTCTGGGTTGCTGCCGCGCACCGATTTATGCAGCGCGCTGATCTGGTCGTAGAATGCGTCGCCGCCCTTGTCGAAGCGGCGCAGATTTTCCGCGAGCGCGCTGCCCAATAACGCGCCGTCGATTTCGGTGGTCTTCTGCTGCGCGGCCGCGCGCGCGACGATCTCGAGGTTGTTCAACAGCTTGCGGCCGTCGCCGTCGGCGGAGCCGATCAGCGCGGCGCGCGCTTCGTCGGTGAACGCGAGGCCGCCGAGTTCTTTTTGCGCGCGCTCGAGCAACTCGCGCTGTTCGTCGTCTGTCAGGCTCTTCAGCACGTAGACGGCGGCGCGCGACAATAGCGCGCTGTTGACCTCGAACGATGGATTCTCGGTCGGAGTTGACCCATAGATATACATAGTTCAAACAGCCTCTTGCAACTCTGGGGCTCGCAGCCAACGAAATGTGCGCAAAAAGTATGCATCGGCAACATCATACATAGTTCGGTGCGTAGTCTGCGCGAGTTACTCGGCTTCGTCGTCTAACGCCCTCAGGCGATTGAGCTTTTCGCCAATTTTTATCTCCAGACCGCGGGCAACGGGTTGGTACCAGTCTGGGCGCTGGGGAAGCTGGTCAGGAAAATAAGTCTCACCAGCCGCATACGCGTCGGGCTCGTCGTGAGCATATCTATAGCCCTTGTGATACCCCAACTCTTCCATCAGTTTCGTTGGGGCGTTACGTAGGTGCATGGGGACCGGGCGCGAACCGTCGGCCTTCACGAACGCCCGTGCCTGATTCCACGCCACGTACGCCGCGTTGGACTTCGCAGCAATGGCGATATATGTCGCGGCCTGTGCAAGGGCTAGGTCCCCTTCGGGGGAGCCAAGCCTTTCATAGGCTTCCGCCGCATTGATAGCAATTTGTAAGGCCTTGGGGTCGGCATTTCCAACCTCCTCACTAGCCATTCTGATTAACCGGCGCGCAATGTACCGGGCGTCCGCTCCCCCGTCTAACATCCGCGCCAGCCAATAGAGGGCGGCATCCGGGTTTGACCCTCTTATCGATTTATGCAGCGCAGAGATTTGGTCGTAAAACTCGTCACCGCCCTTGTCGAATCGACGCAGTGAGGGGCTCGTCGCCGAGCCAACGAACTTCAAATCGACAACCGATTTCTCTGCCCCCGATGCCGCAGTTGAGACCTGTTCTAGCAGGTTCAGGAATCGGCGGGCATCGCCGTCCGCAAAACCGCCAAGAGCCTTTATGGCCTCTTCGTCAATCACCACACCGCCTAGATACGGAAGTGCTCTTTGGTAAAGTTGTTGAAAATCGGCTTCGTCCAACGGCTGTAAAACGTACACCTGCGCCCTAGACAATAGTGCGCTGTTGACTTCAAAGGAGGGGTTCTCGGTCGTGCTGCCCACCAGAAGCAACAAACCGCTCTCGATGTGCGGCAGCAGTGCGTCTTGCTGCGCCTTGTTAAACCGATGAATTTCATCGACAAACAGAACCGTCGACCTGCCGCGCGTATCAAGAGAATGTTGCGCCGCATCAATTGCCGCTCTGATTTCCTTGACGCCCGCAAGCACCGCCGAGATGCTCACAAACTCACTGTCGTTGACGCTTGCAGCTAATCGCCCCAATGTCGTCTTGCCAACACCGGGCGGGCCCCACAATATGAAGGAATGCAGCTTTTTCGCGTTGAACGCGAGTCGGAGCGGCTTGCCTTCACCAAGAAGGTGACGTTGACCGACCACGTCATCGATAGTTTGGGGACGGAGCTTTTCCGCCAGTGGTTGCGAGGGTTGCCTCGAAAACAAATCGCTCATTCATCAGCTACCAGGAACGGTCAGCTGACGCCCCGTACGGCTTCAGCTGTCTAAAATTTTTCGGATTGCACTCGTGAATCCGGCCTCGAACAATCGTCGGCCGGCCGCGTTCAATATCTCGCCGCGGCGGCCCTCCGACCACCCTTCGCCAGCCAAAAACTCCTGCGAAATGGCCCGTGAAAGCGCTTCGCGCTCTGAAGGAGTAAGGGTGTCCGTGGGTCCGCTCCCGTTCTTGTTTATCGGAGCGGCGGCCCTCTCGACGCCCCCTATCGGCGTGATGTCCAGATAAGTAACAGACTTTAGCATGTTGAGTTCGGCACGAAGCTTGTCTCGCTCAATCAGAGCCCCCTGAACTAGCCCGCGGGCGGCCAGGTCAGGAATACGCCGAAGCAATGCGGAATGAACACCATCTTCCCGCTTTATTTTTTTGTCACTTCCCACATCTGAAAGCTCCCTCCAACCATCAATCAGGATTCGATAGTCCTCAGAAGCTGCGTTGTACAGAGCCCTCGCCTTGATACCTCCAGCAACTTCCCACAGTCGGCCTATTGTCGACAAAGAAAAATCCCCGTTCCCACTTAATTGGGCCGCACAGAGTGCATTGAGTGTCCGTAGGTTCTTTTCTTTCTGACGCCGCTTACAGCTTTTTAGCAACGTCTCCAGGAGCTCGGTCGGCTCTTTCTTATCTCGCATGAGTGCCTCAGTCGCCCTTGGTCACTTGCAACTTAGGAGACAAAAGCCCCTTGCGCACGGAGTGACCTGCAATTCGCTTCACGTCCAGTCCGCTTGCATTGCTAATCGATTCTCCCATATCTATCAGGCTTATCACCTGGCGAGCTCCAAGAGCAGGGTTCGCCGGGTTGAATTGCGCTGACAGCTCGGCCATGAAAGCGTTACCCGCGAGGAGTTGCTCTTCCTCATTCAGCCGCAAAAACATCGGAGCATGGCCCTCTCGCGCAAGAGCCAAATCAAGTAGTTGGCTACGTCGCAGGACTGCTTTCCCGGGTTGCAAATCTGGGAAGTGCGCTACCGACTCACATACAACTGAAAGTTGCATAAGTTCAGCCTCACATTCCTCGAACACTACCTTGAAATCAGAAGGTGAACCGCGTGCAATGAGTGCCCCGGCGGAGTCTTTCTCCGTGGCCAGTTCAAAACATCGCTGGATGAACCAATTGCAGCTCTCCGCATCTTCTGCTAAATCACTAAACCGCTGCATAGCACTCTCGAAACGCCGCTCTGCATCCTTAAGCTCAGTCCAGCGAGCGAATTCTCGCCCAGACAATTCAGCGTCAGCCCGTTCGCCGCGCAGCAGTCCTACCAGCCTATCCTCCTTGATACATTCGTTTTGCGATTCGTTGAAGTTATAGAGGATGACGTTCATGTGCGCGACGAGCGCAGGAAGATAGTGCGCCTTTGAAACAAACCATCGGCAGCGAATGCAGTTCCTCGCCCCTCCTGGGACTGGACCGAACTTAGGATTCTGCTCACTGCCCAAGTTCCTCCCACCGTTGTAACAGCCTCCAATATTCTTGTTACCAACCAACGGTGTCGTGTTACCCCCAACCAGGCAAAGTCCATGATGCATGGGCATCCACCCAGCCGCGTTGCGCGCACTCGGATGCTCTGCCAGAGCTAGACCGATGGAATCGGGACTACGAAAAATCGCCTCCCTCTCTATGATTCTGAAATCTGTTGTTTTCAGAAATTCGACAATGCTCGCAGCCTTTGTGGCATCTAGCCTCGTAACCGCCTCCTTGATTTCGCCAACCGTTCTAGTGATGTCAGGATTCACGTAGTACAAAAGCATCGGGAGCCTGCTATGGCCTGAAGCTTTCTGCAAGATTGGGAACGGAACCTTTCCGTCGATGGCTAGCGCGGTTATCAGCGATACCCGCAACGAGTGCAACGGAAATGCCGTGGTTGTAATGCTGTCCGGGTCGACCAAAATGATTGGTGAGCCATCGGCGAGACGCTCACCCCTATCAACCAATCGCTTTTCGAACACACTTAATAGCTGATACCATGGAACCTCCAACGTCGCTCTAGCTAGCGGAAGATGACTAAACTCCTCTCCATTTTCTGGACATCGAAAGAGGAAACTGGCGTCCAGGTAGCCAGCAAGCTGCTCAGCAGATTTTGCGTTGATGTGAGTACTATCAAGTTCCGTCCAAGGAGTAAGCCGACTAATAGAGTTGTACTTCTCTTGCCAATCTCTAAGTTTGGTTAGCCAGTATATGGGGTTTGAGTGCAACGGGGCATTCAGCGGCCATGGAAAGTCGTATCCCTTTTCTTCTTTCGACTTCTCTTCATCGGCTGTCTTATTGGTCGTGATATATACGACACAAGCTTCTTTCAGATTCGGCCCATCAACCGCCGTCGAGCGCCGAACGACTGCTTGTCGACGAGGCTTGCGAGGCGTTCCTTGAGCAAGCGCTCCTCGATTTAGCGTGAAGGCTACGCCATCCTCTGAGAGCTCGAATCGCCATGTGTCGGCCTCGCCCGAATCAAGAAGGCGAACTTGAGTCGTGCGCAGAGGAAGCTGAAGCTTGATGAGCAAAGCCACCCAACGCACGGGTGACCACATCTCGATTACTTGACCTCGTGCCGTCACGCGCTTCCTCCAAACGCAATCTGGGTCATCCAAATCGATGTCGGATTCAGTGACTTCGAACCACTCCGGGCCCGGCCTCCCGGGCATGCCGACATCACTACCCAATGCAGTCGTCGCAAACTTCCAATCACGGAAGTTCGCTCCCTCTGCAATCATCTTCCTCAACTCATCGATATAGCCATAGGGAAGCGGTGCGCGGACGGAATTTAGAGGCGTGGCAGAGCGGGCGTGTTTTAGCTTAAACGGATTATGGAACATGGGATTCGGTACCGGACGGTCATAGTCGTCCGGAATGCTATATTCCACGTCAACTATCCATTGAACGAAACCCACAATGTGGTTGTTTACTACCGACTTGTATTTGGCGCCGACCTCCCTCCCGAAGGCACTGTCCAACGGCGGTAAGGCTGTAGTTCGCAAGAGAAGCGAGTCCGGCGAAATGCTTAGGCCTCGTTTTTCAACTACGCCAGACAGATAGTCCTGGAAAAAAATTTTTAAGGATTTGAGCCGCCCGTTAATGTTGTCGGATACTTCTGCTATCCATCTCTCTGCCCACGCTCGCCATTGCTCAAGCTGCGGCAAGGTCGCCGAGACCCAACGCAACTGTTGGTCCCAGCTCTTCGCTCTTCCGGTTGGCTGACGGCGCAGCGAGACGCCAGCTTTCTTCACCCAATGTCGAACAAAGTCCGTAGTAACCTCAAGCCGCGCGGCGGCCTCAGCAACCCCCACCTCCTTAGCCAACGCTACTGCCTGCGCGCGCAGCGCTTCAGGATATGTACGTCGGGACTTGCCTTCCCTATCCGACTTCGACGCCGTCGCTGTGACGTCTTCTTCGGCGCGAGTGGCATTCGTCTTCCTCATGTGGTACATCACGGTTTCGTAGGCAATTCCAAGCTCGTGAGCAACGGCTACTGGCGGCTCGCCGTGCTCGATACGCCTCAACGCAAGCTGCAATTTGGCTCGTCGGCTTTCCTTCTCTTCCGCCGACAAGACGTTCACGAAAATCGGGTCACCTGGCGGAAACTTACCTGTCTTTCTGAGACGCCCCAACAGGTTTTCGATGGAAGTTCTGGAAAGATTTACAGATTTCGCGATGTCAACAATGCGCTCGCCCGCACGGAACCGGTCGACGGCGTCGTCGAATTTGCGTTTCAGTTCCTCTCTCTCGGTTTGGGTACGTTGGTTTCCATGAACTTTCCGTGTACTCGTGTATCCGTCCCGACGTCTAAACACAGTCAGCGCTGACCGGAGAGAACTTTCAGAGATACCAAGGTCCGCGGCAACATCGCGCGCACGCTCTCCCGCCTCAACTCTCGCGATGGCCTCGCGCTTCAACTCTTCCGACATCGGTCGCACATCTCGTCTACCTTCGGGTTCACTTTGACCCACGGCGGACCTTGCTCTACTCATTTTTCCCGACTCCTTCAGATTTGTGTGCGGACCGCACGTCGAATTTCCTCGCTGAGCTCCAGCCCGGCTTCGAGATTTTCAACACCCTTTACCAACGCCTCACATATTTCGTCTTGCGTCGGTTGTGTGTAGATATCCTGACTATCAGGCGATGAATGGTGCATCATTCTTCGAACCATTTCTCTGTCAAGCCCGGCCGCCTTCGCGCGTCGACCATAGTTGTGTCGATGACCATGGTCAGTGGTACCCTCTTCTTTCGACACTACCAGTCCAATCCGCTGCACGGCAGCTGCATGCGATTCCCTGTATTTCGAAAGACTGTACATGTCGCCTTTCGGCTCCCGACAAACGTTCACAAATGCAAAGGGGCTTGAACGCTCCAACGGCACAATCTGATTTAGGTATTGATACCAGAGAGAAAGGAATAGCTCACCAAACGCAGGCACAAACCAATAGGCTCGAAGGACTTTGGCATTGGCGATTGTTTCGTGCGCTCCCCCTTTCCAGCCGGCCTCTTTGGACCCCAGCATTTGATTTCGTGGGACAAGCCCCCACCTTTCGCGGAGATAGGCTTCGCGATTGCCGCGACGCCTCTTGCCAGACTCATCCCGCCAGTCAGACGGCGCTGCTCCTTCCGATGGGTGATGAATGAACACGAGTGCTTGATTGGGGTTCAACGGGTCCGGGCTAACGTCCGATATGAAAAGGTGGAATGGCTCAGACTCCCGGAAACCGGCCCCATGCAGTAGAAGGGTAATTAGCATGTCCCTGTAGTTCAGTCGATTTCCGACGCGAAACCCCTCAAACAACAGCCGCATGATGCAACCATCCGGGAAAGCTGGAGGTTGACCTGATTCCGCCTTCGACGGCCGAGCTCCGCGGACCATCGGTCTTGATACGGCGCCTCGCCACTCGGCTGGAGTCTTCCAAGTGTGACCGAGGAAGGCCCTTTCTCGCCTATGTAAGTAGGCTGCCTCCTCAACTTTTCTGTCGAATGACGAGCCTGGAAATCTCGGATTCAATTTCGATATATCTGGATTTTCCAAGTACTCGAAGTACTCGGTGAGCCTCTGAACCACCTTGCGACGTTCTTGTTGATTCAGGGCTCGCCATCCGAGTCCGCGGATATCCTCGCCAGTGGCGGGGTCAAGCGAACCTGTAGCGAGAGTTTTTGAGAAGTAGACAAAGATGCGATAGTCGTTGGGAGCGTCTAGGTTGACCGAAATATACTCAAGAAATAGCAGCACAGCCCGTGCGACTTTCCTCATCCAACTGTGACTTCGCTCAGCATCGCGCCAAAGGAAATATTCCAGAAGTGAAGAGAGAATGCCATACGGAGTTAGCAAAACCGGAAGTTCAATCGCCACGCCCGTGGAATCGAACCGTATTCGCCCTTTGACAACGCTTAGTGGAATCATCTTTCGACGCCTTTCGGCTCGTTAGTGAGCAACCTTTGACAACCGACTTGCGGGGAGGCCCGTGCCAGCGTCGTACAGCTAATACAAGCAGGCGCCGGTTCGACTAAATATCCGGCCTGTCTCGCGAATTGGCTATTGAATTCATCTCATAAACAATGCGAATTTAATAGTCACACTCTATCTCTAAATTTTAGATAATAGTTTTTATGTATTTTTTAAAACAACGCAAACACTATTTAGATATTTTAGATTTTAGCCATTGTCTATGTTTAGTACTCCTAGAATTTAATTTCAAAAAATGGCGCATTGCTTCTTCTAAAGCGATTAGCCAACCATGTGGCATTGGAATATCTAAACAGGTGACCTGGCCACTGTGCCTCATAGTTGGAACTGCAATAAACGCCAGTAGCGTCCAATGGAAGTGCATCAGTGGGGCCGTCCGAGCGGACGACGCCGGCCGTACCGCAGTTGAATGCAATATCGCTCCAGAGCACGCCTCTTTTGATTTTCGGTCGAGCTTGACCGTCAAGCGCCATGTGACCATGCTCCTTACCGCTCATCAGCAGCAGCGCCATTTTCTTGGCTTAAGCGCCAGCCCTTGGAGCGAGTGAAAAAGCCACCGTAGAAGAAAGGTGCCCACTCGTTCTTTCAATTCGCATTTGTCATAGCTCGCTAGCCGATACCCGGTAAGGCAACGAGCGTCAATCAGAACCATGCCGCCTCGCCCTTCTCCCATGCCAGGCGACACCTGTGAACTGCCACACCAAGTATGTGATGGTAGATATCGTCACCTTGTGCCGCCAGGCCAGAAGGCAGGAGGAAGCGCTGAATGGTGTCCTCTCGTGGTGGCATGCCGGAAGCTGTTCCCCCGTTGTCCGATAGCTTCAGGCATCGAATCAAATATGCCAAATCCTCGTCGGCATACTGGATTACGAAGCTCGCCTCCTTGCTCGCCGTCGATTTCTCATTCGCGAGCACTTCCGTGGCTTGCTGACGCAACGCCGCGACCGCAGTCTTGACTTCCGTCACGGATACCGCATCGGCGAGGCGGCGCACCAAGCTTCCCGACGGGACGCTGACGTTCGTTACCAGGCGAAACTCTGTCTCGGCGTACTGCTTCAAGTCGGCGAGATGGCTCAGCCAGACGCGCAATGTATGCCATAGTTTCCGGCTGCTATTCTGATACGGATGCCCTGACGCCTGGACCGTGTTCGCGTCCTGCTCAAGCTTGGCGACAACAGTCCCGTCTGCATTCGTGACCAGTTCTGCAACGTCGTCGAGTGTCTCGATGCCGACTTGCCTGTCAGGCGCTCCGCTCGAAAACAGTTCATTCAGCGCGCGGTCAAACTGGAACGTGAAAGCGACGATTGTTGGCGCAGCACCAGTATTGATTGGCTTTTCGACTTGTGGTTTTTGGTCTTCCTCGTCCATATTGCTCCCCCGATGGGACTGCGTAGTCTCCCTGAAATATGCAACCCGGGAAATACTGTATAAATTAACAGGCTCACAGCCATGCGAATTGCATGGACCACTTCGGTCGATGGCTTTGCTAGGTCACACCCGCTCCAGCGGAACTCCAGGCAGTGAGCCTCCCGCCTAAAGAGGCGGCATCATCCTGCCGTCATACAGTGGTCAGGCGCCATTCGGACCGACAGGCAAAAAGAACGAATTTTGAGACCACATCAATGTCTGCAATCAACGGCTACATTCCTCAGGTAACACCCCTATTGTTCGAAACTGAAGAAGGTCAACGTAAAGCGAGCGCTCTCGTCGAATTCGGCGGTTGGAACGCAAACGAGAAGACGCTGTCGCCCATTCATGTCTCGGAGCTCTCGCACATGCCGCACGCGCCCATCCTGAAATGGGTGATGGATAGCATGGCGGCAGCTGCAGAAGCCGGACGACTCCATGGTTCCAACTATCTCGAGCAGCTCTTTGCGAGCAGGGAGGACATCCGAGTCTTCCGTACGCAGCTCCGCGAGGAAGGCCCGGACCTGTGGGTGAACGACCGTCACCACAACGCGATGTGCAAGCTTGGAAGCACTCAGGCAGACAGCAGCACGTATCAACGCATCACGGCGTTTTTTGACCCGCCAGAAACGGAGTAACCGTAGTTTTCTCCTCGACGCACCGCGGGAGCGTAGCTAGGCGCCACAACCTGTCACGCGTCCGAAGGTGCGCTGGATGTCTCCCAACACATTGAAGGGAGTGACGCGTATGGAGATTACCGTCGAGACTCATGTCGCGCACGGCGAGGCGTCTTCTGCCCGATTGCGCGTACGCCTGCTTCCCGGCCAAGGCGTGGATATGTCTCTTCGCGTTGAGTTAGCCATGCGATGCGTCACCAATATGCAGCGGGTACGCTCTTCCGCTTGGTCGTCAAGCGAATTTACCGGCAAGGTACACCGCTTCTGTACGCCAAGCCCGCAGAGCCATTACAACGAGTGAGCACGGAGGATGCAACATAGTTCATATTAACCATGTACGGCAGCACCGCGACGACGAAATAAGACCCGTTCAAAGCAGCAATTGTTGCTTGCCTTGTGACGCGAGACTAGAGCCCAGCAATTGCTAAAGCGATGGCCGCGACCGTCGCACCGTCACAATTCCGCCGCCAAGTCGAAGCTTCCGCTCTAGCAGCTAGAACGGCACCTCCGAGTTGCGCGCCTCGTTGGCAGCGTTGAGATGGCTCAACATCAGACGCAGCTTTTCCAGCAGCTCGTCGAATGTGACAACGTCCACGTCCTTGCAGGCGTTCCGAAATATCTCGAAGCTACGGCGCTTCATTTCGTCCGTCGGCGAAGTGCCAGCGATGACGACGCATCGGATGCTGTCGGGACGCGAGTCCCGAAGCTTCGGACTTGACTGATGTGATAACCAGTGGCTGCGCAATGCGCTCTGTTGGTAGAGCACCTGCGTGATAGCGCCACTCAATTCTGCATTGGGCCCAAAAACCTCCGTGTTTCGGTACGCGCTGTTGAGCATCAGTTCAGTGCCTGGTTTCTTGATTTCAACGATAGCAAGTGCGGCACCGTGCTCAGCCAAGAGAAAGTCGCCTACTTGCGCCCCCTTGCCATCAAGACCTGAGCCCTGCGCATGAAATTGCGTATGGAGCAGGCGAACCGGGCGGGTGAAGACCATGGACAAGATAAAAATGTTGCCCTCAAAGAACCGCTGCCACCGAGCCTCCGACAGGTTCTGCTGAAGCATGGCCTCATATCGCTCAACCATCTTCGCGAGTGTCACGCGCTCTATCTCGGAATGGAGCTCGAAGAGTTCGCGCGGCATGTCTGATGCGATTGCCTGCAGGTTCTCGCGTACCGCCCGCACAGACGTCGCACGCTCCATACGTGCGGACGTTGCTGTTCGTCGCGTCCTGTCGAGACGAACCTGCACAAGCTGCGCGTTCGAGTCTACCGGAACGATTCGAGGGAAACGCTCGGGGTCAATCTCCGACAGCAATGAGCTACGGACGAGACCACTATTTGCCGACCGAACTCGCTCACGACCTAGTCGGCGATTTCGTTCGAATGCGCGTCGGAACTGTCCGACCCAAGCTACAGGCATGAGCAAGATTCGACCGTCAAGTTGCGGCTCTTCGCCTGAAAATAGCTTGATAGTGTCGACATTCCGCAACGCCGCCAGACTATAACGCAGGGGGTCTAAATCCTTGTCGAAACCGAATCCGTATTCTGGGTCGTCGAAAGGCTCCCCAAACGTTGCCGCCGCCAAGTCACGCACCGCTTCATCAGCACTCTGCGGCATCGGCGAGCTTGAATTACGTTCCAAGACAAGCCTAACGAACTGTCCGTGCTTCGGTTGGAGGTAACGCTTAGCGTACGGATTGGTGTAGACGGGATACGCGGTTATCTGGTGCGGCTCAATGACGGCGAGCAAATGCCATTCTGAGGGAGGCCGAGAAACCCAAGCCTCGGGATTCGCAGGAGACTGGTCGAAGGTCTGCAAGTACAACCGCGCCGCAGCCAAATCGTCTTCTAGCCGGAAGTCGGGGGACGGCAACCCGCTAACCTCCTGTGGTGTATCCGACATGCCTCACTCTTTGGTAGGTTCGAAGTCGCTCGATGATATCGCGGTTTACGAGCTGAGCGCTGGGTGCAGCGTGACAGAAGACTGCTCAATGCTACCGGCACGCACTGGTTACTGTCATCGACTCCGTGCGTCGACGTCCCGCTGCCCTTCGCTTAGTTGCCGGCAATGCTCGCAAAGAACCCACGCGTCCCTATGGGCGGGTTGCCCACATCCTCGACCATATCCATCAGGTCGCTGCATTTTTCAGCGTAGTATCTTAACGTCGGTGAGATGAGCCACGGTTGCAAGGCAGCATAGGCTTCGAGGAATTCGCACGTCTTTTGGACCAGGTATGTCAGTTCCCGCACATGCGCCTCAACAACCGAACCTGGACGCTTTGCGATGTCGACGAAATTCCGGTAAGCCGGCGATGGCGGCCCGCTAGGGGTCCGCTTGAGGCGCTGAGCCTCCGACTTCATCTCCCTAACGGTCAGCACTATAGGGCCCTGAGTCGTAATCACGATATCAAGCACACGCTCAATACGCGAATCGAGTTCCTTGACGACATGCAGCAGGTCGTCAAGGGTTCGTTCCTCACGCAGAGCTTTGACCTGGTCTTCGGCCGACGTGGTCTGCCGCTGGAGCAGTTGCAGCGAATCTCTGAACTCGGCGCCCTGCTTCTGTATTGACCACAGCAGACCGAAGAACGCTAGCAACGCAAAGACTGGATTGAGCACCCCGCCAAAGTAATCTCCAAACCCGGCCCATTCATCCTGCTTCGTCGAGAGATGCGTCCCAAACTGCCAGACGTACAGTGCTATGGTTGCCAAAATCGAGGCAAGCACAATTGCTATTGCGGCGCCAAAAATTTTTTTATTTGTAAACATGAGTCCCCGTACTCATGAAATAGGGGCTCGAGGTCGACGCGACGTCTGACACGTTACGCTCGAACCGACAACGCGTTGTCGGTTCGAACCCCAGACGGCTCGACTTAGGTCTTGCTTATGCTGTCACGCCGACTGCGTCGGCGCTCACCGCCGGCGCGCCAACCGACGTTGCTGTTGTATCGACCACCGGTGCTTCCACGCGAGCAGCCGGCTTCTGAACCGCACGCTTCGAGGAAACGCTCTTGGTCGCGGCCTTTTTCACAGTAGCCTTCTTGGCATCCGTGCTCGCCGCGGTCGATGCCCGCTCCTGTGGAGCAGTACTCTTGGCTGCCGCCTTCTTAGCAGCAGCGTTCTTCGCCAGCGTCTTTTCGGTTTCCGGCGCCTTCTTCGCCGCCGGCTTCGTCGCGGCCTTCTTGGCAGGTGCGGCCTTCTGGGTCTTCGCTTTTACCGTCGATGCGGGGGCCGCAGCCTCTACAAACAAAAACTTGGACCGGTCTTTCGCAGCTGCCAGCCACGCCGGCGCAGGACCGCGGCCGCTCCAAGTTGCGCCCGTCTTCGGGTCCTTGTATTTCGGAGCTTGCGGGCCACGGATGTAATTCCCTGCCTTCGCCGCTTTTTGGCCGACCGAAACTGCCTTCGGCGCAGCGCCATCGGCGAGGAACTTGCTGCGGTCCTTGGCACCAGCCAGCCATGCCGGAGCCCGACCGCGACCGCTCCAAGTCGCGCCAGTCTTGGGGTCAGCGTAAAGAGCCGGCTGCGGGCCGCGCACGTAGCCTCCGGCCTTCGCGGGCTTCTTGATGGCAGGCGCCGACACCACAGCAGTGCCTTCAGTCAAGAACTTCGAGCGGTCTTTCGCGTTCGCAATCCACGCCGGCGCACGGCCGTGACCAGTCCACGTGGCGCCAGACTTCGGGTCGCGGTACTTTGCCGCCGATGCTGACGACCTTGCCGCAGGCTTGGCTTCCGGTTTCGGACCACGTTTCTTGGCGCCACCAATGCGAGAACCGATGTCAGCAGTCGTGAGACCATGCTTTTCCATCAAGTCGCGGATTTTCGCGATGACGGCAGATGTCTCCTTTTTTGCAATCGCTTCGGCTTGTGTTCGTAGCTTTGAGATTTTTGCCTGCAGGTTTTCTAGTGTGGCCATTTTCTCCCCCCTTTTTTGGTAGCAGTGGTCGCACTATGCCATATCCCAACAGAGCACGGCTATTGCGTACGAGGCACTGCAATCAGTCTATAGTTGCTTCTGAAGCGCGGATAGGTGCCGGTAATATTGCCTTTAATCAGCCACCCCAAGTGTCCAGCACGATGCTGGTGGTCTATGTCACTGCAGCCATGGAGGCGCAACACCTTCGCGCAGCATGCGCCACGATTGCTCGACCACCCCGATATCCTTCAACAGGTCGAAGGTGCAATCCGACGTGCCACCGCACCGCGCTACCAATGCTTTGACAACAGACTCGGACGGCTCGAATGACATCCCGTAAAGCTCATCGACGAACCGGTGCGCGTTGAACATCGCCCACGCTCGCCGGATTGCTGCCTCCGCTGCGCGCTCGAGAGCGACATCCTCCATTGCAGCGCACGACATACGCGAAAACATCCTCGTCCGATGCGCCGACCCGTGCGATTCGCCGACGCAACTCTTCGATGGACAGGTCTGTGACAACAGACGCGGCATTGTCCACTGCCGTCCCGCTTGACCGGCTTGGCCCGCAACCCGACTTTACCGGGTGGGGTTGATAGTCCGGGGGTATTACGACGCGTGTAACAGGCATAGCAGTCGGTTATTCGCTCCGCGCCGCAACCATCTATCACCGATAGCGGTCGATAAAAGCCCGGTACTCTGGAAGAGCCTTCATATGCGCATGTAAAGGCTCATCCGCATGGCAACCGACGCAAAGGACCTCAAGGTTTTCATCGCTGTTGTCATGTTTCTGACCGTTTTGATGATGCACATGCAGGTATTTGGATTCGACTCCGGCCAAAACGATGCTGCACCTCTGGCACCTATAACCGCGCCGGCTGCGCGTTCTGGCCGACACTTCGGGCCAGTCGTCGGTGTAGGTGTTAATCGGTGCGGTATCCGAGGAATGCCCTGGTTGCAATGACATCAAATCGCGCGGATACTTAACGAAGAACTCTGTCAGCTTGAACTGCTCGACGATAGAGAGCCGACTTGGTCGGGCCGCCTGCATATCGAAGCCCTTCCAGCGGATGTGAGCCAAGCAGTTCTGACAAACTTGCAGCCGTACCTGCTGTGGCCGGACACCGCCGTCCATGACATTAACGTGGAACAGTCCACTGTCGGAGTTCGCAACGACATACCTCTCCGACCGCTGATTTCTGTACATCGCCTCAAGCGTTCGGCAGTGAGCGAAGTGGTACTTAGGCATGGTGTCGCGATTACCCATTGCGTGGACGTCGCGGATGTAGACCAGGACACGGTAGCCCTTATAAGCGAGCGTGCCGTCATCCAGCACTTGAATCTGGTCGGCGGTAACATCAATACCGTCGCCTTTCAGCCTATCAATTACCGGCAGGTCTATCTCGGTGACAACGTGCGTGGCGCCAAATCGCTCGACCAACGGGGCACCCATTTTATGCCGTAACCCGTTAAACGCAGACCAAGTCAAGAAGTCGGGTAGCTTGAAAGTCATTTCTGCAGCTTCTGAGCAATGAGGTCCATCTTGTCGCTAGCATTGGTGACAATGCGGAATTCCACCCGCTGGTTGGCGAGCTGTGCGGTCGCCGAATGCTCATCCGGTGATATCGGATGCGACGACGACAGTCCATTGGCCGTCACGTGCTGAATTAGCCAGGTCTCCTGAGACTGCACTTTTTGCATCGACAGCAGGTATTCGAGCGTGCTACGGGTGCGCGCCTGCGATAATTCCATATTCTTGAAATACGCGGTGCGCGCATCCGTGGTACCGGTCCAAGTAGCACTTGTGTGCCCTTCAATCCGGATTTCTTTGACGGCATCCTTAAACTGCGGGGATGTCAGCAACGCCACGTAACGTGGGAAGAACTGACCCAGCACCTCCCTAAACCGGGGGCGCAACTCCGAAGAGCCCGTTGCAAACAATACTGTTGGGTCATTGAACCTGATGGTCATGTCACCAAGGATTTCGGCGTTCCACTGCTTGAGGTCCTTCTCGAACTCCTTCTGCAGCGCTAGCTGCATATCCTTCTTCGTGGTCTCATACTCCTTGACGACCAGCGTTGTCGTCTTTTCAACACGCAGCATGAACGCTGCGGTCAAAAGCATAAAAACCAACATCAGGCCGGTCATCAAATCGGCCATCGGTATCCAATGAGACTGGTTGGTTTGCTCCACCCTTCACCTCACGCGGCGCCAGCAATACGAATAACCTCGCGCAGCCGGTCCGTAAGCGGCGTATAGTCCGCCACGAACTTTTCGGAAAGCGATGCCAGTTGGCGCCCAAGGGACTCGAGGCTCTTATTGAGCTCCTCCTGCAAGCCCTTGTCGAGTGCGACGACGCTCTGACGCACGGCCTCCATGGAACGCGTCAGACTGTCGTTTACTTCCGTCTGTGATTTGCGCAGCGTATCGGTGAGAAGCTGCTTCATTTCCGACGACGAGGCCTGCATTTGGGTGCCCAGGTTCTTCACAACGTCCGACACATCGGACTGCACCTTAGCGACGCCTTGCTTCATCGCCTCTGTCATCTCGTCAACCTTGCGCGAAAACTGGGGCGTGACGTCCTTCATCTGTAGCAGCACCTCAGCCATCGACCGTTGCGACTGGTCAATCTGCTGATGTTGCTGTGCAAGGCCGCGAAGCGTGGTTTCGAGAGCAGCCGCAGTGGCGGCGAACCCGCCGGCTCTTTCAATGAAGACCCCCAGGCCTGCCGACGCGTTCCGCAAGTCCTCAGCCGACGCCTTTTGGAGCGTTTGAAGTTTGTCGAGCTCATCCTTGTACTGCTGCTGCCAGACCACCAGCTTCTCGACCGCAGCGTTGAGGTGGCGGAAGTTCTCGCCGAACTGCTCGCTAATCTTGGTATTGAAGTCACGGATGACCTCTTTCAACGCCTCGATGAGTGCTTTCGAGCCGTCTTCGGACATCCGCTGAGCAAAGGTGTCGAAAGACGAACGGAGCGAGCGCAGTTCGTCACCTTGCTCCTGGCGCATCAGCTTCAGCTGGGTGAGCAGGCTCCCTTCCTCCGTGCCAGACAAGCTGCGCTGGAGAGCTTGCGTCGCGGCGACGACATCATCGAGTGTGGCCGACTTCGGCACGCCGTCAGTTTGGGGAATCGGGTCCTTGTGAGTGTAGTGCCGATACCGAAGGATAAGCGAGCCAGCCACGCCGCTGACCGACGCCCAAAACGCCGTCTTGACCCCCTCCAGAAGATGCGGCACGCTGTCCGAGACGTTGGTCGCGTCAAAATGCAGCAACGCCAATGCGATACTGAAGAAACATCCGAGGATGCCGACTGTCGTCAAAACTTCCGGACCGTGAGAAACGGAGAAACGATTAAACTTGTGGAAACCGAAATACCAGGTCAAGACGATGTTCACCGCGATGAAGAACAACGTCGGGCCATCAGTCAAAATTGACGTGGTCGTTTCAGCGGCGTAGACGTACGGGGCCAGCAGAAGGCCCAGGCAAAACGAAACTCTCAACTTCATTGTTTGATTGGTCTCACAGTGGTTTGGGATATATGCGTTTCGCATATATCCTCGGTTGAGACTCGTCCCACAAGCGGCCAGCGCTTACCAGCCATCCGGGACGCGGTCTCTTTCTCTTGTTGGATGGGACGAGATTTTCGCAGAACTGAAAGCAACTGACTGTCGCGTCACCATTTTGATGCCGCCTTTCGTTGGTTTTCCCCGACAGCGCTCCGAAGCCAGTCATGTGTGTCCAAACGGCTTTCGTTCGCCCCCTCGCCGGTCGCCCCGTCCAATAGGACGACTGACCCCGAGGACACACTGGATGGCGCGGACGTCTGAGCGCGCCAGACGCGGAATTCGCTCACTGGCCAGAGGAACCCGTGTTTGCAATCTCTGACAGCGCGACCTTCTGGTCCGCGTACCAACGCACGAGACACTCCCGCTCGTGGCATGTCTGCTCACGGTAATTCCATTGGGCGCGAGTGCGCTCCCGGAACGCCGCTTCGTCGGTAGCTGCTGCTTTCGCCTTCGCATATAGGGCCGCCAATTCCACGTCGTCGGCAGCCAGTTCCGCATCGCCGCAAATCAAGTGCTCCGCATCGGAATGGGCCTTTGAGCAGTCGAAGCTTGTTGCGAGCGAAGGCACGTTTGCTTGCGAAGGCTGCGCCGCGGCCTCCGAAGCGGCCTGATGCTGCTGCTTCCAGTCCGCGAGCGGCGTCTGGGCGACGGGCATGTTCCGCCACTGGTACGTCCTGAAAGTGGGGCTATTGCTCGATGATGGTGTCTCCATGACGATAAGGTCACCCTTGCCGGTGCTTTCGTTGATGGCAAAAGCCGCCTTGTCCGAGTCGCACCCCTGCGCCATGCAGCCCTCGCCAACCAGGAAGCCATCTTTCGATTGGACAATGACTACGTGAGAGACAGCCAGTCGCTCGCTGATTTTCTTCCATTCCACGCGCGACACGTTCCGAAATGCAGCCTTGAAGCGGCTGTCGTTGACAACGTCTGATGGCGATTTGCCTGCAAGCCACGAAAATTCGCTTTCCGCCTGTCTTGGCTGGGACCCTTGCATCTCCGTCGACGGACTCGCGCTGACAGAAGTTTCGGGCGCGTCACCGTCGGTGGTGTTGGCACCAAGGCCTGTCGGATGCGTGAAGTGCATGACGACCGCGAAAAGCGTTGCGACAAGGACGACGCCTCCGACTCCAACGGCTTTTGGAATGAGGGAGTCCTTACCCGTCAGAAGCGTTGGGCGGGGCGTGATTTCTGCTGTCAGCAACGAGTTGAATCGCTGGGTCGTTGCGTCAATTACGGCGAGCGCTGCAGTCCGCTTCCGCTTGTATCTGGAGACGTTCGACGCGCCATAGAGGAGAGCGAACGCGGTCAGCCCCAGACCTGCCCAGAGATTGGCTGCGTAAGCGATGAACGAGCCGAGCAAAGCGACGACGAACGGACTGGCGAGGCCAGGCGTCGATGGCCAGCTTCGCACTGCGCTCAGCAAAGCGGAGGCTGCTTCGTTCAACTCTGCGCGTTCACCATGGTGGTCAGCACACTGTTTTTCGATTTCATAGACCGCACGCATTGCCTTTTCCTTTTCGGCAAGCGATATCGAGCCGATATCGGCGGCGAGGCGGACTGCGTTGGTCGTGGCGTCGAATTCCGGGGCTAGCGATTCCAGGAATCCCTGGTGCTCCTCGAGGGTCACCGCTTCGCTCAGGTCGTCCCCGTGCACGTAGACGCCGTGAGAGAAGAAGTAATCGACGAGTGCCGTCGACGTACGTGAGCGGACCTTCTGCACGAAGTCCTGCGTTGCCCGCTCTCGTTTTGAAAGGCGTTCCGTGACGTCGGCATCGAGGCTGCTGCTCCCTGACACGACGGAACTGACCGGGCGTGACGTCCGCGCACCTCTCAAATTGTGCGTGAAGCGGATTCCCGTGCCTGGAATGCTGGCGGTCACGCGGCCCCGAGTGTTGTAGGTGAGCCCCCTGCCACCAATAGACGTGCTCACGCCGCTCTTACTGAGGTTGATGCGAATCCCCGGCGCAACCTTGATGCTCTTTCTGAAGCTCCAGCCCATTATTGTTTTACCCCTCGTTTGGCCATCTTCTGTTCGCTATGCGTCAGATGGTACATGAGAGGCACGAAGAAAAGGCGGCCTACCGCCGCTTCCGCGAGGCGCCGGTCCGTCAGATGAGCAAACTCGTGAAATGCTAGCTAACTGGCTAACGTTTGCGACTCTTGCCCATACGCGACGACCGCAAACGATTGCGTAGATATCTGTCCACCCGTCACCTCCAGGTCGCACAAGACGGCAGAATCACATTCGTTTGTGCTCGTGGCTTTCTCAGCAAGGGTGCTCTATTTCGTGTGTTTGACCGCATACAGCACGCCGAGCAAGGCATTATCGCCACCAAATTTCACGGTAATGAGGCCCGCGACCGTCGAGATAGCGGCAACGCTGAGGTCGAACTCGCCTGCAACCATCGTCACTGAGAGACCGAGGGCGACGATGCCGAGGAAGGCAAACGCCTGGAATATTGCGTAAAGGTTCGCTTGCGAAAAGTAGTGGTTGACACTGAGGCCGAAAATTACAGGCATCCCCACGAGCAGTACGAGGCGGATGGCCAAATTGAGAAGCCGCTGAGACTGTTCCATTTCAATTCTCCTGTCATTTCCGTCCAGGACCGAGTCGGGCGAGCAATGCACCGAACACGACCGCCGCCAGGACCACGATGCCCTTGGCCACCAGTTGATACTCGTAACTCACTCCGCTGACCAGGAGGATGTTGCTGATGACGCCAAGAAAGATAGCGCCAGTGACCGCGTCCGAGATTTGTCCCCGCCCGCCTCGAATCGAAATTCCACCGACCAGCACGGCGGCGATTGCATTGAAGTCCAGGTCAACGCCGTAGGTCAGGTTGCCTTGCGCCGATGACGAGGCAATCAGCGAGCCAGCGAGTGCAGCTGCAGCGCCGGCGAATCCGTAACAAACCAGCGTGGCAGCCATCAATCTGAGACCAGCAATGCGCGCAACTTCGGCTCGCATCCCAATCAGACGAATCTCCCGACCGATTCTCGACTTCTGCAGGATGAAGCTCGCGATTGTCCCGAAGATGGCTAGCACCAGAATCTGATTCGGCAGCCAACCAAATAGCTTGCCCTGCCCGAGCCAGGTAGCGTCACCATTGCCGATGACGGTCAGTCCGCCGGTGTAGATGACGCCAGCACCGATGATGATTGATGACGTGGCAATCGTGGTGATGATGGGGTTAGCTTTACCCCAGGCGATGATTCCGCCTTGAACAGCCCCCATCAGCAGGCCACTCACCACTACAAGCAGTAGAGTCGCGCTGAGTCCGAGATGAATGAGCGCGGCAAACATCACCGTCGACACTGTAGGCTCGAGAAGCCTCAACAATCGAGGCAGCAACGGGGGTTGACGTACGTCGCCGGATTGTCGACTTTCACTCTACGGACAGGCGATTTCAGGGCTGTTTATCTCCCGGTGCTCCTACGCAATAGTGATTGACATCATCTCCTGGCGACTGCCGCGTTGGGTTTGTCGTCGCGTTTTTCACGAGGGTTCAAATGTCTAAGTCCAAGGTCGAACTTGTTGCTGCCTACTTCACACTGTCCGGCGACGTCTATCCGTTCGGTCCCACAGAAATCAGTCCCTTCAGCTTCAAAGACCGCGTTGAAGCTGCGGCCAAAGCAGGCTGGGACGGCATCGGTCTGATTCACTCAGATATCTACGCGACTGCTGACAAGATTGGCTTTCCGGAGATGCGAAGAATCCTCGAAGCTAACGACATCAAGTATGTCGAGTTCGAGTTTCTGGTCGACTGGTATCAGACCGGCGAGCGCCGCCGGACGTCCGACAGCATGCGGTACCACTACCTCAAGGCTGCCGAAGAGCTTCGCGCACGGATTGTGAAGGTCGGCCCGGGCATTGGCGACGAGACCGCAAACGTCCCGCTTATGGTCGACGAGTTTGCCAAGCTTGCCGAAGACGCGGCAAAGCGCGGCACGCAAGTCATGCTGGAAATCATGCCGTTCAGCAACGTCCGGACGATTGAAACCGGCAAGGCTATCGTCGAAGGTGCGAACAAGGCTAATGCGGGTCTCCTGCTCGACATCTGGCACCTGAGTCGGGGCAACATCGACTTCAAGGAAATCGCGACGATTAAGCCCGAATTCATCAAGGGAATCGAGCTCGACGACGCGGACCGCTATGCAATCGAGCCGCTATGGATGGACACCTGTCACAAACGACGCCTGCCGGGCGAAGGTGTTCTTGACGTTAAAGGCTTCATCAAGGCCGTCCAGGCTACGGGCTTCAATGGTCCTTGGGGCGTCGAAATTCTGTCTGAAGTCGAGCGCAAACTGCCGTTGGACGAGATGGCAGCACGTGCGTATAACGCGACGATTCGACATTTCGAGAACTGAGCGGCGATAACCAAAAATGAGTGATAAAACGGCTGCGACAACATACTTGCGGCCGTTCCCCTTCGTGAGTACGACACATCGCCTTCTCGACGCGATGTCCTTCAACGGAGACAAGCGCTCGTCTGACATGCTTGCGTCGCAAACAGTAAAAGACACGCAAAATGCTATCTCTCTACCTCCGTTTCAAACTGGTTCCCTCGACCAAAGCGCTTTTTGTGCCACATCTCGCGGAACTGATGAAGACGATGGCCAACGAGCCAACATTCGTTAGCGCTGTGCTCAGCGAAGACGCAGATGCCGCGGACGAACTGGTCTTGTTCGAGGTATGGAACGGCTCCTTAGACCAATGGCTCGTCGAACAGCCTAAGAAGCCGTATCGAGCCATCTATGAAGATGCAACGAAAGGTATTGTTGCCGACAAGGAAGTGAGATTTTTATCCACAGTTGTGCTCCAAAATTAGCGCAGCGCTGATTTGGCGTGGCCACTTCGGCACGACACCGAGATAGACTCACGGGCCGCACATTAGTCACGTTGATGCGTGTCGGTTGGAACTCCGCCTACCATATTGCAAGTCGGTATCTGCGTCCGATAATTCAGGGAGCGATTCCAGTTTAGGAAAAGCCGCTTCTACAGTAAACAGACTCTTTCTTCTTGATTCTAAACAAAGTCTCCTCTCTTGATGACAGACTTTTTTAAAACCTCTAGGTAATTGGCTTTAGACGTCACCGCGCCTCCCAAGGTTTGCGGACGAAGACACTTGAGCGCGGTCGATGAGCCGGTCTACGCAGCGTACATTACCGCTCCCTCAGTCGAGCTGTACCGTGACGGTCTGCGTAATGTCTTCCAGGCCGGGGCGGACCACAGAGATTAGCCGCATCACTGACCAGCATCTCAGACGCGCCGAGCAAATTTGTATCGCCTCGACTACGGGGACTCGCGTCATCATCGCCTCCCGTTATTGCTATCAGCTCGGAACCTATGTGCCACCCTCCCATCACTTTTCGCTACTTTCTCCCGCCCCGGTATGCGAATTGCGATAACAGACGTGCGGATTAACGCCGCGCGGTGTTGACCGGTTCGCATTTGGGGAGACTGCCATGCGAGGTAAGACGAAAGGGATTCTGATTTCGGCGATTTTGGTTGGGCTATCGGGTAGCGTTTTCGCCCAAGGTGCGGGCGGCGGTGCCGCTGGAGGACAAGGAGGCACAGGAATGAGCAAGCCAAATGCTGGAGGGGCGACCGATACGGTCTCAGGCGCGTCGGGGGCAAACACCATGGCACCTGCAAAAACGAGTTCTCACAAAAAGATGCACAAGAAGGCGGCAACAGCCGCGCCGTCGTCCGCGACCAACCCTGCCTCCGGTGGAAGCTGAGCGATAGGAATTGAGTCGCGGCCACCCGCAGGTCGGGGGCATCAGGCGCGACAGACCGCGCCTGATGAGACTTGGTTTTGCGCCCGTTCAGCTGAACGTCGAGATTTCAATACCGATTCTCCGAGTCGGCTTTGGCATGGCGAGTGAGTCATTGCCTCTTCAACGATGGTTCGGCACCGAGCCATTCACCTGTAGGTGGCTACTTCGGATTAGCTCCGGTACTCGTCGACTTCGTCGCCGTCCTCCGACTCAATCCGCGTGGTTCTTCCTGTCGCGGGCGGGTCGCTCGCCGGGAATGTGTCTTCAACCGCCTTGTCGACATCCTCGACGGACTTATCACTTGCGGGGTTCCGCTGCTTCGTATTGGTAGCCATCTGAGTCTCCGGTGGAGTGGGATGTTTTGATACGAGCAAGGGTTAATCCGCGAGCCGAGGTGCGCGAAATCCTGTTGTGATGGTGTTGTGAACGCCTATCTGTGCAGTTCCCGCTTCGGACCGTGGCCTTCATGGCCAGCAGCGCGAGTCAACGGCACGCCACCGAAACGGTAGGGCTTGCTCACCGCTGCGCGGGAGATGCCGAACCGACAGCCGGCGGGCGATGAAAAGGTTGACCGCCGACAGCAGCGCTTCAAGAGACACGGGTTTGCGCAAGAATGCAGACCAATGACGCGGCGCCATTTCCGGCTCCTCCATCGCTGACAGAAGGATGATAGGAATATCGGAAAGTGCCGGTCGACACCTCAGACGGCAGCACAATTCAATGCCGTCCATTTCGACCATATTCCAGTCTGTGATAACGAGCTGAGGGTGCTGCAGTGCGGCTTTTTGCAACGCGTCCTGACCATTGACCGCAAGGACGACGTGATGACCGTCGGCCTCCAAAGCTAGCTGAAGGGCCCATCGGGCCTCGGGGTCGTCGTCGACTAATAGTATGGTGGACATGGTCAGGCGGTGCTTTCAGTGCCACCGGCCTTCCGCAACGATTATGCCTGTTCGCAATTCGTTTTCCTAAGCAATCGTGGCCGACCTTCGCGTGGACATCGCGCACGGCGCGACAATCGTAAACGTTCCTGCCGCCTGTTCTATCACGTCTACCCCAAGAGGCGCGGCGAGCCGCAGACCTAAGCGGTTTCCGGTTCAATGTGGAAGGTCCTGCGCCGTAGGAGGGAATATGCACGGCTGTGCGGGGGGAGTACCTGAGGGTAACCCGGAGGGCCGCCGCGAAGAAGCCACCGCGTGAGGCGTGGGCGAAATTTCCTCATACGAGAGCCCTCTCCGAGTCCACGGCGCCCTTGCCGGGCATACTCGTTGCGGCATGACGGTCTCCATCGGCGACTCAGGAGAACATCATGAGCACACTAGACCCCCAAGGTACGAACCCCGGCAGCGGCGCGAAAATTGTAGGCGGAGGGACAGGCGACGGGCCCGGCCCTGAAGTCATGGCGGCGTCCACACTCGAGGGTACAAGAGTGGTGTCGTCCGACAATGAAGACATCGGAAAGATTTCGCACGTCATGCTCGATGTACGGAGCGGGCGGATTGCGTATGCCGTGCTCTCAGTGGGAGGATTTCTTGGAATGGGCTCGAACCTGCATGCGCTTCCGTGGAATGCATTGACACTCGATACCAGTGAGGAATGTTTCCGTGTCAGCATCCCCGCACAGCGAATCAAGGACGACCCTGGCTTTGACAAGGACCACTGGCCGTCCATGGCCGACGCCGCGTGGGGCACAACGGTCCACCAATACTACAACCGCGACCCCTATTGGTCTGCGTCGCGCGACATCGACGAGCCGAGGCAGTCGGACATTTAGCCAATGAAGCAGCCCTGCCCGCAAGTAAATACGGGCAGGGCATTGACGCACCCCCAGAGGAACGCGCAGTTCCCTGCGAAGCCTTGAGCCGCTGACTTGGCGGATGCGCTCGGCTCGGCACACAGCCGAACCCTTAACGCTGTCAGTTTGATGGCCCCAGATAGCCGGGGAGGCCCGCGGCCTTTTCGCTCCGGGCCAGTTTGATAGCCTTCTTCACCAGGGCGGCAAATTCCTCGTCGCTATCTGGGCGGGGAAAATTGGAGCGAAAGAAATCGGCCCATCTGAATTCTTCCAGGGGAACATCCGTTTTCCGATAGCCTTTCGCGTCACGGACCGAGGCCGCCAGGCTTCGAAACTCATCATCTGCGAGTTCCCATACGTGCTGTGGCATTTCGGCAAATGCCATTCGTTGGCCCTGTGGGTCATACGGATAGGTCCAGCGGTTGTTTTCCATGGTTAGCCAGAAATCTGGTTGCGAAAGCGAGGATAAGTCCTTAACCAGAACAACAGGAACCGACGCAATATCAATCCGCCGTAGGGCTGTCGCCACGTGATGGTGGTCAATCGCAAACGCGGCGCCTCCGGGCCCGAGCACGACGGGAATCGGTTTTTCTGCGATGGCCATTTCCAGTTCATGGCGCGCGAGCGACGCGTACTGCTCCGCTTTGCTTCGGACTTCACGCATGCCATGCGTCATTTGCGTCGGGCGCAGTTGGTAGATTTTCACCGTCTTCATGTTAGCTCCCAGTTTTCAGCCTATCGCTGCGGCCTTCTTCCATTGATTTTCACGGCTGCCTTATTACCAAGCCAACAAGCTCCTGGCAACCCGTTTTCGTCTGTAGCGCAAGCCACGGACGCAAGTATCATTGAGCTTTAACTTCCCAGGTCTTGCGACCCGTTGCCGACTTGCCGGCGGACTCGACAGTGCACCCGAATGCCGAGATTTTGTCGCGCGTTCCTATGCCTACCAAGCCGCCGCCGCAGTCACGCTATTCTTTAGGGGCTGCAAGTTCCTGTCCGGCCCCGAGGTCCGCCCCCGTCGTCGGGTCGGACTTTGTGTCCGAAGCCGTCCGTCGAGCCATCGCGGTCAGCACCTTGATTTCAGCGCCCGAGATGTTCACCGTAGCGAGCCCATCCCCGCCGTCGACCGCAGGCTCGGGAGCGTCCACGTATTCCCAACCCGGGCCTTTGTTCCAGGGGCCCCTTGGCGAATCATCGCCTTGCGACATGTTGTAGTAGACATTCGTATATTCCGGCCTTCCAGGCAGCTTGCCTTGCGGGAAGTTAGGCTGAATCGAGTGCAGCGCTTTCTCGAAGGACTTCTGGTGAGCAATCTCGCGCGTCATCAGGAATCCGAGCGCTTCAGAGATACCGGGGTCGTCCGTCACGTTCATCAGGCGTTCATAGACAATCTTTGCGCGGGCTTCCGCAGCGATGTTGGAGCGCAAGTCAGCCGTTGGCTCGCCGATGGTGTCGATATACGCCGCGCTCCAGGGCACACCGGCAGAATTGGTGAGAGCGGGGCCGCCCCCATAGAGGAGCGCAGTCGTGTGAGAGTCGTTTCCGCCACCGGTGAGTGAACGATAGAGCTCCGCCTCAGCCTCAACAGCTTCGGCCAGTTGCCCCTTCGCCCCTTTGTTCAGCATCGCGACGATGGAGCCGATGATTTCCAGATGACTTAATTCTTCCGTAGCGATGTCAAACAGCAAATCCTTGCGCCCAGGGTCGTCTTCGCCGACTGCCTGCGTGAAATATCTGCAGGCAGCAGCAAGTTCTCCCTGGGAGCCACCAAACTGTTCCAGTAACAGATTGGCGAGGCCCGGATTTGGCGCTGCAACGCGGACTGTGTACTGAAGCCGTTTATTGTGAACGAACATGTCACTTCTCCATAGAAATCCCGGCACGGCGGACTCCCAGTGGCGGGTCGAACCGTCACAAATGGAAGCCGTACTCGAGCTGTTTCGGTAGTCCGGACAGCGGCACGTTGCATTCGTCCATGCCGCACCCTTCAGGGCGCCCGGGTCTCAGAGCGAGGGGTGCTCTGGCGGATGTGCAACCTCGCGCTGCACGTCGGGAAAGGCACTACGGTTGCGGCTGCGCATGGAGCATTCCTGAGCTTGTGGATGGCTCCATCGGCCTCCGGTCTTTGACCTGCATCCCGGTAGCGTTCGCACATGATGCGATTTCGCCGCTCTCGTCTCAGGGAACAAGCATCGCTATCTCCCTTCCCGGAAGCGAGCTGTACTGCGCCCCGCGCCGCGACTGTTGCGCCGCTAGTCCATGAGGTTTGCCTCCGTTGCCATAGGTGCCCCGGTGTCCTAGGCGCCAAAACTCCGAGCGCGAGCCTTCTGATAGACGAACGGGAATTTCGTGGGTCGGCACAGGCATGGTGGTTGCGGAGCACCCCATTGCACCGCACTCGCCGACAGTGTCGGTACGAAAATCAACCGATGGAGTAGCTATGACTACGAAGACGCTGAAGGATTTGTTCATTCATTCGTTATCCGACATTTACAGTGCCGAAAAGCAGATGACGAAATCACTTCCCAAAATGGCGCGGGCCGCGACCAATCCAGGCCTTAAGTCAGCCTTCGAGACGCACCTGGGAGAAACACAAGGCCAGATTGAACGAATTGACCAGGTCGTCGAGGCCACCGGAATCAGGCTCAAGCGGGTCAAGTGCGTTGCGATGGAGGGGCTCGTCGAGGAAGGTCAGGAGCAAATCGACGAAATTGAAAAGGGACCCGTCCTGGACACCGCACTTATCGCCGCAGCTCAGAAGGTGGAGCACTACGAAATCGCAGCGTACGGCTCGCTGATAGCGCTGGCCAAGCAGCTTGGTGAAACTGCTGCTGTCGAACTTCTTGGCGAAACGTTGAAGGAAGAAAAGGCAACGGACGACAAACTCTCTCTGCTTGCTGAAGAGAAGGTGGCGGCAGAAGCTCTTGGGAAGTAGGCCTCCGACGTTTGCCAGCGGCGCGGGCGCCGCTGGCCCTGCACGTCGGAGACCGGGTTGCTCGAGGTGACATGGATGCCTTCTGCCGACGGCCGCGTGCCTCGCGGAGCGATAGCCGAGACCCAGCTTTCACGACGCGTGCGACTGGAGCACAGGCGCGTCGTTACCGGTCCGCCAGTGTGTCGCAACACTGTAGGTCGACTTGACCGCAGCCCATTACGATGCTTCGCCGCGCTGTTTTTTGGGAAGGCACATCGCTTGCGAAGCCTTAAGCCGCCTAGCCAACACAATGGAGGTTCAGATGGACGATTCTCATCAACTCACCAACCCGGGCTCCGCCGGTCTATCTCAACCGGGCAATAGCTCGACAGCGAAGTCGGACGGCAACAGACAGGACCGAGCAAACGGTGCCCAGGTTCTGTCCGACCTTAAGGACACGATTGCCGGTGCACAGGAGGTAGTCAAGACGAAATACCGTGTCATCTCGGAATCGACCGACGATTACGTCCATGAGGCGCCGTGGAAAGCGGTCGCGATGGCACTCATCGGCGGACTTATCATCGGAATGCTCGCTCGCCGCTAAAACGGATTTAGCTGAAGGAGAACAAACATGGACCCTGTCTCGCATGGAATCATTTTCTGGCTAATTATTGGCGGCATTGCTGGCGCTTTGGCCGGTCGTATTGTCGACGGCGGCGGCTTCGGCATCCTTGTCGACATCATCGTGGGGATTGTCGGCGCGTTTCTCGGCGGCTGGCTTGGCGGCGTTCTCGGCTTGCACATGGGTAGCGGAATCGTTGGTTCGCTGATAACGGCCCTTGTCGGCGCCATCATCCTGCTCGCTGTCCTGCGCCTGCTCAGCCGCGGTCGCGCGCGTTCACTCTAACGCTGGCACCTGTTGGCTCTTGGCCGCAGCGTTCTGACTACTTCATTTTTTGCTGGGGATTGAGATGGATGTGCCAGTTACCGAAGAGCAGATTCGTACGCTCGCATTCTTTCTTTGGGAGAAGGACGGATGTCCTGACGGGCGTTCTGAAGAATACTGGGAGAAGGCGCGGCAGCAGCTCGTCGCGGACAACCCGACGGTAAAGCAGAACGCAGACACGGGACCGACCTGAGTAACAATCCTGTCGATGGTTCAGCGCGAGTGTTCAGCGGCTCAGTACCGCTGAAGAGAGGCGCCGACAAGAGTGTTAGCTGTACTCCTCTTCCCAAATCTAGGCTTTCATGACCACCGACGCTGTCAGGCGCTGCTGAAGCGTCCTGCTCGATGAATGTGTCCGACAAAAAGAAAAGCCCGCCAAATTTGGCGGGCTAAATCCATATCGGTCGAGACATGAAGTAGACCGCCTCAGTATAAACCCTAGCAAAGGGTTTGCAAGACTTATATGCCCTAGCACCGCCGGCCGCCGCTTGCTCGTTTTCAGGCCAACGCCGTCGGCCCTCTCCGGCTAGCGCGCTGCGCGATATGAACCGACGCGCCGTTGTGATTGCCGGCCGACTAGGCGGGAAGTCATCCGGCTCGCCTCCCGTAGATACTCCCGTCTGGAAGACGGCCCGCTTGGCCCGTCGGCAAGGTCCAACCGGCCTCGCTGACGAATTGATAAGGTCGCGCCTCGTGGCGCGCCGCTTGCGCCTGATACCGGTGGGCGAGTCCTGCCCTGGTTCGTCGCACCCAGTTTGCAGAGGCAAGCATGCACCGGGTTACAGAAGCAGCACGAGAAATTCCGCGGGATGACGACAATCCGCCAAGCTGGGCGCGTTGGGAAACCGTGCGGCCGACACAAGGAGCAGTCGGCTACGTTCAGGTACTGGCGAAGTCCGAAAGTTTCAGGGCGCTAGGCACCGAAGAAAAGCGCGTGTTTCTGCGAGACGAAGCAGTAAAAGTGGTGCATGGTCCATCGGACTATTTCCACGTAATTGACCATCATCATTGGGCTCGCGCATGGTTCGATATGGGCCTTCCTGAAGCGCCCATCGATGTCGTCGAAGACCTCAGCGGACTAGCTGACGAGGATTTCCTGCGCACAATGTCAGAACGAGGGCGCTTTCACACGTTCAACGAGCATGGTCATCGGATTCCCTTATCCGAGCTTCCAAAAACCATAGGTGAGTTACCGGACGACGTATATCAGAGTCTGGCTGCCTTTGTACGAACGGCAGGCGTTTTCGAGAATCCGGGCGAGTTTAATGCGAAGTTCGCCTGGGCGGATTTTTTCAGACAGCACGTCGCCCTACGTAAGTACACCATCGACGGTTTCGCTCTCATGCTTGCTGAAGCGTTCGCTTGTTCCCAGCGGCCGGAAGCGACGAAATTGCCAGGTTTCATCTACAACAGGGGTAATCGCGACCATGACAAAACGATTCAGAATTGAAGTTGTGAGCAAGGACACAAGGCTCATTGACCATGCCACCGACGTGACTTATACGGTCATGTCGACCATCGGTCCCAACGGGGTGAACATTGACGTGTTTGAGACCCTCGACGAAGGCCTCGCGAACGGGTGGGCATCCATCCTCGACGGTCACGACAAGCCCTATGTCGCGCAGGTGCTTGACGAAAATGGGGCTCTAGCCGAGCGATGTGTGCGACAACCGAGTTGGAGGCAGCATTAACAGTCGAATTGTGCGCGCACCTTCTACCAAGCCAAAGTCGCGCCCCTCGAATTGTCCGGGCATCCGCTCACAGTAATTTCGCCGCGGCTTTGGCCCGCCGCTTCTGTTCTTTCTTAAGCACTCGCAGTGCGTGTGCCATGGCCGTCTGGTCAGGCGTCGGCGCCGCATCGTTCTGCAAAAGTTGGCGGCTCGCTACAACGTCGTTTAACGCGCCAAGTCGCTTCTGCAGTATTTTCAGTTTTTTGACGCCTTTGCGTTCCTTTTTGGTGAGAAGCGGCTCGAAGAATTCGAGTAAATAGCGAACCTTCTTCCCTGCTTTGCGCACTTCATGAAACGCCGCATAATCTGAACGGGGCGACGCAGCAGCGTGTTTCATTCGCTTATTCAACTGCTTTTCCGCTGCCGCAACCCGTTTCCAAGCAAACTTATGCATGGAGGTGCGGGTTCCCGCCGTACCAAGTTCCCGGTTCGCCTCTCTCAATGCGTCCTGGAGAACTTGCTTTACGTGAGCATGCGACAGCGTTGTTCTGCTCGTTTCTGAGGCTTTTTCCCTGTTTGGGCGAAGCGCCCGTGCGAGCTGAGGTTGTTTCAGCTCGTCCAACAAGTCGATGAGAATGTCCCAATTACGGGTGTCACCCGCCGCGTTCGCCAGAAATTTATAGACTGCTCGCTGTTGGTTATCGAAGTCTTCGTTCAAAAGCGGTCGATATGCCCACAGCAGCGTGCGCAACCTCCGCAACGCTACCCGCAACTTGTGCAGCACCTCCGCATCTTTGTTGGTGTCAAGCGTGGAGGCCTCTGAAATCGCTTCATGGATGAGCGGTTCAGCATAGGTGCCAAATTCGTTTTCTGCTGTGGCTTCCCTAGGGTTTCCACTTTCCTGCCGTTCGTCGTTTCGCATGGCGGCTCACCCCGTGTCGATAGAAGCCAGGTCGAGCAAGGAGCGTTCCGAGCAACTGTAGCGCGGATAACCCGGAGTCGTTGGAAGTCAACTCACGGCATCCTTGGATTCCTGGATTCAGTCGAAGTCGGCCGCTTCAAGCACAACCCGTGCGCTAACGCCCGCCAATGCCTTCGCCGCAACCGCCTTCATGATTTTGTGTCGGTTCAACGCAAATGCCAACAGCACCTGTTCGCGCTCCTGCGTACGGGCTCCCAGTTTCTCGCAAGCAGCTTCATATGAGAGGGCAAACGACCAATAACCGTCTCCTACCCGGTACGCAGAGAAAAGAACCCCGTCGACCCGCGAAAATGTCGGCGCCGTGAAAGAGAAGGTGTTCGTTGTCATGGCTTTGCAAAGATGAGTGAAAGCATCTGTGGCTCAGATAAAGGGCGAGACCGCCGCCCACAAAGTCAGGCTCATCGTCGGCCCTGAGCGTACAAAGCGTAACGCTCGCGAACCGTCGTTGAACGAGAGACACTCGATTTCAACACCTCCTGCGCCTTCATCTGCGCATTCTTTCCATTCGGCTCGAGTAATCGTAGGGCTCAGTCCTCCCTCCCGAAGTACCTGTAGCGGCAAAGCCGTCGCGTCGGGATTTTCTTCCGATGACTGCCAGCGGTTCATTAACATTATTGCAAGTTCGGCGTCGTGCGTCATAGGGGGCGCTCGCAGGAAAAGGCGGGACGCATTCATGGCAGCAAGTTTTGTGCGTCGCAACATGAGGCCGTGATGACGCGCACGTACAGGAAGAATTAGGCAAACCTGGCTGACGTGCTGGGGTTGGTGACCTCGGTGACCTCGGCCGTCTTCCCTCGCGCGTGTCGCTGTGCGGCATTCGGGCCGCCACGAGCGAAGCCCGAGTTCGTAGCCATCTCTCGGCCACGAGTGCTAGATAGCTCTCTGTGGACGAAGTGGGCCCCGCAATCCTTCTGGTTTGCGGTGCTTCGACTTCAGCTGCGACTCATCGCCGAGTGAGCCGCTAGCGGCGAGAAAGCTTAAGCATGTCGACGAGACGCGGCCGAGGGTTGCGGCTGCGCGCCGCGGCCAACCGCTCCGAATCGCAGTTCGCCAAGTGCGCCGCTCCATGCAATCACCCAGCGACTCGCTGCGACCCGCTCTTGCTGGTCATTCGCTTGACCGAGCCTGCACATTGCTCGCTGCATGCGGGACATGATGTACGCTCGTCGATGCTGAACCCAGTCTGCTCGCATGTCCATTGCAATCGCCTTTCAGAGTTAGCGCGGCTCCTGGCCGGGCCGCTACTCAATTCCAAATTATCCGATGGCGCGACGAATCTCAAGCTCGCGCGACAAGCTGACGCTGATAGCGGGCCCCGCATGCAATATCAACCTAGGTTAGGTCCGCACGCGTGGGATTTGACCGTCACGAGTGTCTCGGCTATCGTCAAGCCCCTATCCGAGCGAGGTGACAAACGTGTTTGCAGCAGAGTACGAGGCAACCCATCCCGTGAGCGTTGACCTCGATGGTCATCGCCATCAAGGGACGTATCGAGTGATGTCCGGAACCGTGATTGTTTATTTCGATGGCGACATAAAGTTCGCATCGCTTGGAAAGGACCGCCCCGAAGTCGTCGCGCGATGGCTGTTGACAGACCTGTGCCGAAAACACAGAAAGGACCGCAGCAACACCTGAAGATTAAAGCCCGCAGTCGCGGGCTCAATCCGATACCTGGCGGGCGCAAAGAGAACCGTGCTGAGTGCATACCTCGTCATGATTTGCCGCGACATGAATCATGCAGTCCGACGAGAATAAATATTCCATTCAAAGCAAACCCGGCAGGTTATTTGTAAGTTCTCCATGGCCCATTTTGGCCGGATGCTCTCCCCCGCACTATCGAGCGCCGCTCGCTGCCGAAAGCCAAAACATCAGTTCGGCATCAGGCTGCTTCCCGCTGGCAGTCGGAAAATACTTGTCCTGCCATTTGTCGGTCGGGTCAAGCCCCTGCCAGCTGTCCTTTGTTCCATACTGAGACAGCAGGTAACGCCAGCGATAGTGGTCGTACACGTCAAGGACATGGACCGTGTACGCCTGCGCAAGACTCATGTTGCCCCTGATGATGAGGAGGTTCTCATCGTTGGTGAACGACGCCTTGTAGCCAAGGTTATGGCTGCCGACAATCACCGTGCAGTTTTCCGGGTCGAACGGGTCAATCACGACAATTTTATCGTGGATGACGGCATGCCCGGCGCTGAGCAACTCCTTCTCCCACATGCCGAAGGTGTCGTCAACGCCAGACGCCGGAATAACCTGCGCCGGGTCGTCAGGCTTCTGCCCGTTGTCGTGAAGGTCGATAACGAAATTCCCAGCCCGTTCGGCATTCGTTAGCGCTCCACGAATGAACAGACTCCGATTGCCCTTCTGTGCCGTGGACAGTGCCATGGCCGCCGCATCGACAATGCTCGGCTTGCCCGGGTCAAAGCACAGGAACAGGACGGCATGCTGAGCAGCAGCGATGAGGTTGTCAATGTCCTCCATGTCAACAGGCGCCTTCTCGATTGTCTTGGGCTTACTCTTTTGCCGTGTGTTGGGGGAAAACCAGACCTTCGCGTCGGTGGCGCCGGGCACCTTGACCGACACGGATGTTTGATTGGCAGTTCGGAAGTCCTGTCCTTGCAGAGCGTGAGCATCGCCATTCGCCGCGTCGGTGTCTGCCTTGAGGCGGTCCCAGTAGTCTGAGTACGCTTGAGCGACAGTGGGCGAGTGGACAATCAGGCTGTTGTTGGTTTGTGCGCAAAGACCAGTGGGGGTCCAGTTGGTCGAGCCCGTCAGGACTGCCGCAGGATTGTTCTCGGCGTCGAGGTACAGCACGAACTTGTTGTGACCGATGTGATTGCCGTCGGGCAACATGCGGTCGAGGATGTCTACGCCGGAGTGGTGCAGAGCGTCTCGAGCCGGCTTGTTCTCCTTGTCCGGGTTGCCGCTCGCGCTGTCAAAGGTGTTCGACAAAATCAGGTGGAGCCGTTTGTTGCCGACGAGATACGACTCAAGACCATTGTCACTCAACTCGTAGAGTGCCGCGTAGCAGTTGCCGTGTTCTTTGTTGGCTTTGAGAAGTAGTGCCGGCAGCGCTGTTGTGAGGTCGCTTGCCAACGACTGACGAAGCGGGCTCTTAGGGTCGGCGATTTGCTTGAGCAGCACACCCGCATCAGGGGCACCCGTGCGCTTGCTAATCGGCACCTCGTGCGTCAGCGCCTGAGTCGCGAGAATGCCTCTATTGAAAAGGGCCTGCAGGTCGGCTTCGGAACCGTCGGGGCCATGGTTCGCGGACAACGATACGGGATTCGAGTACAGCGGACGAACATTCGGATAGGGAATCAGGCTGCGCTGGCCACTGTTGTCGACCGAAAACTTGAGCGGGATGACCTGGTAAATGTACGGACCGTGGGACGTTAGCTGCTTTACCGTCAGGTCTTTCCAGAAAAGTTTTTGGATGGGGGCATCCGCGGTGGTTTGTCCGCTCTTGCCGGTGTTTGTGCCGCCGGCAAATCGAGCCATCGCGGGGAGGGACTGACCTTGCCTCTCGGTGCTTGCAACGTTTGCAGCGTTCGCGGGAATTCGCCGGACATCGCAGCCCACGCAGTCGTCAAGTTTGTGCGCGAATGTCCAGGCTATCAGAACGACATCGTTGTTTGAAAACGCGATGCATTTTGTCTCCATGTCTCCCTCCATTTGGGTGTTCGACACCGTGGATGCCGCCGATTGCTGGGCGACCAAGGAAGGTTAAATGGCGTAACGCGACAATTTTGCGACGGGAAGTGAGCTAACCGACATTGCCCGCAACAACGTCCTAAGTCGCGATGAATCGAAGAAATCTATCGAGACGGTTGAATCCGTTATCGACTGCCACGTATCGCGAAGCTGGCGACGCCGCGCGACGTGTGTCTCGGGCGCGAGGGCAAGTCGGGGTGACATCGCAAGTGCAGCCTGGTGGCCGCCCATAAACGATATATACTGTTTATATTGTTTATCCATCTGGAGACGGTCATGGGTGCACCCAGCACGAAGAAGCCAGCAAAGAAAGCCCTTCGCGTTCCGAAAGATGCCGACGGCCAAGCGAAGCCCGATGAGAAGCAGGCGAATGAAGAAGACGCTTCCACGGCCGCAAGTGTCAAACCGGCTTCGGCGAAGTCCTCCAAACAGAAGGGTGCGAAACCCGTCGAAGCTGAAGCCCCGAGTCGGGCTGTGGATGTGAAAGCAAAGCGCGCGAAGAAAGACAAGGTGGTGCGTGACAGCTTCACAATGCCGAAGTCGGACTACGAAAAGATTGCGGCACTGAAACAGAAGTGCCTCGACGCGGGCGTCTCGGTGAAAAAAAGTGAGCTTCTTCGCGCGGGTCTGCTTTTGCTGGACTCAGCACCGACGAAGCGCCTGGTTGCCGCGATTTCGGCCGTCGAAACCGTCAAGACTGGCCGGCCGGCAAAGTCCTAGTTGTACCGCACTGCAGGTGGCCTGTATGGGAATTCGCGCGAACTCTTTGTAGACCGCGTAGCCTTCGGGTGCCCTCGACGGTCGACAATCAGGCGTCGAACCTGCGTGTTGCAGTAACGACCGGTCCAGCCGTTATGCGCGAAAGTTATCGAGGTGACCATTAAGCCTAGTTCGCGGCTTGCGCTGCGAACAGTCAAAGCTGACGGCAGAAACCCAACTTTTTTCACGTGTTGGCGTCGACCCATTCCCGAGCCCACGAGATGGCGGCCGTCATCGCTTCTTCTTCCGTGTGAAAAAACTCGAGTACACCGCTGGCCCCAACCAGTCGTCCAGCACGAAGCACCAGTTTTACTGGCGGCAAAAAGCCCGCCCTCGTGGGTTGAGTACCTAGAGCGCGTATCCCTTGTAAGTCTCTGCCTCCATCGCGTTCGTCAGGGAAATCGCAGCGGCAGAGCTGAGAGCAATGGTATTGCCGTTCCTTTCTGAAGTGCTCTGTACCGATAGAGATGCGCGATTGACATGCAACGCACGGGCGCGGCCCGTGCAAAGACCCGCACGACGTGGGAGCGGTGCAGGCTGAGCGCTTTATGCTCTGACGGCCTCTCAGATTCAAGCTGAGCTGGCGGCAACAGATTATGCTGTTGACGCCCCCCGTTTGAACTACAAGGCCGAAACAAAAGCGTGATGGTAAAGCGATGAACTGTAGGCATCGTGCTACCGCTCGCACGCTGCGTCACCTATATTTCAAACGGGCCCGGCCACCGACAACAACGGTGTCGCAAGCTCATTGCGGAGGTACGCATCATGGAAACATGGCTAGACAACTACTTCGACAATCCTCGACAGATTGGCATGAGACTGTCAGCAATGACAGCGACGTTCGGACATGAACTGGACGAGCCGCAGTTCCTCTTCTACCTCCAGGCAAACATGATTTATCACTCTCGGCAAGCACGCCGAGGGCCACCTTGGATACTACTGGCGCCGCGCTATGCGACTCAAAGCATTCAGTGGGAAAAGAAGATTGACCTTGTGAACGGTGGATTCGAATTGACGAACCTCATTCAGCGCGTTGAAATTGTCCAAAACTTTGGTGGCGGTTATCTCGTTAAGGTAGGCATCCAAGGCAGCCCTCGGGTGTTTGTGCCCAATTTTACGACGGACATGCGATTTTCTGGACTCGACGAGGGCGCGTGGCATTACGACGTGGTCATCAGCGAACCGTTCACGGAGCCTTGAATTGATTGCGTCGAGGCAGATACTGTAGCGACAAATCCTCGACCATCTTTGACCACGTCAGAGCCCTTTGGCACGTATCGCGACGACGCTGCCGACGAGCAGAATTTTCCGGCATCTCAGCGCTTATCGTCGGCTCGTCGGCTGAACAGCCTTCAATCGCGCGTCGCTATCGGTGGCTTTCAATCCAGGCGCGCGCCCATGCCAGTCCAGCTTCTTCCGCGTCCTGCGCGGCGTCAAACAGACCAATGACGCCCGAGGCTTCGACGAACTTCTTGTCGCGCGTAATTGTGCCGCTCGCAGCGTATCGCGAGGTGGGACGAACTTCCCCCTCTTCTATCGCATGTCCCCAAAGCGAGTATCCGCAAAAAACATCGGCTTGCATCACTTCCCCCTGCAGATAGCATCGACTTATTGCTGAAAGCGCGCGACGTCAATTCCGGCCGTCTTCAAAGCTGCGTCAATCGCCTCGAGCTCCTGGCCGAAGTCCAGCGCCCATTCCTCGCCCTCGCATCGCACAGTGATGCCGTTGTGCATCGAAATGAGATTGCGCGCTTTATACAGCGCATCCACAAGCCTCGATTCTCGGTGGGCCACCCGGACCCAATCATCCGCTCTCATGCTGCACCTCCATGGGAAACCCTGCGCCCCGCGACCCGCCGCAGGCCCAGGGGCTTGGCTGCCAAGGTCAAGAAACGACGGTTCACATTCAACGTCTTCACCTGTAAAATACTGTACATCCATACAGTATTTTTCGCAATGACCACTGACACGCCGTCTCTCGAAGCGATACACCCGTCCCTGTGGCGGGCGTCCCAGCTTGCGCATGGACGAGGCAGGATAGTTCAGACGGGGTACCCGGCCTTGTCCGCAGAACTACCGGGCGGCGGATGGCCCGTGGGTGCGCTGGTGGACCTGTTGGTACAGCGTAAGCGGTCAATTAACGACGCCCATCAGAGTTGTTGAACAGGGCAATAGACTTACCGCAGTTCGGCGGGCATGCACCAGGGAAGAAGCGCGGCGTAGTCGTCGACGGTCTGCGCGAGCGGTAG
>NZ_JBFPKM010000016.1:0-156878 GCF_040948755.1 Paraburkholderia sp. BR13444 | reverse complement strand
CCTACCGCGTCGCCACCGTGCTCGCGCCGGCCTGGACCACCGACTGGATCACCGCCGAGGCGCGCGAAAAACTGCGCGTCTACGGCATCGCGCCGCCCACGGGCAACTGCGGTTCAGCCGCGACCTCGGCGTCACAGGAAAAAGTCCTGCGCTTCGTGCCGCGCGCGCTGCCCGCCCCGGCCTGCCCGCGCTGCGGCTCCGCACACACCGAGCGGCTCGCGCAGTTCGGCTCGACCGCCTGCAAGGCCCTGTATCGCTGCCTCGACTGCCGCGAACCCTTCGACTACTTCAAACCGTACTGATATGGCCACCCCGCAATTCCATCCGCTGCGTATCCGCGAAGTACGTCCCGAAACTGCCGATGCGGTGTCGGTCGCCTTCGAAGTCCCGCCCGAGCTGCGCGAGCAGTATCGCTTCACGCAGGGCCAGTTCGTCACGCTGAAGACGCATATCGAAGGGGAGGAAACGCGCCGCTCGTATTCGATCTGCGTGGGCGTCACCGACTACGACCGCGACGGCGAGTTGCGCATCGGCATCAAGCGTGTGCGCGGCGGGCGTTTCTCGAACTTCGCGTTCGACACGCTGCAGCCCGGCCACACGATCGACGTGATGACGCCGGACGGCCGCTTCTTCACGCACCTGAACGCCGAACAGGGCCAGCAGTACCTCGCGTTCTCGGGCGGCTCGGGCATCACGCCGGTGCTCGCGATCATCAAGACCACGCTCGAGGTCGAGCCGCGCAGCACCTTCACGCTCGTGTACGGCAACCGCAGCGTCGACCAGATCATGTTCGCCGAGGAGCTGGAGGACCTGAAGAACCGCTTCATGAACCGCTTCGTGCTGTATCACGTGCTGTCGGACGACCTGCAGGACGTCGAGCTGTTTAACGGCGTGCTCGACCAGCAGAAGTGCGCGGCGTTCCTCGAGCAGTTGCTGCCGGCCGACGCGATCGACGAGGCGTTCATCTGCGGCCCCGCGCCGATGATGGACGCCGCCGAGGCGGCGCTGAAGGCCGCCGGCGTGCCGCCCGCGAAGGTGCACGTCGAGCGCTTCGGCACGCCGCTGCCGCAGGCGGGGGTGCCGCCCGTCGAGATCAGCGCGGACACCCCGGCTGCCGACCTCGAGATCGTGCTCGACGGCAAGCGGCGCAGGCTGCGCCTGCCGTATCAGGGCGTGAGCGTGCTCGACGTCGGGCTGCGCGCCGGTCTCGCGCTGCCGTACGCGTGCAAGGGCGGTGTGTGCTGCACGTGTCGCGCGAAGGTGCTCGAGGGCGAAGTGAAGATGGAAAAGAACTACACGCTCGAAGAACACGAGGTCCGCGACGGGTTCGTGCTGACGTGTCAGTGTCATCCGGTGAGCGAGAAGGTTGTCGTCAGTTACGACGAACGTTGAGTCGGGAGCTTTCGTGGCCTGGGTGTGGAGTCGCTTCGTGTGACGGCCGCCGCCGCTTTCGGCCGTTTCGCGATCCGCTTACACTAGGGGCCGCTCATCGATCGGGACATCGGTTTCCAGTCGGCGAGCGGCCTCTTTTTGTTACAGCTGCAAGCGTCACAGCAAGCCTTTGCCCATGAGCACGATTCATCTCACCAACGGCGACGTCGCCGCCGAGTCGCTGCGTACCGCGCTGGCCCAGGCGGGCCGCGACGACCGCGTGCAGCCGTCGCGCGACGATCTGGCGGTCGGCCCGCTACGCGGCGTCGACGACGCTCCGTACGTGCGCGCCGACTTCTGGGAACGCGTCAACGCCGACACGCAGCGCGACTTCGTGCGCGAGTTCCGCGAACAGGCCGCAGTGCTCGACGGCCTCTCGAACGACACCGCGAATCTCGTTGTGTGGCACGCCGAAAGCGCGTCCGATCAGCTGATGCTGCGCCGTGTCTGCTACCTGGTGCGCAACAGCCCGCAGCGTTTGAACGAAGTGCGGCTGTCGATCGCCGACCTCGCCGATCCGCAAGCGTGGGCGCATACGCGCAAGGACCGCGCGACATCGGTCGGCATGTTTGCGCCGGACGTATTGCAGGCACATCTGCCGGACGCCGCGCCGATTTCCGTGCTGCGCATCAGCCGGCTTGCGCTCGAATGGCAGGAGGTCAAGCAGGCGAACGGCGAGACGCGGCGCTGGCGTGACAATACCTTCACGAACGGCAGCTTTGCCGAACTCGACACGCTGATTCTCGAACGCGCAAGCGACGACTGGCAGCCCGCCGCGCGCGTCGCCGCCCATGTTATGACCTCCGAACTGTGGTTTCTCGCCAGCGACAGCATCGTGCTGTGGCGCATGCGCGAACTCGCGACGCAACGACGCATCCACCTGCGTGGCGACGCGAACGAATGGCGCTCGCTCGAACTGCGCGCGGCGTCCGCTTCCAGCTCACCCCAATAAGATAAAACAGACAACTATGGCCCGCACCCGAGCCCCCGACCACGAAACCCAGCGCGAGCAGATTCTCGAACTGGCCGCCGCGAAGTTTGCGCAGACCAGCTACCCAAGCACGTCGATGGCCGATCTCGCCGCGGCGAGCGGCACCTCGAAGGCGCGCCTCTATCACTATTACGAGAGCAAGGAAGCGATCCTGTTCGACCTGCTCGATCGCTACACGAAGCGGCTGATGCTGATCATCGCCGAGGTGGAAGGGTCGAGCCAGCGGCGCGAACTGAGCGAGCGCGAAACCTTCGCGGAGCTGATCCGCGCGTTCCTGTCCGAGTATGAGACGTCGCACAGCCGGCACGTCGCGCTGTTGAACGATGTCAAGTATCTGGTCGATTCGCAGCGCGAGATCATCCTGAACCGCCAGCGCGACGTGGTCGCCGCGTTCGCGCGGCAGCTCGCGCGTGCCTACCCCGAACGAGCGACGCGCGACAACCAGACCGCGCTGACGATGATGGTGTTCGGCATGATCAACTGGACCTTCACGTGGCTCAAGCCGGACGGCCGCATGGGTTATAGCGAGTTCGCCGAACAGGTGGTCGGCATGGTCGAGCATGGTCTCGGCACCGCGCCGGTCAAGTCAGACGACGGTCCGAACCGGCGCCTTGGATGATGCAAAGCAACAACATTCATACGAAATATGTCAGCTCCGGGGATGCATGCGGCATCCTGTCCCGAACGTGCGTTCATTTTGCATTTCCTTTAAAAATCAATTGACTAAAATTAGGGCTCCAGCGGTCTAGGTAATCACCTCAGTTTTTGATACGGGTTTTCCCTAGTGAATGGCTTGGGTTTCCGCTAAAATCGGTTTTGCGGTGCACAACACCGCCTGATTAAAAGGAGAACCCGACCATGAACATGCTGAGCCTTCGCACCACCGAGCCGATCGCGCCGAACGACCGCGCGTCGCTGTCTGCTGGACGCGCGCACGTTCTGGTCCGAGAACTCACCGCGGTCGATCGCGAACGCCTGCTCACGCACTTCCTCGCGCTCGACGAAGAAGACCGACTGCTGCGCTTCGGCCAGGTTGTGCCGAACCGCGTAATCGAAAACTACGTGCGCACGATCGACTTCACGCGCGACACCGTGTTCGGCGTGTTCAACAGCAAGCTGGAACTGAGCGGCGTCGGCCATCTGGCCTACCTGCCGGCCGAAGGCAACAAGCGCACCGCCGAATTCGGCGTCTCGGTCCTCGAAAGCGCGCGTGGCATCGGTATCGGCTCGAAGCTGTTCGAGCGCGCCGCGATCCGCAGCCGCAACACGCATGTAACGACGCTCTACATCCACTGCCTGGCGCGCAACTCGACCATGATGCACATCGCCAAAAAGGCCGGCATGAAGATCGAATACGCGTACGGCGAAGCCGACGCCTATCTGACGCTGTCGCCGGCAGATCAGTCGAGCATCCTCGCGGAAATGCTGCAGGAGCAGGCCGCCGTGTTCGACTACGCGCTCAAGCGCCACGCGCGCCAGGCATCGCGACTGTTCGAGTCGTTCATGCCGGTGGCTGTCGCTGCCTGAATAATCGCTACGGGGAATTGAGACTGGGGCGGCCGCAAGGTCGCCCTTTTTTCTATCTGTACCAAATCAACGCCATGCGCAGGGCGTGACGCGTGAAGCCTACAAAATGGGCAGCGCTGTCGTTTCCTTGATTTTTTCGAGCGAAAAGCTCGATTTCACATCGATCACCGATGGATGCCGCAGCAATTGATCCTGGACGAAGCGCGAAAAGTGCGCCATGTCCTCGACCTGGACGCGCAGCAGATAATCCATCTCCCCCGTCATCGCGTGACACGCGACCACTTCGGGCCACGTCTGCACGGCCGCGCCGAACAGATCGGCGTGGGTGGCATCGCCATGCGGACTGAACGCGCGACCGCCGCCCTTCTCCAGCCGCACGTTGACATACGCAAGCAGGTCGAGTCCGAGACGCTGCGCGTCGAGTAGCGCGACGTAGCCGCGAATCACGCCGCTTTCCTCGAGCCGGCGAATCCGCCGCAGGCACGGACTCGGCGACAGATTGATCCGCTCCGCTATCTCCTGATTCGACAGCCGGCCATTTTCCTGAAGGATCGCCAGAATGCGTCGATCGATCGCATCTATCTCGCTATTAGCCATGTTCTGCCACGTTTCGCTCGAATCGAGCCATAAAGTAGCTCGAGAATAGCGACGCGCGATTAAGTTCGCAAGTTCTTGCCTCCATCACAGTTCTACACTTGCCCTATCCGGTCGCGCTCAGCCGACCGTCCCGCGCGCTCACCGCCAGCGCGCCTCGGCAACCCCCTTGCATGGGATTGGAGACAGACAATGCAGGTTTCTACTTGGGAAAATCCGGTCGGCACCGACGGCTTCGAATTCATCGAATACACGGCGCCGGACCCGAAAGCGCTCGGCAAACTGTTCGAACGGATGGGTTTCACCGCCGTTGCGCGACATCGTCACAAGGACGTGACGCTGTATCGTCAGGGCGACATCAATTTCATCGTCAACGCGGAGAAGCATTCGTTCGCGCAGCGCTTCGCGCGCTTGCATGGCCCGTCGATCTGCGCGATTGCGTTTCGCGTGCAGGACGCCGCGAAGGCCTACAGCCAGGCGCTCGAAAAAGGTGCCTGGGGATTCGACAACAAGACCGGCCCGATGGAGCTGAACATCCCGGCGATCAAAGGCATAGGCGATTCGCTGATCTATTTCGTCGACCGCTGGCGCGGCAAGAACGGCGCGGCGCCGAACAGCATAGGTGACATCGACATTTACGACGTCGACTTCGAACCGCTTCCCGGCGCGAACCCCAATCCGGTCGGCCACGGCCTGACCTATATCGATCACCTGACGCACAACGTGCATCGCGGCCGCATGCAGGAATGGGCCGAGTTCTACGAGCGCCTGTTCAACTTCCGCGAGGTGCGCTACTTCGACATCGAGGGCAAGGTGACGGGCGTGAAGTCGAAGGCGATGACTTCGCCGTGCGGCAAGATCCGCATTCCGATCAACGAGGAGGGCTCGGACACGGCCGGCCAGATCCAGGAATATCTGGACGCGTACCACGGCGAAGGCATCCAGCACATCGCGCTCGGCACCAGCGACATCTACCGCACCGTCGACGGCCTGCGCGCGTCGAACATTGCGCTGCTCGACACGATCGACACCTACTACGAACTCGTCGACCGGCGCGTGCCGAATCATGGCGAGCCGCTCGAGGAACTGCGCAAGCGCAAGATTCTGATCGACGGCGCGCCGGACGATCTGCTGCTGCAGATCTTCACCGAAAACCAGATCGGCCCGATCTTCTTCGAAATCATCCAGCGCAAGGGCAATCAGGGCTTCGGCGAGGGCAACTTCAAGGCGCTGTTCGAATCGATCGAGCTCGACCAGATTCGCCGCGGCGTCGTACAGGACAAGACCTGATCGCGGTGACTCGCGCCTGATCGGCGCGCAGAAGAAAAAAGGGCGAGGATCGCAGGATCCTCGCCCTTTCACGTTGCACGCCGCCGCTCTCTTCGAAACGGCGGCCGGTTGTCACAAGACGCGCGCGATGCGGCGCGTCATGAATTCTGCCTGTACTCATTGCTGCCGGTCGCACCGTCGATCGTTCCGACCTGCGCCGGCGCTACCTGCGCCGTGCGAATGATCGCGTTCGACAGCGCCCCCGTACTGCCCGGATTCGAGTGCATCGGCGCGCTCATCGCGAAGAAAGCGGCGGAAACCATCAGGAACGTCTGGATGTTTCTTGTGTTCATGCGTACTCCTTTTCTAACTGCCCTGCTGTCCAGAAGCTGCGCAAAATGCGCAGCGATCAGCATCGCTCGCAGGTCGGGGATTAGACAGTGGTTTTCACTGCGGTTCCGCACATTTGTAGGTTTTACAGCTTGTTACATGCGCAAGCACAACCCAACTCGATTCCGTGGAAAATCCGCGCCAACTGCTGACAACGCGCGGCCAACTTGCAGCGAAACCATCTGAAATCAGACTCGGCGCGGGCGATTTTTGATCCGCTGCGGCGGGTTTCCACCAGTGCTACCATCGCTTGAAACCCGTCAATATGACGACCCCGGCCCCAGCATTCACGAGATGCCGGGGGCCAGAAAAGTTTTGGTGATCCCAAGCTGAAGTGGAGGAGTACACATAATGAATGCCCCGCTAGACGCAGGTCAGCGAGCCTCGCTCGAAGCCGCGTTGTCTTCCGTCACGCTCGACGACAAATACACCCTCGATCGCGGCCGCGCTTACATGAGCGGCATCCAGGCGCTGGTGCGTCTGCCGATGCTGCAGCAGGAACGCGACCGCGCCGCTGGCCTCAATACGGCCGGCTTCATCTCCGGCTACCGCGGGTCCCCGCTCGGCGGACTCGACCAGTCGCTGTGGAAAGCCAAAAAGCATCTGTCCGCGCATCAGGTCGTGTTCCAGCCAGGCGTCAACGAAGACCTCGCGGCCACCGCCGTGTGGGGTTCGCAGCAGGTCAACCTGTACCCGAGCGCCAAATACGACGGCGTGTTTTCGATGTGGTACGGCAAGGGCCCCGGCGTCGACCGCTCCGGTGACGTCTTCAAGCACGGCAACTCGGCCGGCTCGTCGCGGCACGGCGGCGTTCTGGTGCTCGCCGGCGACGATCACGCGGCCAAATCCTCGACACTCGCGCACCAGTCCGAACACATCTTCAAGGCGTGCGGGCTGCCGGTGCTGTTTCCGTCGAACGTGCAGGAATATCTGGACTTCGGCCTGCACGGCTGGGCGATGAGCCGCTATTCGGGCCTCTGGGTCGCGATGAAGTGCGTGACCGACGTGGTCGAATCGTCCGCATCGGTCGATATCGACCCGCACCGCACCAGCATCATCCTGCCGGAAGACTTCGTGATGCCCGACGGCGGGCTGAACATCCGCTGGCCCGATCCGCCGCTCGTGCAGGAAGCGCGTCTGCTCGACTACAAGTGGTACGCGGGCCTCGCCTACGTGCGCGCGAACAAGCTCGACCGTGTCGAAATCGATTCGCCGCACGCGCGCTTCGGCATCATGACCGGCGGCAAGGCCTATCTCGACGTGCGTCAGGCGCTGACCGACCTCGGTCTCGACGACGAAACCTGCTCGCGCATCGGCATCCGGTTGTACAAGGTCGGCTGCGTGTGGCCGCTCGAAGCGCAAGGCGCGCACGCCTTCGCGCGCGGTCTCGACGAAATTCTCGTGGTCGAGGAAAAGCGCCAGATCCTCGAATACGCGATCAAGGAAGAGCTGTACAACTGGCCCGACGCGCAGCGCCCGCGCGTGTTCGGGAAGTTCGACGAAAAAGACGGCGCGGGCGGCGAATGGTCGGTGCCGATGGGCAACTGGCTGCTGCCGGCGCACTACGAGCTGTCGCCCGCGATCATCGCGAAGGCCATCGCCACGCGGCTGGACAAGTTCGATCTGCCGTCGGACGTGCGCGCCCGGATCGCCGCGCGCATCGCGGTGATCGAGGCGAAGGAAAAAGCGCTCGCGCGGCCGCGCGTCGAAGTCGAGCGCAAGCCGTGGTTCTGCTCGGGCTGCCCGCACAACACTTCGACCAATGTGCCGGAAGGCTCGCGCGCGATGGCCGGCATCGGCTGTCATTACATGACGGTCTGGATGGACCGCAGCACCAGCACGTTCAGCCAGATGGGCGGCGAAGGCGTCGCGTGGATCGGCCAGGCGCCGTTCACGAACGACAAGCACGTGTTCGCCAATCTCGGCGACGGCACCTACTTCCACTCGGGGCTGCTCGCGATTCGCGCGGCGATCGCGTCGAAGGCGAACATCACCTACAAGCTGCTGTACAACGACGCGGTCGCGATGACGGGCGGCCAGCCGGTCGACGGCGTGCTGACCGTGCCGCAGATCACGCACCAGCTCGCCGCTGAAGGCGCGGCGAAAATTGTCATCGTCACCGATGAGCCGGAGAAATACGCGGCGAATGTCGGCCTCGCGCCCGGTGTCGACATTCATCACCGTGACCAGCTCGACGACGTGCAGCGCCAGTTGCGCGAGATTCCTGGCACCACGATCCTGATCTACGACCAGACCTGCGCGACCGAAAAGCGCCGTCGCCGGAAGCGCGGCGCGTATCCCGATCCGGCACGGCGCGTCGTGATCAACGAGGCGGTGTGCGAAGGCTGCGGCGACTGCTCGGTGAAGTCGAACTGCCTGTCGGTCGAACCGCTCGACACCGAGTACGGCACGAAGCGCCAGATCAACCAGTCGACCTGCAACAAGGACTTCTCGTGCGTGAACGGCTTCTGCCCGAGCTTCGTCTCCGTTGAAGGCGGCCAGTTGCGCAAGCCCAAGGCGGCGTCGGGCGCCGGCGCCGACATGCCGCCGGTGCCGGACCCCGAGCTGCCGTCCATCGAGCGTCCGTACGGCGTGCTGGTGACGGGCGTCGGCGGCACCGGCGTCGTCACGATCGGCGCGCTGCTCGGCATGGCCGCGCATCTCGAGAACAAGGGTGTCACTGTGCTCGACGTCACCGGCCTCGCGCAGAAAGGCGGCGCCGTGATGAGCCACGTGCAGATCGCGAACCAGCCGGCCGACATCCATGCGACCCGCATCGCGATGGGCGAAGCGAGCCTCGTGATCGGCTGCGACGCGATCGTGACCGCCAGCGACGAGTGCGTGTCGCGGATGCAGGCGGATCGCACGCGCGTGGTGCTGAACAGCGCGCACACGCCGACCGCCGAGCTGATCAAGAATCCGAACTGGCGCTTCCCCGGCAGCAGCACCGAAGCCGACGTGCGTGCCGCAGCGGGGGACGACAACGTCTCGGCCGTCGACGCGAACCACTTTGCGGTCGCGCTGCTCGGCGACGCGATCTACACGAACCCGTTCGTGCTCGGCTACGCGTGGCAGCGCGGCTGGGTGCCGCTCACGCACGAGTCGCTGATTCGCGCGATCGAGCTGAACGACGTGCAGGTCGAGAAAAACCGTGCCGCGTTCGAATGGGGCCGGCGTGCCGCGCACGATCTGGCCGCGGTGCGCAAGCTCGCGCAAACCCAGGGACGCGGCGAGTCGGCCGACAACGCAAGCGGCAAGATCATCGCACTGCATACGCCGAAGGCGCTCGACACGCTGATCGACAAGCGCGCCGACTATCTGACCGCATGGCAGAACAGTGCGTACGCAGAGCGCTATCGCACGCTGGTGTCGCAGGTGCGTGCTGCGGAAGAAGCGCTCGATTCCGCCGACGGCCAAATGCCGCTGACCGAATCGGTCGCCAAAAACCTGCACAAGCTGATGGCGTACAAGGACGAATACGAAGTCGCGCGTCTGTACAGCGACCCGGCGTTCATCGAAAAGCTGAACGCGACGTTCGAAGGCGACTGGAAGCTGCATCTGCATCTTGCGCCGCCGACGCTATCGAAGAAGGACGCGCACGGCCATCTGGTGAAGAAGAAGTACGGTCCGTGGATGTTCCGCGCGATGCACGTGCTCGCGAAGCTCAAGTTCCTGCGCGGCACCGCGCTCGACGTGTTCGGCAACACCGAGGAGCGTCGCACCGAGCGCGCGCTGATCGGCGAATACGAGGCATTGGTGCGTGAATTGATCCGCGGGCTGACTGCGCAGAAGCGCGATCTCGCGGTCGAGCTCGCGAACCTGCCCGACGGCATCCGCGGTTATGGGCACGTGAAGGAGAACAACCTGAAAGGCGTGCGCATCAAGTGGAACGAGCTGCTCACGCGTTGGCGTTCGTCCGATGCAGGCAAGACGACGCAGCACGCGGCCTGATCGACTCTGGCAGTTGAACTGAAAAGCGGCGGTCTTCACGGACCGCCGCTTTTTTTCGGACGCAAAAAAGCGCCACGGAACCGCAATTCCGTAGCGCCTTTACCGAAGCCGTCGCGCGCGCGTTACTGCCGCCCCCGCTTCAACCCCGCGCGATGCACGTTACTTCGCGTTCACCGACTTGCGCGCGTTAGCCGAAGCGACCGCCGTCATGTTGATGATCCGGCGCACGGTCGCGGCCGGCGTCAGGATGTGCACCGGCTTTTCCGCGCCGAGCAGGAACGGTCCGACCGTCACGCCTTCGCCGCCCACCACCTTCAGCAGGTTGTACGCGATATTCGCCGCTTCGACGTTCGGCATGATCAGCAGGTTCGCTTCGCCGGCGAGCGTCGTGCCCGGGAACGCGGCCTTGCGGATCGCCTCCGACAACGCCGCGTCGCCGTGCATTTCACCGTCGATTTCGAGCGACGGCGCGCGTTGCGTGATCAGCTTGCGCGCCGCGGCCATGCGCTGCGACGACGACGACGGCGCGCTGCCGAAGTTCGAGTTCGACAGCAGCGCGACCTTCGGCGTGATCCCGAACTTCTCGATTTCGCGCGCGGCGAGCATCGTCATGTCGGCGAGCTGCTCGGCGGTCGGCACTTCGTTCACGTACGTGTCGCAGATGAACAGGTTGCGTCCCGGCAGCATCAGCAGGTTCATCGCGGCGAAGTTATCGACGTTGTCGGCCTTGCCGAGCACCTGCTCGATGAAGTTCAGGTGCGTGTGGTACTGGCCGATCATGCCGCAGATCATGCCGTCCGCATCCCCGAGATGCACGAGGATCGCGCCGATCAGCGTGTTGAACTTGCGCATCGCAGCCTTCGCGACGTCGGGCGTCACGCCTTCGCGCGCGCCGATTTCGTGATACGCCTGCCAGCTCTTGTGATAGCGCGGATCGTCTTCCGGATCGACGATTTCGACGTCTTCGCCGCACTTGAGCTTCGAGCCCATCTTCTTCAGACGCATCTCGATCACCGACGGACGGCCGACCAGGATCGGCTTCGCGATTTTTTCGAGCAGCACGAACTGCGCGGCGCGCAGCACGCGCTCGTCTTCGCCTTCGGCGAACACGATGCGCGCCGGTGCCGACTTCGCCGCCGCGAAGACCGGCCGCATCACCATGCCCGAGCGATAGACGGTCGCGCCGAGTTGTTCGCGATACGCGTCCATGTCCTGGATCGGACGGGTCGCGACGCCCGAATCCATCGCGGCCTGCGCGACGGCCGGCGCGATCTTGATGATCAGACGCGGATCGAACGGCTTCGGAATCAGGTATTCGGGACCGAATTCGAGGGAGTGGCCTTCGTAGGCCTTCGCGACCTCATCGCCCTGGTCGGTTTCCTCGGCCAGTTCGGCGATCGCGCGCACGCACGCGAGCTTCATTTCTTCGGTGATCGTCGTCGCGCCGACGTCGAGCGCGCCGCGGAAGATGAATGGGAAGCACAGCACGTTGTTGACCTGGTTCGGATAGTCCGAACGGCCGGTCGCGATGATGCAGTCCGGGCGGACCTTGCGCGCTTCTTCCGGACGGATTTCCGGCTCGGGGTTCGCGAGCGCGAGAATCAGCGGCTGCGAGCCCATTTCGGCGACCATCTCCGGCTTCAGCACGCCGGCGCTCGAGCAGCCGAGGAACACGTCGGCGCCACGAATTGCGTCGGCGAGCGAGCGCGCTTCGGTGTGCGCCGCATAGCGTTCCTTTGACGGATCGAGGTTGCCGCGCCCTTCGTAGATCACGCCCTTCGAGTCGGCGACGATAATGTTCTTCTTCGACAGACCGAGATTGACGAGCAGATCCAGGCACGCAATGGCGGCGGCGCCCGCGCCAGAACAGACCAGCTTCACTTCGTCGAGCTTCTTGCCGACCACTTTGAGGCCGTTCAGGATCGCCGCCGACGCGATGATCGCGGTGCCGTGCTGATCGTCGTGGAAGACCGGAATCTTCATACGTTCGCGCAGCTTCTTCTCGATGTAGAAGCACTCGGGCGCCTTGATGTCCTCGAGGTTGATGCCGCCGAGCGTGGGCTCGAGCATCGCGATCGCCTCGACGAGCTTGTCCGGATCGGATTCGGAGAGCTCAATGTCGAACACGTCGATGCCGGCGAACTTCTTGAACAGACACCCTTTGCCTTCCATCACCGGCTTCGCGGCGAGCGGGCCGATATTGCCGAGGCCGAGCACCGCTGTACCGTTCGTGATCACGCCGACCAGGTTGCCGCGCGACGTGTACTTCTGCGCGTCGAGCGGTTCCTCGTGAATCGCCATACAGGCTGCAGCCACGCCCGGCGAATACGCGAGCGACAAATCCAGCTGGTTCGACAGCGGCTTGGTGGGCGTCACCGAAATCTTGCCAGGTTTCGGATTCTGGTGATATGCGAGAGCGCTTTGCTTGAATTGTTCGTCCATTTCTAGGCCTGCGAGACGTAAGTGATTGGACCCGGCGCCCCACACCGTTGCGGCGTTTTCATCTGTCGAATGGATAGCCGATCGAGGCGGTTTTCGCACGCGCCCGGCAAGGCGCGATGACTTACCTCGACGAAGACGGGACGATGTGGAGTGCTTCGCGGGTCGATCAGTGTACACCCCGGAAGTGTCGATGCACTGAGTGGTTAACAGAACTCACCATTGGCGAAACAGCCGCTATAAATGCGGAGTCGCTGCACTTGACGCTGTTTTTCCGCCAATTGTCGGCGGCAAGCTCAGTCGAGCTCGGCGCCGCGTCGCTCAGGGATCAGAAATAGTGTCGCGAAGATGTCGAGCAGGTAAATCGACGCGAGCAGCGCGAGCGCCGCGCCGAACGAGTAGCGCGCCGCCAGCGCGCCCACCACCACCGGCCCAAAGCCGCCCACTGCGCGCCCGGCGTTGAACAGCACGTTTTGCGCGGTGGCGCGCGCATCGGTTGGATAGAGCTCCGAAATCAGCGCGCCATAGCCGCCGATCATGCCGTTCACGAACACCCCCATCGCCGCGCCGCCGATCAGCAACGCCATCGGCGTCGTCAGTTGCGCATATACGAACACCATCACGACTGCGCCCGCCTGGTAGAACAGGAACGTCGGCTTGCGGCCGAAGCGGTCGGCGGCGATGCCGAATAGCCAGATGCCGGCCGCCATGCCGAGAATCGTCGCGGCGGTCCATAGCCCCGATTTGGTCAGCGAATAGCCGAAGGTCTTCGACAGATAGCTCGGCAGCCAGATCATCAGCCCGTAATAGCCGAAGTTCTGCACCGAGCACAGGATCATGACGCCGAGGCTCGCGCGCGTCGTGCGCGCATCGACGAACAGCAGTTTCAGCGGCAGCTTGCGCATGCCGCGCGCGACGCGTTGGTTGAAAAGCGCCGGCTCCTCGACGCGGCGCCGCACGAAGAACGACACGACCGCCGGCAACAGCCCGAGCGCGAACATGCCGCGCCAGCCGATCACCGGCAGCAGGAGCGGCGTCAGCAACGCGGCCGCCAGCACGCCGAACTGCCAGCCAAGACCGACATACGACGACACCCGCGCCCGCTGCGACGCCGGCCACGCTTCGGCGACCAGCGTCATGCCGATGCCGAATTCGCCGCCCAGCCCGATGCCGGCGATGGTCCGGTAGACCAGCAGGTCCGTATAGCCCTGCGCGAGCGCGCACAGGCCGGTGAACACCGCGAAGATCAGGATCGTCCACGTCAGCATGCGCACGCGGCCGAAATAATCGCTGAGCACGCCGAACAGCACGCCGCCCGCGACTGCGCCGATCAGCGTCCATGTAACCAGCGCGCCGGCCTGCGACGAGCTCAGATGCAGGTCGGCGGCGATCACGGGCAGCATGAAGCCGAGGATCAGCAGATCGAAGCCGTCCATCGCGTAGCCCAGCACCGACGCGAGCAGTGCGCGGCCCGCATGGCCCGGCTTGACGGCAAAACGGGTTTCGGTGGCGGAGGCTGAGGCGGATGGAGCGGCGTTCATTGAAAGCATTCCGTTGGTCTGGAGGCGGCTGCGTGGGTTGCCACCCGGGAAAGTCGCGTGAGTGTAAAGGCGGCCTCAGCCGGTCACAAGCCGATGCGCGCGCCGAAGCGCCCACCGGGGGCGGCGGCGCGTACGACGGCCTCCTCGGTGCGACCCATTTCAGGTAAAATAACGGCCCACGCGCGCAGCAAAAGCCGGTCTTTGCTCTTCCCCCGGCCGCGTATCCCGCCCAGCATGGCGCGGCATACCCCGCTTGCTGCGCCACCGGGCCCGGCGCCCGCTTCTCCCCCCGCTCACTCCGAAGGATCCGCCCATGACAGGCTTCGATCGCCAGACGATCTCCGACACCACCGCCAAAATGCTGCTCGAAGTGCAAGCAGTGCATTTCAACGCGGAGAAACCGTATATTTTCACGTCCGGCTGGGCGAGCCCGGTGTATATCGACTGCCGCAAGCTGATCTCGTATCCGCGCGTGCGCCGCGGCCTGATGGAAATGGCCGAAGCGACGATCCTGCGCGACGTCGGCTATGAGCAGATCGACGCGGTCGCCGGCGGCGAAACCGCGGGTATCCCGTTCGCGGCATGGCTGTCCGACCGCCTGATGGTGCCGATGCAGTACGTGCGCAAGAAGCCGAAGGGTTTCGGCCGCAACGCGCAGATCGAAGGTCTGTTGACCGAAGGCCAGCGCGTGCTGCTCGTCGAAGACCTGACGACCGACAGCCGCAGCAAGATCAACTTCATCAACGCACTGCGCACCGCCGGCGCGACGGCGAACCACTGCTTCGTGCTGTTCCACTACAACATCTTCAAGGAAAGCGTGTCGGTGCTGAAAGACATCGACGTCGATCTGCACGCGCTCGCCACGTGGTGGGACGTGCTGCGCGTAGCGAAGCAAAACAACTACTTCGACACGAAGACAATCGACGAAGTGGAGAAATTCCTGCACGCGCCGGCCGAATGGTCCGCGGCGCATGGTGGTGCGACGTCTGCGCCGCAATAAAGCCATCGCGGTAAAGCAGTGACAATAAAAACGTAGCCGCTTTATGCGAATTGAATAAGAAAGCCGCCTGTTGCGAAACAGGCGGCTTTTTTTATCGCCGATTGCATATTGCCGATTACCTTTCGCCGATTACGCGGCGGACAAAACGAGGCGCGATATCAGGACTCGTTCGCGATGTTCCTGGCCGCGTTCGACGACAGATTCAGCAAACCATTGCTCTGTGCATACTGGAAAAGTTGGGAGTCGCGATCGATTCCGAGCTTGCGCATGGCTGCATTTTTCTGCGTGCTGATCGTCTTGATGCTGCGATTCAAACGCTCCGAAATTTCCTTGATCGTCATACCCGACACGAACAGCCGCACGACTTCGAGTTCGCGCCTCGACAGCTTCGAGTCGTCGCGCTTGCCGGCCGAATTGACCCGCAACCCTTCGAGCACCGCCTTCACCGACGGACTCATATAGGTCATGCGACGGCCGACGTGCTGTACCGCAAGCGCAATATGGCTTAGATCGTCCGACTTGTTCACGACCGACGTCACGCCAAGCTCCTTGAGCCGTTTCAGTAAGGCGGCGTTCTCGAGCATGGTGAGCACGACAATGGGCAGGTTCGGAAAATTGCGGCGTAAATAGTCGATCAGTTGCAAGCCATCGCCGTACTGACCGCCCGGCATGGCCAGGTCGGTGACGAGCACGTCGCATCCGGTGGATTGCAACAATTTGATGAGTTCAGTCGACTGTCTTGCGCGCCCAACGACTTGCATACCGGGAAATTTGTGAAGCGCATTTTCGGCACCAAACAGAATAACCGGATGATCGTCTGCCACCACGACCCTGAGTGAAACTTGCATCGTCCTCCTCTGGACGGATAAACCGGTCTCCACAACTTCTAACACTTCTTTCGACGCTCGCTATTTAAACGAGATAAATACAGCCAGGGTCGCCCGATAATCCTCTTACTATAGCTGATTTCCTATCTGCTAATTCCGCGGAAAGCGAACAGATTGCGTCGCAGAGCTAATCAGCGCTGGTGTTAGACTTTATTCGACCTTGGGGCACAATTCAGGAAAACGACCATCGCGAGGACCCGCGCCTCGCGCCCTGACAGGAGAACCGGCATATGCGCGTGCGTTGCCTGGTTGTTTCGTTGGCTTCATCCTGGTGGCATCGATCGCTCGCCGTCGGTGCGATGCTCGCACTATTGGCGGCGCATAGTGCCGGTGCCCGCGCCGACGAGCCGTTCACGCTGACGAGCGCGAGCGTGCGCGCGGGCGGCGCCGTGCAGAATGCGCAGGTGTTCGACCAGAGCGACTGCAAGGGCGGCAACCGTTCACCGCAGCTTTCATGGCGCGCCGCACCGGCCGGCACGCGCGGCTTCGCGATCACGATGTTCGACGAGGACGCGCCTGGGCGCGGCTGGTGGCATTGGGCGGTCGCGGGCATCCCAGCCACGGTCGACAGCCTGCCCGAGAATGCCAGTTCGTCCGGTTTCCTGCGCAAGCTCGGCGCGGTCGAAGCGCGCAACGACTTCGATACCGACGGCTATGGCGGCCCGTGCCCGCCGCCCGGCAAACCGCATCGCTATATCATCACCGTGTACGCGCTGAACTCGGCCGATCTGCGTCTCGCGCAAGGGCGTCCCGCGTTGATGTTCGATCACGAGATCGGCACGGCCGCGATCGGCAGCGCGAAGCTGGTGATCAATTACGGGCGCTAGTGGCGGCCAGCGCGGTCGTCATGGCGCGCCGCCTCGCCGCATCGGGTTTCGTCTCCCATCACCTTCCGGGTCGCCTTGCTGGAGCAGTCCATGTCGAAGATCGTCATCGTTTATCACAGCGGCTACGGCCATACGAAGAAGGTCGCCGAAGCCGTGCTCGCGGGCGCGCTCGAAGCCGGTGCGCACGCGAAGTTGATGCCGGTGGGCGACCTCGACGACGCCTCGTGGGACGAACTCGCCGCGGCCGACGCGCTGATCTTCGGCGCGCCGACCTACATGGGCGGCCCGTCGGCCGACTTCAAGAAGTTCGCCGATGCGAGCTCGAAACCGTGGTTCGCGCAGGCGTGGAAGGACAAGATCGCGGCCGGCTTCACGAACTCGGCGACGATGAACGGCGACAAGTTCTCGACGATCCAGTACTTCGTCACGCTGGCGATGCAGCACAGCATGATCTGGGCGGGCACCGGCATGATGCCGTCGAACACGAAGGCCGCGACGCGCAACGATCTGAACTTCGTCGGCGGCTTTACCGGCCTGCTCACGCAATCGGCGGCCGATGCGTCGCCCGACGAAGCGCCGCCGCCGGGCGATCTCGAAACCGCGCGCCTGTTCGGCGCGCGCATCGCGGGCGTCACCGCGCGCTGGATCGCGGCGCGCGGTTGATGGCAGAGCGGCCTGAACGGCGCCGAAGCGGCGTCGCGCCGCATCTGTAGTGCATCTTCGGTCATCAGCCCGCATTTGCCGCGCAACGGGTCACGCCGATGTCACGTTGCGCGCGCATCGTCGTTTTTTCGCGCTGCACCGCACGGTCGCGGCGATGACGTCTTAAAATAACGTTCCGGCGCGGCGTCGCGCCCCGTTTCCAGCGAGTGAGAGTGAGATGAGCACGAAAGTTTTTGTCGACGGACAGGAAGGCACGACCGGCCTGAAGATTTTTGAATACCTGTCGCAGCGCGCCGACGTCGAAATCCTGCGTATCGAAGAAGCGAAGCGCAAGGACCTGGACGAGCGCCGTCGTCTCATCAACGCATCGGACGTCACGTTCCTGTGTCTGCCCGACGTCGCCTCGCGCGAATCCGCTTCGCTCGTCGAGAACGACCGCACGGTGCTGATCGACGCGAGCACCGCATTCCGTACCTCGCCCGACTGGGCCTACGGCCTGCCTGAACTGGCCCGTTCGCAGCGCGAGCGCCTGCGCACCGCCAAACGCATCGCCGTGCCGGGCTGCCACGCCTCGGCGTTCGTGCTCGCGATGCGCCCGCTCGTCGAAGGCGGCGTCGTCGCGCCCGAGTTCGCCGCGCATGCCTACTCGATCACCGGCTACAGCGGCGGCGGCAAGAAGATGATTGCCGACTACGAAGCCGGCGGCAACGACAGGCTGAAGAGCCCGCGCCCATACGCGCTCGGCCTCACGCACAAGCATTTGCCGGAAATGGCCGCGCATACGGGCCTGAAGTCGGCGCCGATCTTCACGCCGATCGTTGGCGACTTCTACAAGGGCCTCGCGGTCACCACGTACTTCTCGCCGGGCCAGCTCGCGAAGAAGACGACACCGCAGGACGTGCAGGCTCTGTTCGCCGAGTACTACGCAGGCGAAGCATTCGTGCACGTCGCACCGTTCGACGCCGACGCGAACCTCGACAACGGCTTCTTCGACGTGCAGGCGAACAACGACACCAATCGTGTGGACCTGTTCGTGTTTGGCAATGAGGAGCGCTTCGTGACCGTCGCGCGTCTGGACAATCTCGGCAAGGGCGCGTCGGGTGCGGCGATCCAGTGCATGAATCTCGCGATCGGCGCGACCGAAGACAGCGGTTTGAAACGCTAAGCGAGTCGACCCGCGAGCCTCGCTGCGAGCCTACGAAAAAGCCAGCCGGTCTATAAAGACCGGCTTTTTCGTTTTAATACCGCGAACCCGGTCACTTCCTTCGTGGCCGCGTCGTATAAGGTCTGAGCTTGATTTTCTGTGCTTGCGGCGGCGGCGCTTTGCGCACGCGCGGCGAATTCCGGGCAAAAAAAAGCCCGCCTAGGTTGGCGGGCTGAATCCATATCAGAGGAGACATGGAGGAGACAAGACGTACTATAGCAAACCGCTTGGTGCGTTGCAACATGCAAATTAGGGTTGACCCTCGATGTTGCAAACATACAACGGTCACACAAATACGCTTCAGTTTCCCTTGTCTGCCAGCAGGCGCGGTGCTCAGTGCCGCACCAGCGCCATCATCGCGCCGAAACCCACGAATACACCGCCCGTCAGCCGGTTGAACATCCGCGCGACGCTGCGGCTCTTCAGCTTCACGCCGATGCGTGTACCAAAACCCGCGTACACCAGATACCAGCTGACCTCGATCAACGCGAACGTCGCGAGCAGCACGCCGAACTGCGGCAACTTCGGTTCGGTGGCATCGATGAATTGCGGCAGCAGCGCGGCCGCGAACAGAATCGCCTTCGGATTGCTGCTCGCGACCAGAAAGCCGTTGCGAAAAAGCGCGAAGCGCGAGCGCGCGGGCCTGACCGCCAGATCGTCGACGGTTTGCGCGGCGGCTTCGTCGGCCGGCGCGCGCCATGCCTTGATGCCCAGATACACGAGGTAGGCGGCGCCGATCATGCGCAGTGCGTTGAACATGGTCGGCCATGCCGCCAGAAACACGCCGAGTCCCGCCGCCGATACCGCCAGCATCAGCACCAGCGCCGACAGACAGCCGGCCATCGTCGCGCTAGCGCGGCGCAGGCCGTGCTGGGCGCCGTGCGTCATCACGAGCAGCATGTTGGGACCGGGAATCGCGGATACGACGAAAACGGTGGCGACGAACAGCCACCAGGTATGCAGAGTCATCGAGGTCGGGAGTAGGGAAATCGGGCGGCCATTATGCCTTGCCGGCCAGCGTGACTCCATGCGGTCACATTGGGTCGATCGCTCGCGTGCGGCGATCGACGGCCACGATCAACGGCCGGCGCGCCGCGCGGCCACCTGGCCCAGCACCGCGAAATCCTTCTCGCCGTCGCCGTGCGCGATCGCCTCGATCAGGCTGTCGCGCACCACGCTTGCGACCGGCATCGGCGTCGTCACCGCATCGGCGGCGGCGAGCGCGAGGCGCACGTCCTTCAGTCCCAGACGCGCCTTGAACAGCGCCGGTTCGAAGCGCTGCTCGGCGATCAGCTTGCCGTAGCCCGAGTACACCGGCCCCGGGAACAGGCCGCTTGTGATCACATCGAGGAAGTCCTGCATTCCGACGCCGTGGCCCGTCACGAGCGCGGCCGCTTCGCCGAGCGACTCGATCGCCGCGCCGAGCATGAAATTCGCGGCCAGCTTCATCACGTTCGCCTGCTGCGGCAGCGAGCCGATGCGCCAGGTCTTCTGGCCGAGCACGTCGAAAATCGGCTGGATCCGGTCGATCGATTCGGCAGGGCCGCCCGCGACGATCGTCAGCTTGCCTGCGGCTGCGACGTCGGGCCGCCCGAGCACCGGCGCGGCCACATAGTGCACGCCGCGCGACGCGTGCGCGGTCGCCAGTTCCTCGGCGAGCGCCACGGAAATCGTCGCCATGTTCGCGTGGATCAGCCCACGCGGCGCATGTTCGAGCAGCGACGCGGTGATGACTTCGCGCAGCGCGGCATCGTCGGCGAGCATCGAGAACACGGCGTCGCCCGCAAACGCTTCAGCCGGCGTGGCGACCACTTGCGCGCCCCGCGCGGCCAGCGGCTGAGCCTTCTCCGGCGAGCGGTTCCACACGCGCACCTGGTGCCCGGCTTTCAGAATGTTTGCAACCATCGCGGCGCCCATCTCGCCGAGACCGATAAAACCGATGTCCATCTATCGCTCCGTCTTCTAAAGAACCCGAAGTAAAGCACACTCATGCGACATGCGCAGGACAACACGCAGCCCGCGCGGTGCGATACTGCAGGCATGGTCACCGCGACATTCCGCTTTTACGAGGAACTGAACGACTTCATCGCCCGGCCGCTGCGCCGGCGCGCGTTCACCTGCGTCTGCGCGCGCGACGCGACGACCAAGCACATGATCGAAGTGCTCGGTGTGCCGCATACCGAGGTCGAGCTGATCCTCGTGAACGGCGAGTCGGTCGGTTTCGATTATCCGCTCGCCGACGGCGACCGCGTCGCGGTCTATCCGAAGTTCGAGGCGCTCGACATCCAGCCGCTGCTGCGTGTGCGCGAGCGTCCGTTGCGCGTGATGCGCTTCATCGCCGACGCGCATCTCGGCGGCCTTGCGCCACTATTGCGGCTCGCGGGCTTCGATACGCTGTACGACAACCACTTTCCCGACGCCGATATCGAGGCGCTCGCCGCCGCGCAACAGCGCATCGTGCTAACGCGCGACCGCGAGCTGCTCAAACGCCGCCACATCACGCATGGCTGCTATGTGCGCGCGCTGCGGCCGCGCGAGCAGTTACGCGAAGTGTTCGAGCGGCTCGATCTCGCGCGCAGCGCGCAACCGTTCCGGCTATGCCTGGTATGCAACGCGCCGCTGCGGCGAATCGGGCGCGAGGAAGCCGGCCCGCGTGTGCCGCACGGCGTGCTGCAGCGGCATAGCCGCTTCGTCACCTGCGATGTATGCGGACGGGTGTTCTGGGAAGGCACGCATTGGCAGAGGATGCGTGCGTTGATGGACAGCGTCTCCGCCAGCGCGCCGGAGCGAGTCGGCTGACGTCGCGTGCTTGCGTACAATGCGGGTTGATCTATTTGGCAGAGGCCTTTCCGATGGCGATGAAAAAAACCGACCTTGAAAAGAACAAGGCGCTGAAACTGGGCAACGCGATGAAGCAGGCGGCCGCGAACCGCGGCGGCAAGAACGCGGCGACCGAGCCGAAAGTCGACCGGCGCGAGCAGCGCAAGCTCGATCAGGCGCAAGGCCTCGTCCCGTTTGCGTGCAAGCTCAATAGTGGGCTGGTGGAAGAGCTAAAAACGCGCGCCGCCACGCATCCGGACGGCCTGAACGGGCTGCTCGATGAAGTGATCCGGCGCGGGCTCGCGGGCTGATCCTCCCGCGCGCAATATTCGCCGCAAAAGCAAAAAGGCCAGAGCTCGCGCTCTGGCCTTTTTGCTTGCAACGCATCTGCCTTCACCGGCTGCATCGACCGGCAAGCGGCCCGGTGCAGCGGTATGGCACGCCCGACGAGCGGGCGTCGGCTTAGTTCTGCGTGCCCTTGTCGTTCGTGCCAGCGGCCGAAGCTGCAGCGGAAACGTGTGCCTTCTTGCCGTGGGTCTTCAGTTGCTTGATGTGGTGCTTCTTCGGTGCGCTTGCTGCTTCCGTAGCTGCGGCATCCGATGCCTGTGCGAAAGCCTGAACGGAAACGAGTGCGATCGAAGCGGCTGCGAGCGAGACGATAACTTTTTTCATGTGTTGATCCCCAAACCAGACGACTTAGTCAATGTGAATGAATACAACAGCTGCACGGTAGAGCGGGCCGGACTTCGAGGCGCCTTGTGCTCCCCGCGGGAGAGTATTACCCAAGCGTAGGCGGTTTGTCATGCGCAAAACTCGATATGTATTTTCCGGGAGACAGCCTGCTTTCAGCGTGCTTGCATCGACCTGCAAGTTGCACCAGGGACACTACCAACTCCCCCGTGAAGCCACCTGCCGCGCGCCTCGCCGACCGCTTCGCCGCGCTCAAACAAGGTTCCGCAGCAGGCTCGCGGTCTCCTGCAGCGCCGGCAAAACGCGGTGCAGCGCGGCGTTCGCCGACTCCTCGCCGATCGGCATGCTGACGCTGATCGCCGCGACCACCGTACCGTGCCGGTCGCGCAACGGCACCGCGACGCCGCGCACCCCGATCTCGAGCTGCTGGTCGGTGACCACGTAGCCGTTGCGGCGGATTTCGCCGAGCACTTCCCTGAGCCGGTCGACCGTCGAATAGGTGTACGGCGTAAAAACCTTGATCGGATACGACGCGAGCCACGGGTCGATGCTGTCGGGCGGCTGAAACGCGAGCAGCACGAGCCCCGCCGACGATAACGGCGCCGGCGCGCGCGAGCCGGTCACGAAGCCGACCGCCATCGCCCGATTCACGCCGTTGCGCGCGACGTACACGACGTCGTGTTCGTCGAGGATCGCGACCAACGCGGTTTCCTGCACGGTCGCGGTGATCCGCTGCAGGAACGGCTGCACCGTGCGCGGCAGCCGCGCCGAATCGAGGTAAGACTGCCCGAGCCGCAGCACGCGCGGCGCGAGCCAGAACAGCTTGCCGTCGGTGTCGACGTAGCCGAGCTCGCGCAGCGTCAGCAGATAGCGGCGTGCCGCCGTCCGTGACAGGCCGGCGCGCGCGGCGACCATCGTCGGCGTCATGCGCGCGTGTTCTTCGTCGAATGCTTCGATGATCGCGAGCGCCTTCGCGGCGCCCGCGATCCAGTCCTTGTCGTCCATTTCGTTTGCTCGTGGAAGGAGCCAGGGATCGCGGTCCGGTTTGCAAGTCGCGTGATCACAGCGATCCGCACGGCGGCGACCGCGGCCGTTGCGCGATTATCGCGCGGCTCGCGGGCTTTGCCTGCCCGGCGCGCGAGGCCCGCGTATCATGTGAGCGATTCCTTACGGGCTGCGCACCGCGTGGCGCGCCCTTGCGGCTTCCCAGCCCGATCCACACGACAAAACAGAACAAACCTTGAATCCCGACACCCGCCAACACCTGCGCGCGAACGTGCTGATGCTGATCGCCGCGATGATCTGGGGCTCCGCGTTCGTCGCGCAGAGACTGAGCCTCGATACGATCGGCCCGTTCCTGTTCACCGGCTTGCGCTTTTTGCTCGGCGCGCTCGTCGTGCTGACGATGATCGTCTGCGTGCGCCGCCCGGCGCTCGCCGAGTTGACGAAGCGCGCGCCTGGCGGCGCCCGCGAACTGCTTGGCGCGGGCGGACTGCTCGGTGTCGTGCTGGCCGTGTCGATCTCGCTGCAGCAGATCGGCCTGCAGTACACGAAGATCGCCAACGCGGGCTTCATCAGTTCGCTGTATGTGGTGATCGTGCCGCTGCTGGGCGTGCTGTTTCGCCACCAGACCGGTCTCGGTACATGGCTTGGCGCGCTGCTCGCGGCCGTTGGCATGTACTTCCTGAGCGTCGACGAGCACTTCTCGATGCTGTATGGCGACTGGTATCAGCTCGCCGGGGCGCTGGTGATTTCCGCGCAGATGATGCTGGTCAGCCGCTTCGCGGCGCGCCACGACACGCTGATGCTCGCGCTCGTGCAGTTCGTGACCTGTGGGCTCGTGTGTCTGTCGATTGGCCTCGTCGTCGAGCCCGTTAGCGCCGCAGTAATTGTGCGAGCCGCGCCGACGATCGCGTACGGCGGTGCATTATCGGTGGGCGTCGCGTATACGATACAGGTGGTCGCGCAGCGCTATGCGGCGCCTTCGCACGCGGCGGTGATTTTCAGCATGGAAGGCGTGTTCGCGGCGTTCGCGGGCTGGCTCGTGCTCGGTGAGACGCTGACGGCGCGCGCATTGTTCGGCTGTGCGCTGATGCTCGCGGGATTGATCGTGTGTCAGGTACTGCCGGGCTGGAAACGCGCCCGGCAGCGTGCTCCGCAGGGGTTGTGACTGACAGCAGTTGACACGATTCGACGCCGACGCTCGGTGCGCGACGCGCACCGGCAGGCGTCTTGCCCATTCGCCCAACTATGCCGCGCGCGGACGAGCGAATAGGCTCGGCGTATCGGCGGTCGGCGGAAACACACACCAGCAGCCGTCGTCGTGCCGAAAGAAGAACAAACCGCGCGCGCCCTCTTCCGACGAAGTTTCCACCCGCACATAACGCCGCCCGCCGGTGCGCGTGCGGCTGAACTCCGTCACGTGAACCGGCTCCGCCGGCGATGGCGAAAGCCACTTGTCGACCAAAAACCGCAACGACTGTTCGCTCGCGGTTCTCATGATCTGCTCCGGAACAGCTTGTCGCGCTGCGCATTGCGCGTGGACTCGGGACTGTCGTCGTCGCGAGCGGTGTCGCCGTTCTCGGCAGCCTCGGCGGCTGCCAGCGCCATCATCCGATTGGTTGCGGCCGCCCGCAACGATCTGCAATGGGCCGCATGTCGAAGGTCCGAGAGAAGACGGACTAGCTGTCGTGCTGATCTGCGTTTCATACATCCCCCGCACTGCACCAGAAACCTCACAAAGCACTTTAACTCTATGCCGGATTGCTCGCTGGGCAAATGGTTTTTGACGAAATAGCAACAGTCGCGCTTGCAATAAGAAGGCGCGCAATCTTCGTACCGCGTCATCAATGTGCGCGATCGGTGGCCGAAATTCTGTGCGTTGGCGAGCGCTTCGCATCGCGCGAAGCGCAGGTGCGGGCAACGGCAAACGTAGTTCGGAGGCGACGGTTATCCACAGCGACCTCTGAATAACTTCGGGATAGCACGACGAACAGCCTGTGCGCGAAATCTTGATAAAGGTGGGGTCGGTTAACGGGTGCTCGAACTTATCCCAGTTATGTAGTTTTTCTACCGACGTGTTCCGCAGGGTTATCGGTTTCGCATGATGTTGAAGCGGCGGGACATTTGCGACTTATCCACAGAATCGGTTGACCCTTGTTAACTACTACTACGTATGTATACGTATTAAGTAAACACCATAAGGTGAATCTGGCTGCGCGCCTGAATCAAAGGCTGATCGGATCTTGATCAGCCTCGATGCGAAAGCCGCTGCGCCGCTGTCACGGCGCCAGAGACGCCGTGCCGCTCGCGGGTTCGATCGCAGCGGCCTGGCCAATCGGGTCGGTTGGTTGGACCGGAGAGGACGGCGACGGCGTCGTGAGCGAAACCGGTGCGGGCGCTGATTGGACCGCTTGAACCGCAGATGACTGCGTCGCCTGAACCGACACTGCCGGCGTCGCCTGAACGGCAGCGGGAGTCGTCGCCGGTACCGGCTCGGGGACCGGATCAGGAATCGTCAGCTGGAGCGGCGTGGCTACCTGCATTGGCAGCGTGCGCGTTTCGATCGAGCTGCTCGTCACCGGCTGCGTACGCACGACGGTCTGCAAGTAATGATCGACGAGGCTGAAAAAGCGGTCGTAAAACTTCCCAGACGGGATCGTTTCGCTCGAGATCTTCACCATCGCGTCGCTATTCGAGCGAATCGGCAGCGACAGCGAACCGAGCACGCTGAGCCCGACGCTCGCCGACGTATCGCTCTTCTTCAACGCAAAGCCGTTCTGCACCGCGTTCACATAAACGATGCTGGTATTGGCCGCCTCTTCGCCGGGCGTGCAGACGACGTGAAATTCGACGACCACGTGTGAATCGCCGGTCGGCTGAAAATTCTTCGTGCCGTCGACGGTATCGGGGCGCGACATCGTCGTCAGATAGCCTTGACTCAGCAGTGCGCGGCGCGCGGCTTCGCAGCTATCGCCGGTACTCGAATTGAAATTGCGCGCGTACGGGCTTGCGCCGGTTTCGAACAGTTCCTGCGTGAATTTGGGTTGCGGCGTGCTGCCGCTGCATGCGGTGAGCGCGAGCAGCCCGAACAGGGCCGCGGCGGTGGTGCGGGAGAAGGGGGTCTGCATGATCAGGTGCAAGAAGCGCCTCGTGAGCGCGAATGGGAATGCATTGTAGAGCGGGCAGCGCTATGTGCGTAAAAAGCGTGCAAGCCGGAGCCCGAACCCCATTACGTCACGTAACACAGCACATCAACTAGATGCACGCCGCCCGACCTTCGCAACACGTACGGGCGAAAACGGGAGTAGAAACCGCGAGCGCGCCTAGTTCGATGTCGTGCGCGTCGAGCCCGCTGTCGCGGCCGAACTCGACCCTGAGGCCGTGGTGGCCCCGCTCGCCGCAGGTGTCACAGGTGTAGTGAGCGCCGCCGGTAGGCTGAACGCGTCGGCCCACGGGTTCGCACCGGCACAACGATCCGCCTCGCACAACGCGGCTCGCCCGGCGGCTCCTGAAGCGCCGTCCGCGGGCGTCGCAACCGCCGCGAAATCTTCGACGCGCAGATTCACCTTCTGCGCATAGGCCTTCGAGCCGCCATAGCTCTTCAGTGCCGTATTCAGATCGCCGTTCGCCGAGCGCATGTAGCCGTATAGGATCGCCGAACCGGCTTCGATGTTCGCACCCGGTTCGGTCAGGTCCTTCACGTTGCGCAGCAGCCCGCGGTGCGCCTGCGGCACGACCTGCATCAGCCCCGTCGCGCCATTGGCGCCGCGAGCCTTTTCCTTGAAACGGGATTCGATCGAGATGATGGCGAGCAGCAGCGCCGGAGGGAGGGAGTATTTGTTGGCGGCGGATTGCACCGCGTCGGAGATCTTTTGAGCTTTTTCTCTGCCCACACCGAATTTCTGCGTCAGGTACGCCGATATTCGGTCGGTGTTTTCGTCGGCCGCCGCGGTTTGCGCGAGGCCGAGCGAAAGCACGATCAGACAAAGTAACCGGCTCATGGTGGACGTCGGGGAAGCAAAGATCCGCGCATTATAGCTCCGCGGTGCAACGGAGCCTTTCTTCGAGAGTTTTTGTCTTTTAAATCAAGGGTGACCAGAACTCTTCGCATTTTTCGCTCCGCTTGTTTGACCGCTTCGGTCTTCAGTTCATAGCCGTCGGTCAGCGTTGCGAGGAACGCGGTGAAGAGCGGATGGGCTATGTTCGCGCCCGGCTGGTCGATATGACAGGACGCGCAATTGCCGCCGGCGGGGTCGTCGAACAGCCTTTGCCTCGCAACTCTTGTGCAGTTAGTTGCACTTTTCTGTCGAGGTAGCAATCGAACTTGCTCGTGTACGGATGAGAGCTCGGGTCTTCGCGCTCGAAGCGCTCGATCGCGTGGCGAGGGGGGCCTCGCTTCATCGTTCGCGCGGATTTGAGACAATGCACGTCCGCCGTGCGGATCGCGTTGCGCACCGCCTCGATGAACAACCGATGTTTTCAGCTATGAGCAAGACCGCGTTTATTCCCAGCGTCCCGGGCACATCGGACGACGACTTCGAGATTTCGGCGAGCGCGAAGATGGCCGGCTACCGGCGCTTCTTCGGCGTGTTGAAGGTCGTGCGCACGACCGACGGCCGCGTGCTGTTTCCGTTCGACGGCGCGCCCGAACTCGGCCCGCATCCGAGCCGCGTCGAAGCACTCGCGGCCGCGCAGGTGTATGGCGAACACATCGTCGCGAGCGATCTGGCGCGGCCGGAGTTGTAGGCCGAGACACCCTCGAACCGGGTCCATTCCAACGAACGGCGAGGTCTCCGTCAGCGCGCCCGCACCCGGCGCGCAGCCCCAGCCCCCGAGCGTGCCGCGAGCACACCGCCGATGACGCCGCCGATATGGCTCTGCCACGACACATCGGGATAGATCGGCAGCACACCGAACAGCAAACTCAGACCGTAGCTGCCGACCACGATTAGAGCCACGAGGATCGACGCCAGATTGCGCGTGTAGTAGCCGCGTGCGATCAGGTAACCCGCATAGCCAAACACCAGTCCACTCGCGCCGATATGCACCGAATACGGCGCGCCGAACAGCCACGCGCAAAGACCGGCGCCGAGCATCGCGCCGATGGTCGCGCGCCAGAAGCCGCCGATGTGCGGCCACGTACACAGCCAGCCCAGCACGACGAGCGCGCTCGTGTTGGCCGCGATATGCCCGACGCTCGCATGCAGCCACGGCGCGAACAGAATCCCTTGCAAGCCGCCGAACGTACGCGGCACGACACCGTGTTCGTCCAGATGCAGGAACGGCAACGCAACCGACAGAAAGAACAGGGCCCACATCGAACCGACGAACAGCGCGATCAGTACGACTCGCGACTTGAGCTTCTCGGTGAGCGTGGTGCGAGATGAGGTCTTCATGGAACGTGGCCACGGGATGTCGACAGAGGGTAGTCGATGCGGCGTCGTCACGTCGAGGCATCGTGGAACGACAGATGCCGATTTGAGCGGTGGATGTTTCGTCAGCCGCACCGCACCGAATGGCGGTGCGGCTGATTTGGCGGAGCCGGCGGCCCGGTTCGTCGCCGCCGCCGTCGTCGTTACGTCTTCTGCTTCGTCGTCACTCCACCGTCACCGACTTCGCCAGATTGCGCGGCTTATCCACATCCGTGCCACGCGCACACGCGGTGTGATACGCGAGCAACTGCAGCGGCACCACGTGCAGGATCGGCGACAGCAAGCCATAGTGCTCGGGCATCCGGATCACATGCAGCCCTTCGCCGTTGACGATTTTCGTATCCGCATCGGCGAACACATACAGCTCGCCGCCGCGCGCGCGCACTTCCTGGATGTTCGACTTCAGCTTTTCGAGCAGCGCGTCATTCGGCGCAACCGTCACCACCGGCATCGCTTCGGTCACGAGCGCCAACGGCCCGTGCTTCAGCTCGCCAGCCGGATACGCCTCGGCGTGGATATACGAAATTTCCTTGAGCTTCAACGCGCCTTCGAGCGCGATCGGATAATGCATGCCGCGTCCGAGGAACAATGCGTGTTCCTTGCGCGAAAACTCCTCCGACCAGGCGATGATCTGCGGCTCCAGCGCGAGCACGCTGTTCAGCGCGGCCGGCAGGTGGCGCAACTGCTTCAGATAACTCGCTTCCTGCTCGTCGCTCAAACGTCCGCGCAGCTTCGCGAGCGTTGCCGCCAGCGTGAACAGTGCGACCAGCTGCGTCGTGAATGCCTTGGTCGACGCGACGCCGATCTCGCGGCCCGCATGCGTGAGGAACGACAACTCGGTCTGCCGCACCATCGCGCTCGTCCCGACGTTGCAGATCGCGAGCGTGTGCTGGTGGCCGAGTTCCTGCGCGTGCTTGAGCGCCGCGAGCGTGTCGGCGGTTTCGCCCGACTGCGAGATCACCACCACCAGCGACTTCGGATTCGGCACCGACTCGCGATAGCGATACTCGCTCGCGATCTCGACCTGAGTCGGAATCTTCGCGATCGATTCGAGCCAGTACTTGGCGGTGAGTCCCGAGTAGTAGCTGGTGCCGCACGCGAGAATCAGCAGGCTGTCGATGTCCGCGAACACCTGGCGCGCGCCTTCGCCGAAGATCGACGCATCGAACGCGTCGGCTTGCGGAATCGTGTCGGTGATCGCGCGCGGCTGCTCGAAGATCTCCTTCTGCATGAAGTGGCGATACGGGCCGAGTTCGACCGCACCGCCATAGGCTGCGACCTGACGCACCTCGCGTTGCGCGATCTCGCCCTGGCGATCGGCGATGCGCACGCCATCGAGCGACAGTTCGCAGACGTCGCCTTCCTCGAGGAAGATGAAGCGCTCGGTGCTGCCGGCGAGCGCGAGCGCGTCCGAGGCCAGGAAGTTTTCACCGTCGCCGAGTCCGACTACGAGCGGCGAGCCCTGGCGGGCGCCGACCACCGTATGCGGCTGGTCCTTATGCAGCACCGCGATCGCATACGCGCCGTGCAGTTGTGCGATGGCTTCGCGCACCGCGGCGAACAGGTCGCCGCGATACAGGCTATGGATCAGGTGAGCAATAACCTCGGTGTCGGTTTGTGACACGAACTCATAACCCTTGCCACGAAGCATTTCGCGCAAGGCCTCGTAGTTCTCGATGATGCCGTTGTGTACCAACGCCAGCGCGTCGCGCGAGAAGATCGGGTGCGCGTTATCGGTGACCGGCGCGCCATGCGTGGCCCAGCGTGTATGCGCGATGCCCGTCACGCCTTCGAGGTGACCTTCGCGCACCTGAGCGTCGAGGTCGGCGACGCGCGCGACGCTGCGTGCGCGGCTCGGCCCGCGAGCGCCGAGCACGGCGACGCCGCACGAATCGTAGCCGCGATATTCGAGACGTCGCAGTCCTTCGATCAGGACGGGAACGATATTACGTTGCGCAACCGCGCCGACAATGCCGCACATGGTGTATTCCTTTTCAGTGCCGAATTCAGTGAGCGCGCCTCGTGGGCACGCCATATCGATCAGCTTTTCTTTTTGACTGGGCGCACGTAGCCCGTCTTGCTCGTCTGGGTTTTATCGTTCAACACCAGCGCATTCGCGGCGACGTCTTTCCACACCGTGGTGCCGGCCGCGATCGTCGCGCCGCGCTGCACGCGCACCGGTGCGACCAGTTGCGTGTCCGAGCCGACGAACACGTCGTCCTCGATCACGGTGCGGAATTTATTGGCGCCGTCGTAGTTGCAGGTGATCGTGCCCGCGCCGATATTCACGCGCGCACCGACATCCGCGTCGCCGATGTAGCTGAGGTGGTTGGCTTTCGAGCCATGACCGAGCACAGCGTTCTTGATCTCGACGAAGTTCCCTACATGAGACTCGTCTTGCAGCGCCGCGCCTGTGCGCAAGCGCGCATACGGACCGACAACGGCTTTCGCGCCGACTTCCGCGCCTTCGATGTGCGTGAACGCATCGACCCGCGTACCCGCGCCGATACGCGCGTTGCGAATCACGCAGTTCGGCCCGATGCTGACGTTGTCAGCGAGCGACACGCTGCCTTCGAACACGCAGTTGACGTCGATCGATACGTCGCGGCCGCATTCGAGCGTGCCGCGCACGTCGACGCGCGCGGGGTCGACGAGCGTCACGCCCGCGACGAGCAGCGCGTCGGCGACGTTGCGCTGATGAATCCGCTCGAGTTCGGCGAGCTGCTGCTTGCTGTTGACGCCGAGCGTTTCCCACTCGTCGTCGGGCTGCGTGGTGACGACTTCGAGGCCGGCTTCGATCGCCATCTCGACCGCGTCGGTCAGATAGAACTCGCCTTGCGCGTTGTCGTTCTTGAGCGCCGCGAGCCAGCCGGCAAGGCGCGCGGTCGGCGCGACGATGATGCCGGTGTTGATTTCAGCGACCTTCAGCTGCTCCGGATTTGCGTCCTTCTGCTCGACGATGCGCTGCACGTTGCCATGCTGATCGCGCACGATGCGGCCGTAGCCGCTCGGGTCGTCGAGCGTGACGGTGAGTACGCCGTAGCCGTCCTGGCCGGCGCGCTCTGTCAGTGCGCGCAGCGTTTGCGCGCGCGTGAGCGGCACGTCGCCATAGAGCACCAGCGTGGGCAACGAAGGATCGAGCAGCGGCAGCGCCTGCTGCACCGCGTGGCCGGTGCCGAGCTGTTGCTCCTGCACCGCGAACTGGATATCGGGCGCCGCGACGGCGTCGCGCACGGCTTCGGCGCCGTGGCCGATCACGACGATCAGGCGCGCGGGCTTCAGCGCGCGGGCGGTGTCGATGACATGAGCGAGGAGCGGCCGGCCGGCCAGAGGATGGAGCACCTTGGGAAGCGCGGACCGCATGCGCTTGCCGGTACCTGCCGCCAAAATGACGATGTTCATGGCGTCGGCAAATAGACGAGTTTGGAGCGCACGATTCTATCATGCTGCACCTGCAAAAAAGGCCGCAGACGCGGCCTCGGCAGGGCGTGCAAGCCAGCGGAAAACCGCCCGAATGCCGCCAAAACAAGCAATTTTCGCTCTCTACAGGTCGTCGAACTGGACCAGCGGAATAGTCTTCGCGCCGGTGAGCGGTGCACCTTCGTCGCCGCTCGAGCACGGTTCTTCGTCGAACGCGATGTCGCCTTGCGGGTCGGCCTCGCCGGTCGCGCGCAACCCCGCGAACGGAAACAGCTGGTGATCCATCAGATGCGACGGCACTACGTTCGACAGCGCGTTGAACATGTTCTCGATGCGACCCGGGAAACGCTTCTCCCAGTCGCGGACCAGCGCCTTCATTTCCGCGCGCTTCAGGTTTGGTTGGCTACCGCACAGATTGCACGGAATGATCGGGAATTCGCGCAGCTCCGCGTACTTCTCCAGATCGGTTTCCTTCACGTAGGCAAGCGGCCGGATCACGATGTTCTTGCCGTCGTCCGATTGCAGCTTGGGCGGCATGCCCTTCAGCTTGCCGCCGTAGAACAGATTCAGCAGCAGCGTCTGCAGGATGTCGTCGCGATGATGGCCGAGCGCGATCTTGGTCGCGCCGAGCTCGCCGGCGACGCGATACAGGATGCCGCGCCGCAGCCGCGAGCACAGCGAGCAGGTGGTCTTGCCCTCCGGCACGAGCCGCTTGACGATGCTGTAGGTGTCCTGGTTCTCGATGTGGAACGGGATGTCGAGCTGGGTCAGATACTCGGGCAGCACGTGCTCGGGGAAGCCCGGCTGCTTCTGGTCGAGGTTGACCGCGACGATGTCGAAATTGATCGGCGCGCGCTCGCGCAGCCGCATCAGGATGTCGAGCATCGCGTAGCTGTCTTTGCCGCCCGACAGGCACACCATCACCTTGTCGCCGTCCTCGATCATGTTGTAGTCGCCGATCGCCTGGCCGACCTGGCGCGCGAGGCGCTTGAACAGCTTGTTGTTCTCGTACGCTTCTTTCTGCTCGCGGCGCGTGAGCGGCGATTTCGGGGCGCGCGCGGCGTTCGGGGCCGTGGTGGCCTCGGCGGCCTGGTTGCCTGCATTCAGCATTTCCGGTGCATTCATCGCTCAGTCCTCCTTGATGCGGAAGACTTCGACACCGACCGCATCGCAGTCCGGATACACGTCCGGCTTCTCGGTCGACACGCGCGCGCCGCGCACCTGCGGATGTTCGAGCATCACGCGCACGAGGTCGTCGCACAGCGTTTCCTGCAGATGAATATGGCCTTGCGACACGCGCTTGGCGATCGTCGAGCGCATGAAATCGTAGTCGACGACTTCGGTGAGCTTGTCGTGCACCGGCGTGGACATCGCGAGCGGCACGAACAGTTCGACGTTGATCACGACGCGCTGCTCGCCGCGCTTTTCGAAGTCGTGCACGCCGATGTTGATATGCACTTCGTAATTGCGCAGAAACAGCCGGCGGCAATCGGCGAGCCGGGGGTGCGAAAGAGCGGCAAACATGTTCGTTCCAATCAAAAAAGCGTGCGGGCACGCAAAGGGGCGCTGCGCCACTCGTGACGGCCGCATCGAAGGCTGGCCGCGCGCGCGTGTCAGGCGCCCGTCAAAAACATTACGTCGCGCGGCAGCGGCACGAGATGCTGCCCGCCGTCGACCACCAGCGTCGTTCCGGTGACGCCGGCTGCATCCGCGAGATACAGCGCGGCGGCGACGATATCCTCGGGCCGCGACGCACGGCCGAGAGGCGTCATACGGTGGGCGGCCTCGAACCCGTGCTGGGTCTGGTCGCCCGATTGCATGGTCAGGCCAGGCGCGAGCCCGACCACCCGGACCTTCGGCGCGAGCGCCTGGGCGAGCGCGACCGTCGCGGTCTGCAGCGCCGCCTTCGACAGCGTGTACGACAGATAGTCCGGGTTCATGTTGTACAGCTTCTGATCCAGCACATTGATGACCACGCTGCGCTGGCTTTCGTCGCGCAACGCGGCATCGGGCGTCGCGTCGTAAAGCATGCGCGCGAGCACCAGCGGCGCGCCGACGTTCATCGCGGTCAGCTTCAGCAGCAGGTCGTAGCCGACGTCGCGCGCCGTGTCTTCCTCGAAGCGCGACGCGTTGTTGACGATGCACGACGGCCGCCCGAGGGCGGCAGCACAGTCCGGCAGCAGCCGCGCGACCTGTGCCTCGTCGCCGAGCTCGGCGTGCAGCGCGACCGCGCGGCGGCCTAGCGCGACGATCTGTGCGACCACTTCGTCGGCGTCCTCACGCGAGGCGCCATAGTGCACGGCCACGTCCCAGCCGCGTGCGGCAAAGCCGAGCGCTAGCGCGCGCCCGATGCGGCGCGCGGCGCCGGTAATCAGCACGACGCGGGGCGGTTCAGTCGGCGCTTCGGCCGCGCGGGCAGCGATGTCCGGAGAAACGGTCATTTACAATGCGGGGATGAATCCGAAAGCTCACCAACCCGATAGTTTACCTGCTCCCGGCCCGAGCGCGCTCGCGCAGTCCGACGCGCTCGTCGCCGAGATCCGCGCGCAGCTCGAAGCGGCCGGCGGCTGGCTGCCGTTCGACCGCTACATGGAGCGCGCTTTGTACGCGCCGGGGCTCGGCTACTACAGCGGCGGTGCACGCAAATTCGGCCTGCGCGCCGACGACGGCAGCGACTTCGTCACCGCGCCGGAATTGTCACCGCTGTTCGCCGCGACGCTCGCGCGCCCGGTCGCGGAAGCGTTGGAGGCGAGCGGCACGCGCGAGGTGATGGAGTTCGGCGCCGGCACCGGCAAGCTCGCCGCGGGGCTGCTCAATGCGCTCGACACCCTCGGCGCCGAATTCGACAACTATTCGATCGTCGATCTGTCGGGTGAGCTGCGCGAGCGGCAGCGCGAAACGATCGCGGCGGCCGCGCCCGCGCTGCTCGCCAAAGTACGCTGGCTCGACGCATTGCCGGGGCGCTTCGAAGGCGTGGTGATCGGCAACGAGGTGCTCGATGCGATGCCGGTGCGGCTCTTTGTGCAAAACGGCGGTGTCTGGCACGAGCGCGGCGTGGTCTGGCGCGACGGCGCATTCGCATTCGACGACCGCCCCGTCGCGGCCGCCGCGGACCGCGCGCTGCTGACCGAAATCGATACTGATCGCGAGAACGCCGGCGACGGCTACGTGACCGAAACGCACGAAGCCGCCCGCGCTTTCACGCGCACCATCTGCACGATGCTCGCGCGCGGCGCGATCTTGCTGATCGACTACGGCTTTCCGCGCCACGAGTACTACCACGACCAGCGCGCGCAGGGCACGCTGATGTGCCACTACCGGCATCGCGCGCACGGCGACCCGTTCCTGTACCCCGGTCTGCAGGACATCACCGCGCACGTCGAATTCACTGGCATCGCCGAGGCGGGCGTCGAGACCGGCGCGGATCTGCTCGGCTTCACTTCGCAAGCGCGCTTCCTGCTGAACGCGGGCGTCACCGAGGTGCTCGGCGAAATCGATCCCGCCGACACCAGGCGTTTTCTGCCCGCGGCCAACGCGGTACAGAAGCTGCTGTCCGAGGCGGAGATGGGCGAGCTCTTCAAGGTGATCGCGTTTTCACGCGGACTCGACGATACGTTGCGCGCCTTTTCGAGCGGCGACCGCTCGCATACGCTGTGATTGTGAAGCCGTTCCGGTTCGAGGACTCGTGATGATTCGCTGGCTGTTGACTACCTTCGTCGCCGTCGCGGTGCTGTCGTCGTGCTGGCCGTGGCTGCGGAAGCTCGGCATCGGCCGGATGCCCGGCGACGTGACCTTGCGGCTGTTCGGCCGCGAGTATCCGTTTCCGTTCATGTCGACCCTGGTGCTGTCGATTCTGTTGTCGCTGTTGGCGCGGGTGTTGTAGGCACCGCGCGCCGCTTCACGTTACCACCGCTTCAGGCAAGCGCCGCTTGCACCGCGCGCACCCGCTCCTCATGCACGGCGTCCTTGATGCCGGCCGGTGCATCGGCGAGCCGCTTGGCCACCGCTCCCGCATCCACGCCTCGCGCGGCCACCAGCGCCACCCTCAGCCGCTCGGCCTGCGGGTACTCGCTCATCTCGAGGCCGAGCCGCCCGCGCGCATCGGACTCGCAGGCCTGCAGCGCCTCGGCGAAGCGCGCCGGCTTCCTGATCGCGTCGCTGCGCTCGAGCAGGCGCACCAGTGCCGCCGCCCCCATCTCCATCACGCGATGAATGTTGCCGTGCTCGCGCGCGACCAGCATCGCCAGATCGCGGCATTCATTTGGCACGCGCAGCCGCTCGCACAGCGGCTTCAGCAGATCGACGCTGCGGCCCTCGTGGCCGATGTGCCGCGGCAGTTGCTCCTCGGGCGTGGTCGCCTTGCCGAGGTCGTGTGTCAGCGCCGCGAAGCGCACCGGCAGCGTGTAGCCCTGCTGCGCGGCATGGTCCAGCACCATCATCACGTGAACACCGGTATCGACTTCGGGGTGATAGTCGGCGCGCTGCGGCACGCCGAACAACGCATCGATCTCCGGCAGAATCCGCGCGAGCGCGCCGCAGTCGCGCAGCACGTCGAACATCCGCGACGGCTTCTTCTCCATCAGTCCGCGCGATACTTCCTGCCACACGCGCTCGGCCACCAGTGCATCGGCTTCACCGTCGGCGACCATCTCGCGCATCAGCGCCAGCGTTTCCGGCGCGACCGTGAAATCGACGAAGCGCGCCGCGAAACGCGCGATGCGCAGAATCCGCACCGGATCTTCGAGGAACGCATCGCTGACATGGCGAAAGAGCCGCGCCCGCAAGTCAGCCTGGCCATTGAACGGATCGATGACGGGGCCGGTCAGCGCACCGTCCGGGCGCACCTCGCGCGCCATCGCGTTGATCGTCAGATCGCGGCGCGCGAGGTCTTCTTCGAGCGTCACGTCGGGCGCATAAAAAAACTGGAAGCCGTGATAACCGGCCGCCGTCTTGCGCTCGGTGCGCGCGAGCGCGTACTCCTCGTGCGTCTGCGGATGCAGGAATACCGGAAAGTCCTTGCCCACCGGCCGATAACCCTGCGCGACCATCTGCTCGGGCGTCGCGCCCACCACCACATAGTCGCGATCCTGCACCGGTACGCCGAGCAGCTCGTCGCGGACGGCGCCACCTACTGCATAGATATTCATGGGCATTCGTCTTGATAGGCGATCGCGTGCGTTTCACGGCGCGAGGCATCGATCCATGCGTTGACCGCGGGCAGCTTGGTAAGCCGCTCGACATAGGCGACCGAGGTCTCCGACAACGCCGGCTTCCACGTGTTGAAGCGCATTGCGACCGGCGCGTACATCGCGTCGGCAATGCCGAATTCGCCGAACAGGAACGGACCGCCGTAGGTGTCGAGGCAGTCGCGCCAGATCGTCTCGATCCGCGCGATGTCGGCGAGCGCGCCCGGCGTCGCGTTCTTGCCCGGGAACGACGCACGGATGTTCATCCACATCTTCGAGCGCAATTCGCCGAAGCCCGAATGCATCTCGGCGCTGACGCTGCGCGCATGCGCGCGCGCCGCCGCGTCGCGCGGCCACAGCGCGTGTTGGGCAAAGCGCTCGGCGAGCGTTTCGGCGATCGCGAGCGAATCCCACACGGCCTGCCCCGCGTCGTCGATCAGGCACGGCACCTTGCCCGGTCCGCGCGGTGCCTGAGCGCGGATCTTCGCATTCGTGTCCGCTTCGTTGAGCAGGATCAGTTCCTCGTCGAACGGAATGCCGAAGTGCGTGAGCAGCAGCCACGGACGCATCGACCACGACGAATAGTTCTTGTCACCAATCAGCAGTTTCATGCTTGTTATCAGGGAGTGGGAAAAAGGTTTCAGCGCCCCGCGCTGGCGCGGAACGTGTCGAGTCGCGAACCCGAGGCCGCGCCGGTCAGATACGTCGGCACGATCGCTTCGATGCTGATCGGTTCCAGTCCGAGCTCCGGCGCGAGCGGCCCGCTCAGAATATTGGCGACCTTCATCGAATCGAGATTGTCGCGCGAAATCACCGGTTCGCCCGGCGCCAATTCGAAGCTCAGCGCCTGCAGCCGCGCGAGCGGCTCGGGCAGACGGATGATGCGCGCATGCTTGCCGATCACGTCGCCGCAATACGACACCAGGTCTTCGAGCGTATAGACGGTCGGGCCGCCGAGCTCGTAGGTGCGGCCGCCCGCGCCATCCATATCGAGCACGTTGACGATCGCCTTCGCGACGTCGCCGACATAGACCGGCTGGAATTGCGCGTCCGGCATCGCGAGCGGGATGACTGGAAACACGCGCTGCAGAAACGCGAACTTGTTCAGAAACGCGTCCTCGGGACCGAACACGACGGACGGCCGGAAGATCGTCCACGCGACATTCGCCGCATGCACCGCCTTCTCGCCGTCACCCTTCGAGCGCGCATACATGCTCGGGCCGCTCGGATTGGCGCCGAGCGCGCTCAGATGAATCAGCCGATGAACGCCCTTGCCTTCGCAGGCGGCGACGATGCGCGTCGGCAACTCGACGTGCGCATGCGCGAACTCCCGTCCATAAGGCTTGCCGCGTTTGCCGTTCAGGATACCGACGAGGTTGATCACGCAATCCGCGCCTTCGACGAAGCGCGCGAGCTGCACCGGATCGAACACGTCGGTTTCGAGCACGTCGATCGGCAGCATGGTCAGATGGCGCGCGTTGTAGCGTCGCCGCGTGGCGACGCGCACATCCTTGCCCATTTCGACGAGCGAGTTGACGAGGTAGCTGCCGATGAACCCGGAGCCGCCGATGACCGCGATAGCTTGATGTCGCATTTTTCGACTCCCTGATGGAAGCCGCGGCAACGGCTGGCGAAGCGCGCCGCAACCTCGAAACGAGATTGCGGCGGCAAGGCGCTTACGGTGCGATGTAACCCAGGCGCGCCTTCAGCGATTGCGGACGGCCTTCAAACAATGCCGCGTAGTAGACCGTGTTGGACAGCACATTCTTGACGTAGTCGCGAGTTTCCTGGAACGGAATCGCCTCGGCGAACACCGCGCCTTCGACCGGGCGCTGCAGCGACTGCCGCCAGTTGCGCGGACGGCCCGGACCTGCGTTGTAGCCAGCGGTGGCCAGCACGGCGGACCCGTCGAACTGATTGTAGATCATCGCCAGGTAGTTCGTACCGAGCAGGATATTGGTGTTGATGTCGTTCATCTGCTCGCGCGAGAGCGGGCCCAGACCGATTTTCTTCGCGACCAGTTGCGCGGTGGCGGGCATCAGCTGCATCAGTCCGCCCGCGCCGACATCCGAGCGCGCGTTGATGATGAAGCGCGACTCCTGGCGAATCAGCCCGTACGCCCACTCGACGTCGAGCCCGCTCGACTGCGCGTCCTGCTCGACGATGTTGCGGAACGGCGATAGATAGCGCAGCGAAAAATCATGCTCGCTCTTCGTGCGGTCCGCAGTGTTGACGGTGCGGTCGTACAGCTCGATGCGGCGCGCGTACTCGGCGGCCGCCAGCAGTTGCCGGTCGGTCATGCCGCGCAGCGGCCAGTTCCACTCGCGATTGCCTTCGAGCCGCAGATTCAACGCATAGAAGCGCTGCGCCAGATCGAAACCCGGCGTGGTGCCGGCCTGCTGCACTTCGGCGTCGGTGACCGTGGTTTTCGGCGGCACGGTGATGTTCTGGCCGAGCTCTTCCAGCGCGAGCTGGCCGTAGAAGTTGAAGTTCGACGCGATCGACTGGAATTCCTGGTTGGCCGTGGCGGTGTCGCCAGCCTGCTTCAGCGCGCGCGCGTGCCAATACACCCACGACGGCTGCTTGCGCAGCGACTCGGGCATCTGCTCGATCGACCAGCGCACCATGTTCCAGTCGCCGGCAAGAAGTGCGCTGCGGGTGCGCCATTCATACGCGGGATTCGACAGCGGCGCGTTCGCCGACAGCCGGAACCAGTCCACCGCGGCAGGCATCTGCTTGAGCGCGCCCTGATAGCCGATCGTGCCCCAGCCGATCGCGCGCTCCGGCGAATTCAGCGACGGCGCGACCGATGCAAACGTGGCCGCGGCCATGGCCGGATCGTTGCGCGCCATGCGCGTGATCGCGAGCAGCGCCAGCTGATGCGATTGCGCATCCGGTCCGACGCTGCGCGCGAGCAGCAGCGGCGGCGTATTGGCGGCCTGGCTGAACAGCACCGGGTCGGGCGGCTGGTCGCCGAGCGCGTCGACGAGCTTGCTGCCGGTGTTCGTGTAGTTCTGCTCGTACGCGAGACGAATCTGCGCCCAGATGTCGTCGCTGCTGAACTGATGGTTCACGCCGAGCACCGTGATCAGATCGACGCAGCCGTCGCCGTACCACTTCGGATCGACGAGCAGCGCGCGTGCCGCGTCCGCGACGTTCTCGCCGCGCGACGCGCGCGATTCGAGCGCGTAGCACTTGACCTGAGTGTCGTCGTCGAGCACGAACTTCGCGTACTGCTGGTCGAAGTTGCGCCAGTCGTGACGCGTGCCTAGCACGGTCAGATAGTCGTTGCGCATGCGATCGGCGATTGCCTGGCCGTCGTACTTCTGCAGGAACGCGAGCACCGGCGCGTCCGGCGCGTCGATGCGCGCATGGCCGGTCGAATCGAACAGTTGCGGCTTGATCTGGAAGTACTCCAGATAAGAGGGCGCCGGATAATTCGGGATCATGCTTGCGAGCTGGGCTGCGCGCGCCGCGTCGTTAGTGCGCGCGGCTTCGCGAAGCTGGACGAAAATCTGGTCGTCGTTCGTGAGTTGGGAGATCGGGAGAGGCTTGACGGCCGAGGCAGTACTGCAGGCCACGAGTGCCGCTGCGGCCAGCGCGATACCGGCCGCGCGATATACTCGAAAAAGGCGTTTTGACATCGTTGTTTCTGGAGCGCGAATTGGACCCAAGCATAGCATGCAACCCTGTCCCCGCAACGAAAAAGGCGCTGCGCCGGATGTTGCTGGAAAGCCGTCTGCAAGCGGCTTCCGAGCCGTCGAAGAACGCCACGCTCGGGCGTCGAATGCTCGACGCGCTGAAGCACTACGCGGTACGCAGCGCCGGATTCTACTGGCCGCTCGCCGGCGAGTTCGACGCGCGCGGCGCGATCGGGATCTGGCTCGCCGCGGATTCGCATCACGAAGCCAGTCTGCCAATCATTAAAGAACGTGGCATGGCACTCGAATTCCATGCGTGGACGCCCGCGACGCCGATGAAAATCGGCCATCACAAGATTGCGGAGCCCACTTCGGGGCGCGTCGTGCTGCCCGAGCTGCTGTTCGTGCCCTGCGTGGGTTTTGACTCGGACGGCTATCGCCTCGGCTACGGCGGCGGCTATTACGACCGCACGCTGGCCCGCTGGCCGGCCGCGCACAAGCCGATCACGGTCGGCATCGCGTACGAAGCATGCCGCACCGACACGCTGGAGCGTGAGGCGCACGACATTCCGCTCGATCTGATCGTGACCGAAGCGGGGTTTCATCCGGCGCTGCCGGACTGAACGCGCGATGCGCGGCGTGTGACGCGCGGCGTTTGCGCGCTATTTCGTCGTTACAGCGAAGCGGCCGCGCGCGCCGCCGTGTCGTACAGCCCCGACGCATTGCGCATCAACTGCGCGGCCTCGCCGATCTGCTGGTTGGTCAGGCCGCTTTCCTTGAGCGTCGAGATCAGGCAGTTTTCGCGCACCTCGCGATACTTCAGGCATAGCTCGCGGCCCGCGTCGGTGGCGGAAAAGAACACTTCCTTGCCGGTCTTTTCGCTTTTTACGTACCCTCTAGCTACGAGCTTTTTCAACGCGTAAGTCGCGACGTGCGTGTCTTCGATGTTCAGCACGAAGCAGATGTCCGCTAGTTTCTTGCGGCGCTCGCGATGGCTCACGTGGTGCAGCAGCGACACCTCGATCGCGGTCATGTCCTTGTCGCCGGCCGCCGACATGCAGCGCACCATCCAGCGGTTGAACGCATTGCCCGCCATGATCAGCGCGTATTCGAGCTCGGACAGCTCCGCGCTGCTCTCGGAGACGAGGTGTTCCGACGAAACGATCTTGGTGGGATGACGCGTCATACGAGGTTCCCGTGACGAAAATGGGCTGGAAAAGTGTCGCAAGTGTACGACGATGCCCAGTCGCCGACGAGCCTGGCGAAAACGCTTATTGGTAAATCATCGATATTTTATTGATAATGTATTCTCCAATCGTCGCCGACTCCATGCCGGACATGCGCCCACGCATCGCGCCGTCCCCCTCATTTTCAGACTCGATCCGGGCCGCCCAGCCATGAGCCAACCACGAATCTTTCCCCTCGGCGATGCCGCGCTCGTCTGCGAAGCGCCCCCGCCCGCCACGCTGGAGTGCCAGCAGCGCGTGTGGGCCGCCGCTGAAGCCGCGCGCGACTGGCCGCAGGTGCTCGAAGTCGTGCCCGGCATGAACAATCTGACACTTGTGTTCGACCCGCTCGCGACCGACGCCGACGCGCTCGGCGAGCAGTTGCTGACGGCCTGGAACGCAGCGGCCAAAGTCGCCGCGCCGGGACGCGACGTCGAAATTCCGGTGCAGTACGGCGGCGCATTCGGCCCCGATCTGCAGGCGGTCGCCGAACATACGGGCTTGAGCGCGAGCGAGGTCGTCGAGCGTCATGCGGGCGGCGCCTACGTGGTGTTCTTTCTCGGCTTTCAGCCCGGCTTCGCCTATATGGGTGGGCTCGACGCGGCGCTGCACACGCCGCGCCGCGCGTCGCCACGGCTCGAAGTGCCGGCGGGCTCGGTCGGCATCGGCGGCGAGCAGACCGGCATCTATCCGGCGGTGTCGCCGGGCGGCTGGCAGCTGATCGGCCGCACCGAGGTGCCGCTGTTCGACCCGGCGCGCCGCCCGCCCACCCTGCTGCAGCCCGGCGACCGGGTGCGCTTCACGATCGCGGGGATGCACGCATGATCGACGTGATCCGCGCGGGTCTCCAGACCACGATCCAGGACCTCGGCCGCCACGGCTACCGGCATCTCGGTGTCGCGATGAGTGGTGCGCTCGACCGGTTGTCGCTCGAAGTCGGCAACCGGCTGGTCGGCAATCGCCCGGATGCGGCCGGCCTCGAAATCACCTTCGGTCCGACCGTGCTGCGCTTTCTGCGCGCAACGCGCGTCGCCATCGCCGGCCCCGACTTCGGCTCGACGCTGGACGGCAAGCCGGTCTTTTCATGGTGGAGCCTGCCCGTGCAGGCCGGCCAGGAACTCGTGCTGAACGCGGCGAAGCGCGGCATGCGCGGTTATGTGTGCGTGGCGGGCGGCATCGACGTACTGCCGATGCTCGGCTCGCGCAGCACCGATCTCGCCGGTCGTTTCGGCGGACTCGGCGGCCGCGCGCTCAACGATGGCGACCGTCTGCCGGTCGGCGCGCCGCCGCAGCGCGGCCAACTCGGCTTCGCGCCGGAGGCGCCCGCGTTCGGCGTGAAGGCGCCCACATGGTGCAAGTTCGTGCTGGTCCCCGAGCCGCTGCGGCGCGGCCGACATCCGTCGGGCGTGCCGTGGGCGGTTCCGATCCGCGTGCTGCGCGGCCCCGAATACGACAGCTTCACCACGGATGCGCAGCAGTCGTTCTGGTCCGACGAGTGGCTCGTCACGCCGAACAGCAACCGCATGGGCTACCGCCTCGCGGGCACGGAACTGAAACGCACGCACAAGACCGATCTGCTGTCGCACGCGGTGCTGCCCGGCACGATCCAGGTGCCGCCGAACGGTCAGCCGATCGTGCTGATGAGCGATGCGCAGACCACCGGCGGCTATCCGAAGATCGGCGCGGTGATCCAGGCCGATCTGTGGAAGCTCGCGCAGGTGCGCCTGAACGCGGCGGTCCGTTTCATCCCGACGACGCCCTACGAGGCGCGCCAGGCTTTGCTGGAAGAACGCACGTATCTGCGGCAGATCGATGCCGCGATCGCGATGCATGAAGAGCGTTGCACGCGCCAGGCGGCGCTCGCGGCGCTGTAACGGTGAGAAGGGGAGTCCCCATGGAAATCGACCTGAACGCCGATCTCGGCGAAGGCTGCGGCTCCGACGAGGCGCTGCTCGACCTCGTGAGCTCGGCCAACATCGCATGCGGCTGGCATGCGGGCGGACCCAACGCGATGCGCGACTGCGTGCGCTGGGCCGTGCAGAAAGGCGTGTCGATCGGCGCGCATCCGAGCTTCAACGATCCGGAGAATTTCGGCCGGAAGGAAATGGATCTGCCGGCGGGCGAGATCTACGCGGGCGTGCTGTATCAGCTCGGTGCGCTGTCGGCGATCGCGCAGGCCGAGGGCGGACGCATCGCGCATGTGAAGCCGCACGGCGCGCTGTACAACCAGGCCGCGCGCGACGCGAAGATCGCCGACGCGATCGTCTCCGCGGTGCACGACTTCGATCCGTCGGTGGCGGTGTTCGCGCTCGCCAACAGCGGGCTCGTCAGCGCCGCGCGCAACGCGGGCCTGACCGCGATCGAGGAAGTGTTCGCCGACCGCGGCTATCGCGCCGACGGCTCGCTGGTGCCGCGCAAGGAGCCGGGCGCGCTGCTCGACGACGAGGACGAAGTGCTCGCGCGCACGCTTACGATGATCCGCGAGCAACGCGTGAAGGCCGTCGACGGACAGTGGGTGCCGTTGAAGGCGCAAACCATCTGCCTGCACGGCGACGGCCCGCACGCGCTCGCGTTCGCGCGACGCATTCGCGCCGCGCTCGCCGACGCCGGCATCGAGGTGCACCCGGCGGGCGCCGCGCGCGTCTGAGCGTTCGCATCGCCACCGTGCACGCCTCGCGCGGTGATGCCCGCTGCAAACCCGCCGATGCCGACGCACACGCATCCGCGGGGCAGGTAAAGAGAGTTCGACGCGGCCGCAGAGCCGCGGCAGCACGCCGGCGCATGGGGCCGCATGCACCGGTTCACGTCAGCCGCCACCCGCGGCGAAGTTGTAACCTCTTTGGAGACCCTGATGCAGACAACTGTCAGTCTTTGGCCGCTCATCGGCGTGGCGGTCATCATCGTTGGCTTTCTGTTGCGCTTCAATCCGATGCTGATCGTGGCCGTCGCCGCGATCGTCACCGGTTTCGCCGCGCATTTCCCGCCGGAAAAAATCCTCGCGCTGATCGGCACCGGCTTCATCAAGACGCGCAACATCCCGCTGATCATCCTGCTGCCGCTCGCGGTGATCGGCCTGCTCGAACGACATGGCCTGCGCGAGCGTGCGCAGGCATGGATCAGCGGCATCAAGGCGGCGACCGCCGGGCGTCTGTTGATCGTCTATCTGGCCGTGCGCGAGCTGACCGCCGCGGTCGGCCTGACCGGGCTCGGCGGCCATCCGCAGATGGTGCGTCCGCTGATCGCGCCGATGGCCGAGGGCGCGACCGAGAACCGCTTCGGCAAGATCAGCGACGCGGTGCGCTTCCGGCTGCGCGCGTTCTCGGCCGCAACCGACAACGTCGGCCTCTTTTTCGGTGAGGACATCTTCGTCGCGTTCGGAGCGATCGTGCTGATGACGACCTTCCTGAAGGAAGCGGGCATCGTCGTGGAGCCGATTCACGTTGCGGTGTGGGGCATTCCGACCGCGATCAGCGCGTTCATCGTGCACGGCTTCCGGCTCTGGCTGCTCGACCGGTGGCTCGAGCGTGAATTGCGCGGCAAGGTGTCGGGCGGTACTTCTAGCGCGAAAGCGACTGCCGCATCGAAACCGTCGTCGGCCACACGTGCTACCGGAGACGAAGCATGACCTTCACGATCACTTATCTGTTCTGGTTGCTCGGCATCGTGCTGCTGATCGTCGGCGGCATGATCGTTGCGGACCGCCAGCATCCGCGCCGCTTCACCGCGGGCGGCTTCTGGATTCTTTACGCGCTGATCTTCCTGATCGGCGACCGGCTGCCGCCGGCCGTGGTCGGCGTCGCGGTGATCGCGATGGCGCTGATCGCGGGCTTCGGCGGCGTCACCGCGGGCAAGCCGAAGACGCTGTCGCTCGAAGCGCGTCAAGCGAGCGCCGCGCGTCTGCGCAACAAGCTGTTCGTGCCCGCGCTGACGATTCCGGTCATCACCGTGATCATCACGCTAGCGGCAAGCCATCTCGTGTTCGGCGGCGTGCCGCTGATCGAGAAGGCCAACGTCACGCTGATCGGCTTCGGCATCGGCTGCGTGATTGCGCTCGCGATCGCCTGCATGATCACGCGCGACACGGTCGGTCAGTCGATGAAGGAGGCGCGCCGCCTCGTCGATGCGCTGTCGTGGGCCGCGGTGCTGCCGCAGATGCTCGGCATGCTCGGCCTCGTGTTCTCGGACGCGGGCGTCGGCAAGGCGGTCGCGCACGTGACCACGTCGTATATCAGCCTCGACTACCGCTTCGTCGCGGTGGCCGTGTACTGCATCGGCATGGCGTTGTTCACGATGGTGATGGGCAACGGCTTCGCGGCGTTTCCGGTGATGACGGGCGGCGTCGGGGTGCCGATCCTCGTCGGCGTATTCCACGGCAACCCGGCCGTGATGGCCGCGATCGGCATGTTCTCCGGCTACTGCGGCACGCTGATGACGCCGATGGCCGCAAACTTCAACATGGTGCCGGTCGCGCTGCTCGAATTACCCGACAAGAATGCAGTGATCAAGGCGCAGATTCCGACGGCGTTGACGCTGCTGGTGATCAATATTTTTCTGTTGAACTTTTTGATGTTTCTGTAGCGCTGCTGACAAGCGCGTTGCTCAGACAAGCGGCGCGTGAAAAGACGTGAGCGGTCTTGCGCCGCTCACCCCGCCTCCACCACGAAGCCGTGCTGCCGCAACAGCTGCAGCACGCCCTTCGGTCCACCCAGATGGAGCGCGCCGATCGCGACGAACAGCGGCTTGTTCGGCGCGGCGAGCTGCAGCATCTTCGCGACGAAGCGGCGATTGCGCTCGTAGACGATCCGGTTGTCGATCGAATCGGAGATGCGGGGATCGCGCGCGAGCTTCTCAGATTTGGCGGCCTGCCACGCGGCGATCGCGTCGGCATCGCCGACCTGCCATAGCCGATGCAGCGTGCGCACGTCCTGGACGTTCTGCGCCGGCGTCTGCACCAGGTCCTGTGCGAGCATCTCACGCTGCTGCGCGGCCGACAGTCCGGTGAACGAACGCATCTGCTGTGCGAGCGTTTCGAGTCCGACGATCTTGCCGCGCGTCTTCAGATACACGTTCTGCAATTGCGCTTCGGTACCGTACTCAGTTTGCAGACCCGCTGACAGCGAGTCGTAGGTCTCGACCACCAGCGACGCAAGCCACGGCCGCATCTTCTTGATCGCATCGAGCGCGGCCGGGTTGCCGCGCAGCCGCAGCGCGAGCTTGTGCCACAACGGCTCGGGCAGCAGGCCCGGCAGGCAGTCGTGCTTGCACACGCCGTACTTGGAGACGTCGTCCTGCGACACCAGCAGTTCGTCGGGCGACAGTTCGAGCGCGAGTGTCGGCGACGCGGCGAGCGCCGCGAGGATCGGCGCGCGGAACGGCTGCGCCGCCGGATAGTCGGCCGGATCGCCGACGTGCAGCGTGCCGAGCACATAGATCGTGATATTGCCGCGTGTCGCGACATAGAACGGCATGCGCGCCGGTTGCTGACGCACCGGTCCGCTCGCGGTGGTGCCGGGGACCGGGGGCGGAGCAATCGACGGCGGTGGCGTGGTTGGCACATTAACCGCCGGTCGGGCCGCCTGCGCCGCCGGGGCTGGCGTATTGGCCGCCGCGCCGGCCGCGTCAGCGATGCCGGGCACGGCCGCGCCGACCGACAGCGCGCAGCCTACGCGCAATAAAGCGGACAGCGAAGCGTGAACAACTACGGAACAAAAGGCGCGCGCGAGCGCATCGACAAACGCGCACAAGAACGTGCGAAAAAACTCTCTGACGAAGCTTCCAGCAAATGCGCCGCAGGGCGCGGCGCCTCCCGACGCACGCGCCCCGCGGCGCCGCACGAAGGCGGCTATCCCGCCGCCCTCACACAAGCGGCGCGCAAGACGACGCGCCGCCACCCCATCAGGCATCCACGTCCCCCACCTCTTCGGCGCGGTGACACGAGACGAGGCGCCCATCCACTTCACGCAGCTTCGGCACCTCGCTGCGGCAACGATCGATCACGTACGGGCAGCGCTGATGGAACGTGCAGCCCGACGGCGGATTCAGCGGCGACGGCATTTCGCCTTGCAGCTTGATCTTGATCGTGCGGTCCGCCTCGAAGATCGACGGGGTCGCCGACATCAGCGCGCGCGTGTACGGATGGCGCGGGTGCGAGAAGATGCGCTTCTTGTCGCCGAGCTCGGCGACGCCGCCGAAGTACATGACCATCACGTCGTCGGCGATATGCTCCACCACCGACAGGTTGTGCGAGATGAACACGTAGCTCGTCTTGAACTCATCCTGCAGGTCCATGAACAGGTTCAGGATCTGCGCCTGGATCGACACGTCGAGCGCGGACACAGGTTCGTCGGCGACCACGATCTGCGGATCGAGGATCATCGCGCGCGCGATCGCGACCCGCTGACGCTGGCCGCCGGAGAACATGTGCGGATAGCGCTTCGCGTGCTCGGGCCGCAGGCCGACCGTGCGCATCATCTGCGCGATGCGCTCGGCGCGCTCGGTCGCGCTCATCTGCGTGTTGATCGCGAGCGGTTCGCCGAGCGTTTGCTCGACGGTCTTGCGCGGATTGAGCGACGCAAACGGGTTCTGGAACACCATCTGCACGCGCCGCCTGAGCGCGGCGATCTTCTCGTGATTCGCGCCGGCCACGTCCTCGCCATCGATCAGCAGGCGGCCCGCGCTCGGCGTTTCGATCATCGTCAGCTGACGTGCGAGCGTCGACTTGCCGCAGCCGGACTCGCCGACCACCGCCAGCGTCTTGCCGCGTTCGAGCGCGAACGACACGCCGTTCAGCGCCTTCACCGTGCCGTGCGCGAACATGCCGCGCTTGACCGTGTAGTAGCGCGCGAGCTGGTCGGCGACGAGCACGTGATCGCCAGGACGATCCGACTGGCGACGGGTTTCGGGTACTGCGCTCATCGGGCGCCTCCTTGCGTGTGAACGTTGGCGTCCTTCTCGAGGTTCAGCGGCTTGATGCAGCGCACGCGCGTGAATTCCGCATGGGCGGGCAGCGCGGCGAGCGCGGGGCGCGCCTTCATGCAGTCGTCGACCACGTACTTGCAGCGCGGCGCGAACAGGCAGCCCTTGGGCCGGTCGTCGCGGCCCGGCACCATGCCCGGCAGCGCCGCGAGCCGCACCGCGCCCACGTTGTGCTCGGGAATCGCGGCCAGCAGCGCTTCCGTGTACGGATGATGAGGCGCGGCAAAGATGTCGGGCACCTTGTTCGTCTCGATCACCTCGCCCGCGTACATCACGGCGACGCGCTGCGCGACCTCGGACACCACCGCCAGATCGTGAGAAATCAGCACGAGCGCCATGCCGCGTTCCTTCTGCAGGCGCATCAGCAGTTCCATGATCTGCGCCTGGATCGTCACGTCGAGCGCGGTGGTCGGCTCGTCGGCGATCAGCAGCTTCGGGTTGCAGGCGATCGCCATCGCGATCATCACGCGCTGGTTCATGCCGCCCGACATCTGATGCGGAAACGCGCCGATGCGGTTCTTCGCATCCGGAATGCCGACCTGGTCGAGCAGTTCGAGTGCGCGTTTGTCGAGCGCGCTGCCGCGCAAGCCTTCGTGCAGCTTCAGCACTTCCTTGATCTGATAGCCGACCGTGTAGCTCGGGTTCAGGCTCGTCAGCGCGTCCTGGAACACCATCGCGATGTCCTTGCCGATGATCTTGCGGCGTTCCTTCGCGGAGGCGTTCAGCAGGTTCTTGCCGTCGAACGTGATTTCGTCGGCGGTGACCTTGCCGGGCGCGTCGATCAGGCCCATCAGCGCCATCATCGTCACGCTCTTGCCCGACCCCGATTCGCCGACCACGCCGAGCACTTCGCCCGGTGCGACGTCCAGATTGATGCGATCGACCGCGGGCAGGCCGCCGAAGTTGACCGCGAGATTGCGGATGGTCAGTAGATTGCTCATGTTCAGGCCATCCGTTTCAGTTTGGGGTCGAGCGCGTCGCGCAGCCCGTCGCCGAGCAGGTTGATCGCAAGCACCGAGATCAGGATGGACAGGCCAGGCATCGTGACGATCCACCATGCGCTGTCGATGTAATCGCGCGCCGACGCGAGCATCGCGCCCCACTCCGCCGACGGCGGCTGCACGCCGAGGCCGAGGAAGCCGAGCGCGGCGGCATCCAGAATCGCCGACGAAAAGCCCAGCGTTGCCTGCACGATCAGCGGCGCGGTGCAGTTCGGCAGGACCTGCGAGAACATCAGCCGCAAGGTGCCCGCACCCGCCACGCGCGAAGCGGTCACATACTCCTTCTGTAACTCGCCCTGCGCGGACGCGCGCGTCAGACGCACATAGCCCGGCAGCGCGACGATTGCGATCGCGAGCATCGTGTTGACGAGACCCGGACCGATGATCGCGACCACTGCAACCGCGAGCAACAGCGACGGCAGCGCGAGCAGCACGTCCATGATGCGCATGATCGGCGTGTCGGCCCATTTCTCGAAGAACGCGGCGATGAGCCCGAGCACGATGCCCGGAATCAGCGCGAGCACCACCGACACGAAGCCGATCCAGAACGACAGCCGCGCGCCGTACATCAGACGCGAGAGGATGTCGCGGCCCGCTTCGTCGGTGCCGAGAATGAACTTCCAGTTGCCGCCGTCGAGCCACGCGGGCGGAATCTTGACGGAGTCACGATACTGCTCGATCGGGCTGTGCGGCGCGATCAGCGGCGCGAAGATCGCGATGAAGATCAGCACCAGCACGATGATGCCCGCGCCGACCGCGCCTCGGTTGCGCGAGAAGTTCGCCCAGAATTCGCGTGCCGCGATGGCGCGGCCGCTCGGTGGGGTGACCGCCTGGGGGACGGTGTTTTGAATGTCAGCCATGGTCGTGATTACCTCGTATGGCGAATGCGCGGGTTGAGCACGCCGTACAGCAGATCGACGACGAGGTTCACGACGATCACCAGCGTCGCGATCAGCAGGATACCGCCCTGCACGACCGGATAATCGCGCCGGCCGATCGCATCGATCAGCCATTTGCCGATGCCCGGCCATGAAAACAGCGTTTCGGTCAGCACCGCGCCCGCAAGCAGCGTGCCGACCTGCAAACCAATCACGGTGACGACCGGAATCAGCGCATTGCGCAGCGCATGCACGACGATCACGCGTCCCGGCGACAGCCCCTTCGCGCGCGCGGTGCGGATGTAGTCCTCGCGCAGCACTTCGAGCATCGACGAGCGCGTCATGCGCGCGACGACCGCGAGCGGAATCGTGCCGAGCACGATCGCGGGAAGGATCAGGTGACTGAGCGCGGACGTGAACGCGCCTTCGTCGGTGGACATCAGCGAGTCGATCAGCATGAAGCCGGTCACGTGCGGGATGTCGTATTCGACCGCGATGCGGCCCGACACCGGCGTCAAGCCGAGCTTGACCGAGAACACCATGATGAGGATCAAGCCCCACCAGAAGATCGGCATCGAGTAGCCGGTCAGCGCGGTGCCCATCACGCCGTGATCGACCACCGTGCCGCGCCTCAGCGCCGCGAACACGCCCGCCGGCAGACCGACGATCAGCGCGAACAGCATCGCGCACATCGACAGTTCGACGGTGGCGGGAAAACGCGCGAGGAATTCGCCCATCACGCTGGTGTTGGTGATGATCGAAGTGCCGAGGTTGCCGTGCAAGGCGCGGACGATGTAGTGGAAGTATTGAATCGGCAGGGGCTCGTCGAGCCCGAGGCGGTGCATCGCGGCCGCATGCATGGCCGGATCGACGCCGCGCTCGCCCATCATCACTTCGATGGGGTCGCCCGGGATCAGGTGAATCAGCGCGAACGCGAGGATGGTGATGCCGATGAACGTCGGTATCACCATGCCGATGCGGCGCAAAACGAAGCGGAACATGGTTCGCTCCTATAGTACTGGTGATGAAAAAACGCAACCGGCGACGAGGGCTCGTGACCCCGGTCGCCGGACCATTTCGACCAGTTTTCTAACCGTGCGAAAGCGTACTTTACTGCGGCGTACTGTGCGAACTTTACGAATTACTTGATGCTGACGCCGTCGAAGCGTGCGTAGCCAAGCGGTTCGATGCGCATGTCGACCACTTTCTTGCTGACCGGCTGATAGACGGTCGAGTGCGCGATCGGCGAGAACGGCAGTTGCTGCGCGAAGATATGTTGCGCGTCGCCGTAGATCTTCGTGCGGCTCGGCACGTCCGAAGTCGTGCGGCCCTTCTGGATCAGATCGTCGAACGGCTTGTAGCACCACTTCGAGAAGTTGTTGCCGTTGATCGCCTCGCAGCCGAGCAGCGTGCCGAGCCAGTTGTCCGGATCGCCGTTGTCGCCGGTCCAGCCGATCAGCATCGAGTCGTGTTCGCCCGCGTGCGCGCGCTTGATGTACTCACCCCATTCGTAGGTGACGATCTTCGCCTTCACGCCGATCTTCGCCCAGTCCGCCTGGATCATTTCCGCCATCAGACGCGCGTTCGGGTTGTACGCGCGCTGCACCGGCATGGCCCACAGCGTGAGGTCGAAGCCGTTCGGGTAGCCCGCCTTCGCCAGCAGATCCTTCGCCTTGGCCGGATCGTACGAGGCGGCCGGCAAGTTCTTGACGAACGACCATTGCGTCGGCGGCATCGGGTTCGTCGCGAGCTGGCCCGCGCCCTGGTAGACCGAGTCGATGATCGCCTTCTTGTTGATCGCCATGTCGAGCGCCTGACGCACTTCGAGCTTGTCGACCGGCTTGTGCGTCACGTTGTACGCGAGGTAGCCGAGGTTGAAGCCCGGCTGCGACGGCATGTCGATGTTCGGCTCGGCCTTCAGCGGCGCGATATCGGCCGGGCGCGGATAGCTCATCACCTGGCATTCGTCGCGCTTGATCTTCTGCACGCGCACGCCGGCGTCCGGCGTGATCGAGAAGATCAGCTTCGAGATCTTCACCGCGTTCGGCTTCCAGTATTCCGGATTGCCGTCGAAGCGGATCGTCGCGTCCTTCGTGTAGCTGCGGAAGATGAACGGACCGGTGCCGACCGGGAACTGATTGATATCGGCGGCCTTGCCTGCCTTCAGCAGTTGATCCGCATATTCGGCCGACAGGATCGACGCGTATTCCATCGCCAGATTCTGGATGAACGGCGCGTTGACTTCCTTCAGCGTGAACTTGACCGTGTACGGGTCGACTTTCTCGATGCTCGTGATCAGCTTGTCGAGGCCCATGTCGGTGAAGTACGGGAACTGCACCGGATACGCCTTGCGGAACGGCTGGTTCGGGTCGAGCATGCGCTGGAACGAGAACACCACGTCGTCCGCGTTGAATTCGCGCGTCGGCTTGAAGAACGAGGTGGTCTGGAACTTCACGCCGTGACGCAGATGGAACGTGTAGGTCTTGCCATCCGGCGAGACGTCCCACTTCTCCGCGAGGCCCGGTTCGACCTTGGTGCCGCCGCGCTCGAATTCGACGAGGCGGTTATAGACGGTGAACGTGTTGGCCGTGAAGTCGACGCCCGTCGTGTATTGGGCCGGATCGAAACCCGCGGGACTGCCTTCCGAGCAGTAGACGAGGGTTTTGTTCGGAATCCCAGCGGCCTGCGCGCTCGTGGCGCCAAGCAGGGATGCCGCTGCGGCAGCGACGAGCGTAGACACACGCGCGACGCGCAACAGATTGTTTTGCTTCATGTTTCCTCCAGGTTCAGGGCCGGCTTGCGCCGGCGTAGCGGGATATTACTTGAGCTTGGGCCGGCCACCAAGCGGAGCAATATCCCTCTGTTGACGATAGGAAACACTTCGTGCAAACGTTTTGCCGCGGTACTGTCGCGGGCCGGACGGCCCGTTCGAGCCGCCCGGCGACGAAAGCGGCGCAAAAAGCGCGCCGCGTCCGCTTACTTCACCCCGACCTCCAGGAATTGCGTCGGTCCGAACGGATCGATCTTGAAGCCCGTCACGTTCTTGCTGATCGGCTGATACACGGTCGAATGCGCGATCGGCGTGAACGGCACCTGGTCCTTGAAGATTTCCTGAGCCTGGGTATAGGCCTTCAGCCGATCGGGCATCTTGGTGGTGCTGCGGCCCTGCTTGATCAGATCGTCGTAAGGCTTGTAGCACCACTTCGAGAAGTTGCTGCCGTTGACCGCGTCGCAGCCGAGCAACACGCCGAGCCAGTTGTCGGGGTCGCCGTAGTCACCCGTCCATCCGATCAGCATCGCCTGATGCTCGCCGGCGTGCGCGCGGCGGATGTACTCGCCCCACTCGTACGTGGCGATATTCACCTTGACGCCGATCTTCGCCCAGTCAGACTGCAGCATTTCGGCCATCAGGCGCGCGTTCGGGTTATACGGGCGCTGCACCGGCATCGCCCACAGCGTCAGCTCGAAGCCGTCGGGGTAGCCGGCCTCCTTCAGCAGCGCTTTCGCTTTGTCGACGTCGTACGGCGCGTCCTTCAGGCTCTTGTCGTAGCCCCATTGCGTCGGCGGCATCGGGTTGGTCGCGAGCTGGCCCGCACCCTGGTAGACCGCTTCGATGATCGCCTTCTTGTTGACCGACATGTCGAGCGCGCGGCGCACGAGCACGTTATCGAGCGGCTTTTTGCTCGTGTTGTAAGCGATATAGCCGAGGTTGAAGCCCACTTCGCTCGGCATCGCGAGCGAGCCATCGGCCTTCACGGTCGGGATGTCGGCCGGGCGCGGATACGACATCACCTGACATTCGCCGCGCTTCAGCTTTTGCAGGCGCACGGCCGGATCGACGGTGATCGCGAAGATCAGCTTGCCGACCTTCGCGACGCCCGGCTTCCAGTAGTCGGGATTGCCGTCGAAGCGGATCGTGTCGTCCTTCGTATAGCTGCGGAAGATGAACGGACCGGTGCCGACCGGGTACTGGTTGATGTCGGACGCCTTGCCCGCCTTCAGCAGCTGATCCGTGTATTCAGCCGACAGGATCGATGCGAACGGCATCGCAATCTGCTGCAGGAACGGTGCGTCGACTTCCTTCAGCGTGAAGCGCACCGTGTACGGATCGACCTTCTCGATTTTGGCGATGTTCTTCGCGAGACCGAGGTCGTTGAAGTACGGAAAATTGACCGGATACGCCTTGCGGAACGGATTCTCGGGATCGAGCATGCGCTCGAAGGTGAACACGACGTCGTCCGCGTCGAATTCGCGGGTCGGCTTGAAATACGACGTGGTCTGGAATTTGACGCCGCGGCGCAGATGGAACGTATAGGTGAGGCCGTCGGGCGACACGTCCCACTTTTCGGCGAGTCCCGGTTCGATGTCCGTGCTGCCATGCGCAAATTCGACCAGCCGGTTATAGACCGTGTACGAGCCGGCGCTGAACTCGACGCTAGTCGTGTATTGCGCGGTATCGAAGCCCGCCGGGCTGCCTTCGGAGCAGAAAATCAGCGTCTTGTCGGGCAGCGAGGCCGCCTGCGACGCGGCGGGCGCGAGGCCGCTGGTGGCGACCGCGAGCGCGGCGAGAGCCGGCAGGCAGAACTGGTGAAGCGCGAACAGTCGGTGTGCCGCAGTCATTCTTGTCACTGTCATATCGTCCTCCGCACAGCAGCCGGGGTAGCTGCTTTTCGATGATAGACAGCCCAAAAATGAGCTTCAACAGGGACTTACCACGCTATTTGGGACAAATTCGAGACTCAAGCCGGACTGGCGGGGACCGCGCGGCCGTTGCTGCCGCGCGAGCATGGCCGTTAAACGGCGAGCCGTTCGCAGATCGCCTTGGTCGAGGTGGCCGCGTTCAGCGTATAGAAGTGCAGCCCCGGCACCTTCGCGTCGACGAGCCGTTGACACAGATCCGTCACCACGTCGAGCCCGAACGCGCGGATCGACTCGCGGTCGTCGCCGAAGCTCTCGAGCCGGCGCGCGATCCAGCGCGGCACTTCGGCGCCGCACATTTCGGAGAAGCGCATCAGCTGCGAGAAGTTCGTGATCGGCATGATGCCGGGCACGATCGGCACGTCGACGCCGAGCTGGCGCGCATCGTCGACGAAACGGAAGTACGCGTCCGCGTTGAAGAAGTACTGCGTGATCGCCGAGTTCGCGCCGGCTTTCACCTTGCGTGCGAAATTCTCCAGATCGTGACGCGGCGAACGCGACTGCGGATGGTATTCCGGATAGCCGGCCACCTCGATCCAGAACCAGTCGCCGAACTCGGCGCGGATGAAGCTGACGAGCTCCGACGCATAGCGCAACTCGCCGACCGCGCCCATGCCCGAGGGCAGATCGCCGCGCAGCGCGACGATATGGCGGATGCCGTGCGCGCGGTACTCGTTAAGAATCGCGCGCAGGCTTTCCTTCGACGAGCCGATGCACGACAGGTGCGGCGCCGCCTCGAGCCCTTCCTTCGTCATGTCGATGACGGTATCGAGCGTGCCTTGCTGGGTCGAGCCGCCAGCGCCGAACGTGACGGACACGAACTTCGGCTTGAGCGACACGAGTTGCGCGCGGGTCGCGCGCAGTTTGTCGATGCCTTCCTGCGTTTTCGGCGGGAAGAATTCGAATGAGAGTTCGATCGGATTCATAGTCAATGAGGTCAACCTAGACTGCGGTTGCCGAAAATGAGCGCGGACAGCAGCCACGACACGATGCTGTACAGGATCGAGCCGAAGAACGCCGACCAGAAGCCCGACACCTCGAAGCCCTTCAACAGCGACGAGGCCAGCCAGAAGCACAGCGCATTGACGACCAGAATGAAGAGTCCGAGCGTGAGAATCGTGACGGGTAGCGTCAGCAGGATCAGTACCGGCCGAATCACCGCATTGATGAGACCGAGCACGATAGCGACGATCAGCGCGGTGCCGAAGCTGCGGATGTGGATCGACGGAACGATGTAGGTGATGATCAGCAGCGCGAGCGCGTTGATGAGCCAGGTCAGCAGCACGGTCATGTTAGAACTCCTTGTAAGCACCTGTGCGGGGAAGATGTCCAGCAAATGAAAAGCGGCGCTGTCGAACAAAGCGGCGCATTGCGCGCCGCCCCGAGATCAGACCGTCAAACTTTTCACCGCCGTCCGCTTGGCCGGGCGCGCGAAGCGCGCCTCGAACCCGCGGGCGGCCGCCTACTTAGTAGCGATAGTGGTTCGGCTTGAACGGACCGTTCTTGTCGACGCCGATGTAGCCGGCCTGCGCGTCGGACAGCACGGTCAGGTTCGCGCCGATGCGCGCCAGATGCAGACGCGCGACCTTCTCGTCGAGATGCTTCGGCAGCACGTACACCTTGTTCTCGTACTTCGCGCCCTGCGTGAATAGTTCGATCTGCGCGAGCGTCTGGTTCGTGAACGAGTTCGACATCACGAACGACGGGTGGCCCGTCGCGCAGCCGAGGTTCACGAGACGGCCTTCGGCCAGCAGGATCACGCGCTTGCCGTCCGGGAAAATGATGTGGTCGACTTGCGGCTTGATGTTTTCCCACTGGTACTGACGGGTCGACGCAACGTCGATTTCCGAGTCGAAGTGGCCGATGTTGCAGACGATCGCGTTATGACGCATCGCCTTCATGTGATCGTGGTTGATCACGTGGTAGTTGCCGGTCGCGGTCACGAAGATGTCGGCTTTATCCGCCGCGTATTCCATCGTCACGACGCGGTAGCCTTCCATCGCCGCTTGCAGTGCGCAGATCGGATCGATTTCGGTGACCCACACGGTCGCGCCCAGACCACGCAGCGATTGCGCGCAGCCCTTGCCCACGTCGCCGTAGCCGGCCACGACCGCGATCTTGCCCGCGATCATCACGTCGGTCGCGCGCTTGATGCCGTCGACGAGCGACTCGCGGCAGCCGTACAGGTTGTCGAACTTCGACTTCGTGACCGAGTCGTTGACGTTGATGGCCGGGAACGGCAGACGGCCTTCCTTTTCCATCTGGTACAGGCGGTGCACGCCGGTGGTGGTTTCTTCGGTGACGCCCTTGATCGCCGCGAGGCGCTTCGAGTACCACGTCGGGTCGATCTCGAGGTGCGCGGCGATCGACTTGTACAGCGCGATCTCTTCCTCGTTGGTCGGCTTGGCGATCACCGAGCGGTCTTTTTCGGCCTTCGAGCCGAGGATCAGCAGCAGCGTTGCGTCGCCGCCGTCGTCGAGAATCATGTTGGCGAACTCGCCGTTCGGCCATTCGAAGATGCGGTGGGAGAACTCCCAGTATTCGTCGAGCGATTCGCCCTTGAACGCGAACACCGGCGTGCCGGCCTGCGCGATCGCGGCGGCGGCATGGTCCTGGGTCGAGAAGATGTTGCACGAGGCCCAGCGCACGTCGGCGCCGAGCGCGGTCAGCGTCTCAATCAGCACGCCGGTCTGGATCGTCATGTGCAGCGAGCCGGCGACGCGCGCGCCCTTCAGCGGCTGCTGCGCCTTGTACTCTTCACGCGTTTGCATGAGGCCGGGCATTTCGGTCTCGGCGATCGTGAGTTCCTTGCGGCCCCAAGCGGCGAGCGACATGTCGGCAACAACGTAATCCTGCTTTTGGGAATCGATGACTGCGGCGTTCATCACGCCCTCCTTTCTAAGAAATTGACTAGAAATGTGACGTGAGCGCGGTTTGAGGCAACGCACGGATTCGCGTGATGCGCATTCCATGCTGCCGATTGAAGCCTTCGAGCCTGGCGGGCGGCCGGCGAATGCGGATTCGCGGTACCCGTCGCAACGCTCCTCGAAGACGAACGGCGATTGTAGCAAATCGAGATGACTTCGGCGTGCGCGAGATGGCGTGGCGCGCCGGTTCAGATCGGCAGCAGTCCCAGCATTGGCGCGAGCAGCACCATCGCGACGCCGGCGATCATCATCGTCAGGCTGGACACCACGCCCTCCTCGCTGCCGATCTCGCGTGCCTTGGCGGTGCCGACGCCGTGCGCGGCCGCGCCGAACAGCGCGCCGCGCGCGAGCCGCGTGCGCAGCGGCATGAACGCGAGCACGAGTTCGCCGAACAGCATGCCGCAGACGCCCGTCGCGATCACGAACAGCGCGCTCAGGTCCTTCGGCGCGTGAATCCGGTCGGACACGGCGAGCGCGAACGGCGTCGACACCGAGCGCGTCATCAGGCTGCGCTGCAATTCCGGCGACAGATGCAGCAGCTTCGCGAGCATCAGAGAGCCGCCGACGCCGACCAGAATGCCCACCGTCACCCCGACGGACAGCGAGATCCAGTGGCGCTTCAGCAGTGCGCGGTACTCGTAGATCGGCACGGCGAACGCGACCGTCGCGGGGCCGAGCAGCCACATCAGCCAGCGCGTGTCCTCGAAGTACAGCGAATACGGAATGTGCGCGAGCGCGACGATCGCAACGAGCGCGGCCGGCACGGTCAGCATTGGCGTGAGCCACGGCGAGCGCACGCGCGCATACAACGCCTTCGACGCGAAATACAGCGCGATCGTCAGCACGAGGCAGCCTGCCGCGATCAGGCGAGAGGCGTCGTCGGCCAGCAGCGAAGCGAAAAAGTGCGGGTTCATCGGCGCTCGCGCGACAGACTGCCTGCCTCGCGCGCAACCCGCACCCGGCGCAGCGCGAAACGTCGTTCGACGCGCGCGGCCTGATCGACGGCGAACGCCACCGCGACCATCACCATCAGCGTGCCGGCGATCACGACCAGCGCGAGGCGCCAGCCGTCCGCGCGGAACAGGCCGCCGTATTGCACGGCGGCGACCGCAGCCGGAATGAAGAACAGCAGCATGTCGGACAGCAGCCAGTCCGCGCCGGCCTTGACCCAGCGCGGCGCGACGCCGCCGCAGAACAGCAGCGCGAGCAGCACGACGAGGCCGAGCACGCCGCCCGGCACCGGCAGATGCAGTCGGCGCACGATGAAATCCGCGCCCATCCACAGCACGGCGATCGCGGCGCTTTGCACGGCGATGCGTGCAACCCGGCCGAAGCCACCCGCGCCGCCGCTCGAACCGCCATCGGCGGGAGGCACGGAACGGGCGAAAACTGGGGTGGACATGGCATTCCCTGGCTGACTCGGAAGGCATTCAGTATGGGGCCCATCGCGCCATAAACAAAATGACTTACAATCATCGGAACCATTCCAAACTGGAATTCTGGAGGCCGCGATCATGGAACTCCGCGCGCTGCGCTATTTCGTCGAAGTAGTCCGTCAACAGAGCTTCACGGTCGCCGCCGAGCAGATGTTCGTCACGCAGCCGACCATCAGCAAGATGGTCAAGTCGCTGGAAGATGAAATCGGCTCGCCGCTGCTGCTGCGCGACGGCCGTCAGATGGTGCTGACCGACGTCGGCCGGATCGTCTATCAGCGCGGCCAGGACGTGCTCGCCGCGCACGCGCAACTGCAGGCCGAACTGAACGATCTCGACACCCTTGGGCGCGGTGAACTCGCAATCGGCATCCCGCCGATGGGCGGCGAGCTCTTCACGCCCGCAATCGCCGCATTCCGCCAGCGCTATCCGAAGATCGAACTGAAGCTGTTCGAGCAGGGCTCGCGCGCGATCGAAGCCGCGCTGATCAACGGCGAGCTGGAACTCGGCGGGGTGCTGCAGCCGGTCGATCCCGACAACATCGACGTGCTGCCAATGTCGCGCCAGTTGCTGTGGCTCGTCGCGCGCACCGGCTCGCGCTGGGATGCGTTGAACGAGGTGCCGCTCGCGCAGCTCGCGAACGAGCCGTTCGTGTTTTACGGCGAGAGCCTCGCGTTGAACGACGTCGTGCTGAACGCGTGCCGCGCGGCGGGGTTTGCGCCGGCTATCGTCGGGCGTAGCGGGCATTGGGACTTCATGGCGGCGCTGGTGCTGGCCGGCGTCGGCATCGCGCTGCTGCCCGCGCCCTATTGCCGCCGGCTCGACCCCGCGCAGTTCACCTGCCGCCCGGTCGTCGAACCGGAGATCCCGTGGGAAATGGCGATCGGCTGGCGCCGCAACGGCTATCTGTCGCACGCGGCGCGCGCATGGCTCGACGTCGCGCGCGAGACGCTGCCGACGCACGTCAGCGACGATTTCATGCTCGGACCGGGAATCGGCTTCAACGGAATCGCAGCGCCGGACGAAGCTTAGCTACCCGCGCACGAGTGACGCGCGGCGGGCGGTTGCATCGCGCCGCCGCGTTTCTCGAACCCGTCGTCAGCGGCGATCAAACCGCCTGCGCCGACATCCCCGCTCCCTGTCGCCGGCTCGCCGCAATCAGCTCCGCCGCCCGCTCACCGATCATCACCGTCGGCGAATTGGTGTTGCCGCCTATCAGTGTCGGCATCACCGACGCATCGACGATCCTCAACCCCGTTACGCCGCGCACGCGCAATTGCGGATCGACGACCGAGCGCGCGTCGCCGCCCATCCGGCAGGTCGCGACCGGGTGATAGATCGTGTCCGCGCGCTCGGCGATCGTCTGGCGCAGTTCTGCGTCTGATTGCCCCGGCCGCGTGTACAACTCCTCGCCGCCATGAAGCGCGAGCGACGGCGCGTCGAGAATGCGCCGCGCGATCTTCGCGCCCTCGACGAGCAGATCGAGGTCGCGCGCATCGCTCAGAAAGCGCGGATCGATCAGCGGCGCGACACGCGCATCGGCGCTCGCGAGCGTCACGGAGCCGCGGCTATGCGGACGCAGCACGCACACGTGCAGCGAATAGCCGTGGCCCCAGTGCATATGGCGGTTGTGATCGTCGACGATCGCCGCGCAGAAATGCAATTGCAGATCGGGCCGCTCGAGCGTCGGCCGGGTCTTCAGAAACCCGCCCGCCTCGGCGACGTTGCTCGACAGCATGCCGCGCTCGTGCCGCATGAACGTGACGAATTGCGGCAGCATCCGCGCGATGCCGCGCACCGAGAAACCGACCGGCTCGATCGACCTCACCCGTTTGTTGATCGTGAAATCGATGTGATCGGTCAGGTTCTGGCCCACTTCGGGTGCATCGTGCAGCACGTCGATGCCGAGCGAGCGCAAATGCGCGGCCGGCCCGATACCCGAGCACATCAGTAGTTGCGGCGAGTTGAACGCGCCCGCGGCGAGCACGACCTCGGCGCGCGCGGCGAGCGTTTCGATCCGGCCGCCGCGCGCGATCTCGACGCCGCTCGCGCGCTTGCCGTCGAACACGACGCGCAGCACGGTTGCATCGGCGATCGCGTGCAGGTTCGCGCGCGGCCGGTCGTAGATATACGCGCGCGCAACGCTGCAGCGGCGTCCGTCGCGCTGCGTGACCTGATAGAAACCGATGCCTTCCTGGTCCGCGCCGTTGAAATCGTCGTTCGCCTTGTAGCCCGCTTCGAGCGCGGCCTGCACGAAGCGCTTTGAAAACGGATTCTTGAAGCGCAGATCGGACACCGTCAGCGGACCGGCCTCGCCATGCCACGCATCGGCGCCGCGCTCGTTGTCTTCCGCGCGGCGGAAATACGGCAGCACCTCGGCCCACGACCAGCCGTCGCAGCCGAGCCGCGCCCACTCGTCGTAATCGAGCGGATGGCCGCGCGTATAGATCATCGCGTTGATCGCGCTCGATCCGCCGAAACCGCGGCCGCGCGGCTGATAGCCCTGGCGACCGGCGAGCCCCGGCTGCGGCGTGGTCAGGTAGCCGTAGTTGGTCTTCAGCCGGTTCGGCACCACGGCCGCGACGCCGACCGGCATGTTCACCAGCAGATTGCGCTCGGTATGCGGACCGGCTTCGATCAACGCGATGGTCGCGTCGGGACAGCTATCCGCGAGACGGCTCGCGAGCGTGCAGCCACCCGAGCCCGCACCGACGATGATGTAGTCGTATTGCATGCGCTCCTCCTGATGGGCCGCGTTGCTCGCGGACCCTGTCTCGTGCACACTTGTCTACGTGTGTTTTCTGCGCATTGTAGGGAGCGTTTTGGGGCTGCGGCGGCTTACTGGCAGAACGATTCCTCTAAACGCCGGCGGCATCGCGCCCCTATGATGAAAGGCGCGCACGGGCCGCGCGCGGCACGCAAACACGGCGCGGCGCGCGCCTTTCTCCCTCATCCGGCATCACGCGCGGCGCCCGAACAGATGCGTCGAAACACATCGCGGATGCCGTCGGCAAAGCGGCGCACAATAGCGAAAGCACGGAGACAGCAGATGGAACGGCACGGCTTCGGCCAGACTCACGAGGTGACGAATCAGGCGCCTGCGCTCGCGGACTACAACCTGTTCGCGAGCGACGCCGCCTTGAGCGCGGCCGTCGATCGCGACGGCGCGAGCTGGCATCGCGAGGCGCTGCTGCGACACGGCGCGGCGCTGACGACGCCCGACACGCTCGCGCTCGCCGAGCTCGCCAACCGTCATACGCCGGAGCTGGTCACGCATAGCCCTCGCGGCGAGCGCATCGACGCGCTCGAGTTTCATCCCGCGTGGCACGAACTGCTCGTGCTGCTGCGCCGCGAAGGACTGCACGCGCTGCCGTTTTCCGATCCGCGAAGCGGCGCGATGGCCGCGCGCTGCGCCGGCTACTTCATGCATGCGCAGATCGAATCCGGCTCGCTGTGTCCGCTGACGATGACCTTCGCGAGCATTCCGGTGTTGCAGCGCGAGTCCGCGTTGTTCGACACACTGCGCGAGCAGTTGTACACGCGCGAGCACGATCCGCGCGACGTGCCGCTCACGCAGAAACGCTCGATGATGATCGGCATGGGCATGACCGAGAAACAGGGCGGCTCCGACGTGCGCAGCAACCAGACGCGAGCGCATGTGCTCGACGGTGCCGGCGGGCGCGGCGGCGCCTACGGGCTCATCGGTCATAAGTGGTTTTTCTCGGCGCCGCAATGCGACGCGCATCTGGTGCTCGCGCGCACCGGCACGCACGAGGGACTGTCGTGCTTCTTCGTGCCGCGCTTCGCGCCGGACGGCAGCAAGAACGCGGTGCAGATCCAGCGCCTGAAGGACAAGCTCGGCAACCGCTCCAACGCAAGCAGCGAAGTCGAATTTCTCGACGCATACGGCGTGATGATCGGCGACGAAGGACGCGGCGTGCCGACCATCATCGAGATGGCGAACTACACGCGGCTCGACTGCGTGATCGGCAGCGCCGCGCTGATGCGCGCCGCGCTCGTGCAGGCGATCCATCATGCGCGGCATCGCAGCGCGTTCGGCCGGCACCTTGCCGAGCAGCCGCTGATGCGCAACGTGCTTGCCGATCTCGCGCTCGAATCGGAAGCGGCGACGGTGCTGTTCATGCGTCTCGCGCGCGCCTTCGAGGAATCCGCCGACGCGTCGTCGGCTTCATCGGCCGAACGCGCGTGGCGGCGCATCGTTACGCCGGCCGCGAAGTACTGGGTCTGCAAGCGCGCGCTCGAATTCACCGGCGAGGCGATGGAAGTGTGGGGCGGCAACGGCTACGTCGAAACCGGGCCGATGGCGCGCTTCTATCGCGAGGCGCCGGTCAACTCGATCTGGGAAGGCTCGGGCAACGTGATGTGCCTCGACGTGCTGCGCGCGATGGAGCGCGAGCCGCAAGCCGCGCAAGCGCTGTTCGCCGCCTGGCAGGACGTCGCGCGCGCGCATCCGGCGTTGGGGGCGGCGCTCGCGCGTCTGACCGCGACGCTGAACGGGCCAGCCGAACAGCGCGAGGCGTCGGCACGACGTATCGCGCAGCAGATCGTGCTGCTCGCCCAGGCGACGCTGCTCGCCGAGCACGCGCCCGCGGCGGTCGCCGACGCGTTCATCGCGACGCGTGTCGCCGACGGCTGCGGCGAAAGCGGCCGCGTGTACGGCACGCTGCCGGCCACGTTCGATCACGCGGCGATCATCGAGCGCGCCTTTCCCGCCTAAGCGCGGCGGGGCACGCTAACTCCGGGCGCTCCGCTCGCAATACCGACGCCAAGCTCAATCCAATAAGCGCGCTCGACGCGCATCGTCATCCATCAGGGAGTGGACTCACATGAAGAATGATCTGGCGGGAGTCGCCGCGCTCGAAGCGCTGCTGCGCGATCAACGTCACGCGCATCTGCGCGCGCCGTATCCGTCGTGGGACACGCGCGCGACGCATCTGCGCGCGCTGCGCAAGCTGATGCTCGACAATCGCGACGCACTCGCCGATGCGATGCACGCGGACTTCGGCAATCGCGCGAAGGAAGAAGTGCTGCTCGCCGAATTCCTGCTCGTGAAGGAAGAGATCGACGCCGCGCTGCGTCACGGCAAGCGCTGGATGAAAGCGCAGCGCCGCCGCACCAACAAATGGCTGCTGCCGGCGCGCGCGAAGGTGGTGCCGCAGCCGCTCGGCGTGGTCGGCATCATCGTGCCGTGGAATTACCCCGTGTTGCTCGCGGTCGGGCCGTTGATCAGCGCGCTGACGGCCGGCAATCGCGCGATCATCAAGATGTCCGAGCTGACGCCGCGCACCTCGGCGCTATTCGAGTTGCTGATCGGCCAGACCTTCGCGCGCAATCACGTCGCGGTCGTCAACGGCGACGCGGCGCTCGCGGCCGCGTTCAGCGCGCAGCCGTTCGATCATCTGCTGTTCACTGGCTCGACGAAGGTCGGCCACGAAGTGATGCGCGCGGCGGCCGAGCATCTGACGCCGGTCACGCTCGAACTCGGCGGCAAGTCGCCGGCGCTGATCGGCGCGCATGCGCGTTTCGACAACGCGGTCGACAACCTGATCGCCGGCAAGACGCTGAACGCCGGGCAGACCTGCATCGCGCCCGACTACGTGCTGGTGCCGCGCGGCAAGGAGCAGGCGTTCATCGAACGGGCGCGCGTGCGAATGGCGAGGATGTACCCGAATTTCGCGCACAACCCGGACTACACGTCGATCATTTCGGCGCGGCACTTCGAGCGGCTCGAACGCCTCGCCGACGAAGCGCGGGCTGCGGGTGCGCAGTTGCATGCGCTGACCGACGCGACGCCCGATGCCGCGAGCCGGCGCTTTCCGCTGATCGCCGTAACCGGCGCGCCGAACGAATGCGCGCTGATGCAGGAGGAGATTTTTGGGCCGCTGTTGCCGCTTGTGCCGTACGACACGCTCGATGATGCGATCGCATGGATCAATGCGCGGCCGCGGCCGCTGGCGCTTTATCTCTATGCCGACGATGCGCGGACTATTGAGCGTGTCACGCTCGAAACTATTGCCGGTGGCATGGCGGTTAATGAGACGCTGATGCAGCTTGCCTGTGAGAGTTTGCCTTTCGGCGGGGTTGGGGCGAGTGGGATGGGGGCGTACCACGGGTATGAGGGGTTCGTTACTTTTTCGAAGATGAAGCCTGTGCTTATGCAGGCGCGCCTCAACGCGCGTGGGTTAATCTCGCCGCCCTACGGTCGGCGTGTGAATGCGTTGTTGAAGTTGATGATGAGGTTTTGATTTTTACCTTGGGCGGGGTGAGGGCTTTGGCCGCTTTCCATCTTTGCGAACGGCAAGCGTGGCAACTTGAATATCACGTCATATTTGCGAATCAATAATCAGGACTCTTTCCGTAACCGCATAGGAAAGACACGAACAGCGCCGGTTGCGGGAAGTCCTGGTCCATATCGGCGAAGACTACCGGCGCATCAATGACTGCGATCACGAACTGTTCACCGCTCTGGGGCTCGACGCGAAGGACCTTCCGAACCGGCGACTCACGCGTCGTGATGCGGCAGACCTTCTCGACGACGTGGCACAAAGCGCAGGCGACAGTCTGGCGGCTTTGAGCGCTCTCGCGACGAAGCACGAACGCGTTGATCCCTGACGGCAAAGGCGGGCCGATGCCGCCTTTCCGTCTGCGTCGCAGTAAAAATCGAATCCACATATTTCCGAAAAAAAACGTCCATCAGACCGATCCGATTTTCGAAAATCCGTTGTCATCGCGCATTCATTAACATTGCCTGACAGATCTGAAAAGCATGTTGGCCTATCTTCGGAAGATAGCCAAAAAAGCGTCACGCAAAATGAATAAGAATATCTTCCGGCTGGTATTCAGCCGCTGTCGGGGCATGCTCGTTGCCGTCGCAGAAACAGCCGTCGCCCATGGCCGGACCGGTGACGGCGAAACGCGCGCGCCTTGCACTCCGGTTTCCATCATGCAGTTCGCGATGCGCCACGTGGCCTTTGCCGTACTGGTGCTCGCCGGATTCGCTCCCGCTCTGTCGGACGCACAGATCGTCCCCTCTGGCGCGAACGCGCCGAACGTGATCAGTACGGCGAACGGGTTACCACAGGTGAACGTGAACCGACCCTCGGGGAGTGGAGGCGTATCACTGAATACCTATTCGCAATTTGACGTCTCACGTTCAGGCGCGATTCTGAACAATTCACCCGTGATAACGGGCACGCAGCAGGCCGGGCAGATCAACGGCAACCCGAATTTCGGGGCGAACCAGGCTGCGCGCATCATCGTGAACCAGGTCAACAGCAGCGCGGCGAGTCAGATCAACGGCATGCTTGAAGTGGCAGGACAACGCGCAGAGGTGGTGATAGCTAACGGTTCCGGCATTTCGGTGAACGGCGGCGGCTTTCTGAATACCTCGCGCGCCATTCTGACGACAGGCACGCCGAACTTTGCCCCGGATGGTTCGCTCACCGGTTTTAATGTGACTCGCGGCAACATCACCGTGCAGGGAGCGGGACTCGACGGCTCGACTGTGGATCAGGTTGACCTGCTGGCCCGAGCGGTGCAGATCAATGCGGAGGTGTACGCCGGGAAAAACCTGAATGTCATCACCGGCGCAAACCAGATCGGTCACGACTCACTGGCGTTCACGCCGATTGCGGGCGACGGACCCGCACCGGCCGTCTCTATTGACGTGAGCCAGCTGGGCGGCATGTACAGCGGGCGGATTTTTCTGGCGAGCAACGAGTACGGTGTAGGCGTTTCGAACCAGGGCGTAATCGCCGCGAAGGCGGGCGACCTGACGCTGCAATCGAACGGCCTGCTGTCCCTCGCCGGCAAGGCCAGCGCGAGCGGCAATCTTGCCGCCACCGCTGGCGTTATCCAGAACAGCGGCACGACCTACGCGCAGCAAAGCGCGATTCTCTCGGCCAGCGGTACGGTCACGAACAGCGGCATGGTGGCCGCGCAGCAAAATACAACCGTCAACGCCGCCAGCGTGAATTCAACTGGCACGCTCGCGGCGGGCGTGAACGGCGACGGCTCGCTCGCGCAGACCGGCGACCTGAATGTAAGCGCATCCGGCGCTGTCACCGCAACCGGCCGCAATGTCGCGGGCGGCGATGTGAGCGTGAGTGGCGCGGCGGTCAATCTTGCGGGCGCGATCAGTTCGGCGAATGGCGCGCTTTCACTCGCTGCGAACAGCGGCGACCTGAACCTGTCGGGTGCGACCACGACGGCGGGCGGCGCGCTCGACGCTCGCGCGACAGGCACCCTCACGAACGACAACGGCGCAATGTCGTCGGGCGGCGCACAGATCATCACGGCTGGCGCACTCTCGAACCGCAACGGCCAGATCGTTTCGGGTGGTCCGCTGACGGCTAACGTGACAGGTGCTGTGTCGAACGCGGGCGGCACGATGCAGGCGGCGGGGGCGCTAACGGCGAACGCAGGCAGCCTCGACAATACGGCTGGCCACATCGCCTCACTCAATGGCGATGGCCTGAGCGTCTTCACGACGGGCCTGCTGAACAACGGCGCGGGCGGCACCATCGGCGGCAACGGGAGGGTGACGGCGCAGGCCGGGCAGCTTGCCAACGCGGGCTCGATCACGGCAGTGCAGTCGCTGATCGCCCGCGCCGTGCAGACGCTGTTCAACAGCGGCACCCTGGCCGCCAACGGCAACACGACCGTCTCGGCGGGCACAGTGTTGACCAGTTCCGGCACGATCGGAGCCGGCCAGCTGGCGAGCGCAAGCGCCACGACAATCGACAACAGCGCGGGCGCAATCAGCGCGAATCAGATCGCGTTGCACGGAACGAATCTCGTCAACCACGGCGGTACGATCACGCAGACCGGAACCGGCGCGACGACGCTCGACATGACCGGTACGCTCGACAACTCGGCAGGCGGCACACTCCAGACCAACAGCACGGACCTGACTCTTGCACCGGCCGCGCTCGACAACGACGGCGGCACGATTACGCATGCGGGTACCGGCACGCTGAGGATTACGCCGGGTAACGGTGCCGGGTCAATCTCGAACGTTCACGGAACGATCATCACTGCCGGTCAGATCGCCGCACAGGCCGGGAGTCTGAACAACGCGACGGGCGTGTTCGCCACGCAGGGCAATATCGCGGCGAGCATCGCCGGCAATATCAACAATATGCAGGGCGCGTTGCGCTCGCTCACGTCCCTCTCGCTCGCCAGTGGTGGCGCGCTGACGAGTACGAACGGACAGATCCAGTCGGGCACGGGCGCGGCGGGCGATGCGAGCACGCTCGGCGTTCAGGCTGCGTCGATCGACAATACGAACGGTCTCATCAGCAACCTCGGCACGGGCGATGCGACCGTGCAGGGTGGCAGCCAGATCGTCAACAGCGGCGGTGTCATGACGGGCAACGGTAATGTGGCCGTCGACACGTCATCGCTCTCCAATACCCAGGGCGCTCAACTGAGCGGCGCGAGCCTCGCGGTTCAGGCGGATACCGTCGACAACAGCGGCGGCAGGATCGGCAGTTTTGCGGGCTGGACTGGCGACGTTGCCATCACGACGACCGGCGCGGTGACGAACGCGAACGGCCAGATTGGCGCGACGCATGATCTGTCCGTGAATGCCGCGACGCTGACGGGCGGTGGTACCTACAGCGCGGCTCATGACGTGGCAGTGAGCGTTCAGGGCGATTTCGCGCCCACGCCCGATGTGCAGTTCAACGCCGGTCATGACCTGTCCTTCACCCTGCCGGGCGCGTTCAGCAACGGCGCGCTGGTTGAGGCGGCGAACAACCTGAACGTCCATGCCGCCGATGTCCGGAACAGCGGTGTCATGATGGCGGGCGGCACGCTCGCGACGCATTCGGACACGCTGGAAAATACGGGCGTGATGGTCGGCGGCAGCGTCTCGCTGAACGGCACGCAATCGATCACGAATGTCGGGCCGACCGCGCTGATCGGTGCGACGGACAGTAACGGCCTGCTCGAACTGCTAGCGCCCGATATCGAGAACCGCGACGACACCACGCCGACCGATACGCAGGCGACCACCGCGATTTACGGTCTCGGCAAGGTCGTGCTGGCGGGTGGAAAAAACGCGGACGGCAGTTATACCAACGCGAACCTGATTAACAACGTCTCGGCGCTGATCCAGTCCTCGGGCGACATGGGGCTGTACGCGACCCAGGTCACGAACACGCGGCGCGTGATGACGACCGACGGGGCCTACGTGGAGCCGCTGGACGCGAGTTCCCCGCTTATCCAGGCGCTGGGTATCAGCCTGTCCGGCTGCGCGGCCATCGACATGGCGGCATGCGGTCCGGGCAATCCGCAGGTCCAGGGCCTCCAGTTTGATCCGAATGCTTCCAACTACGATCCCGCCGCCATCGCCGCGGCGCAGGCCCAGCCAGGCGGCATGCCGATCAATCCGCCGCACGGGGGCCAATGGAACAGCACCTACCAGTACACGAGCTATACGGGCGTGGCGCTCGCGAACCTCATTACGGGGATCAGCCCGCAGGCGCAGATCATCGCCGGGGGCAACCTTGATGCGTCGAACGTCGGCACGTTCCAGAACTACTGGAGCGCCGTTGCTGCGGCTGGCAGCATCGCCGCGCCCGTGACGCTCGATCAGAATAGCTGGCGCGGGCAACTTGCTCCCGGCCTGCAGGTAACCTATTCAGGTCAGTATCACTACAACAATTACGACAACACCGAACACAACTGGCAGTTGCCGTTCGGCAACGCGACGTTCGTGACCTCCAATCCGGGCGGCTACCAGGTCGCGCCGGCTGACATCCGCACTTACGCGCTGCCGAGCTACGAATCGACGTTTGTCGCAGGCAGCACGCTTTCCGGCACGGGCGTGAACATCGATAACACGGCGGGTAACGCCGGGATGCCTTCGCCCGGTCTTGTGCCCGGCCAGTCGCTGGGCGGCGTGACTGTTGGCGGCGTCAGCGGCGGCGGTCTCGTCAATCCGGTCATCGCCAGTGCGACTGCGCAGAACGTGCTGCAAAACCTCTCGTTTCCCCAGGGCGGACTGTTCAGCCCTGCGAGCGCACCGGGCGCAACCTACCTGATCGAGACCAACCCGGCGTTCACGAACCAGAAGTCATTCATATCGAGCGACTACTACCTGCAACAGCTTGGCCTGAATCCGCAGACGACGGAAAAGCGCCTGGGCGACGGGTTCTACGAACAGCAACTGGTCCGGAACCAGATTACGTCGCTGACCGGCAAGGCGGTACTCGGCCCGTACACCGACCTTCAGTCGATGTATCAGGCGATGCTCGACGCGGGCGCATCGCTGTCGAAGTCGCTCGATCTGCCGCTCGGCATGAGCCTGTCGGCTGAGCAGGTGGCCGCGCTCACGAGTAACGTCATCATCATGCAGACCAAGACCGTCAACGGGCAACAGGTACTCGTACCCGTCGTCTATCTCGCGAAGGCCAGCCAGCAGGACATGAACGGGCCGTTGATTGCGGCGACCGACATCGACCTTCAGAACACGCAGACGTTCACGAATAGCGGCACGATGCAGGCAGGCAATACGCTGTCGATCCAGGGCCAGCAGATCGACAACGCGTTCGGCAAGCTGCAAAGCGGCGGCCTGATGTCGCTGGCGACCACTGGCAATGTGGACCTGACCTCGGCCACGGTGAATGCAGGCAGCCTCGCGCTGAACGCGGGCGGCAACCTGTTGCTGAACGCGGCGGTCAAGACCGTTGATCAGGTCAGCGCAACCGGCGCGACACGCAGCACGACCGCGCTTGGCCCGATTGCGAACCTGAACGTGGCGGGCGATGCCGTGATCGTCACGGCCGGCAACGTCGAGCAGAACGCGGGCAACCTGAACGTGGGCGGCAACCTCGGCATGGCCGTGGGCGGCAACTACGATCTCGGCTCGGTGCAGACCGGCGAGCATAAGGTGGTCGCGGGCGCGAACGGCGTATCGGATACCGACTTCAACCAGACGACAGGCAGTTCGATTAACGTAGGCGGCGTCTCGCAGATCGGCGTGGGCGGCAACCTGACCGCGACGGGCGCTGATATCAACCTGGGCGGTGGCGGGACGGTTGCGGCGAACGGCGACGTCACGCTCCAGGCGGCGAAGGCAACCTCGACCGTCGACAGCAGCAGTTCCGGTAGCGATAGCCACGTCAGCTATTCAGCGTCGCAGCATACCTCAGCCGATACCCTGACGGGGACGACGCTCCATGCCGGCGATTCACTGACCGTTGCATCGGGCCACGATCTCAATCTCATCGGCAGCGCGATCAGTCTCGACCAGGGGACGGCGACGCTGGCGGCGGCGAACAACGTCAACATCGGCGCGGCCACCGCGACCTATGTCGACAATTCGCAGGAACAGCACAGCCACAGCAATATCGTGAGCGGCAAGGATGTGGCGAGTTCGAGCCACACCACCGCCACGCTCTCGCAGGGCAGCCTGGTTTCGGCAGACGCCGTGACTATCGCCAGTGGCAACGACATCAACGTCAAGGGCAGCACGATTGTCGGCACGAACGATGTCGCGCTCCGTGCTGCGCATGACGTGAATATCACGACGTCACAGGACACCATGCAGTCGTCCAGCAGCTATGAGGAGACGCGCACGGGCCTGGGGACGAGCGGCCTGAGCGTGACGGTCGGCACCAACAAGCTCGCGACGACCAGTGAGGCATCGGGTGTCACGAACAACGCGAGCACGGTCGGCTCGCTGAACGGCGACCTGTCGACCCAGGCGGGTAACACCCTGCACGTCACCGGCAGCGATCTTGTCGCGGGCGGGAACCTCGCTGGAACGGCGGCGAACGTCATCATCGACGCGGCCACCGATACCTCGCACCAGGCGCAGACGCAGAAGACCAGCAGCAGCGGCCTCACGATTGGTCTGGCGGGTTCGGTCGGCGATGCGATCAACAACGCGTATTCGGAAAGTCAGGCGGCGAAGAATTCGACCAGCACGGGCAATGACCGTGCGGCTGCGCTGCATAGCATTGCGGCGGCGGGCGATGCAGCGATAGCGGGGATGGGGGCGAAAACCCTGGCCGATGGTGGCAAGCCCGACATCGGCATCAAGGTCAGCATCGGGTCCAGCAAGAGCGAAAGCCAGTCATCGGAAGATCAGACGATGCAGCGCGGCTCCAGCGTGCAGGCAGGCGGCACGGCGGGATTCGTGGCGACGAACGGCGACCTGACGATCGCCGGGTCGAACATCAGCGCGAACGATGTCATTCTGGCGGCGAAAAACCAGGTGAACGTCATCAACACGGCCGACACCGATTCGACGCGTAGCTCGAACAGCTCCAGCAGCGCAAGCGTTGGCGTGCAGTACACGCTGGGGGGCGGCTTTGGCCTCTCGGCTGCGATGTCGAACGCGCATGGCGACGCGAACAGCGACGCATCGATCCAGAACGCGTCGCATGTGAACGGCGCGAACAGCGTCACGGTGATATCGGGCGGCGACACGAACATCATCGGCTCGCAGATCAACGGCAGGCAGATCGCGGCCGACTTGGGCGGCAATCTGAATATTGTGAGTGTGCAGGATGTGACGAACAGTGCCGCACACCAGAGCAGCACGGGCGGCGGATTCACGATCAGCCAGGGCGGCGGCAGCGCCAGCTTCAGCGCGCAGAACGGCCATGCCGATTCGAACTACGCGGGCGTCGACGAACAGGCCGGGATCAATGCCGGCGACGGCGGGTTCAGCATCAACGTCAAGGGCAACACGGACCTGACGGGCGGCGTGATTTCGAGCGCGGCCGATCCGTCGCAGAACAGCCTGACGACCGGCACGCTCACGTTCAGCGATATCCAGAACCAGTCGCACTACAGCGCCAACAGCAACGGTATCAGTGCGGGCATAGGCGTAGGCAACACCGGCAAGGCAACGGGTCCGGGTTCTGTGAGTGGCACACCGGGCGTGTCGCCGATGATCTCGCAGAACGAGAATGGCGACGAAAGCGCCACCACGCGCAGTGCTGTGAGCGCGGGTGCGATCAATATCACGGACGGCGCGAAGCAGACGCAGGATCTGGCGAGCCTCAGCCGCGACACGACGAACACGAATGGCACAGTTGCGAAAACGCCGGACGTGAACGCTATCCTCTCTCAGCAGGCCGATACGATGCAGGCCGCACAGGCGGCGGGTCAGACGGTATCGCAAGGCATCGGCGCGTATGCTGAATCGAAGCTGGAGGCGGCGCAGAAGGCCGGTGACGCGGCCGGAGAGGCCGCGTGGGATGAAGGCGGCGACAACCGTGCGCTGCTGCATCTGGCGGGCGGTGCGCTGATTGGCGGGCTTGGCGGTGGCAGCGTCTTCACGGCGGTGGGTGGTGGCCTTGGCGCGGGCCTGTCGTCGAAGCTGGCGGGACAACTTGAGAGCCTGTCCACGGGTGTCGGAGCAGAGACGGGCTCGCAACTGCTCGGCAACCTTGCTGCGAATGTGGCGGCGGGCGTAGGTGGCGCGCTTGTGGGCGGCACGGCAGGCGCCGCTACTGCGTCGAACGTCGAGTTGTACAACCAGATGCTTCATCAGAAGAAGAAAGACCTGGTTTCTCAGGTTTGTGGGGCCGGCGCGCAGTGCAGTGATGCGACGCTCAATGCGGTGATTGGCGCACAGGGGGCAATTGCTCAGACGGCCTCGGACAACATGAAAGCGCAAGCGCCGTATGTCGCAGGTACTCTTGCCTTGGGCTTTCTTGGTCCTGACGCGATAATATCCGCAGGTACAGTTGCTTTATTGGATCTTACTAGTGACGCCGCCAATTACATGATTGGTCTTTCGGCTGACAAGCCTAATATTGGGAAATCATATGTTACGGGTTTAGTTGGCGGTATTTTCGGCCCACTGGCCATTGGTGATGAGAGTGTCGCAGCGATGAGTAAAGGAGGCATCCTTGCGGCTGGTAGTTATAATGCGCTCGTTAATGCGACTTCTGTATTTGGTACGTCGGCGGCTACGGGCAATAGTCCTGATCTACCTACGGGTCTGGCGGCTGGTACGACGGTTGCAGGATATGCCGCGCAAGCTTTAGTTCCGGGACCTGCCGGTGTTTGGGCGAATAAAGTTATTCAGAATTCGGCAGGCACCGTCCAGAACGTGATTACGAAGAAATAGGTGGAGCAATGTTAGAAGCAAGCAAGATTGCCTGTTCGAAGCTGCAGAAATGGGTGCCAACTCTCGTATCATTGGCAGTCTTTTCAGTTGTTGTTGGTCTTGCAAGAGGCGCGGAATGGAAAGCTGTCTTGGGGAGACTAATTCCGCTCTTGGTTTTGGTTGCGGTGTTTTTTATCTATCAAGTTATAAAGGCGCGCCGTATTTTGAAGGGTGCTCCAAAATTAAGCCGAAGTGCACTCTTTGGTCGATTTTATTTGGCGGCGTTTGGTTTGCTTGTTACCTATTTTGGAATTTCTATTGCTTGGGAGATGAACGGGAAAGGCGAGGAGGCCTTTTCAATTTTAATTCCTGTCTTGCTCTTTTGCGTAGTGCTGTGCGGCGTTGCGCTATATAAGGAGCTTGGTGATTTGGACGAGGACTTCGAAGGGAAATACTAGGATGTGAGTTTATGGGAGGGTACTTGTGTGTCCTCCATATAAGTCGTTCGGGGAAGCTAAAGTTTAATTCACAGAGTGTGATTTTCTACACACTTTGTTCTCAACCATTCACCGTATGAAAATCAGAAAGAGGCTGGCGGCGCTGCCGCTCACAGCCCTGATGACGCTCGCGCATGCGCAGCAGACGCCGACGCCTGCGGATACCGCAGCGGCGGCACGCGCCAGTGCTGAGCAGAACCAGCAGGTCGAGCAGCAACGCAAAGCACAGGAACGCGAAGCGACGGTTAATGCGCCTTCGGTGCGCTCGACGGTTGAGCGCGCCTCTGGCTGGCCAGGTCTGCCGGCTGAAACGCCGTGCTTCCGCATTGACTCGTTCGTGCTTGACGTGCCGGCGACGCTACCTGATGCCGTGCGCTCGCAAGGCGCATCCGCGTTGCCGCTCGACCGCTTCGCGTTCGCCCGCGAATGGCTCGATCACTACACGGGGCAATGCGTGGGCAAAGCAGGACTCGACACGCTCACGAAGGGACTGCAACAGGTCATCCTGAGCCGGGGCTACATCACCACGCGCGTACTCCTGCCCGAGCAGGACCTCTCTACCGGTGCGCTGAAGTTCGCGCTGGTGCCGGGTGTTGTGCGTGCGATCCGCTTCGCCGAACCTGCCACGCGCGGTACGTGGAAAACTGCCTTCCCGGCCCGCGAGGGTGATCTGCTGAACCTGCGCGACCTCGAACAGGGGCTCGAACAGATGAAGCGCGTCAGCAGCCAGGACGTGGACATGAAAATCGAGCCAACTGATGTACCTGGCGAAAGCGATATTGTCGTTACGGTAAAGCGCGTGAAGCCGTGGACGGTGGTCGCCTCGGTGGACAACTCAGGCACGCGGGCCACCGGCAAGCTGCAAGGCAACCTGAGCCTGGGCATCGACAATCCGCTCGGGCTGAACGACATTTTCAATGTCGGTGTGAGTCAGGACCTCGAATTCGGCGACAAGGGTCTCGGTTCGCACGGCTGGAACGGTTCCTACTCGATTCCGTGGGGTTACTGGACTGGCACGCTGTCAGCCTATACGAACACGTACTATCAGCAGATCGCGGGCGTCAACACGACTTTCGTGTCGAGCGGCAACTCGCAGACCGTCGATTTCAGACTACAGCGGGTATTGATGCGCAGCCAGAACAACGTACTCGGCGCGCAGTTCAGGCTCACGAAGCGCTTCGGTGAAAGCTTCATTGAAGACACCGCTATTCCGCAGCAGCGGCGCAACAACACATTCATCGAGGCGGGGCTTACCGACCGTCACTACTTCGGCGCATCGCAGTTCGACGGCAGTCTCGCGTACCGTCAGGGTGTGGGCGGACTTGGGGCGACACCAGACTTCTACGAGAATGGTCCGACTTACCGCTTCCGCATGGCCGTCCTCGACGCGAACCTGTCGGTGCCGTTCCAGATCGCGAACCAGCCGCTACGCTTCGTCACAACCGTTCACGGCCAGTTCACCAACAACACGCTCAACTATATCGATGACCTGACCATCGGCAGCCGCTACACGGTGCGCGGCTTCGACGGCGAAACGATGCTGGCCGCCGAGCGCGGTTTCTTCTGGCGCAATGAGCTTCAGTTACCCATCGGCTCGACGGGCCAGTCTGTGTATGCCGGTATCGACTACGGCCGCGTGTTCGGGCCGAACACCGCATTTCTCGCCGGTACCCAACTCGCGGGCGCGGTGATCGGTGTGCGCGGCAGCGCATCGGCAAAGACAGGTGCGGTTGCCTGCGACCTCTTTGCAGCTACGCCCATCTATAAACCATCCGGCTTTCCAACTGCACGCGTGACGCTCGGATTCCAGGTGACGGGGCAGTTCTGACAGACCGTCTTCGCCGTTTCCGCGCAGTGCCGCAACTTCCCCACTGGCTCCCCACGGGACGCGTTTTAACGACCGCTGCAACCGTCTCAATCGCTGAAAGCCTTCTTCCGGCGGCGCTACGCGCGCCGAAACCCCGTTGCAGAATCACCGGTTGTTTCGGCGCTTCGTCCCCTCTACGCCTGGACCTGTTGAATCGGTATTCCGCCGCGACCTCAATGCGCCGCGACCTTTTTGTTCGCCTCTGCGTCGCTGTCATTCAATGTCTCCAGAAAGGCGACCACGTCGCGGATGTCGCTGTCCGACCAGACCGGCTTGCCGCCTTTGTGATTCGTCATCGGCGCGGTGCGATGGTCGACGTTGCTTTGGTATTGCACTGGCAGGTCGTCGAACTGCTGCTTGCCACCGGCATGCGGATACCACTTGCCCGGGTTCGTGTCGCGTTGCACGTAAAAGCGCAAAGCATCTTCGAGCGTGTGGAAGCGGCCGTTATGGAAAAACACCTGGCGGGTTGCGGTGTTGCGCAGCGTGGGCGTTCTGAACATGCCGCAGTACCACTTGTTGTCGGTCTTGTCGGTCCGCATCGGGCCGCACAAACCCAGGTCGTAGTACTTCGGATCGGCGTTGGCCGGAATCTCCGGGTTGCGTGGCACGCCCAGTGTCTGGAAGTTGTAGTCGGAAAGCGTCGGATGCGCACCGGCCGCGCCCTTGTCGACCAGGTGACACGACGCGCAGTTGCCGCGCTCGGGATCGACGAACAGGCTGAAACCCCGCGCCTCCTGCGTAGTGAACTGCGCCTTGCCGTCCAGCACGCGATCGAACTTGCTGTCGAACGGCTGAAAGCTCGGATCGTCGAACTGGAAGCGCTCCAGCGACTTGCCGAGCGCCGCGAGCGCGTCGGCCGGACGCGAGAAGATGTCCTGACCGAACACGGCACGGAAACGCGCAGCGTAAGCGCTCCTGCTCAATCTGCTCGCGACCGCGGCAGCGTCCGCGTTGGCCATCTCGTCGGGATTCAAAAGCGGGAACGCGGCCTGGTCTGCTGGGCGGTCGAAGCGCCCATCCCAGGTGTAGCCGCCGGAAGGCATGTTGTCGCCATCCTCCATGCGTTCCTTGGCGCTGCTCGCGTACGTGTGCGTCCAGATCGGCACGCGCCGCAGATAGCGCAGCGATGGCACGGCACGCGTGCCGTAGTGCTTCATATCGGCGCCGCCCAGTTGCACGGCGAGGCCATTGGGCGGCCCATAGGCACGATCAGGGCTGTGACAGCTCGCACACGACTGCCGGCCCGACGCCGACAGCGACGGATCGAAAAAAGCCAGCTTGCCGATCTCGGCCATGTCCTTGTTGGAAGGCGCTGCGGAAGTTGCCGCGGGGGGCGTCGCGGCGGCAGCGGTGCTGATCGCCTCTTCCCTGGGGCCGCAGGCCGTGAGGAAGAAACTCGCAAAGAGAAAAAGGGCCGCCCCCCGGGCGGTCCCTTTCGTAAAGTGCAAAGCCATCGATCTTTACTGAGTGAAGATGTCGGAGCCGAAGGCCGTCAGATTCACATCGTTTGCATAGCCCAGATACTGCGGAATACCGAATATGTTTTCCAGGCTCTTGAGCAGCGAGTAGTGGTTGTAGCCCGTAGCGGTGGTCGTACCCGCCTTGATGAACGGTGACAACAGCACGGCCCCGGTGCGGTCGCCGCCCACGCCGTTGTAGTGCATGCCGAGGCTGAACGTGGTCGCCGTCGGGAATGCTGCCGTCAGCGCCGAAGCACTTGCCGAACCAAGCAATCCCGCAGCAGCGGAAATCGGATAGTTCGCCATCAGGAACTCGTCCTCGGGACGCGTGACATTAGGACCGCTCTGCTGGTTGGCGGTCGACGCGCCAGTCAGTTTGATCATCAGTTGCAGCGTCGTGCCGTTGAGGGACGGGCTATAACCGCCGCTGGACGCATTCGACTCATCGAAGTTGATGACGATCAAACCATCGCGCTGGTAAGCCGGCGAAGCCTGGATGATAGGAATCCACTTTTTCAGGAACGCGTCGATCGAAGTCAGACCGCCCGGTGCGCCGCTCTTGCAGCCCTTGCCTGCCGCGCCCGTGCCGTCGCCGTCATGGCCGTCATCGCACAGGTTCGGCGTGATGAACACGAGGTTCGGCGTGGTGTCGATCGACTTCAGATCGTTTTCCAGGTTTGCGTCCAGATTCACGACGTGCTGATCGCAATATTCGATGTCGTCGATGATCGAGTGAAAGTACACGAACGGATTGTGACGCGTTGCGTAGGCGTCCGCGATGACGTCGCCGGACGCGGAACCCGCCGAAGCCGACTGCGTACCGTCGACCGCCTTGGCGGGATCAGTGCCCGCCAGCTTCGCGGTACGGGTCGGGAAGCTGCACGTCTTCGTGCCGTCGCGGTTCAGGTCGTTACCCATGTCGCCCATGTAGCCCTTCCAGGCGAACTTGGCGTTATCGAGCTGGTTGGCAAGCGTCTTGACGCGCGCCGGATACACACAGCCGCCACCGACGTGACCGTTTGCATCCGTGCCAGCCTTGAGCAGCTTGGCACCGTTGACCGGATCGGTGTAGTCGCCGGCATCGACGATGTCGGACCAGAGCGCGAAGCAGTCGGTCTCGGTATCCACCGTCGAGGGCTGACCGCTCATCATCGAGATGTAGTTATCGAGGCTGACGTGACCCGTACCGTAGTAGTTGGTCAGCATCGCGCCCTGCGTCGCGAGCGACTTCAGGTAAGGGTCCTGGCCACTGGTGGCCGCAGTCGTGCCAAAAGACTCCTCGTAGTCCTTGTTTTCCATCGTGATCACGAAAACGTGGCGCACCGCTTTTGCGCCGACCACCGCTTTGATGTAGTTGTCGCTTGCGGTCTTCAGGCTGGCAAGGCTGCTGTCGCCGTTGAAGTCGCCGAGCAGTTTGTCGGCCGGCACGCTGCCGTACCTGGCTGCGAGCGTGCTCTTTGCGTCGTCGAGCGTGGCGCCGCCCGCCACCAGTTGAGCCAGTTGCGTGGTGATGGCGCTGACGGTGCCCGTCGCGCCCTTGGGCGCGCGGAAGAACGTGCCGGAACCGAACTGGGTGCCCATGTTGTTGCCATTGGCATCGTTTTCCCGCGCGTTGGTCAGATCGGCGATCACATTCTTCCAGCCGCCGTTGCTCGCGTCGCCAATGGAGAATTTGCCCTTGGCATCGGTCACCGCATAGGGCTCGCCGCTATCGCACTTGCCGTTGTCGTTGAGGTCGAGACAGACCTTCGCATTCTGGATGTAGCTGCCGAGCACCTGGCCCGACACCTGGGGAACCATGCTGTTGCTGCCGCCACACGCGCTCAGGCCCGCCGCCACACCGATGCTGGCCAGCAGCGCACAAGCGCTCACCCGCAACATCCGACTCTTGTTCTTTGAAAAATCCATACGATGTCAATCCTCTACGCGCTGGACGGATGTCGTCTTCGCGAAACCTCGCCCGATTATTGAAATTATTGCTTCGGGCGGCAGTGTAAGAACGTTACGTGACAATTCCATTGCATGTTTGAAAGCAATGCACTTTGACACGCCACGGAGTCGACGATTACGCGCCCGCTAACCCGAAAGGCCGTTAATGGTCGGGGCGCAATGCCGCCTTTTTTAGTCATCCTGCGTGAGCAGGAATATGCAATAGAAATAGAGATACCCGACACAATAGTAAATAGTTGTCGAAAACGTTTTATCTCAATTTAAAGCCGTTGACCGTGTTGCGTTTTCGATGGTTAATTCGTCGGGTGTATTCTGGAAAAACAGCAGAGGTCAGATGGAAAAACAGAAGCAGGATGAAACCCGGGGCATGGAAGAGTGCCAGCTTTGTCGTATCACCTATTCCCTCTACTCAAACTTCCCGCCAATGCCGTCGGCGATGGCGCTGAACGCTGAAACCGGCGAATGGTTTCCGTTCGATAGTCTGAAGTCGTGTCCCACCGGTTATGAGATGGCCGAAGCCCTAGGTTACGGATGGGCATGCAATTGTCGCGGACGCTCTCCGGATACTCCACAGAAAAAAGGCCCGTCATCGGTCTACGGCGCAACGCCCCGGCCGGTGCTTCCGCAGTCGTCTATCTGTCTCGATTGCATGATTCGCGCTGCCGGGCAAGGTGCGATGACCCTGGAGCGCTGATGATTCCCGCCTCTGTCAATGAACAGCTTCGCCAGTACGGGCAACGGCGCTACAGCGGCCACGTGCTGGCGCTGGTGGACGGTATCCAGTACCAGCAGCATACCGGCCAGCAACTCACTGCCGAAACCGATCGGGCGGTTTCGCTGTTCGCGGGAACGCACGAGATGGCACTCGCACACGCGGGGCCGTGGCTGCTTGATCCGAAGATGGCGCGCGAGTTTATTGCGGACCTGCGCGAACTCGAACAGGCCCGCCCTGGCGTGATCTGGCTGAGTACCGCAGAGAGCCTTGAGCGGCAGGCCGCAAAGCTGCGCCCGCACCTGCATACCCGAATACCAAAAGGACGGTCGGCCCTGCTGCGCTTTTGGGACCCGAGGGTGCTGCATGCGCTCGATGCGGTATGCCGCGGCAAGAGCGAGCGTGAGCTTTTCAGGGCTGCCGACGCGTGGCACTACCTCAACGAAGGACGACGGTTCACCATCGACGACAATGGAATTTACCGAAGGACAATGGGCGCTTCTGAAAGCCTATGAAGACCGCAACTATGTCGACTTTATCCGCGGCCATATCGTGCGCGATTATCCCGCGCTGGCCAATGATCCGACCTTGCGCGACCGGCTTGATGGGGCCTTTGCACAGACAAGGATGCTCCGTTTTACACATGACGGGCCGATAGTCGATTTCCTGTATGTGGAAGCAACCACGCCGGGGTTTTACTGGATTCCGGAGGTCATAGCATGGCTGCACAAGCCCGGGGTCCCAGCTGAACAGCGATTCGAAATGCTGATGCAGGCAACGCGAAAAAGACAACAGGAAATGAAGGAGAAACGCTGATGGGTATTCCATTCCCGGCGACGCTCGCACGCGCAGCACACGCAATGGCGCAGGCAACGCCTATGCCTGTTCCGGTCCCCGCTGTCGCACCGTCTGCTGGCCCTGTGGGCAGCAGCGGCACGGGAGCGCGTGCAGACGGCGGATGGGGCGAACTAGCGCGTGACCGGTCCCGCGAACGCGAAAGGCCGTGCAAGTGCCCGCCCGAGAAGGGTGGCGAAAAGGTGCAAAGGAATCACAGCATGAATCCTGAGCCCCGACGCTACCAGGCCCGCATCACAGGGTTTGAGTACGGAATAGTGACGAACGGGCAAGGCAGGGAAACCAGCCAGGGCTGGAATATGGAGTGGGCGTGGCTCGGTACAGATTTTGATGGATTTCAACCGTCGCAATGTCTCTTGCAGGAAGCAAAGGGGAATTACGACCAATTTATTGGCGCAGACGATAAACCAAAGCCGTTTTTTGTGGGCTTTAAAAGAATGGCGGATCAAATATTTGATCAAGGGACTACAGTGCGCGCAAATCCTCCGGCAAGGCTCACGTGGTATTTTCAGACCCCGAAGACGAGGGAATATATGATTTCCACGCTTCGAGCCGCTGGTGTGCCATCAGTCAATCAACCCTGATCCACTCATGAATCTGTTTGAACAACATCGAGATAGTAGCGTCATCCCCTCTTCGGCGTTTGAGTTTCATATTCGCCGACTGCGTCCGCTTATTGATTTGATGACGCAAAAGGACAGGACCTTGGCCAATTGGTATATGCAAGGCGATACCATCACGGAGGCTTTGCTGTGCAAGGTTTACGAAAATAATGAGCCCTCCGAGGCGGCCGTTCTTTCGCTAGCCGATGAATATAAGGGAAAAGCTTCGAATGTCACGAAATCAATCGGCATCTGGAATGGTGTTGAATCGGGGGGCGAAGGGGCCACCGCTTATGTTTCGTTCGATGGAGGAGGGGTAATTTCTCAAATGCTTGATTTAGAAATTGGCGAGAAGAATCTCAATTCCTCAAGATTGGGTGAATATAAATCTGTTGCCGAGATTGTGGCGAAGACGGTTGAGATTTACGGGTCACTTTACGTGACTTTTGGGCCGCGCAAGTACACGACCGAAGCCGTCTTCGATGATCGTCTTGCCGTAAGCTGGATGCTCTACCTGCCGCACGTTCTCACGCAGGCCCAAGTGCCCGAAGCGCGCGACCTTATCCCTGTCATCCGCGATGGCAATCAGCAAGGCACGATCGTCGTCAGCGTGACGGATGAAGTCTTCGATGTGCACAACCGGGAGCACGTCAAGGCGGCAAATGATATCGAAATCCGCCTCGCCGATCAGGACCTGTTGCCACGTTTCGTTGATCTCTGAGTTCGGCTCGCTATTCCCGCTTTTGCGGGGGTTTCCTGCGAAAGGCCCGCGCCGCAGCGAGGCCTTTTCTACGTCACGCGAGGCACCGTTTGCGATGGCGCAGGGTCAATGCCAATAGACCGACAAGCAAGGAAAGACCAACACCGCAAGAACAAAGACAAAAAAGAACTCCGCTCTGCAAAAGGGCAAGCCCGCACCGTCAATGATCCACAGCCCCCGTGCCGCCAGGCACATCAGTAGCAACAACATCCACCACATCCTGCGCGCCAGCACTCTCCCCCTCATGAGCCGGCTCAACATCAGCCCCACTCTCGAGCCGATGCAACCAGGCCAACAACTCGGCAACAGCCTGATATAGCTCCGGAGGAATCCGCGCATCCAGATCGACCTGCATCAACAGCGACACCATCTCGGGCGCCTCGTGCACATACAGCCCTGCTTCCTTCGCGCGCTGCACGATCATGTCGGCAAGCAGCCCATACCCCTTCGCGACCACACGCGGCGCTGGTTCCCCGCCATGAGCGTCATAAACGAGCGCAGCCGCGCTGCGACGATGGGTGCGGCTCATCAGATATCCCAATCGAAGTCGTCGCGCAAAGCGGTGCTCGCCGCCGCCGACTCGGTTACAGCCGCCGACGCCGACCGTGCATACGCGCCCGCCGCCTGCGCCCCCGCCGCCGAGGCGCCAGCCACCGCAGACGCCGGTGCACCGCCGCCAATCTCCCGAATCGTCAAGCCCTGCAGCTCGATCCCCGCCGCCGCGAGCCGCTGACGGAAACCGTCACCCTGATTCGCGAGCCGCGCGGCGCCCCGCGGGCTCGCCTGCACGCGCGCGCTCAGCCGCGTGCCGGTCAGCGTCAGTTCGGCATCGACGGTGCCGAGCGTCGGCAGCGACAGCGTCAGGCGCGTGCGCCACGGCTGGTCGTCCTCGCTCGCGAGGCCGCCGCCGCTGCGGTCCCATTCGTCGCCATCCTGCTCGATGGTCCAGTCCAGACGCGCGCCGGGCCACGCCTCGCCGGTCCAGCGAAACTGTCCGGTCGCGAGCAGATCGAGCTGCTGGCGCACGAGCGGGACCGTCGCCGGATGCACCGCCGCCGCCATTGCCTGCGCGCTCTTCGATGGACCCGCATCGGCCGCCTGCGACGCCGCGCCGTGCGGCCCCGCATGTGTGGACTGCCCGTTCAGATCGGACACCGAACTGGCCAGCAGCTCGCCCGCGACGAGGCGCGCGGCCTGCGCGGTCAGGATCGACGGCATCGCGTGCGAGGCCGGGTTGTTGTCGGCGGCGTTCGGCGTGCCAGCCGGCGTGCCGTTCGGTGTACCGTTCGGCGCGCCGCGTGGCGTCGCCTCGGCAGCTCCGTTCGCCGAAGCGGACCGCGTGCTCGCGTCGCCAGCGTCGGCGCTCCAGCCGGGGGGCAATTGAGAATCTGCGACGAGCTGGTTCTGTGCCTCGTTCGCCAGTTGAGCCGGCGACCGCTGGCCGACCAGCCACGCTGCGAGATGCGCCTCGTAGAACAGGCCGCTGTCGGCCACTGTCCTTTGCAGCGCGGCCGCGAGCGCCGCGACGGGCACTTCGGTCGCCGCCACGCTCGCGGTGGTAGCCGCGCTAGCGTGGGCAGCAGCGTTGGGATTGGTATTGAGATTCGCAGAAGCGGCGGAATCGCCAGTAGCGGCGCCCGCATTGGTCAGCGGCAAGCTCTCGATGGCGACGTCGAGCGCCGGCGCGGCCGCCCAGATCGGCGCGCGGCCGAGCACCGCCGGTGTCGCCTCGCCGCCCGAGTGCGCGATCGCGTTCAGCGTCAGCGCGACGGCCGACAGCGCGGTTTGCGCGGACGACTGCGGCGCTGGCGTCGCGTTCGCAGGCGCCGCGGGAACCTTGGTATCGACGCCGGCCGCGCCGGTCTGCGAGGTCGTCGCGGTTCCCGGCGCAATGTTGAGCAGGCTGTCGATCCGGCTCGACAGCACCGAAGCGAGGGCCGAATCGATTCCGTTCATGCCGGTTCCTTGGTCGCATCGGCGGCAATGCGCGCGATGCTCTGATTGCTGCGATCCTTCAGACGCGCACGGCGTGACGCCAGCTCACCCGCGTGCCCGCCCGCACTCAGCGCGCCCCGTACAGCTCCTTGAGCACACGCGTCGGCCGGCCGGCGAACAGCACCGACAGATGCGCCATGCTCGGATTCGCGAGGTCGCGGATCGCGGCGTCGTCGGCGAGGATCTGGCGGATCAGCGCGTACTTGCGCAGGCGCTCGGCCTCGTCGAGCTTGACGCCCACGTCGGCTTCGCGCAGCGCTTCGACCAGATGCCGATACTCTTCCTGCAAGTGCACCAGGTCGCTCCACAGTGCACGGCGGGCCGCGATCAGCATGCGGCAGGACAGCGCGGCGACCGCTTCATAGCGGGCAAAATAGTCTGCGTTCGATGTCATCTCAGGCTTTCCGCGGCTGGCTGTGCCGCCATCCGCGCGATCTCCGGGGCAATCCCGATCCATGCCTCTTCGAGCGTCGCGAGCAGTCGGTCCACTTCCACGAGCATCGCCTCGCTCTGATTGATATTGGCCTGCAACAGCCGACGCGCCATATAGTCGTACAACGCATTGAGCCGTTCGGCGATTTCGCCGCCTACCTCGAGGTTGAGCGACGCCTGCAGCCCGCTTTCGATGATCCGGATCGCCTTGCTGATCGCCATGCCACGCTCGGCCACGTTGCCCTGCTGCAAATGCAGGCGGCTTTGCGCGATCGCCTGGCGTGCACCCTGGTACAGCAACACGATCAGACGATGCGGACTTGCACCCATCACGGATGTCTCGATACCGACACGTGCATACGCGTTGGCTCCAGCGTGTCCTTGGGAAAACATCGGCGCTCCTCCTCTGATACTGGCTGCGGTTAAGTCGTGGCGTGGCCGCGCGGCGCGTCGCCGCGCCAATCGCTGACATGTACTTTGGTTATCGGATGCGCGACGACAAAGCTTTAGTCCGGTGTCGGGAGGATCGAAAGCGCCGCTGGGCGGGCACGGAAGACGCGGCGCGAGCCGCCGGCGCAAGCACCGGCAGCGGCTTGCCGGATCGTCGGACGGGACTCCAGCGGACCTTCGGGCAAGTCCTTCAGGCAGTCCCGCGCGATCCCGCTCAGATCGACATCTGCGCGATGTCGTTGTACGCGGCGACCAGCTTGTTGCGCACCTGCAGGCCGAACTGGAAGCCGATGTTGGCCTTCTGCATATCGACCATCACGTCGTTCAGCGACACGTTCGACGCGCCGAGTTCGAACGCCTGCGACTCACCGATCGCCTTCTGCTGGTCGCTGCTGATCTTGTCGAGCGAGGCCTTCAGCGCCGCCGCGAAGTTGGTCGGCGTCGCCGCGCCGGATTGCTCCGCCACTGGGGTCGAGCCGCCGGCCGCCTGCGCCGCCATCGCCTGCATCTGTTGCAGCGCCGACGATAGCGCGTTCACGGGCATGGTCATCTTCTTCTCCGTTGGATAGGCGATCGGAGCACCGGAAGGTGTACCGATCTGGACGAAAGCATAGCAGCGGCCCCACGCGGAAAGTCCCGAAACTAGGGGGGAAACCCGGCTCTATTCAAGCAATCGGGTTGGGCGGCGCTGCGGATAATTTCAAGGGTGAAAGTCTCTGTCCGTCCGCCGAGCCCCGGCGCGGCATCACGGCAGAACGCCAAGGCATCCCCCGGAGAAACCCGACGCATGGATTCGTCAGCCAACTCTTTGATCAACCCCGACGCCCGCATGGGGCTCGCCGGCGCGCAGCCCGCGGCCGCTCAGGCCGCGAGCGGCCAGGCCGGCGGCACGGCCGACCTCGGCGGCCTCGGCGGCCTCGGAGGTCTCGGCGGCAATTTCGGCCAGCGTCTGTCCGGACTCGCGCAGATGCGCGGCAACCCGCGCGCGCCGCTCGTGTTCGCGGTCGCGCTGCTGGTGGCGGTCGTCGCCGGTCTGTTCCTGTGGTCGCGCGCACCTAGCTACAAAGTGCTCTACAGCAATCTGTCCGATCGCGACGGCGGTTCGATCATCACCGCGCTGCAGCAGGCCAATATCCCATACAAGCTGTCCGAAAGCGGCACCGCGGTCCTCGTGCCCGCCGAGCAGGTCCACGAGACCCGCTTGCGCCTCGCCTCGCAGGGACTGCCGAAGAGCGGCTCGGTCGGCTTCGAGCTGATGGACAACCAGAAATTCGGCATCAGCCAGTTCGACGAACAGGTCAACTATCAGCGCGCGCTCGAAGGCGAACTCGAACGCACGATCGGATCGATCTCGAGCGTCAAATCGGCGCGTGTGCACCTCGCGATTCCGAAGCCGAGCGTATTCGTGCGCGACAAGGAACCGCCGTCGGCGTCGGTGCTCGTGAACCTGTACCCGGGCCGCGTGCTCGACGAAGCGCAGGTGGTCGCGATTACGCATATGGTGGCGTCGGCGGTGCCGCAAATGCCGGTGCACGGTGTGACGATCCTCGACCAGGACGGCAACCTGCTCACGCAGCCAAGCAACGGCAGCGGCCTCGATGCAACCCAGCTGAAGTTCCGCCAGCAGATCGAACGCAACACGCAGCAGCGCATCGACACGATCCTCGCGCCGCTGTTCGGCGCCGGCAACGCGCGCTCGCAGGTCAGCGCCGACATCGACTTCTCGCACAGCGAGCAGACTTCGGAGAAGTACGGCCCGAACGCCAATCCGCAGGACGCCGCGATCCGCAGCCAGCAGACGAGCAGCGCCACCGAAATGTCGCAGGGGGGCGCCTCGGGGGTGCCGGGCGCGCTGTCGAATCAGCCGCCGCAGCCTGCCTCCGCGCCGATCGTGGCCGGCAACGGCGCGAGCTCGGTGAGCGCGACGCCGATCAGCGATCACAAGGATTCGACCACCAACTACGAGCTCGACAAGACCGTGCGCCACATCGACCAGCCGATGGGCGGCATCCGCAGGCTGACGGTCGCGGTGGTCGTCAACTATCTGCGGGTCGTCGATCCGAAGGGCCATGTGACGATGCAACCGGTCAGCGCCGACAAGCTCGCGCAGATCACGCAGCTCGTGAAGGACGCGATGGGCTACGACGCGTCGCGCGGCGATTCGGTCAACGTGGTCAACAGCGCGTTCACCACCGATCTCGATCCGAACGCCGACCTGCCGTGGTGGCGCACCCCGGACATGCTCGCGCTGTACAAGCAGATCGCGACGTACCTCGGCATCGGCGCAGTGGCCCTGTTCCTCTACTTCGTGATGGTGAAGCCGGCGCTGCGCCGCGCCTTCCCGCCGCCGCCCGAGCCGGTGCCCGCGCTGATGTCGCCCGACGAGCCGGTGCTGCTCGACGGCATCCCGGCCGAGGAGCGCGATGGCGCGGTAGTCGAAATCGAAGCGGATAGCGAGAAGCTCGCGCTCGAAAACGCGAAGCACAAGTACGAGCGGAACCTCGAGTTCGCGCGCAACATCGCGCGTCAGGATCCGAAGATCGTAGCAACCGTCGTCAAGAACTGGGTGTCCGATGAGCGCTGAAGGCGTAGTGAAGAGCGCGCTGCTGCTGATGTCGATCGGCGAGGAAGAGGCGGCGCAGGTGTTCAAGTTTCTGGGCCCGCGTGAGGTTCAGAAAATCGGCGTCGCGATGGCCGCGCTGAAAAACGTCACCCGCGAGCAGATCGACGAGGTGCTGCAGGAGTTCGTGCGCGAGGCCGAGCAGCACACCGGCATGTCGCTCGATTCGAGCGATTACATCCGCTCGGTGCTGACCAAGGCGCTCGGCGACGACAAGGCCGGCGCGATCATCGACCGGATCCTGCAGGGCAGCGACACGAGCGGCATCGAAGGCCTGAAGTGGATGGACTCGTCGGCGGTCGCGGAACTGATCAAGAACGAGCATCCCCAGATCATCGCGACGATCCTCGTGCATCTGGACCGCGATCAGGCCTCGGAGATCGTGTCGTGCTTCGCGGAGCGCCTGCGCAACGACGTGCTGCTGCGGATCGCGACGCTCGACGGCATCCAGCCGGCCGCGCTGCGCGAGCTCGACGACGTGCTGACCGGCCTGCTGTCGGGCAGCGACAACCTGAAGCGCAGCCCGATGGGCGGCATCCGCACGGCGGCCGAGATTCTGAACTTCATGTCGAGCAACCACGAGGAAGGCGTGATCGAAAACGTGCGCCAGTACGACGCCGAGCTCGCGCAAAAGATCATCGACCAGATGTTCGTGTTCGAGAACCTGCTCGACCTCGAAGACCGCGCGATCCAGCTGCTGCTGAAGGAAGTCGAATCCGAGGCGCTGATCATCTCGCTGAAGGGCGCGCCGCCCGCGCTGCGTCAGAAGTTCCTGTCGAACATGTCGCAGCGCGCGGCCGAGTTGCTCGCCGAAGACCTCGACGCACGCGGCCCGGTGCGCGTGTCCGAAGTCGAGACGCAGCAGCGCCGCATCCTGCAGATCGTGCGCAACCTGGCCGAGAGCGGCCAGATTGTGATCGGCGGCAAGGCGGAAGACGCATATGTCTGATTCGAACGCCCCGGCAAAGGACGGCCTCTCGGCTTACCAGCGCTGGGAGATGGCGTCGTTCGACCCGGCCCCGCCGCCGCCCCCGCCGGCCGAACCCGAGTTCGACGAGCGCGCGTTCGAAGCCGAACTCGAGCGCCGCCGCGAAGCCGCGCATGCGCAGGGCGTCGCGTCCGGTCATGTGGCCGGCCAGGCGCTCGGCTATCAGGCGGGCTACGACCAGGGGCGCGCGCAGGGTTTCGCGCAGGGCCAGACCGAGGCGCGCGAGGAAGCGATGCGGCTCGCCGCGCTGGCCGAAACCTTCAAGACCGCGCTCGATGGCGCGCAGCACGCGATCTCCGAAACGCTGATCGCACTCGCGCTCGACATCGCGCAACAGGTCGTGCGCCAGCACGTGCAGCACGACCCGACCGCGCTGATCGCGGCCGCGCGCGAGGTGCTCGCGGCTGAGCCCGCGCTCTCCGGGGCGCCGGCGCTGATCGTGAGTCCCGCCGATCTGCCGGTCGTCGAGGCGTATCTGCTCGAAGAATTGCAAACCCGCGGCTGGACCGTGCGTACCGATGCATCGGTGGAGCGCGGCGGTTGCCGCGCGCAGGCCGGCACCGGCGAGGTCGACGCGGGCATCGACACGCGCTGGCAGCGCGTCGCCGCCGCGCTCGGCAAGGTGAGCACGTGGTGAAGCCGACACTCGACGAGATCCGCGCGAGCGATCTGACGCCGCTCGAACGCGAACTTGCGTTGGCGTCGTTCGGCGCCGAGGCGCTGGCCGATGTCGAGTCGTCCGGTTTTCCGGAGCCCCCGGATGCGGGATGGCACGCTCCTGCGAGTGAGCATCCGGCGACAGGCGCGGCGGTGAGCCGCCCGTCCGCCGCGAAGGACCACGCCGCTCACGCGCCGCACGCACCGTCCTACGATCCCGCGCTCGACATCAATCCGCATATGCAGGCATGGCGCGGCCAGCTCGACGCGCTGCGCGCGCGCAACGCGATCGCGAAGCCGCTGCGCGCGTGCGGACGTCTGACGCGCGCGGCCGGTCTGGTGCTCGAAGCGGTCGGGCTGCGCCTGTCGGTCGGCGCCGAAGTGATGATCGAGCTGCCGCCCGGCAGTTCGCTGCCGATGGCCGAAGCCGAAGTGGTCGGCTTCTCCGGCGACAAGCTGTTCCTGATGCCGACCACCGAAGTGATCGGCCTGCTGCCCGGCGCGCGCGTCTTTCCGCTCGAAAGCGCGCCGATCGCCGATCCGCTCGCCGGCGCGAAGCGTCTGCCGGTCGGCTGGGAATTGCTCGGCCGCGTGCTCGACGCATCGGGCCGTCCGCTCGACGGGCTCGGCCCGCTCGGCACGCAAACCGATGCGCCGCTGTCCGCGCCGGTCATCAATCCACTCAATCGCGAGCCGATTCACAAGGTGCTCGACGTCGGCGTGCGCGCGATCAACTCGCTGCTGACCGTCGGCCGTGGTCAACGCATGGGGCTGTTCGCGGGTTCGGGCGTCGGTAAATCGGTGTTGCTCGGCACGATGGCGCGCTACACGAGCGCCGAAGTGATCGTGATCGGCCTGATCGGCGAACGCGGCCGCGAAGTGAAGGAGTTCATCGAACAGATTCTCGGCGAGGAAGGCTTGGCGCGCTCGGTCGTGATCGCCGCGCCGGCCGACGTGTCGCCGCTATTGCGGATGCAGGCCGCCGCGTACTCGACCTCGCTCGCCGAATACTTCCGCGACCAGGGCAAGCACGTGCTGCTGCTGATGGATTCGCTGACCCGTTACGCGATGGCGCAGCGCGAGATCGCGCTGGCGATCGGCGAGCCGCCCGCCACCAAGGGCTATCCGCCGTCTGTGTTCGCGAAGCTGCCGGCGCTGGTCGAGCGCACCGGCAACGGACCGGCGGGCGGCGGCTCGATCACCGCGTTCTACACGGTGCTCACCGAAGGCGACGACCAGCAGGACCCGATCGCCGACTCGGCGCGCGCGATTCTCGACGGCCACATCGTGCTGTCGCGCTCGCTCGCCGAAGCCGGCCACTACCCCGCGATCGATATCGAAGCGTCGATTAGCCGGGCAATGACCGCGTTGATCGACGATAACCATCTGAATAAAACGCGTATGTTCAAGCAGATGCTGTCGCGCTACCAGCGCAACCGCGATCTGATCAACGTCGGCGCCTATTCGGCCGGGCGCGACGCGCTGCTCGATCGCGCGATCGCGCTGTACCCGCGGATGGAAGCGTTCCTGCAGCAAGGCTTTCGCGAGTGCGCGAACTTCCAGCCGAGCATCGACATGCTCAACGCGCTGTTTGCTTAGGGCCGAGGAGGCTGACGATGTCGAAACACTTTCCGATCAAGACGCTGATCGGTCTCGCGCAGGACGACGTGGATGCCGCCGCGCAGCGGCTCGGCCGCGCGCAGCGCGAGCGCAACGACGCAGAGGCGCAACTCGATGCACTCGTGCAGTACCGCAACGAATACTACGCACGCTTCACGGAGAGCGCGCAGTCGGGCATGCCCGCCGGCAACATGCGCAATTTCCAGGCGTTCCTCGACACGCTCGACGCCGCGATCGAGCAGCAGCGCAACCTGCTCGCGGCGGCGAGCGCGCGCGTCGAGATGGCAAAGCCCGACTGGCAGCGCCAGAAACAGAAGCTTGGCTCGTATGAAGTGCTGCAGGCGCGCGGCGAGGCAGCCGAGGCGAAGGTTGCGGCGCGGCGCGAACAGCGCGACGCCGACGAATTCGCGGCGCGAAGTCTGCGCATGCGAGCCGACGGCGCGTGAGGCCTTGCCTCTCGGTTAATGCCTGACGGCACCCCCGTTTGACCGATTCACAGGATTCTTTATGTCGCTTCTTTCACAGATCGGCTCGCAACTGAGCACGCTGCTCGACACGAGCAGCAATGGGTCGAGCAGCGCGGCCGCGAACGCCGCGAGCCCGACCCCGTTCGCACAGACCTTGCAGCAGAGCATCGACCAGCAGAACAGCGGGAATCAACAGCAGACCGGTTCAGCGAAGGCGTCGCAAACCTCGGCACCGAGTGCGCCCAGCGCACCCGCGCCGGCGCCCGCTCCGTCGCAGCAGAGCGCGAGCAGCGGCCAGAACGCCAGCGGCACGACGAGCAACGCGGCGAGCAACGCGGCGAGCAGCAGCGCTTCATCGTCGTCCACGACGCCGGCGACACCCACGCAGCAAGCATCGAACAGCCAGTCGACCACGACGCAAACCAGGCAGCAAGACACCAAGGCGCAGACCGAGGCTGGCGCGCTCGCCGCCGCGGCGGCTGCCGTCCAGGCCCAGGCGCAAGCGCAGGCACACGCCGCCGTCAATAGCGCCGCCGATGCGAACGCGCCCACCGTAACCGATGCCGCAAGCTCCGCGGCCGACGCGGTGAGCGCGCTGGCCGGCACCGCCACGAGCGCGCTCACGGCCGCCGCGGCGAGCAGGAAAGGCGCGGTCGATCCGAAGTCGCTGCAGGATGCGCTGCAGAGTGCGCTGTCGGCGCTATCGAGCGGCCAGGGCGCGGTGCCTGCGGCCGCGCTCGCCAGCGGCGCGGCTGCGAAAGCCGCGAGCGTATCGAGCGCGGTGCGCGGCCTTAGCAACACGAAAAATGACCTGAACGGCACCTCGGACGACAAGACGGTCGGCAACGGCACCGGCAAGGGCACCTCGACATTCCACACGACGCCGACGACCGCAACGACCGCAACGGCCGCCGCGACCGCGCTGGCCGATCCATCGACAGCGAAGTCCGCCGCCGACGCCATGAGCGCCGCGGCCGCGACGAGCGGCCAGGCTGACAACGTCGCATCGGCGCGCAGCGCGTCCGAGGCGGCGAACAGCGCGCTGGCTGCGGCGCAGGCGGCAGCGAACGCTGCTAGCACGACGGCGGCGGTGCAGAGCACCGGCAACGCGAGTGCTGCCGCCGCCGCGAACGCGTTGACGCCGCAGGTCGGCACGAGCGCGTGGGAAGAAGCGTTGAGCCAGAAGGTGGTGTTTTTGTCGAATGCGCATTCGCAGAGTGCTGAGCTGACGCTCAATCCGAAGGATCTGGGGCCGTTGCAGGTCGTGTTGCAGGTTGCGGATAACCATGCGCATGCGCTGTTCGTGTCGCAGCACCAGTCGGTGCGGGAGGCGGTCGAGGCGGCGTTGCCGAAGCTTCGCGAGGCGATGGAGTCCAATGGGATTGGGCTTGGCAGCGCGAGTGTGAGTGATGGGTTTGCCCGGCAGAGCGGACAACAGCAGCAGAGCGCTGGCGCGGGTGGGTCGAATGGGAAGGGCGGCGGTAGTGGTAGTGGTGGCTCCCTTGCAGGGGACAGCTCGGAGGACTCCAGCGATGCCATCGCTAATGTTGCCGTGCGGCAGCAGGTTGGATTAGTCGATACGTTTGCCTGAGCCAGGCGGGCTTCTTTTTCGTTGTTCTGGCTTTGTTGGCCTTTCCTTGCTGACTTGTCGGTCTATTGGCGTTGCCCCTGTGCGGGGCGGCACCTACTTTCTTTGCTGCTGCAAAGAAAGTAGGCAAAGAAGACAGCTAAAACCGCTAACTCTTAAGCGGGTCCCTCGGTCCACACAAGGTAGTGGTGCATCTGGAATCCGTGCTCCCGCACATTCCGCGTCAGTGACAAGGCAGTCATCCTTCCGGCGGCGCTCCGCTCGCCGAAGCACTGTTCTCAAACCATTGGTCATTTCGGCGTGTCGCCGAGGCGCAGCCGAGGGCTCCCGCTGCGCGGGCAAGCCCGCCGGTTTCCCAGGCGGACCCGTCCGCGACGCACGTAGTGCGGAGTGGGAGGGATGATGGCTTTGTCACGAACGGGGAATGTGCGGGGGCACGGATTCCAGATGCACCACTACCCCTGCCAAGCCAGGGGACCCGCTTATGAGCTGGCGGTTTGAGCTGTCTTCTTTGCCTACTTTCTTTGCAGCAGCAAAGAAAGTAGGTGCCGCCCCGCACAGGGGCAACGCTAATAGACCGATAAGAAAGCAAGGAAAGGCCAACACCGCCAAGAATAAAGACAAGAAAAAAACAACCAAAAACTAGAAACACCCAGAAATAGCCAGAAATAGCCCTTCTTTTCGACCCATAGCGCCGCAGGCAAATCAACAACAATCACCCTAACCCTTACTACGCCAGCACCAGGCTGGCAACCCAAATGGCAACTACGACCGCCCCGCAACAAGCCGCGCCCGCCTCGCCGGGCCCCATGAAGCGCATCATCCTGATCGGCCTCATTGCGCTGATCGCCGCGGGCGCTGCCGGTGCCGGCGTGTGGTTCTTCATGTCGAAGCGCGCACCCGTCGCCGTATCGGCCGAAGCCGCGCCGGCGCCGTCCGCCGTGCCGCTGTTCTTCCCGCTCGAATCGATGACCGTCAACCTGCAATCGGACGACGGCCAGCAACACTTCCTGCGCATCGGCCTCACGCTGAAGCTCGGCGACGCCGGCACCCAGCAGGCGCTCACCGATCACATGCCGGAAGTGCGCAGCCGCATCCTGCTCGCGCTGTCGAACAAGCACCCCGAAGAACTCGCGCCGCTCGAAGGCAAGCGCGCGCTCGCCGAAGAGCTGAAGACGCTGATCACCGAGCCGACCGAGCGGGGCGCCGCACCGATCCGCGTGCAGGACGTGCTGTTCACCGAGTTCGTCGTGCAGTGACGTGACCTTGTCCAGCACTGCCATCATCAATCGCCAAGGGACGCACGAGGAATAAGCAATGAGCCATGAAGAGTTCATGTCCCAGGAGGAGGTCGATGCCCTTCTGAAGGGCGTCACCGGCGAATCCGACACGGAATCCGAGCAAAACGACCGCACGGGCGTACGCCCGTACAACATCGCGACGCAGGAACGCATCGTCCGTGGCCGGATGCCGGGCCTCGAAATCATCAACGACCGCTTCGCGCGCCTGTTGCGCGTCGGCATTTTCAACTTCATGCGGCGCTCGGCGGAAATCTCCGTCGGCCCGGTGAAGGTGCAGAAGTACAGCGAATTCACGCGCAACCTGCCGATCCCGACCAATCTGAACCTGGTCCACGTGAAGCCGCTGCGCGGCACGTCGCTGTTCGTGTTCGATCCGAACCTCGTGTTCTTCGTGGTCGATAACCTGTTCGGCGGCGACGGGCGTTTCCATACGCGCGTCGAAGGACGCGATTTCACGCAGACCGAGCAGCGCATCATCACGAAGCTGCTCAATCTGACATTCGAGCACTACACCGCGTCGTGGAAGAGCGTGCGCCCGCTGCAGTTCGAATACGTGCGCTCGGAAATGCACACGCAGTTCGCCAACGTCGCGACGCCGAACGAAATCGTCATCGTCACCCAGTTTTCGATCGAGTTCGGCTCGACGGGCGGCACGCTGCACATCTGCATGCCGTACTCGATGATCGAGCCGATCCGCGACGTGCTCTCATCGCCGATCCAGGGCGAAGCGATGGACGTCGATCGGCGCTGGGTGCGCGTGCTGTCGCAGCAGGTGCAGGCTGCCGAAGTGCAGCTGACCGCCGACCTCGCGCAGGTGCCGGTCACGTTCGAACAGATCCTGAACATGCGCAAAGGCGATGTTCTGCCGATCAACATCCCCGAGCACATCACCGCGAAAGTCGACGGCGTGCCGGTGATGGAATGCGGCTACGGAATTTTCAATGGTCAGTACGCGTTGCGGGTCCAGAAGATGATCAGCGCAGCCGACACGATGAAGGAAGGTGGATATGAGTGACCTGAACGCAAAGCCCGAGAGCGATCTCGAGGCAGCCGAGCAACTCGCCGCCGGCGCGCTGTCCGCCGCGGAAGACGACGCGGCGATGGACGACTGGGCGAGCGCGCTCGCCGAGCAGAACGGCAACGCCGAGGTCAACCCGGCCGCGGCCGGTGTGTTCCAGCCGCTGTCGAAGGTCGAACCGACCGCGACGCACAACGATATCGACATGATCCTGGACATCCCCGTCCAGATGACGGTCGAGCTCGGCCGCACCAAGATCGCGATCCGCAATCTGCTGCAGCTCGCGCAGGGCTCGGTCGTCGAACTCGACGGCATGGCCGGCGAGCCGATGGACGTGCTCGTCAACGGCTGTCTGATCGCGCAGGGCGAAGTGGTGGTCGTCAACGACAAGTTCGGTATCCGGCTGACCGACATCATCACGCCGTCCGAACGCATCCGGAAACTCAATCGATGAAACGTTTGGCAGGTCGCGGCGTGTTGCTCGCGCCGCTCATCGCGTCCAGCGTCGCTCACGCCGCCGACATGAACGCGGTCAACAACGCCGCGAAGATCGCCTCGGGGGTCGGCGCGGGTAGCGCGGTGCCGGCGCTCGGCGTCGGCGCGGTGCTGCAAACCTTCGTCGGGCTCGCGGTCGTGATCGGCCTCGTGTTCGGCTGCGCATGGCTCGCGCGACGCTTCGGCCTGCACCCGGGCCAGCGCGGCGGCCTCGTGAAGACCGTGGGCGGCGCTTCGCTCGGCGGCAAGGAGCGCGTCGCGGTCGTCGAGATCGGCGATACGTGGCTCGTGCTCGGCGCTGCGCCCGGCAACGTGCGGCTGCTGCATACGATGCCGGCGGGTTCCGTCGCGGCCGATACGGTTGCCGCTTCGCCCGAACCGCTTTCCGGCACCTTTGGTCAACGCTTTCGCGACGCCATGAAGGGCGAAGTGGGCAAACGTTTCAACGCGCACCGCGGCGGGGATCGGTAATGCAGGTCAGTTTCAGGCAGTCAGGTTGGTTCTTCACGCTATCGCGCCGTGCGGCGCGCTCGCTCCCCGCAGTGCTTCGACTCGCGCTGCCAGCACTGCTGGTCGCGCTGCCGACGCTGTCGTTCGCGCAAACCGCCGGCCTGCCGGCCTTCACGACGAGCCCCGGCCCGAACGGCGGCACGACCTACTCGCTGAGCGTGCAGACGATGCTGCTGCTCACGATGCTGTCGTTCCTGCCCGCGATGGTGCTGATGATGACGAGCTTCACGCGCATCGTGATCGTGTTGTCGCTGCTGCGCCAGGCGCTCGGCACGACCACGACGCCGCCGAACCAGGTGCTGGTCGGTCTTGCGCTGTTTCTGACGTTTTTCGTGATGTCGCCGGTGCTCGATAAGGCCTATAACGAAGGCTACAAGCCGTTTTCCGAAGGCACGCTGCCGATGGACCAGGCGGTGTCGCGCGGCGTCGCGCCGTTCAAGACCTTCATGCTGCGTCAGACCCGCGAAAGCGACCTGGCACTGTTCGCGCGCATCTCGCACGCGGCGCCGATGCAGGGGCCCGAAGACGTGCCGCTGTCGCTGCTGGTGCCGTCGTTCGTGACGAGCGAGTTGAAAACCGGCTTCACGATCGGCTTCACGATCTTCATTCCGTTCCTGATCATCGACATGGTGGTCGCGAGCGTGCTGATGTCGATGGGTATGATGATGGTGTCGCCGGCGACGATTTCGCTGCCGTTCAAGCTGATGCTGTTCGTGCTCGTCGACGGCTGGCAGTTGCTGCTGGGCTCGCTCGCGCAGAGCTTCGTCTGATTATTTTCGACTCCTCGTTCTTCAGGTACTCACGATGACACCCGAAGCAGTCATGACGCTGGCCCACCAGGCCATGTATGTCGGCCTCATGATGGCCGCCCCGCTGCTGCTCGTCGCGCTCGTCGTCGGTCTGGTCGTGAGCCTGTTCCAGGCGGCCACGCAGATCAACGAGAGCACCTTGTCGTTCATCCCGAAGCTGCTCGCGATCGCGGCCACGCTGGTGATCGCCGGGCCGTGGATGCTGACCACGATGCTCGACTATCTGCGCCACACGCTCACCAGCATTCCGACGCTCGTCAACTGAGCGCTGCTCGCACGTCCGCCCTCCCCGCTCCATGTTCACGGTCACCTACGCGCAACTGAACGTCTGGCTGACCGCGTTCCTGTGGCCGTTCGCGCGCATCGCCGCGCTGATCGCGACCGCGCCGGTGTTCGGCAATTCGTCGCTGCCCTCGCGCGTGAAGATCGGCCTCGCAGCGTTCACGACGATCATCGTCGCGCCGACGATCGGCGCGCTGCCGCAGGTCACCGTGTTTTCGGCGGACGGCGTGTGGATTCTCGCCAACCAGTTCCTGATCGGCATCGCGCTCGGCGTGACGATGCAGATCGTGTTCCAGGCGATCGACGCGACCGGCTATTTCATCGGCCTCGGCATGGGTCTCGGCTTCGCGACCTTCTTCGACCAGCAGGCGACCGGCTCGGGCGTCGTGATCTCGCGCTATATGACGACGATCGCGACGCTGGCGTTTCTCGCCGTCGATGGTCATCTCCAGATGATCGCCGCGCTCGTCACGACGTTCCAGTCGGTGCCGGTGTCGGCCAACCTGCTCGCGCCGCACGGCTGGCAGACGCTCGCGAACTGGGGCAGCTCGATCTTTTCGGCGGGGCTGCTGCTGTCGTTGCCGGTCGTCGTCGCGCTGCTGATCGCCAATCTGGCGCTCGGCATTCTCAATCGCGCGGCGCCGCAGATCGGCGTATTCCAGATCGGCTTTCCGCTGACTATGCTGGTCGGCCTGCTGCTCGTGCAACTGATGCTGCCGAACATGATCCCGTTCTTCGTGCGGCTGTTCGATAGCGGCATCGATGAGATGGGACGGGTCGCGGCGGCGCTCAAATAACGCTGAAAATCGCGGACATAAAAAAACCGGCTCGAGTTCATCGCGCCGGTTTTTTAATCGCGCCGCCGAAGCGGCATCAGCTGCCGATGTACTGGAACAGCGACATGTTCTGGATCTTCACGAACGCTTGCTGCGAAGCCTGCAAGGCCGCCTGCTGCATCGTGTACTTGCTGATCGTCGAGACCATGTCGGTCTGCGTCAGGTCCGAGAGATTGCTTTGCGTTTGCAGCGAGTTGGTCTGCGTGACCGTTTGCAGCGCCTTGACTTCCTGCTCGCGGCCGCCCACCGATGCCTGCACCGCGGTGATGTTGTCCAGCGTGTTGCCGAGCTGCGACAGGCCCGTGTTCAACGCGTTCTGCAACGTCGCCGCGGCCGCGGGGTTGCCGCTCACCGGCTGCTGGAGCGCGGTGATCATCGCGTTCAGGTTCGCAAACACATTGGTGCCCGCCTTGTTGGCCGGCTGTACCGTGAAGGTGTCATTGGCGGCCGGCGTGCCCGAGATCTGGACCTTTTGGCCGGCGATCGTGATATCCGAGCCTGACGTGTATGGCTGGGCCGTAGCAACCGGGGCGTTGGTGGTCGTGTCGGTGATCGTGTACGTGAGCGAGCTGCCGCTGCCGCTGAACTGGATCTGGTACGAGTGCGCGTTCCCCGCGTTGGTCGGATCGTTGACCGACACCGCGCCGATCACGCCGCTGCCCGTATTGGCCGAATTGCCCGAGGCAATCGACTGCGCGTTGGTCGCACCTACGCTCATGAACACCGCCAGCCCATTGTCGCCGGTCGCGACTGCGTTGCTATCGGTGACCTGCACCGTGCGCGAGCCGGTGTCGCCCGTATAGGTGACGTTGCCGGCCGCATCGGTCGAGAAGGCTTGGGTCGAATTCTGGAAGCCGGCGAACAGCGCATTGCCGGAGCCGTCGGTCGCATTCGCGTAGCTGAGGAGCTGGTCGCGCAGCGTGGTCAGTTGCGCGGCGATCGCCGTGCGGTCGGCGTCGTTCAATCCGCCGTTGCCGGCGCGCAGGCCCAGCGTGTTCGCGCTTTGCAACGTCGTAATGACGGTGGACAGCGTCGAGTCCTCGGCCTGCAAAGACGTGAGCGCCGCGGTCTGGTTCGTCGTGTACTGCGACAGCGCGGCCGCCGTCGAGCTGAGCTGCACCGCCTGCGCGGCGCCGAGCGGATTGTCGGCGGGCGTGGTGAGGCTCTGGCCGCTCGAGATTTCTTGATAGATCTGCGACAACTGAGCCTGCTGATTGCTCATGTTCGCGACGTTCATGCTGAAGTACTGCTGGGAAGAAATTCGCATGGTTCAACGCCTTACGAGAAGATGCCAAGCAAAGTCTGGAACAGCGTCTGCGCCGTCTGGATGACCTTGCTGTTGGCCTGATAGAGCTGCTGATATTGAAGCAGGTTAGCCGCTTCCTCATTGATATTGACGCCCGACACCGACTGCTGCGCCGACGTGATCTGCGTGACGAGCGAGCTTTGCGTCGTCGCCATCGCCTGGATCTGCGTGGCCTGGTTGCCGATGTTGTTGACGTAGCTCGCGTACGCGCTCGTCAGGGTCGCGGTGCCTCCTGCCAGCACCTTCGCCGAGGTCAGGTTCGACAGCAGTTGCGCGTTGCGGCCGTCGTTGGTCGCGCCGGTGTTCGGTCCGATCGTGAACGAGTCGCCGTTGGCTGGCGTGCCGCTGATCGTGACCGTCACGTTGTTCATCACGCCCGCGTTCGTCGAGTTGGTCGGGTTGGTGATGGTCAGCGTCGCGCCCGAATTCGGCGAGTACGGCACTGCGTCCGTCGCCGTGTTGATCGTGTACGACGTGGACGGCGAGCCGGCGACCGTCACCACCGAGCCGATCGGGAAACCGGTGAGCCCGGTGCCCGCGGTGTAGATGATCTTCGACGCGCTGGTCGGCGCGCTATAGCCGGCCGATACCGTACCTTGCGTGATCGTCGCGCTGCCGGTGTTCGACGTCGACGCCGACGCGAGCACCGGCGCCGCGGCCGCGATCGCCGAGCCCGCCGTGGTGGTCAGCGCGAAGCCGTTCAGCGCGCCGCGGGTCGGCTCGACAGTGAACGAGTCGCCGGCGTTCATCGTGCCGCTCGCGACCGAGAACTGCAGGCCGCCGATCGGCTTGGTCAGGTCCGCCGCCGAGCCGACGATGCTGCCAGTCTGGTTGTCGGTCAGCGTGTAGGCGCTGCCGTTGTACGACAGCGTGTAGTCGCCCGTGGTCGGCTGGCTCGCGTCGGCGAACGAGACGCCGAGCGTCGCGGTGCCGCTGTTCTGCGCGTTCGCGTACACGGTCGGCGAGCCGACGGTGAACAGCGCGCCGCCCGCGGTGCCGTTCAGCGTCAGGCCGAGTTCGTTCTGCGCATTGACCTGCGCGGCGAAGCTGGTTGCGATCGCACCGAGTTGCGCCTCGGCCGGATCGAGCGTTTGCGAGCGGAATTGCACCAGGCCGCCCAGCGTGCCGCCGGACACGCTGCTGTCGGACAGCGTCTGCGGAGTCGGGGTCGGCTTCGCGCCAACCTGGCCGAGATACTGGACCGACAGCTCGGTCGGATCGGCCGACGAAGTCGCCGCGCCGAGGTTGAAGCTGTTGCCGGCCAGCACGAGCGGCTGTCCGTTCGACATGAACAGGCTATAGCTGCCGTTGTCCTGCACGACCGACACGCCAATCAGCTGCGACAGGTTCGACACCGCCAGGTCGCGTTGGTCGAGCAGCTGGTTCGGCGGTTGGCCCTGGCTGCTCGCCTGCGTGATCTGCGTATTCAGCGACGCGATCTGCGCCGTGAAGGTGTTGATCTTCGTGACCGCGTCGCTCATCTGCGTGTTGACGCTCGCGCGCAACTGGTCGTATTGCTGGCCAGCCGCGTTGATCTGGTTCGCGAGCGTCTGTGCGTCGCTGATCGCGGTTTGTCGCGTCGCCACGCTCGACGCGTCGTTGGCGACGTTCTGCAGCCCCGTGAAGTAACCGCTGATCGCGCTCGCAATCCCCCCAGTCGGACTGCCGACGAGGTTGTTCAGCTGGCTGATCATCGTGTTGTACGTGCTGAGCGAGCTGCTCCACGACTGCGCGTTGTTGAGCTCGGTCGTCAGGTACTGGCTATACGCGCGCGTGATGGTGTCGGTGGACACGCCCATCGGCATGTAGCCGGAGCCCGTATAGTTGCCGCCCACCTCCGAATACACCGGAGTTTCCATCGTATAGCCGGGCGTCGACGCATTGCTGATGTTCTCACCAGTCGTCGTCAAACCCCATTGGGCCGCGTTGAGTCCGCTAAGGCCGATATTCAACAGATTGCTGGACATGCGTCATCCTGAAGGGCGGCATCGCAGACATGCCACCGTGTTAGTGGAACATCCTCTTTAACGGCCCGTGGTGCGAAAAATTGAGGGCCACTCCACCTCGTTTGCGCTCGCCGCGATGTTTCCGCGCGATTGCTTCCACTGCGTGTGCAACGTTTGCTTCGCCGGCCAAAAACGTCCGCGCGGCGCCGCGCGTCTCGCGCACGGCCGCCGCGCGTTTGGTTCGCGGCTCAGCGCGCCAGCGAGCGGCGCTTCATTTCGAGCTGCGTGATCAGCCGCTGCAGCGTGTTTTCCGCGCTGCCGGGCAGCGACAGGAAACGGAAGCCGAGCTGATAGCGCTGCGTGCCGTTCGGCATCGCGAGCGAGCGATGCGACACGAGCTGCAGATCGAGCGACAGACGGCCGAGCGCGCCGAGCGTGAGCTCGCAGTCCATCAGGCGCGCGCCCATTGGCAGCTCGGCGACACGCAGGTCGGTCGTGCGCATGCCGACGCCGCCGAGCGACAGGTCGTGCACCTCGAAGCGGAACGTGTCGCCGTCGGGCAGCCGGCCGGTACACATGAACGGGTCGAGAATCGGCGCGGCGACGCGGAAGTACTCGCGGCGCTGCACGTAGAACAGCACCTCGGGGAAGTCGGCCTCGAACGCCGGCATTCCCTCGAAGCGCGTCTCGCGCGGCGTCGGCGTCGTGAACTCGACGCGCACACCGTCGGGCGACGCGTGGAACTGGCAACGCGGGGCGCTGAGCAGCCCCTTGTTCTGCTCGGCGAGCGCGCCCCAATCGAAGGTGAAGGTGCGCTCGCGCACGTCGACGTCGAGCAGGCGCGTGACGAGCTGCCCGCCCGCATATTCGACCGTGAGGAAATCGCCGCGATTGACGATATTGCGCAGCTGCACGCCGATTTCCAGCGGATTGCGGCGGCCGAAATCGGAAGGGCTCTCGTCTTGCGGGACGTGCGGCTGACTGTTCGTGTCAATCAGGCCGTTCGACTGGTTCATATCCATGGGCTTGCCGGTAAGCATGTTCTTGCGGGCACGTGCCAGGGCCTAGCCATCGACTCTGAGGGTCTTCATGCAAAGCCGCAACACACGCGTTCGACCGGACCTTGCAGCGCTGTTCCGGTATCGGGTCTAACTCGTTAGCGGCAGCATCGAGCCAAAATTTAGGGGCTCAATTTAAATATTCGCCGGAAAATGTCGCGCAAACGTTAAAAGCGTATCCGCCCCATTTCCCGCGTTGGATCAGCCCATTTTCTGCATGATCGACAGCAGCTTTTTCGCGTAATGCGGGTCGGTCGCATAACCGGCGCGCTGCATGCCGTTCGCAAAACCGTTCACGTCGCGCGACGAATTGATCACCTGTGCATAACGCGGATTGTTCTTCAACAGGCTCGCGTAATCGGTCATCGCTTCCTCGTACGAGTCGTACGCGCGGAATTTCTCCACCGTGCGATGCGGCTTGCCGTTCACGTATTCGGTCGTGACCGTCGACACGGTCTTGCCGGTCCAGTCGTTGCCCGCCTTGATGCCGAACACGTTGTGGCTGGTCGAGCCGTCGGCCTTCTTGATCTCGCTCTTGCCCCAGCCCGATTCGAGCGCGGCCTGACCGATGATGAAGCGCGCCGGAATGCCGGTCGCCGCGCTCGCGGCCTGCGCCGGCGCGGCGAGCTTGTCGACGAACGCATCGACCTTCGGCGAGCTGCCGTCGCCGCGCGTCGGCGGAGTCAGCGCGCTATTGGCCGAGTAGCCGCGGCCCAGCGCGAGCTGGCCGTTGGCCTGGGCGTTGCCGTAGGCGCGCGCGAGCGCGTTGAGCGCGGCGCTCTGGCCTTCGTCGCCGCCGCCGCTGCCGCCGCCGAGCGCGTTGGCCATGCCGGCGAGACCGCCCGCCGCGCCCGCGCCGTTCGCGCCACCAACCTGCATGCCCTGGTTGCGCATCAACTGCTTGAGCATCGCGTCGGCGACGCCGATGCCTCGCTTCGACAGCTGTTGCGCCATCTGCTGGTCCATCATCGACGTAAAAGTCGCCGTGTCGTGCGAATCGAACGGACTGTCCTGCGGCGTCGCATCGCGCATGCTCTTCAACATCATCTGCGTGAACACGGCGTCGAACTGCTGCGCGGCCATCTTCATACCGGCTTGCGGCGAGGCCTTCGCCTGCGCGCTCAGTGCGCCGAAGCCCTGGACGTCGAGCGCGAACCGGCTGGTCAGGTCGCCGGCGGAGTTGACGCCATTGGTCGGATCGGAATTCATCTCGTGTGCTCCTTAGATGATTTCAAGGTCGGCGCGCAAGGCACCGGCGGCTTTCATGGCTTGCAGGATCGACATCAGATCCGCGGGCGTCGCGCCGAGCGCGTTGAGCGCCTTCACCACCTCGGCGAGGTTCGCTCCGGCATTCACGAGTTTCAGCGCGCCGTTGTCCTGCTTCATCTGGATCTGCGACTGCTGCGCGACCACGGTGCGGCCGTTCGAGAACGCGCCCGGCTGGCTCACCACCGGCTGCGTATTGATCACGACCGACAGATTGCCGTGCGCGACCGCGCAGCTCTGCAGCGTGACCATCTGGTTCATCACGATCGAGCCGGTGCGCGCGTTCAGGATCACCTTCGCGGCCGCCTGCCCGGGGCGCACTTCGAGGTTCTGCAATTGCGCCATGAACGAGACCTGCTGCTGCGGATCGGCCGGCGCGCGCAGCTGGATCGTGCGGCCGTCGAGCGCGGTCGCGGTGCCGCTGCCGAACGCGTTGTCGATCGCCGCGACGACGCGCTGCGTGGTGTCGTAGTCCATGTCGTTCAGGTCGAGCTGCATCATGCCCGCCTGCGACACCGCGGTCGGCACCGCGCGCTCGACGATCGCGCCGCCGGTGACGCGCCCCGCGGCCAGCTGATTGACCTGCACCTTGCTGCCGTTCGCGCTCGCGCCCGCGCCGCCCACGGCGACGTTGCCCTGGCCGAGCGCATACACCTGGCCGTCGGCGCCCTTGAGCGGCGTGAGCAGCAGCGTGCCGCCGCGCAGGCTCTTCGCATTGCCGAGCGACGACACGGTGATGTCGATCGCTTCGCCCGGCCGCGCGAACGGCGGCAGCACCGCGGTCACCATCACGGCGGCGACGTTCTTCAGCTGGATGTTCGACAGCGACGATTGCGAGTTGCTCGAGCCCGCCGCCTGGTTGTTGATCGAGATGCCGAGGTTCGCGAGCATGTTCGCGAGCGTCTGCGTCGTGAACGGCGTCTGCGTGGTCTGGTCGCCGGTGCCGTCGAGGCCGACCACGAGGCCGTAGCCGATCAGCGGGTTGTCGCGCACGCCCTGGATCTGCGCGAGGTCCTTCAGGCGCTCGGCATGCGCGGGCGTCGCGGCCGGCAGCGCCGCGCAGGCGAGCGCGACGAACATCAGTGCGCGGCCCGCGCGCGACAGCGTGTTGAAAACAGTACCCATGATCACCACGGCGCCACGTTGAGGAAGAACCGCTGCAGCCAGCCCATGGTCTCCGCTTCGTTGATGTAGCCCTTCGCGGAGTATTCGATTTTCGCGTCGGCGACCTGGGTCGAGTACACGGCATTCAGGCTGGAAATCGTGTTGGGATTGACGACACCCGAGAAGCGCACGAACTCGTTGCCCTGATTGATCAGCATCTGCTTCTCACCGCTCACGATCAGGTTGCCGTTCGCCTGCACGCCGGTCACGGTCACGGTGATCGTGCCGTTGAAGGTATTCGACGCATTCGCGCCGCCGGTGCCGGCAAAGCCGTTGGTGCCGGTCGCGCTCAGGTTGGTCTTGGCGAACAGTCCGCCGAGGAAGCCCGCGGTCGGCACGTTGAAGTTCGTGCTGCCATTGCGACTCGCATTCGCGCCCGAGTTCTTGGTCGCGTTGATGTTCTCGGCGATCACGATCGTGATGATGTCGCCCACGTTGCGCGGCCGCTGATCTTCGAATAGCGGACGGCCCGCGAAGCCCGGGTTGTAGATCGAGCCCGGCGCCTGCGCCTGCGGCGGCACCGGCGGCAGTGCGGTCATCGGCTGCTGGATGATCGGTTGCTTCGGCACGAGCGCGCAGCCGCCGAGCGCGGCGAGCAGCGTGAGCTGCACGAGCGCCACGGCCGTGCGCGAATGAACCGGAGTGCGAGTGGAATGCGACATCATCGTTTACCGCCTTAAATTTCCAGTCCTCAAACCGGCATCTGGCTCAAGGTCTGCAGCATCTGGTCGGAGGTCGTCACGGCCTTGCTGTTGATTTCGTACGCGCGCTGCGTCTGGATCATGTTCACCAGCTCCTGCACGACGTTCACGTTCGACGCTTCCACGTAACCCTGGTTGAGCGTGCCCGCGCCGTTCAGACCCGGTTGCGCCACGTTCGGCGCGCCCGACGAAGCCGTCTCCGCGAACAGGTTCTCGCCCTTCGAGTCGAGGCCGGCCGGGTTGATGAAGGTCGCGAGCTGCATCGTGCCGAGCTGCTGCGTATTGCTCGAGCCGGCCACGGTGATCGACACCGCGCCGTCGCTGCCGATCGTCAGCGAGGTCGCATTGTTCGGGATCGTGATCGCCGGAATCACCTGGTAGCCGCTCGACGTGACGAGCTGGCCCTGCGCATTGGTCTGGAACGAGCCGTCGCGCGTGTAGGCAGTCTGGCCGTCGGGCATCTGCACCTGGAAGAAGCCCGCGCCGTTGATCGCGACGTCCTTCGAGTTGCCGGTCTGCTGCAGGTTGCCCTGCGTGTACAGACGCTCGGTCGCGACCTGTTGCACGCCGGTGCCGAGCTGAATGCCGGACGGCAGCTCGGTTTGCTGCGTCGAGTTCGCGCCCGGCTGGCGGATGGTCTGGTACAGCAGATCCTCGAACACCGCGCGCGAGCCCTTGAAGCCGTTGGTGCTGACGTTCGCGAGGTTGTTAGAAATCACGTCCATCTGCGCCTGTTGCGCATTCATGCCGGTGGCGGCGATATAGAGTGAGCGGTTCACTTATGGTTCTCCTGGTCTCGGGGCGAGCCTCGTAGGGCGCCCCGTGGCAATCCGTTAACTGAAGCTGAGAATCTGGTTGGCGGACTGATCGTTCTTGTCGGCGTTTTGCAGCAACTGCGTCTGCATCTGGAACTGGCGCGCGTTGGTGATCATCGAGACCATCGCGCTGACCGGATTCACGTTGCTGCCTTCGAGCGACGCCGGCGCGAGCATCACGGTCGGATCGGCGTCGGCGGGGTTGCCGTCGGCGGTGCGGAACAGTCCGTCATCGCCGCGCGTGATCGACTGCGGATCGGGATTGACGAGCTTCAGCTGATCGATGGTGACGACCGCGGTGGGCGGATCGCCGGGCGTCAATGCCGACACCGTGCCGTCCTTGCCGATCGTGATCTGCGCGCCCGGCGGCACCGATACCGGCCCGCCGTTGCCGAGCACGACCTGATTGGTCGCGTTCACGAGCTGGCCGTTTTCGTCGATGTGCAGATTGCCCGCACGCGTGTAGGCCTCGTTGCCGTCGGCGGTCTGCACCGACAGCCAGCCGGCCCCCTGAATCGCGACGTCGAGCGGATTGCCGGTCTGCTGGATCGGCCCCGGCGTGTAGTCGGCGCCCGGTGTCGACGACAGCACGAAGGTGCGGGTCGTGTTGTCGTTGATCGTGCTGCCGTCGCCGAACGACATCGGCACGGCGCGGTAGGTTTCGAGCTGCGCGCGAAAGCCCGTGGTCGACGCGTTCGCGAGGTTGTTCGCGACGATCGCCTGCTGTTCGAGCGCTTGCGCGCTGCCCGACATCGCGGTGTAGATCAGCCGATCCATGAAGAGGTCCCGTTGGCTTACAGGTTGATCAGGGTCTGGTCGACGGCCTGCTGGGTCTTGATCGTCTGCGCGTTCGCCTGATAGTTGCGCTGCGCGGTGATCAGGTTGACCAGCTCGCTCGTCAGATCGACGTTCGAGTTCTCGACCGCGCCGCCTTGCAGCACACCGTGATTGGTCGAGCCCGGCGTCGAGATCTGCGCGACGCCGGAGGCCGACGTCTGGCCGTACTCGTTGTTGCCGAGGTTGACGAGGCCGTTCTGATTCGCGAAGTTCGCGAGCACGATCTGGCCGAGCGCCGCGGTCTGGCCGTTCGAGTAGTTGCCGGTCAGCGTGCCGTCAGAGCCAACCGTGAAGCTGGTCAGCTGGCCCGCCGCGTAGCCGTTGGTGGACAGGCTGTTCACGCCGTTCTTGCCGCCGTACTGGGTGGTGGCGCCGAGGTTCAGCGTGATGTTCTGCGGTGTGCCCGAACCGTCGGTGGTCGGGATCGACAAGCTGAACCCGCCGAGCGTCGTAGTCGCGGTGAACGTAGGCGGGTTGGCGATCGGGGTGTTGACCTGGCTCGTGCTGACCAGCGTGCCCGACGAGTTGAAGTTCGCCGTGCCGATCAGCGTCGCGGTGCCGGCCGCCGGGCCCGCGTACACGTTCCACGTGCCCGAGCCGGTCTTCGCGAAGTACATGTTGACCGTCTGCGAGCCGCCGAGCGAATCGTAGGCGGTCGTGCTCGTCGAGTAGTTGTAGGTCGTCGAGCTGTTCTGGTTGAACGCGGTCGGATTCGGCGCGACCGTGTAGCTGTCGTTGGTCGCCGGCGTGCCGCTGAAGGTGATGCTCTCGCCGTTGCCGAGCGTGATCGCAGTGCCGGCCGTGTAGGTCTGCGCCGCCGAGGCCGGGCCGCCGTTTACCGAGACCGTGTAGGTGGTCGGGCTCGTGAAGTTGATCGTGTAGTTGTCGGTGTTGCTGCCCGCGGCCGCGTTGGTGATCGTCGCGCCGGTCGTGGTCAGCGTGCCGGTGTTGGCGCCGCCGGCCGCGACGGTCGGCGCGCCGAGCATGATGTTGTCCTGCGCGTTCAGGTTCAGGCCCGCGGTGATCGAGGTGGTCGCCTGCGGCGCGATGTTCGCGGTCGGCACGGTCAGCGGCACGGTCTGCGCGGTGTTGATGATGCCCGAGCTACTGGCCGCGTAACCCATCAGCTTCAAGCCCTGCGCGTTCGTGATGAAGCCGTTCTTGTCGAGCTGGAACACGCCGTTGCGCGAATAGACCAGCGTGCCGTTGTCCGACAGCTGGTAGAAGCCGTTGCCGTTGATCGCGACGTTCAGCGCCTGGTTGGTCGTCGTGATCGTGCCTTGCGAGAACTGCTGCTGCACTTCGGAGAGTTTCGTACCGATGCCGATCTGCTGGCTCGTCGCGGTGGCGACCGAATTGGCGTACATGTCGGCGAATTCCGCGGTGCCGCTCTTGAAGCCGACGGTGTTGGCGTTGGCGATGTTGTTGCCGATCACGTCGAGATCGCTCGACGACGCCGACAGCCCGCTCAAACCTGTTTGATAACTCATGACGTACTCCGTATCTGGAAAGTCGTAACTGGATGGATCCGGACTACAGGATCGCGGCGACGCTGGTCAGGCCGACCGTCGTGCCGTTCGACAGCACGAGGCCCGGCGTGCCGCTGCTCTGCTGGACGATGCTTTGGACCGTCGCGCTGGTGAGCGTGGTGGCCGTCGCCTGCTGGCCATTGATCGTGCCGGTCGCGCTAATCGTGTAGGTGCCGTCGGGCAGCGTGTTGCCTGCCGAGTCGGTCGGCGTCCAGCCAACCGGAATCGTACCGGCCGACTGCTTGCCGAGATCCAGCGTGTTGACGATCGTGCCGGCCGAGTTCTTCACGACGATCTGCAGGTCGCTGACGGAATTCGCGAGCGTGACGCCGAACTCGTTCGCCTTGCCGCTCGACACGGTGACCGAGTTGCCCGGTGCGAGCACGGTCGAGCCGATCAGCAGCGCGGACTGCGCCTGCTGGCTGGCCGACAGCTGGGTCGACAGCGAGGTCAGCGACGTATTGAGGTTGCTGATGCCCTGCACCGTGCTGATCTGGGCAAGCTGCGAGGTCATCTGCGAGCTGTCCATCGGATTGGTCGGGTCCTGGTTCTTCATCTGCGCGACGAGCAGTTGCAGAAAGGTGTTCTGCAGGTCCGAAGCCGAAGTGCCCGAGGTGCCGCTCGTCGAGCTCGTGCTGCTCGTGCCGTTCATCGTGTCGAGCAGCGTCTGCGAAACGGTCGTGCCGTTGCTGCCGATCGTGGTGTTGGTGGTCAAGACTCTCTCCTCAGGTTCCGATCGTGAGCGTTTTCAGCATCAGGGTTTTGGCAGTGTTCAGCGTTTCGACGTTGGCCTGGTACGAGCGCGAGGCCGAGATCATGTTGACCATCTCCTGCACCGGGTCGACGTTGGGCAGCGTCACGTAGCCGTTCGCGTCGGCGGCCGGATTGCCGGGGTCGTACGCGGTCTTCATCGGCGACGGATCGTCGACCACGCCGGTCACCCGCACGCCGCCGACCTGCTGGCCGGAGCGCGTGCGCGCGCCGCCGATCGGGTTCACCGCGAATATGACCTGCTTGGCCTTGTACGGCTGGCCGTCGGGGCCCGTCGTACTGTCCGCGTTGGCGAGGTTCGACGCCGTCACGTTGAGCCGCTCCGACTGCGCCGACATCGCGGAACCCGCGACACCAAAAATATTCATCAGGGATGGCATGTTTCCTGACCTCTCCTGCCGGTTCGCACCGGCTTCACGTTAAGTCCCGTAGCGTTTCTGTTCGTGCGTGCATGCTGCCTGTGTTCAGCCGCTATGCGCCCTGCTCGCGCGGCGTACTCGTGCCCGGCTTACGACGAGCCCGAGGTGATCGCCGACAGCATCGTCTTGATCTGGCTCGACACGACCGTCATACCCGACTGGAAGTGCACCGTGTTGTCGGCGAACTGCACACGCTCGACGTCTACGTCGACCGTGTTGCCGTCGAGCGCCGGCTGCAGCGGCATGCGGTATTGCAGGTTGCCGTAGTCGTCCGGGCTGCCGCCCGTCGCGCTCAGCCTGGTCTTGCCGCTCATGTGGCCGGCCTCGGTCGTGTTCATCGACATGCCGCTCGTCACGCCGGCGGGCTGCGCCATCGCGAGCGTCGAGTTGTTCGATGCGCCCTGCCCGGCGGTGCTGCCGCCCGTCTTCTTCAGCGCGCCGGCGAGCGACGACGCGAAGTCGATATCGCGCGCCTTATAGCCGGGCGTGTCGGCGTTCGCGATATTCGACGACAACAGTTCCTGCCGGTATGCGCGCACATCCATCGCCTGCCGGCCGAACGCGAATTCGGCATCGAGTTTGTCCAGCATCGGAATCTCCCGAGAACGTTTCCAAGGCCGTCCCGTGTGCGCATCATGAAAGACACGCGGCGGGGGCAAAGGCCTTTTTGCATGTGATGCATCTTATGGGTCGGGCGCAAGCGGCAATCGGACGAATAACCGGGAAAGGGGGCTTCTATTCAACGTTTGCGCGAAAGGGGTGCTCACTAGAATGCAAGGCGTACCGATGCATTCGATGGAGACCCGCGATGGACCAGCCCACCAACCCCTTGCCGCAGCGTGCGGGCGGCACGACGAGGCGTCGCGCGGGTGGCGGCGGGGCTGATGAGCGTGTCGATGGTTCGGAGGGCGTGCTCGCGCAACCGCTGCCGCGCTCTATCTCGCGGTGCGTGGCGCGTTGCCTGACGCGGGTGGTGATCAACGTCGCCGTATGGGTTGCGGGCGGCATCGTGTTGCTGCCGGCTACGACCAAGGCGCAGGATGCGAGCGGCCCGATCGTGATTCCAGGGCCCGCCGAGAACAACCCCGCCGCGCTGAACGATCTTGCGCAGCGGATTCAGACGCCGGCGCAGCGCAGCGCGTCGGCGGCGTCGCTCGCGGCGGCGACCGCGCAGTCGCTCGGCCGCGCATCCGCGTTGCGCGACACCGATACCTTCGGGCGTGCGGCGAGCGCAAGCGGCGCGATCGTCATTCCGGGCGCGGGCGAGCCCGCAGCCGCCGCGCCGGCCATCATCCGCACCAACTTCAAACCGGACGCCAACGGCGTCGTCACGATTCCGCCGGCGGCCAGCACGGGAGCATCGGGCGTCGCGCGCGTCAATGTCGAAGCGGGCGCGGCCGCCAGCGCCGCGAATTCGCCCGCGGTCGCCGCCAATGCATCGCAAAGCGATGGCTTCGACAGTCTCGCGGCTCGCGGCGAGCCGCCCGAGTTCGGCGCGAACGGCAAGCCGCTCGCGGCGGCTGCCGCACAGCCGTCGCGTCTGCCAAGTGTGAAAGTGCCCGCGACGTCGCCCGGCGCGCGCCAACCAGTTGCCAACACCGCCACCGCCGTCGCACAGAGAACGCCGCAGACCGCTGCCGCCGCGACGCCCGCCCAACCTACGCCGCTGCCAGGCCAGCAGGACCCGGAAGCGATTCACGCAGCCGCGCTCGCGTTCCTGAAACAGCAGGCCGTCGGCCTGCCCGGCAAGGTGGACATCACGGTCGCGTCCGCGTTTCCGCGCGGCCTCGCTGCGTGCACGTCGCTCGAACCGTTCATGCCGAGCGGCGGGCGCTTGTGGGGGCGGCTCACCGTCGGCGTGCGCTGCGCGGGCGAGCGCCCGTGGACCATTTATCTGCAGGCGCGCATCTCGCTGCATGCAACCTACTACCTCGCCGCCCGCGCGATGGCGCCGGGCGAAGTGCTCACGGCCGCCGACCTCGTGGCGCGAGAAGGCGACCTGACCGGCCTGCCGCAGGCGATCGTCACCGACCCGTCGCAGGCGGTCGGTTCGGTCTCGCTGGTGCGGATCTCGGGCGGCATGCCGCTGCGCCGCGACATGCTGAAGAGCGCGTCGGCGGTGGTGTTCGGCCAGACCGTGCGGGTCGTCGCGGCCGGCGACGGGTTCTCGATTTCGTCCGAGGGCAGTGCGATGAACAACGCGTCGCCGGGCCAGCAGGTGCGTGTGAAGACCGCAAACGGCCAGATCATCTCCGGCATCGTCAAGGACGGCGGCACGGTCGAGATCCAGATGTGAGCGGAATGACGAACGGATATTGAAAGGGGCGGATGGCCGCCTACCGGCGGGCCGGGGTCGAGCGATTGCGCTAAAGTTTTGATCAGCAGTTGCCGTTATCAGGATCAAATCGTAAGGGAAGCCAATCGTGAAAGTCGATCCCACCACCTCTTCGAATCTGCCGTCGTTGAAAGACGCTTTGTCCCGTTCGCAGCAGAGCGGCGAAGCCACGCCGGCAACCAGCGCCACGCAGGGCGCGACGGGCACGGCCGCGCCGGCCGCGGGCAGCGCGTCGGGCGACACGAGCGTCAGCCTGTCGGGTCTGTCGCAGCATTTGCGCAGCCTCGCGGCCTCCGGCTCGGCCGACATCGACACCGCGCACGTCGAGTCGATCAAGCAGGCGATCAAGGACGGCACGCTGCAGATCGACTCCGGCAAGATCGCCGACGGCGTACTGCAGACGGCGCGCGATCTGTTGCGGAACAAAACCTCGTCGACCGGCCACTGATCGGCATTGCGCCGCGCGGTGACCTGCCGGGCGGCGTTCGACCAACGCGGTTCGCGCGTCGTTCGCGAGCCGGTGTGCGTAGCGAGTTGTTGACATGAAAGACGCCCTGGTTGCTACCCTGATCGAAGAATATTCGACCGTCGAGGCATTCGCCTCGATCCTCACTCTCGAAACCAAAGCACTGACGGCGGTCTCGCCAATGGAGCAGTTGCCAGCGATCGTCGAGAAGAAAACCGAACTCATCGGCGTGCTCGCGAGGCTCGAAGCCGCGCGTGACGCACATCTGACCGAACTCGGCTTTCCGACCGGCTGGTCCGGCATGGAGCTCGCGGCGAGCACCGACGCGCGCGTCGCGACGCAATGGAAGCTGCTGCAGAAAGCCGCGGATCGCGCTCGGCGCGTCAACACCAACAACGGCGAGCTGATCCGCGTGCGGATGGACTACAACCAGCGCGCGCTAAAAGCGCTGCAAGTCAACGTGCCGCGCAAGACGAATCTGTATGGGCCGGACGGACGAATTCCGGCTTATTCGGGACTTTGATCGGCCGGCCTGTCAGGCCCGCAATCGAGCAATATCCGAAATGAAAGAAAGGGCCCGTCGACGACGGGCCCTTTCATTTTTCGCCACCGCCTTTTCATCCACGTCCCTCCGCATTCCACGCCGCGTTAGCCGTTCGGCTAGCTGGCGCTAATCCACCTCATCACGTTGAAATGATGACTTCGTTCGAGGTTTCTCCGACGCCGCGGCTTCGACGGAGCCGCGCTTCGACAGGCGAAATCTTGCGGTTGTTTGTGTAGGTGTGTGTATAATGGAGGGTATGATGTATGAACAGTGCCGCGGTCGTCAAATTGATTCAAGCAAATGGCTGGCAGCTCGTCCGCATAGCGGGCAGTCACCATCATTTCAGGCACGCGGGAAAACGGGGGCTCGTCACAGTCCCCCATCCGAAAAAAGATTTGCCGGCCGGCACCCTGAACAGCATTCTGAAACAGGCGGGGCTCAAATGAAGCATCTGATCTTTCCGATCGCCATCGAACCCGGAGACAACACGCACGCGTTCGGCGTCGTGGTGCCCGATATCCCGGGCTGCTACTCCGCGGGCGACACGCTCGAAGAAGCGTATGCGAACGCGAAGGAGGCAATCGAATCGCATCTCGAAACTTTGCTCGACGAAGGGTTGCCGCTGCCCGAGCCGCTCACGCTCGGCGAGCATCGGCGCAATCCCGAGTTCGAGGGGTTCACTTGGGGTTTCGTGACAACGCGCAATATTCCGGCGTTGAAGAAGGCGGTTCGCATCAATATCTCGCTGCCTGAGGTGCTGGTGCAGGAGATCGACGCGTACGCACAGGCGCGCGGCATGTCGCGCTCGGCGTTTCTTGCGCTCGCCGCCGAGCATGAGATGGCGGACGATTGAGCAACGGCGGGCGGCACCGGCGTGCATCGGCATCGCCGCACTGCCGCATGTGAACGGCAGCGCCTGAAGATCGGCAGCCTGCCCCGCAGTGGCGTCAGTTCGTTTCGGCGTTCGCCCAGGCCATTTCGCGCAGCCGGGCGCGCAGGCGTGCCACCGCCTGGCTGTGCAACTGGCATACGCGCGATTCGCTGACTTCCATCACCGCGCCGATCTCGCGCAGATTCATGCCGCGCTCGTAGTAGAGCGACATCAGCAGCTTCTCACGCTCCGGCAAGCGGTCGATCGCTTCGATGAGCGCCGAGCGCAAGCTGTCGTCGAGCAGCGCCGACAGCGGATCGGAATGATCGACGCAGTAGCGGTCCAGAAAAGGTTCGTCGTCGGCGGAGCGGTCGAAGTCTTCGTAGTAGATCAGTTGGCTGCCGTGCAGGTCCTGCAGCATCGACTGATATTCGTCGAGCGGCATCTGCAGGTGCTCGGCGACCTCCGCCTCGCTCGCCGAGCGGCCGAGGTTCTGCTCCACCTTGTGCACCGCGGTTTCCACTTCGCGCGAGGTGCGGCGCAGGCTGCGCGGCAGCCAGTCGTTGCTGCGCAGCTCGTCGAGCATCGCGCCGCGAATCCGCTGGCTGGCATAGGTCTCGAACTGCGCGCCCTGGTCTTCCTTGTAGCGGCCGGCGGCGTCCAGCAAGCCGATCATGCCGGCCTGGATCAGGTCGTCGAGATCGACGCTCGCCGGCATTTTTGCGACGAGCTGCAAGCCGAGTCGACGCACGAGCGGTGCGTACTTCGTCAGAACGTCGGCCTGAGAAATCTTTCCCTGAGCGTTGTACATCGTGCTCCCCTTATCCTTCGTGCACGCCTTTTAAGCGTGATGCGCGGACGGTTGGTCGGCGTGGTGCGCCGCTGTAACTGTCGCAGGCGCCCGCCAGGGCGTTTGCGACGACATCGCTGGCCGCATCGGCCAGTACTGCAATTCGGCGGCGAGATGGCGGAAGTCGCGCGCGGCCGGTGTCGACGGAAACGCGTCGACCACACAGCGCGACAGCTCCAGCGCCCGCGCCATGCGCACGTCGGCCGCGATGCAGCCGGCGCACTCCAACGCGACGGTCAGATAACGGCCGGCCACGCCGGCGAGCTTCGCGAACGCGGCTTGCGCGTCGTTGGCGCTTTGCACGTGATTCGCGAGCACGCGCAACTGCGCGATCGCGTGCGCGTAGTGCAACCGCTTGATGCACGCATACGCGTCGGTGATCGCCTCGCCCGACATGCGCGCGACGATCATCACGTCGTGCGCCTGCTTCGCGAGCGGCGACAGATGCCCTTCGACGTCGAGCTGCGCGTCGATCAGCACGATGTCGGCCGAGCCGCCGAGCAGCACGCTGAGTTCGGCTTCCGTGTGCCCCTCGCGGTTGTTGCGCGACGCGGCCAGCACCGAAAAACCGAGCGCGTGACGCGCGGCGGCGAAGTCGACCGGGGTGTCGCCGCGCATCACCGCCGCGAAGTTGCCGGCGCCGCGCAAGCCGCCAAGCATCGCGCTCACCGAGTTCTCACCGACGCATTCGTCGATCACCAGCACGTCCTTGCCCTGCTGCGCGAGCGCCGCGGCGAGGTTGACCGCTGCGGTCGTATTGCCGACGCCCGACGACGCACCCGCCAACGCGATCACGCGCGCACCGCCGCGCGCGAGCAGCCGCCGTAACCCTTCGGCTTGATCTGAACCGAACTTATCCAAAGCGAACCTCGTGCAGCTCGGCCGTCGAACGTGCGGAAAGCGAGGACAGCAAAGCGGGGATGTCGTCGTCGTGCGGCACGAACGGCGAGTTGTCGCGCGGAATGCAGAAGGTGCTCTTGATCAGGAATTTCTTCGTCGCGACGTACAGGTTCTCCGGCACCTTCTGTCCGGTCGATACGTAATGCACCGGCAGCTTGTAGCGGATCACCGTATCCAGCACGCCGCCGAGGTTGGTCGCTTCGTCGAGCTTGGTCAGGATGCAGCCGGCGAGCGGCTGCTGGTCCGGCGCGCGCTGATAGGCCTGCACGACTTCGTTCAACGTGTCGCCGTGGCTCGTCGCGTTGAGCAGCAACAGACGCTGCACCGGCTGGCCGGCGCGGCTCAGCATCGCGATCTGCTCGGACACGAGGCGGTCGCGCTGGCTCATGCCGATCGTGTCGATCAGCACGATGTGCTTGTTGCGCAATTCCGAGAGCGCGAGTTGCAGATCGGCGCTGTCCTTCACCGCGTGCACCGAAACACCGAGAATCTTGCCGAAGATGCGCAGCTGTTCATGACCGCCGATGCGGTAGCTGTCGGTCGTCAGCAGCGCCACCTTGCTCGCGCCGAAGCGCATCACGCAGCGCGCGGCGAGCTTCGCGGTGGTCGTCGTCTTGCCGACGCCGGTCGGCCCCATCAGCGCGAACACGCCGCCGCGCTCCATCAGCGCGTCTTCGTTCTCCATCACTGGGAGGTTCGATTCGAGCACCGAGCGCACCCAGTCCATGCCGCCGTCCATCGTGTCGACGGCTTCGGGCATGTTGTCGACCAGCATCTGCACGAGCTGCGCGGAAAAGCCCGCGGCGAACAGATGCTTGGTGAGCGCGGCGCGTGCCGGACTGCGGCGCTGTCGATCGCCCCACAGCAGACCCGCGAATTGCTCTTCCATCATGTCGCGGATCGACGACAGCTCGTTCATGACGGTGTCCTTGACGACCTGCTCCATGCGCGCCTTGATCGCTTCGGCGACGGCGGCCGGCGTGCGGCCCTCGTCGCTGGAGGACGCCGTCGCGATCTTCTGCGCGCTGCGGCGCGCGGCGACTTCGGCGGCTTCGCGCGCCCAGTCGGGCGTGTCGATCACCGGCCGCGCGTCGACCGCGTTGCCGAGGCCTTTGGCGGTCGCGACGGCGGGCGTCATGGCGGCGGGACGCGCGCTGTATTGGCCGTCTTGTTGTTGCTGCTGCTCGGCCGCGATGCGGCGCGCGTGATCGATGAGCCACGGATTCGATTCGGCCATCGTGCGCGGCGCGGCGGCCTCGCTCGATGCGACGGCCGGCGGTACCGGCACGCCGGCGGCTTTCAGCAGATCCGCGCGGATGTATTTCGACAGGCGCGTGGATGCGGCGCGGGCGCTCGCGCCGGAAGGCGCGGCGGCAGCGGGCTGGCTTGCGACGGGCGCGGCGCCTGTCGCGATGGCCGCGGACGCGCCGCTCGCAGCCGGCATCGCCGGGCCAACTGGCGAACTGCCGGGCAACGAGGCCGGCGCTGCTTCAGTCGCGGACAGCATGTCGGCCGCCTGGCCGACCGCAAAATTGAGCGCCGAATTGAGCGCCGTCTTGTTCGCCGAGCCGCCCATCGAATCCGCGGCCGCATTCGCCGGTTCGATCGCCGGCATCGCTTCGGCACCCGCTTCCGGGCTCGCGCCGAACACCGACGAAAACACGTCCGGCATGGCGCTCGCATATGGATTCATCGGCGCTGTGGACAAGCCGCGCGGCCCCGCCGTCGATGCCGCGCCTTCACGCGCTTTCGGCGTGATGGCGGCGAGATCGCTATCCGCGAGCGCGACGATTTCGACGCTGCCGTCGTCCATCGTGCGATTCGACAGCACGACCGCATCGGGGCCAAGTGCTTCGCGAACGAGACGCAACGCATCGCGACTGGTAGCACCGACAAATTTACGAATGTTCAAGCTGGACCCCCGATGAGGTATACGGACTGAAGGACCGGCAATACACCGCTTCCCATTGCGATCAATTATTGCGAAACGCGTCGGGCCACGATCGATGGATAAAGACCGTTAAAGGCGGGCAATTCGCGCGATGGACACACGGCAGACACATCGTTCGACGAGCGCTGAAAGGCGCTTGCAAACGAAAACCGGCGCCCCACTGGAGCGCCGGTTTTCGTCGTATCGACAGTGACGAGCGAGCGGCCTGCGTCAGCCCTGTGCGCCGATCAGGTTCACCACCTTGACGTTGCGCGTATCGGGCACTTCCGCATACGACAGCACCTTCAGCTGCGGCAGGCTGCGGCGCAGGAAGCGCGCGAGCATCGGCCGCAGCGCGTGCTGCACGAGCAGCACCGGAGCGAGGCCGAGATTCTGCTGACGCATCATCGCCTTCTGCGTTTCGGTGAGCAGCGTGTTCGCGAGACCCGGTTCGAGACCCGGGTTCGGTCCGGTCGAGAGCGCCTGCGACAGCACCCGTTCGAGGTTCGCGTCGAGGCCCATCACCTGCATGTCGGCGGTGCCGGGGAACCACTGCTGCGTGATCGCGCGACCCAGCGCGAGCCGCACCGCGGCGGTCAGGTCGTGCGGGTCGGTGATCTTGGTCGCGTGCTCGGCGAGCGCTTCGAGGATCGTGCGCATGTCGCGGATCGGCACGCCTTCTTCGAGCAGGTTCTGCAGCACCTTTTGCAGCGTGGTGAGCGGCAGCATCTTCGGCACCAGATCGTCGACCAGCGACGCCGTGTCCTTCTGCATCCGCTCGACCAGCGACTGCACCTCGCGGCGGCCGAGCAGCTCCGACGCGTGCGTGACGACGAGGTGATTCAGGTGCGTCGCGACCACCGTGCTCGAATCGACGACCGTGTAGCCGTATACCTGCGCCTGCTCGCGCAGATTCGTATCGATCCAGATCGCGGGCAGGCCGAACGCCGGGTCCTGGGTCGGCGTGCCCGGCAGCGCGGCCGATACCTGGCCCGGGTTGATCGCGAGCCACTGGCCCGGGTACGCCTCGCCCGAACCGACCTCGACGCCCTTCAACGCGATCCGATAACCGTTTGGCCGCAATTCGAGGTTGTCGCGGATATGAATGACCGGCGGCAAGAAGCCGATTTCCTGCGCGAACTTCTTGCGGATGCTCTTGATTCGCTTGAGCAGCTCGCCGTCCGAGTTCTTGTCGACGAGCGGAATCAGCCGGTAGCCGACTTCGAGGCCGAGCGTGTCGATCATCGTCACGTCGTCCCAGCTCGCCTCGGCGTTTTCGACAGGCGCGAGCGCGGCCGGCGCGACGTCGACGAGCGCCGGCGCGTTCTTGCGCTCCTCGTTGCGCTTCTTCATCGTGCGGCCGAGCTGGATCAGGCCGCCGCCCAGAATCAGGAAAGCGAAGTGCGGCATGCCCGGGATCAGGCCCATCAGCACGAGAATGCAACCCGTGATCATCAGCACGCGCGGGTTCGTGAAGAGCTGCCCGGTCAGCTGCGTGCCGATGTCCTCGTTGGTCGCGACGCGCGACACGATCACGCCGGCCGCCGTCGAAATCACCAGCGACGGAATCTGCGCGACGAGGCCGTCGCCGATCGTCAGCAGGGTGTAGTTCTTGCCCGCCGCGGCAAAGCTCATGTCGTGCTGGATCATCCCGACGATCAGCCCGCCGATGATGTTGATCACCATGATCAGCAGACCGGCGATCGCATCGCCGCGCACGAACTTGCTCGCACCGTCCATCGAGCCGTAGAACTCGGCTTCCTGCGAGATTTCCGTGCGGCGCTTGCGCGCCTGCTCTTCGTTGATGAGGCCAGCGTTCAGATCGGCGTCGATCGCCATCTGCTTGCCGGGCATCGCGTCGAGCGTGAAGCGCGCGGACACTTCGGCGATCCGCCCCGCGCCCTTCGTGATCACCATGAAGTTGATCACCATCAGGATCACGAACACGACGATACCGACCGCGAAGTTGCCGCCCACGAGGAAGTGGCCGAACGACTCGATCACCTGGCCGGCCGCATCGGGACCGGTATGGCCTTCGAGCAGCACGATCCGCGTCGAGGCGACGTTCAGCGACAGCCGCAGCAGCGTCGAGAACAGCAGCACGCTCGGGAACGCCGCGAAGTCGAGCGGCTTCATCGTGTACATGCTGACGAGCAGCACCATCACCGACAGCGCGATGTTGAACGTGAACAGCAGATCGAGCAGGAACGGCGGCAACGGCAGAATCATCATGCCGAGGATCATGCAGATCAGCACCGGCCCGGCGAGGGCGCGCAGGTTGGTGCTGCTCAGCGCATCCGGCCGTCGGGCGAGGAAACCGGCGCGAGCGTTCATGCGGAGGCTCCGTTGTTGTCGCCGCTAGTGGCGTCGTTGGCGTTGTCGGCGGTCGGGTTCAGCGTGTCGGCGGCTTCTTCGGCGGCGTCCTCGTCCGACACGGCGCCCTTGTCGAGCTCCGGCGGCACGTCGAGTTCGGTCGGCGCGAGCGGCACGTCGCCGCCTTCGGCCTTGAAGCGGCGCAGCTGATAGACCCACGCGAGCACTTCGGCGACCGCGCCATAGAGCGGCCCCGGAATCTCGCGATTCAGATCGACGTTGTGATACAGCGCCCGCGCGAGCGGCGGCGCTTCGAGCAGCGGCACGTTGTTTTCGGTGGCGATCTCGCGAATCCGCGCGGCCACGAGGTTCACGCCCTTGGCGACCACCTTCGGCGCGCGCATCTCGCCGTCCGTGTATTGCAGCGCGACCGCGAAGTGCGTCGGGTTCGTCACGACCACGTCGGCCTTCGGCACTTGCGCCATCATGCGGCGCCGCGCGATCGCGCGCTGCTGCTGGCGAATCTTGCCCTTGATGTGCGGATCGCCTTCGCTCTCGCGATGCTCACGCTTCACTTCTTCCTTCGTCATGCGCAGCTTCTTGTGGAACGACCACAGCTGATACGGCACGTCGAGCGCGGCCACCGCGAACATGCCGGCCACCGTCATGCCGCAGCACACCGCGATCAGATGCATGGAGTTGGCGAGCGCGACTTCGAGCGGCTGCGTCGCGAGCGCGAGGAATTCCTCGTGGCGATTCCAGATCGCCGTGCCGCCGATCAGGCCCACCACCAGCGTCTTCGCGAGCGACATGCCGAGCTGGATCGGTCCGTTGATCGAAAACATGCGGCCGAAGCCCTCGATCGGGTTCAGCCGGTTGAACTTGGGCTCGAGCCCCTTCGCCGACAGCTGCCAGCCGCCCAGCGCCATCGGTGCGAGCAGCGCGGCCAGTCCGGTGACGCCGAGTACCGGCACGAGCGCGTACAGCCCTTCGCGACCCGCAGTGCCCGCGCCGATCAGCATGCGGTTGGTGTCGAACACGCTCGCGTGGTTGAACATCAGCGACGCCCGCACCATGTTCTGCAAATGCTCGCCGATGTTGCCGGACATGCCCCATACACCGTAGAACCCGGCCGCGAGCAGCGCGAAGGTCGACAGCTCCCGAGAACGCACGATCTGCCCCTCCTCGCGCGCCTTCTGCAGGCGCCGAGGGGTGGCTGATTCGGTTTTTTCGAGGTCGCTGTCCTCTGCCACAAAGCTCTCCAGTCGGCCGAGGCACGGCGCCTCTTTCCAGTGAGAGCGATTATTCCTGCTCGACGCAAGCGCCGATCGGCGGATAAAGAAGGAGAAACCGGGGTATTTCGACAGATGACCGGACGGCTCGCGCGTGTTTCACGCGCGCCGTCCGGCATCGGATAGACGTGCGGCTTCAGTAGCCGACGAACGGGGAGGGACCGCCGCTCGCGGTCTGATCGAGGTGGTAGTACACGTGGCGGCCGTAGAAGAACGGCAGACCGAGGTCGAAGCTGGCGTTGCCGCTGATCTGACCGGCGAGGTTGTTGAACGCGAAGTTGCTGCCGTTCGCGAACAGCGTCTGCGCACTCAGAATGCCGATGCTAGCGACCGCCGATACCTTGTTCAATCCCACCAGCGTGACCGTGCGGGTTTGCGCCGACGACGGGCAATAGAAGCCCGGGAACTGGCTGCCGCACAGCGTGATCGAGCCATCGGTGAAGAAATAGCCGTTCGAGCCGGAATCGAGGAACGCCTGGACCGTCGCGCCGTTGAAGCTGCTGTTGTCGAGATCGCCGAATGGGCCGGTCGTGAAGACCTGCGCGGCCGCAAGCGGGTTGTTCCCCTGCGTGCCGATGCCGAACACCAGCGTGCCGGTCGCCGACGCCTGCCCGAAGTTCGACACGGGCGCCATCTGTACGATCACGCCGTTGTTGTCGAGCGGGAAGTTCGCGACCGGGTTGGCCACCTGTTGGTTGAGCGGCACCGCGGTGCGCGTGCACGACGTGCCGTTCGGGCAGGCGAAGTAGTTGCTGTAGATCGCCGCGGTCGCCGGGTTCGCACAGGTCCCGCCGCAATCGGTCAGCGCGGTGCCGACGCCGAGAATGCCGTTGGCGCCCAGGTCGCTGACCGTGTTTTGGGGCGAACCGCTGCCGCAGCCGCTCGTGGGTACCGTGCTCGTGGGCTTGTCGCCGATGATCTGCAGCGGGATGGCGCCGGTCGTCGTTTCACCGCCGATCGTCACGAGCGCGGTGCGCACCGAGCCCCACGTGAAGCCGTCCGCGAACGTCGCGCACTCGGCGAGCTGCGGGCCGCCGCTGCCGAGTGTGCTGTTTGGCAGCGCGCCCAGCAGCGTCGAATTGAGCACCGAGCTGACCACGCGCAAGCCGAACGAGCCGGTGTCGAGCTGGATGTTGTTGATGGTCTGGCAGTTGGTGGTCGAGCCCGGCGCGCAGATCGTCACGCTGACGGTCGGAATGTTGATGACGCCGGCCACGCCCCGGCCGACCGTGATCGGCACCGTGTTCGACGCGTTCGCGGCAATCGGCTGCTGGGTCGGGCTGGGCGGCAGCGAACCGCCGTTCAGTCCGTTCGACGTGCCGCCGCCATTGTTGGAACTGGAGTTGTCATCACCGCCGCCTCCACCGCAGGCGACGAGCGTCGCCGCCAGCAGCACGGCAAGCATGGCCTGCATCCAGCCTTTCAGATTCGCGGTCGTGAGCATGATTCGCATCGTCGTCCTCGCCGTTACTGGATGTCGGAACCGCTGACGCCGGCGGGCAGCGCTGACGGCAGCCACGCGACGCCGCTGAACGCGCCCATGTGGCCGCCCGAATGCACCACGATGTTGCCGTCGTTCACGGCGACCGGCCCCCGCGCGTTGCCGCGCGCGGCTCGCGCGGCCTTCACGCCGGCCACGTACTGCGGGAAATAACTGCCGAGCAGATCATTGAGATCGGGCATTTGCGGACCACGCCACGCAATGCCGAATACCGCGCCGCTCGTGCTCAGATATTCGCGCACCACGGTGCCGTTGCCGAACGTGGTCTCGCGTACCGTGTAGGAGGCGGGTGTGGAAGAGGTGGAAGATGCCCCGCTCGCTTGAGAACGCATCACACTTTGCGATGATCCGCTGGCGGGCTGCACCACGCGGGACGACACCGACGCGTCGGACGGGGGGGTAAGCGGCGCGCTGCCCAGCGCCGCATGGGCTGATTGCGCGGCCATCAGGGCCAGTAACGAACATGGCAACACGAGCGCCGTGACTCCGGCGCGACCAATACGACTCCACATGAGAAGCTCCTTCCGGGCCGCGGCACGCTTCGCCGGTTACACGAAGCGGCCGCTTATAGGCAGATGATACGGCGCCACCGCGGCCGCAATGCCGAGGGATCTCCTCGCCACGCGACTGCCCGGCGTTGCGCGGGCCGGGTGCCGTACCGCTTTGACCTCGTAGTATGCCTGCGGATTCTTACAGCCGGCGCAAGGTGCGCCCGCACGTGCGACTTACCGACTACTACTAGCAGGAAATCGTAAGGAAGAAGGGGAGTCGGTGCCGATTGACCGCGTGTTTGGCGTAAATCGCGGAGAAAGCACCAGCCCGGCGCGCTTGCCGGGCCGAATCGTTTGCTCAGAAACCGAGGCTCGCGAGCAGATCGTCGACCTGCGATTGATCCTGGACCACATCCGTCTTGCCTTCCGGATTGATCTGCGGACCGTTGAGCAGATGCTCGGGGCTGCCCGTCGACGACACCTCGGCCTTCAGAGCCGCCGCGTGCGCCGCGAACTGCTCGCGCCTCTCGAGCGCGATGTTCTCGACCAGCACGCCGAGCAGCTGCTGCTCGATCAGATAGACGACCTCGGTGATCTTCTTGATCACCTGGCCGGTGAGATCCTGGAAGTCCTGCGCGAGCATGATCTCCATCAGCTGCGAGTTGGTCGCGCTGGTCGAGTCGGGCACGCCGCGCAGGAAGGTGCGCGTGTCGTTCATCAGCGCGCGCACTTCCTCGCGTTCGATCGGCGCCGCGTACCACTGCTCCCAGCGCGCGTCGAGCGTGCATGCGTCTTTCTGCAACTGCTCCTGGATCGGCTTCGCGATGTCGATCGCCGACAGCACGCGCTCGGCGGCCTGCTCGGTCATGTTGGCGATGTACTTCAGCCGGTCGCGCGCGTCGGGCACGGCTTCGGCCGCGCGCTCGACGTGCTTGTCGAGCCCGAGTTCGCGCATCGAATCGCGCAACGTGCGCGTCAGTTGACCGATGCGCGCAAGGATGCGGTCCGACGCGAAGTCGCCGCTATCGCTGCCCGCTTCGGCGCCAGGCGTTTGGGTCGGCGGCGTCACGTCAGCTCCCGGCTTTCGCCATCTTCTCGAGGATCTTGTTGAGCTTCTCGTCGAGCGTCGCGGCCGTGAACGGCTTGACGACGTAACCGCTCGCACCGGCCTGCGCCGCCGCGATGATGTTTTCCTTCTTCGACTCGGCCGTCACCATCAGCACCGGCAGATGCGCGAGGCTCGCGTCGGCGCGAATTTCCTTCAGCATCGCGAGGCCGTCGAGGTTCGGCATGTTCCAGTCCGAGATCACGAACTCGTAGCTGCCGCTGCGCAGACGCGCGAGACCGGCCTGGCCGTCTTCCGCTTCGTCGACGTTCGAGTAGCCCAGTTCCTTCAGCAGGTTGCGGACGATCCGGCGCATCGTCGGAAAATCGTCAACCACCAGAATCTTCATTCCCTTGTCCATTTCTTTCCCTTTGCTTGATCCATGTTGCGGCGTTGAACCGCGTCATTCCATCCGGCACGCATCATACCCGCTGAACGCGGTCACCCATCGACGACAAACGCGCCATCACGCGCCGGCTCATGTCCGGCAGCGAGGCGATTTCGTCGGCCGCACCGAGAGCGATCGCCTCGCGCGGCATGCCGAACACGATGCAGCTCGCCTCGTCCTGCGCCAGCGTGTAGGCACCGGCTTTTCTCATCTCCAGCAGACCGGCCGCGCCGTCGCGCCCCATGCCGGTCAGAATCACGCCGACCGCGTTCTTGCCCGCATGCTGCGCGGCCGAGCGGAACAGCACATCGACCGACGGACGATGCCGGTTCACCGGCGGGTCGTCGGACAGATGCGCAATATAGTTCGCACCGCTCCTCGCGAGCAACAGATGCGCGTGGCCCGGCGCGATGTATGCGTGCCCCGGCAGCACCCGCTCGCCGTGCTCTGCTTCTTTAACGGTAATCCGGCACAAACCATTGAGGCGTTGCGCGAAAGATTTCGTAAAGCCCGGCGGCATGTGCTGCGCGATCAGCACCGCGGGCGCATCGGGCGGCAGCGGCACCAGCACTTCGCGAATCGCCTCGGTGCCACCCGTCGACGCACCGACGATCACCAGCTTCTCGGTACTGAGCAGCGGGTTGTTGAAGAGCGGCGCCGAGCCGACCGGCGCATGCGCCGCCTGGGTGGCCGCCTGCTGCGCGGGCGCGGCCTGGCGCACGCGCGCGCGGGCCGCCGCGCGAACCTTGTCGGCGAGCTTTTCCGCATAGTCGAGCATGCCGTCGCGAATACCGACCTTCGGCTTGGTCACGAAATCGACCGCGCCGAGTTCGAGCGCGCGCAGCGTGATTTCGTTGCCGCGCTCGGTCAGCGACGACACCATCACGACCGGCATCGGCCTCAGACGCATCAGCTTCTCGAGAAAATCGAGGCCGTCCATGCGCGGCATTTCGACGTCGAGCGTCAACACGTCCGGGTTGTGCTGCTTGATGAGCTCGCGCGCGACGAGCGGATCGGGCGCCGTCGCCACCACCGTCATGTCCGGCTGGCCATTGATGATCTCGGTCATCAGGCTGCGGATCAGCGCCGAATCGTCGACGCACAATACCTTGATCTTTTGCACAGCGCTCACGCCTCCTCTGTGGTTCTGGCGTTGTTGGAATAAGTCGGGCGCGGGCTCGCGCCGAACAGTTCGATTTTCGGCCGCGCGGCGGCCGGCTTCGCGAACAGCTCGACCCGGCTGCGCGCCGCGGCGAGCCGCTCGGCGCGCGCTTCGGCGCTCTGCCGCACGAGCGCCTGTTCGCGCTCGGCGACGCCCGCTTCCTGTTGCAAGCGCAATTTCTTCACCATCACCTGACCGGTGCGCGGCATGAACGCGACCTTGCGCGGATGCGAGCCCTGCAGGTCCTCGGCGACGATGCGGATCTTTTCGGTGGCCAGATAGCGGCGCACGAACTCCGAATTGCGATCGCCGATGTTCATCGTCGTCATGCCCGCGAGCACCGCGCCGCCGCCGAATACCTTGGCCTCGAAGCGTTCGCGCCGGCCGCCCGCCTTGATCAGTTCGTTGATCAGCACTTCCATCGCGTAGGCGCCGTAGCGCATCGAGTCCGACGCGGCCTGCGCGAGATCGGCGCCGTCGTCGGGCAGCATGAAGTGATTCATGCCGCCGATGCCCGCGGTGCGGTCCTGGATGCAGGCCGCGACGCACGAGCCGAGCACGGTCACGAGCACCATGTCTTCGCTCGTCGTGTAGAACTCGTTGGGCAACAGCTTCACGCCGGGGCGCTGGAAGTGGTTGTCGTAGTACAAGTTGGTAGCGATCGGCAGCGTGCTGCTCATGCGGCCACCCCGCTCGCCTGATGCGCGTCATGCGCGTTCGCGCGCGACGGCGCGCGCGCGCCGCTAGCGTCGCGCGTCAGTTCATAGACGGTCTGGCCGCGCAGCCGGAACGCCTGCGTCACGTACGTGAAGTTTTCCGAATGGCCGGCGAACAGCAGGCCGCCCGGCTTCACCAGCGGCTCGAAGCGCGCCAGCACCTGCGCCTGCGTCGGCTTGTCGAAATAGATCATCACGTTGCGGCAGAAGATCGCGTCGAACTGCGTGCGCAACTGGTAATCGCGATCGGTCAGATTCAGTTGCTCGAAGCGCACCAGCGCGCGCACCTCGGGACGCACCTTGACCATCCCCGCGTGCGCGCCCGTGCCCTTCAGGAAGAAGCGCTTCAGGCGCTCGGGCGACAGGTGCTTGACCTGATCGAACTGGTAGACGCCGGCCTCGGCCTTCGCGAGCACCTGGGTGTCGATGTCGGTCGCAAGCACCGATGCCTGGCGCGCGCCGCTGTCGCCGAGCGCTTCGATCAGCGTCATCGCGATCGAGTACGGCTCCTCGCCGGTCGATGCCGCCGAGCACCACATGGACACCGGTTGCGAACGGCGCGGCACGAACTCGGCGAGGATCGGAAAGTGATGGGCTTCGCGGAAGAACGCGGTCAGGTTGGTGGTCAGCGCATTGGTGAACGCTTCCCACTCGGCCGGATCGTTTTCCGCTTCGAGCAGATCGAGATACTGGCGGAACGTATCGATGCCGCGCGCCCGCAAGCGTCGCGCGAGGCGGCTATACGCCATGTCGCGCTTGTGGTCCGACAGCGAGATGCCTGCCACGCGATGAATCAGATCGCGGATGCGGGCGAAATCCGCCGCCGTGAATTCGAAATCGCGTCCCGTCTCGACGGACCTGGCCGGCTCCATGCCGTCAGGTGCCGCCCGCACGGGGCGTTGTGTTGCGCGCGTTGCCATCATCAAAATTCCTGTCTGCGATATGAGCCATCACGCTCGCCGCCCAGCCGCACTGGCTGGGGGATAGGAATTGTTTTCGCGGGGTCGCGCCCTCCCGCGAGTACCATCGACATACGGCCGGCTCGCGACACGCGTGCTGCGCGTGCTTCGATGCTTCGCCCATCCGCGGGCGCGATGCCGGTTGACCACATATCACTCTGCCGTTGCCTAAAACGTTTCCCAGTCCGCGTCCGAGCTTGCCTTCGCCGTGCTCGCCGGAGCGGCGCGCGCGGGCGTGTCGGTCGTCGCGCGAGACGCTGCTGCGGTCGGCCTGGACTTCAAGGCCGGTTCGACGCGTGCGGCTGCATCGTGCTGGCTCTGGGCCGCCGGGGCCGCAGCAGTTGCCTTCGCTTCGCTGCTCGCGCCGGCCGGGTGCACCGGAGTCGCCGCGCTCGCTGCTTGCGGTGCCGCCTTGGCGAACTGCGCGGAGGCTTGCGAACGCGGCGTCGCCGGTGCGCTCTGACGCGCCGGTGTGCCGCCGGCCACCTTCCAGCCACTCAGCACCGCTTGCAACTGCCGCGTCTGATCTTCGAGCGACGCCGCCGCGGCGGCCGCCTGTTCGACCAGCGCCGCGTTCTGCTGCGTGACCGAATCCATTTGCACGACCGCGCGATTGACCTGCTCGATGCCGCTCGACTGCTCTTCCGACGCCGCGCTGATCTCGCCCATGATGTCGGTCACGCGACGCACCGCCTGGACGATTTCATCCATCGTCGTGCCGGCGCGGCCGACCAGTTCGGAGCCGCTCTTCACCTTGTCGGCCGAATCGCCGATCAGCTCCTTGATCTCTTTCGCGGCGCTCGCGCTGCGCTGCGCGAGGCTGCGCACTTCGCCCGCGACCACCGCGAAGCCGCGGCCCTGTTCGCCGGCCCGCGCGGCTTCGACAGCCGCGTTCAGCGCGAGGATGTTGGTCTGGAACGCGATGCCCTCGATTACGCCGATGATGTCGACGACCTTGTTCGAACTGGTCGCGATCTCCTGCATCGTCGTGACGACCTGGCTCACCACCTCGCCGCCGCGCGTCGCGATGTCCGACGCGTTGACGGCGAGCTGGCTCGCCTGGCGCGCGTTCTCGGTGTTCTGCCGCACGGTGCCGGTCAGCTGATCCATGCTCGACGCGGTTTCCTGCAGCGACGCCGCTTGCTGCTCGGTGCGCTGCGACAAATCGGTGTTGCCCATCGCGATTTCGCGCGCGCCGGTGTCGATCGATTCGGTGCCGCTGCGCACCGCACGCAGCATCGTCGCGAGGCTTTCCTGCATCCGCTTGATGCCCGCGAACAGGCGGCCGATTTCGTTGTTGCTGAATGCCTCGACCGGGGTGGACAGGTCGCCCGCGGCGATCCGCTCGAAGCACGCGGTCGCGTCTTTCAGCGGCTGCACGATGAGCCCGCGCAGCGCGAAGCTGATGCCGACCACCACCAGCAGCGCGAACGCCGTGATCACGCTGATCAGCGTGACCATCAGCGATGTGTTCGACTGCGCGCTCGCCTCCTGATCGGCCACGCTCTGCTGCAGCGCCTGGATCACCGCGGCGGCGGCGGCGTCGTAGGCGATGAACATCGGGCTGATCCTGGTGTCCGCGATCGCGTGATATGCGTCGAGATTGTTCGCGTTCAACGCGGCGAATTCGACGTCGACACCGTCGTGCATCACCGTCGTATGTTTGGCAAGCACATCGTCGAGCAAGGGTTGCTCCACGCCGTGCTTCGGCGCGTCGAGATACGCCTGCCAGCTCTGATTGCCCTTGCCGAGCAGCTCCTGCGCGCGATCGAGTGCCTTCTTCGCCTCGTCCGCCTTGCCGGCGGCCGTCAGCGTGTTGAAGCGTTCGATCGCGATGCGCGCGCGCAGCAGATACGCCGACGCGTCGTCGAGCGCATGAATCGCGACCAGTTCGCCGCGCGCGATGCGTTCGAGCGAGCCGCTCGCGCGATTCAGCGCGGTCAGCCCGAGCGCGCCGACCGCCACGGTCAGCGTCACCAGAAGAATCCCCACCATCGTCAACGACGTGCGGATCGACCACCTGCTCAGCATGTTGATGCTCCTTGTACCGGGTTCCGTTACTGCGTGCCGTCAGACGCCGAGCGTCTCGGTCAGCGCCATCTCGGAGCTGGTCATCAGCTTCTCGATGTCCATCAGGATCAGCATGCGGCCGTCGACCGTGCCGAGGCCGGTCAGGTATTCGGTCGTCAGCGTCGCGCCGAATTCCGGCGCCGGCATGATCTGGTCGACCGCCAGCGTCAGCACGTCCGAGACGCCGTCCACGACCATCCCGACCACGCGATGCGCGACGTTCAGGATGATCACGACAGTCTGATGGTCGTACTCGACGCGGCCCAGATGGAATTTGATCCGCATGTCGACGATCGGCACGATGATGCCGCGCAGGTTGATCACGCCCTTGATGAACTCGGGCGCATTGGCGATGCGCGTCACGTTGTCGTAGCCGCGGATTTCCTGCACCTTCAGGATGTCGATGCCGTACTCTTCCGCGCCCAGCGTGAAGACGAGGAATTCCTGACCGCCGGCGTCCGCCTGCGCATCGCGGCGGCCATTCGTACCGCTCGCATTTGCGACGCTCGAATTGATGGATTGGACTTCTGCCACGTTAGCCCCCAAACGGTTGGGATAAATTGAGTTGAAGTTGTGTTGCGATGTCTGTCATTGAGGCGTTTGCTGCATGCGTCACGCGAGGCTCATCGCCTGCGCATGCCCATGCGCATGACGCGTTTCGCGGTTCAGCGCCGCGACGTCCACGATCAGCGCGACGCTGCCGTCGCCCAGAATGGTCGCCGCGGAAATGCCGTGCACCTTGCGGTAATTCGTTTCCAGATTCTTCACGACCACCTGCTGCTGGCCGACGAGTTCGTCGATCAGCATCGCGAAGCGCCGTCCCTCGGTCTGCATGATCGTGACGATGCCCTGGGTCGGCTCCTGCTTCGCCTCCGACACGTTGAACACTTCATGCAACGCGACGAGCGGCAGGTATTCGCCGCGCACGCGCACCACGCGCTCGCCGTTGGCGACCGTGTAGATGTCTTCGGCTTGCGGCTGCAGCGACTCCATCACGAAGTTCAGCGGCAGGATGAAGATCTCGTTGCCGACCTTCACCGACATGCCGTCGAGAATCGCCAGCGTGAGCGGCAACACGATCCGCGTGGTGCTGCCCTTGCCCGCGTGCGACGTGATCTCGACGTGACCGCCCATCGACTGGATGTTGCGCTTCACCACGTCCATGCCGACGCCGCGGCCGGACACGTCGGTGACCTGCTCGGCGGTCGAGAAGCCCGGCAGGAAGATCAGGTTCCAGACTTCCTCGTCGGTCATCGTTTCGCTGACCTGCATGCCCTGCTTGATCGCCTTCGCGAGAATCTTGTCGCGGCGCAGGCCCGCGCCGTCGTCGCTGACCTCGATGACGATGTTGCCGCCGTGGTGCGCCGCCGACAGCACCAGCTGACCGGTCGAATCCTTGCCCGCCGCGCGCCTTGCCTCGACGGTTTCGATGCCGTGGTCGAGACTGTTGCGCACGAGGTGCGTCAACGGATCGATGATCCGTTCGATGAGGCTCTTGTCGAGTTCGGTCGCCTGACCGAAGGTGACGAGTTCGACCTCCTTGCCGAGTTTTGCCGCGAGATCGCGCACCAGACGCGGGAAGCGGCTGAATACGTAATCCATCGGCATCATGCGGATCGACATCACCGCTTCCTGCAGATCGCGCGCGTTGCGCTCGAGCTGCGCCATGCCGTTGAAGAGCCGGTCGTGCAGCGCCGGATCGAACGTGCTGGTGGTCTCCGCGAGCATCGCCTGCGTGATCACCAGCTCGCCGACCAGGTTGATCAGCTGATCGACCTTCTCGACGCCGACGCGAATCGAGCTGCCTTCGCCGGCCGCCGCCGCGGCGGCCGGGCGGGTCGCCTTGCGGTCGTGTTCGGCGGACCCGGCCGACGCCGGTTTGGCTGCCGCCGGAGCCGCCGCGGGTGGTGCTGGCGGCGGCTCGATGCTGTCGGCGTGACTGGCCGCGCTTGCGGGCGCAGCGGCGGGAGCCGGCGGAGCCGACGATGCCGCCTGCTCCGCATGAACCACCGGCTGCGCCTGCGCTTGCGCCGCGGGAGCGGCGGGGGCGACAGGCGCGCTTTGCGCCGGTGTCGGAACGGCGGCAGCGGCGGGCGTTCCAGGTTTGCCCTGCTGCGCGTCGTCCGCCGGCGCGGTGCCACGGCCGATCGTGATCTGACTTTCGTCGATCACGAAGCAGCACACGGCGATGATGTCGTCGGAGGGTACGTCGCTCGAGAGCCACAGCATCAGATCGCCGCCGCTCTTGACCTGCCCGACGATATTGCCCAGGTTGCCCAGCTCTTCGGCGAGCAGTTCCTGGTCTTTCTCTCCCACGCCCCGTAGCGTAATTTTCAGATGTGGGCCGGCGCTGTCGTCCATGCCCGCGGCCTGCCCGGTCTGTGCCGGTTCGCCGTCCATCCATTCGCCCGCCATTTGCACCGCCTGTTCGACGACGTGCTCGGGCGGGGTGCCGCCTTGCTGCTGTACCGCGGTTGTTGCTGTTGTTGTTTGGGTTGCCGGCGGCTGCGCCGCGGCCGGCGCGGTCTGGACGGCTGCCGCTGCCGGCGCTCCGCCCATGCGGCTTTCCGCGTGCAGCTGCTCGAGCTTCGCGCAGATCGCGCGCGCCACCTCGGCGTCGGGCTCGGCGCTCGCGCGGTAGTCGGCGAGCTGGCCGGACAGCACGTCCTTGGTCTCGAGGAACGTGTCGATCATGTCCTTGCGCAGCACCAGCTCGTTGTTGCGCGCGCGATCGAGCAGCGACTCGAGAATGTGCGTGGTCTCGGTGAGCGCGGTGAAGCCGAACGTCGCCGCGCCGCCCTTGATCGAATGCGCGGCGCGAAAGATCGCCGCGAGGTCTTCGGGGTCCGGGCGGGCCACGTCGAGATTGAGCAGCAATTGCTCCATCTGCGCGAGCAGTTCGTCCGCTTCGTCGAAGAACGTCTGATAGAACTGTGTGATGTCGAGTGTCATGCCTGGTTCACCGCGAGAGTGCCTGTCTGGCGTGAGTTGCCGGAGAGGAGCGTCGAGAGCTATCTGTACTGTGTCTAAAGGTATTGATTGCGCGGATCAATCCGGGTCCGGTTCGGCCAGCGCCGCCACCAGCTCGGTCAGCATGTCCGGGTCGAGCGGCTTTTCGATCCAGCCGGTCGCGCCCGCTGCGCGCGCCGCCTCTTTGAAGGGTTCGCCCGATTCCGTCGTGAGGACGAGGATGGGCGTCGCCTGATAGGCTGGATTTCCGCGCAGCGCGGTGATCAGATCGAGACCGGTCTTGCCGGGCATGTGCTGGTCGGTCAACACGAGATCGAACGCCATCGCGAGCGCGTTTTCGAGCCCTTCGTTGCCGTCCGCCGCGAGCGTGACCTCATAGCCGGCGCCCGTCAGCGTCGCGGCGAGGATCTGCCGCATCGATGCCGAATCGTCGACTGCCAGGATGTGCCTGATCATGAAAACCTCGCTGCGCTAAACACTGGGCCGCCTGCCGGGGTGCGCCGCTCGGGCGCGGGTCCCGGCCCGGCGGCCGCGGTCTGTTACTTTGCCGGCGCCGCCGCCGGCAACTTCGGTGCAACCGTCACCGGCTGCGCAAGTTTTTGCAGCAGCGGCTTCGAGCCGGCTGCGTCGTCCGACAGCGTGGTCGTCGTCGAATCGTCGTGATCGAGCGCCGCCTCGGACTTCTTGTTCAACACGATGATGCTGATGCGACGGTTCTCCGGATCGAGCGGGTCCGCCTTGTTCAGGTTCTGCGTCGACGCGAGACCGAGCACGCGCATCACCTTCGCTTCGTCCATGCCACCCGCGACCAGCTCGCGCCGCGACGCGTTCGCGCGGTCGGCCGACAGCTCCCAGTTGCTATAGCCCTTCTCGCCGCCCGCGTACGGCACGGCGTCGGTGTGGCCCTGGACGATGATGCGGTTCGGCACGTCGTTCAGCGTGTGGCCGATCTCGCGCAGGATGTCGCGCATGTACGGTTCGACGACGTCGCGCGCGGTCGCGAACATCGGCCGCTTCTGCGAGTCGACGATCTCGATGCGCAGGCCTGTCAGGGTCGAGTCGATACGGATCTGCTGCTTGAACTGGCGCAGCACCGGGTTCGCCTCGATCGCGGCCATCAGCTTGACCTGCAGATCGTGCAGGCGCACCTGCTCGCGGCGTTCGAGCTCGCCCTGCAGCTGCTTCACCGCTTCCTCGTTGTTGCGCGACGCGGTGCGCTCGGCCCGGTTGCTGCTGCCGTCGGTCGAGCGGGTCACGCCCTGCGCGTCGGTCGAGATGTCACGCCCGCCGCCCTTCAGGATGCTCGAGTCTTCGGCGCTGCGGTCGCCGCCCCACAGCGTGATCTTCAGCGGCTGGTTGAAGTACTCGGCGATGCCCTTCAGCTGCACGGTGGAGGCCGAGCTCAGCAGCCACATCAGCAGGAAGAAGGCCATCATGGCGGTCATGAAGTCCGCGTAGGCGAGCTTCCATGCGCCACCGTGATGACCATGCTTCTTCGGCGCCGAGCGCTTGACAACGATTGCGCGGTCTTTGTCCTTGCTGCTCATCGATTCGGTTCCCGTCGCCGCCTTATTTCGCCTTGACGCGGCGCACGTGCTCTTCGAGCTCGGCGAACGACGGGCGCTCGGTCGAGAACAGCACCTTGCGGCCGAACTCGACCGCGATCGCCGGCGCATAGCCGTTCAGGCTCGCGAGGATCGTCACCTTGATGCACTGGAACATCTTGGTGGACTCGGTCACGCGCTGTTCGGCGACGCTCGCGAGCGGTCCGATCAGCCCGTACGAAAGCAGAATGCCGAGGAAGGTGCCGACCAGCGCCTGCGCGATCATCTCGCCCAGCACCGCGGGCGGCCTGTCGGCCGAAGCCATCGTGTGCACGACGCCCATCACCGCGGCGACGATACCGAACGCGGGCATCGCGTCGCCGACCTTGCTCAGCGCCTGGGCGGGCGCCTCGCCTTCCTGGTGGTGCGTCTCGATCTCTTCGTCCATCAGGCTTTCGATCTCGAACGCATTCATGTTGCCGCCGACCATCAGCCGCAGGTAGTCGGTCAGGAACTCGATGATGTGCTTGTCGGCGAGGATCTTCGGGTACTGCGTGAAGATCGGGCTCTTCGACGGATCGTCGATGTCGGCCTCGAGCGTCAGCGTGCCTTCCTTGCGCGCTTTCGCGAGCAGCACGTACAGGAGCCCCATCAGCTCCATGTAGACGTCCTTGTTGTACTTCGCGCCCTTGAACAGGGTCGGAATGACGCGCAGTGTCGCCCGGATCGTCTTCATCCCGTTACCGAGAATGAACGCGCCAAGTCCGGCGCCGGCGATCATCAGCACCTCAACGGGTTGCAGCAGCGCGCCGAGATGGCCCCCTTCCAGCGCGTAACCGCCGAAGACGGACAACAGCGTCACGAGTGTTCCCACGAATATCAGCACTGCCGAGCCCTCACAAAAATGCGACGGTCACCGTCGTTAGTCAGGTTTACGGCACCGAGGCGGAAAACTTTGGGGAAAAAGACGGCGCTCGCGTCCGGTGTAAACCAGAGGCTTGCGCTGCCTCAACGTGTGCCGCTCAAACTTCGGCGGTGACGAGGATGTCGGGCGTGGGAGCGGTGCAGCGGACCTCGTGAGCCCGCGTGTCGGCCACTTGCGGCACCTCGGCCGGGATTCCGGCGACGGCGGTCTGCTGCTCGGTCTGAGTTTGCGCCGCCTTCTTCGTCTTGCCCGCGCGCGACGGCGGCTGGCACAGCCCGCAAACGAACGCGTGCTGCGGATCGTGCGCGTGCGCGACGAAATGGCCACCGCAGCGGCGACAGGCGCTCAGCTGCAGCATGCCCGAGTCGAAGAAGCGCACCAGCGTCCACGCGCGCGTGAGACTGAGCACCGGCTCGTCGTCGTGCAACTGCACGTGTTCCAGATATAGCCGGTAGCTCTTCACGATCGATTCGATCGCGCGGCAGCCGCCGTAGCCGGCCATGAAACGGTAGATGTTGTAGAACAGCGATGAATGAAAGTTCGGCTGCCAGGTCATGAACCAGTCGGTCGAAAACGGCAGCATGCCCTTGGGCGGCGACACCCCTTTCAATTCCTTGTACAGCTTGATGAGCCGGTCGCGCGACAGGCTGGTTTCCGCCTCCAGCAATTGCAGACGCGCGCCCAGTTCGATCAGCTCGATCGCGAGGGTGATTTCCCGGGCTTCGAGTACGACGCTCTTGCTGGCCATCAGCCGAGCTGCTCGAGCGGCTGGCTCGCCATCAGGATCGCCGAATGAGCCTGCGCGATCGCGCTCGACTTGTCCTTGTCCGCGAGGGCAGACAGCACCGCGTGATCGTCGAAGCGGAAGCGGCATAGCATCTGGTTGGACGCCGCGAGCTTGACGGTCTGCGCCAACGACAGATTGGCGAGCACGTCGGCCAGCTGGTCCGAAATACCCATGCGGAACATGCCCATCGGCTTGTCTTCGCGCAGCAGACGCTGGGCGAGCAGCAGATAGGACAGATTGACTTCCCTGATCTCACTGAGCATGTGGCTAGTCGTGCTCATGATTCCCCCGTTCGTATGCCCGGCTGGTCAGGCCGATTTTTTTGCGGAAACGTTTGCTCGAATGCGCGCGCTGAACCCGCGCGATTCGGCTCGTCTCTGGTCTTGCAAGCATTGTCTCGAAAGGGGGCACACCCGAAAATCGGAGAGACACCCCACCTGGATGACGGATTAATCCGTCATTTGTGTAGGAATTATTCCTACAACGCAGGGTGCGTCGAAGACCAGATTGGGACGAATTGAGGCGCTGGGCGGGGCTGATGATGCGCGCTGGGAATTTTTACGGTTGCGGCGTGTACCGGTTGGTGAGTTTTCAGAACTTCACCGCCGCACCGTAAAACGGTGAGAAAGAATTATAAGACGTTTTCACCCGCCTGCCATCAGGCTCGGTCAGCCGCTTTCCCCTTCATCGGACCCCTGGGTCCGCCGCTTGCTACGGTCCAGTTCGCCTGTTTGCCCGTTCGATTGAGCCGGCGCACTTGCGTTTGCCGATGATGGGGAGCGGTTGCGATTAGACCGTGGGCCTAAGCTGTAACGGTCGATGTTTCGCGCTGTAACAACATTAAGCGTTTGAAAAATAACTCGAATTACCGCGGTCGATCCCGATAATGGAGGCTAAGGGATTACCCGATACCGATTTCGGACCACCCTTCGGGCGGGGAGAAACCGCGCCCAACCGCCCGTTAGGCCTACGTACCTCGAGCGATCCCGCCGTCGTGCGAAGCCCCGGTGAGTGTCAAAAATCTGCATGGGATTCGGGTCAGCGCCCCTCGCGCTAACTCCGATCGATACAGGAGAAAACGCATGCGAATCGCACAAATCGCGCCGCTCTACGAAGCTGTCCCACCGAAACTCTATGGCGGCACCGAACGTGTCGTGTCGTATCTGACCGAGGCGCTCGTCGACCTCGGCCATGACGTCACCCTGTTCGCGAGCGGCGACTCGGTCACGTCCGCCAATCTCGAGGCGTGCTGGCCGCGCGCGCTGCGCCTCGATCCGACGATTCGCGATGCATTGGCGCCGCACGTGCTGATGATGGAAAAGGTCCGCAAGGTCGCGCACGAGTTCGACGTGCTGCACTTCCATCTCGACTACATGCCGTTCCCGCTCTTCACGACGATGGACACTCCGTTCGTGACCACGCTGCACGGGCGCCTGGACCTGCCGGAATTGCAGCCGGTGTTCGACGCGTTCTCGCATGTGCCGGTCGTGTCGATTTCGGATTCGCAGCGTCTGCCGCTGCAGCAGGCCAACTGGCTCAGCACGGTCTATCACGGTCTGCCGGACCAGCTGCTGACGCCGCAGCCGCACAAGAAGCCCGAATACCTCGCGTTCCTCGGCCGCATCTGCCCGGAAAAACGCGTCGATACAGCCATCAAGATCGCCGCGCAAAGCGGTCTGCCGCTGAAGATCGCCGCCAAGGTGGACAAGGTCGACATGGAGTACTTCAAGCGCGAGATCGAGCCGCTGCTGTCGATGGCGCATGTCGAGTTCGTCGGCGAAATCAACGAGGCGCAGAAACCCGAGTTTCTGTCGGGCGCGAAGGCGCTGCTGTTCCCGATCGACTGGTCCGAGCCGTTCGGCCTCGTGATGATCGAGTCGATGGCCTGCGGCACGCCGGTTATCGCATTCAACCGCGGCTCGGTGCCCGAAGTGATCGACCACGGCGTGACCGGCTATATCGTCGAGGACGTGCAAGGCGCGGTAGCGGCTCTGCAGCGTCTGGACGAGCTGTCGCGCACCGAAATCCGCGCCCAGTTCGAACGCCGCTTCAGTTCGAAGACGATGGCGCAGAACTATGTCGACGGCTATTCGGCCTTGATTGAAACGTCGCGGCGCCCGGTATTGCGCCAGGTCGCGGTCGGCTAAGCGCGCTTAAAAACGGCCGGCGCTTTTACGGCCGGCCGTTTTCGGTCCGCTTTGAAGCGGCGCTGTGAACCTTCGCTGATAACGCCCAATAGCGGACGAATCCGGCCTCGGTATCGTTTGCGCGACCGGAAAACGAAGTCATTCTCGCCGCCGGACGCGAAAAATGCCGCCCTGTATGGGCGGCTTTTTTAATACTGCGATGGTGGCGCTTCCACCGCGGATTAGCGCGCAGCGATTAAGCCGAAACGGCAAAAAACCCTTCAGACCGCTTGCACCGCGTCACCTCGGGCGGACATCAGGCCGAGCCAATCAGAAAGCGCTCGCGATTCTTGCCGACGATCCATTTGGGCGGCTTGCCGCGCCCGCTCCATGTATTGCCCGACTTCGGGTCCTGATATTTCGCCGGCAGCGGCGTCTTCTTGGGCGGGCGGCCGCGCTTGGCGGCGACCGCGAAACCGAGATCCTGCGCGGTCAGACCGTATTCGGCGATCTTTTGGCGGATGTCGGCAACGACATTGTCGATTTCCGTGCGTCGCGCTTCTTCTGCCTGTGCCTGCAATTTGGCTATCTGCGCCTTGAGGTCTGCGTATTGAGACATTCGGTTCTCCCTTTCTAGAACTCATTCGACCGCAGACTAGCTGCAATTATAGAAATTCGCAATGGCCACTAATACCGGTTTAGCGAATTTTCCTCTGATAATTATTAAAGCGTGTGAATTGTAAAACACGCGCTTTATCTCGTAATAGTTTATAAATTCTGTCCAGATTGACAATCCTTGACACCTGATTTGGCGCTGCCTACCTAGAATTGCGCGCTCAACGTACGTACTCGCCCTTTTCGATGCGTGCTTCTGAAGTGCCAATTCTTTTTAGGATCACCAATCATGCAGTTGTCAAAGCGCCTCGTTGCCGAACTGTTCGGCACCTTCTGGCTCGTGCTCGGAGGCTGCGGCAGCGCGGTCCTCGCCGCTAACTTCGCCGGGCCGGTTCATGGTCTGGGCATCGGCTTCGTCGGCGTGTCGCTGGCCTTCGGCCTGACCGTGCTGACGATGGCTTTTGCGATCGGCCACATTTCGGGCTGTCACTTGAATCCGGCGGTGAGCGTCGGCCTGACCGTCGCCGGCCGGTTCCCGGTGCGCGATCTGCTGCCCTATATCGCCGCGCAGGTAGTCGGCGCGGTGTCGGGTGCATTCGTGCTGTCGCTGATCGCGTCGGGCAAGCCGGGCTTCGACCTGGTCGCGAGCGGCTTCGCGACCAACGGTTACGGCGAGCAATCGCCGGGGCACTACGCGCTCGCCGCCGCCTTCGTTTGCGAAGTGGTGATGACGGGCTTCTTCCTGTTCGTGATCCTCGGCGCGACCGATCGCCGCGCGCCGGCCGGCTTCGCGCCCATCGCGATCGGCCTGTGCCTGACGCTGATCCACCTGATCTCGATTCCGGTCACCAACACGTCGGTCAATCCGGCGCGTTCGACGGGCCCGGCGCTATTCGTCGGCGGCGCGGCGATCGATCAGCTGTGGCTGTTCTGGGCTGCGCCGATCATCGGTGCGGTGATCGCGGGAGTCGTCTATCCGCTGATCGCCGAGGATCGCTGCAACGATGCGAGCAAGCTGGCGCTCGACTGACGGCCGGTTCGACGCGTCGGTCGCGTGATCGTCGCGTAGTCCGCATGAATGGGCGCCCCGGCGCCCGTTATTCATTGCGAGCGCCAATGCGATATGAATTCCGCGACGGCCGCGTGCCGGAGAGCGCCGCTGCTAGAATCGGGCGACTTCCCAGTCTCGCACAGGTGCTTTCGATGAACCGTTTCCGCGGATTCCTGCAAGGCGTCGCCCTGTCGCTCGGCGGCTTGTGCGCGAGCACGTTGACGTCGCCGGCCGCGTACGCGGCGACGAGCACGGCGACTGTCGTCGCAGCGGCCGCTGCCGCCACGGCTGCGGCGGGCGGCAATATCGAAACCCTCGTATTCGTTCGCCATGGCGAGAAACCCGCGCAAGGCTATGGCCAGCTAGACTGCCAGGGGCTCAACCGTGCGCTCGCGTTGCCAGCCGTGATCGCCGCCAAATTCGGCAAACCCGATGCGATCTACGCGCCCGACCCCGGCCAGCAAAAAGACGACGGCGGTCATCCGTACTATTACGTGCGCCCGCTCGCGACGATCGAGCCGACCGCGATTCAATTCCAGATGCCGGTGCAAACGCCGTACGGCTTTGCGCAGATCGACCAGCTTGGCAACGCGCTCGTCGACCCGGCCAATCGCGGCAAGCTGATTGTGATTGCGTGGGAGCACAAGCTGATCGAGAAGCTGTTGCGGCAGATGTTGAACGCGCATGGCGGTCGCGCGGCCGACGTGCCGAAATGGCAAAGCGACGACTTCGACAGCATTTACATCGTCCGACTCGACTGGCAGAACGGCACGCCGCGCGCGAGCTTTAAGCACGATCGCGAAGGGCTCGATGGGCGGGCGACCGATTGCCCTTGTGCGGCATTGCCCGCAGAGCCGGCGTCTTCGGCAGGGACGGCCTCTTCCGCCAGTTCGAACGCTTCGGCGCCTGCGGCGGATTAATAGGGTAATACAGATGTAAGCCGCGATTACGCGTGCTGGTGCATCAAGCGGCAAGCGTGGGCGACGAGCCGCCTGCCTGCTTGAATTGGCCGGCCGCAAAGCCCCGTGGAGCGCGGCTGCCAACGAAGTGAGGTGTCTGCGCGCAACGTCCGCGCGATCTTTATGCCTGCCTTCGCTGACTTCGACGATGCTTGCAGTCCGTAACATCTGGTCGCAGTCCGCCCCGGCTCGAGTGCGTACATTGGTCCTGTGCGACAAACCTACGTCGCCTCACAGGAGAGACCAACATGAAACGCATCGTCACTCACTTGCTGGTTGCTGCCGGACTCGCGGCGGGCGCATGCGGTGTCGCGCAGGCGCATACGGATCTGAGCGTCGGCCTATCGCTCGGCGCTCCGGTTTATGCCGCGCCCGCGCGCGTCTACGCCGCGCCGGAGCCGGTGTATTACGGCGGCTGGGATCATCGCTATCCGCGCGGCGACTACTACCGCGACTATCACCGCGATGACCGCGGCTGGGGTCACGACGATCGTCGCTGGGGCCATGACTATCGCGGCGAGCACCGCGGCTGGCGGGATTGACGGGCGTAAGCGGAGTGCATCACGCTCCGCGAGCAACTTCTGCGGCCCGCATCCACGCGAGTGTGGATGCGGGCCGCCTTCAATTTGAGTGATTGCGGTTCAGGACGCCAGTTCGTCTTTGAGAGCAAACAGTTTGCGCAGATGATGCGCAACGCCGGCCTCGAAATTGTTGCCAATGCGCGGCACATGCGGCAGACGCGTGATCAGATCGGGATTGGCATTGTTCATCATGAATGGATGGCCGGCCGTCTCGAGCAGATCGATATCGTTCATGTTGTCGCCGAACGCGACGCACTGCGACGCGTCGATAGCGAGTCGCTCGAGCACGATCTGCAGCGCGCGCCCCTTCGACACATTCGCGGTCATCACTTCGAGACAATCCGGCAACGAATACGTCACGTATAGCCGCTCGCCGAATTCGCGTTCCAGATTGGCGGCAACCTGCGCGAGATCGGCGGGATCGCCGATATACAGCGCCTTGGCAATGTCGACGCCATCGTGCTTCGGCAGGTCGGTCACTTCGTACGTGAAGCCAGAGTCCTGGTGAAATTCCAGCAGATGGGGCGCGTCGCGATCGATCAGCCACGCCTCGTCTGCAAACAGACTGACGATCACGCGACCATGCGCGCCGACAATTTCTGGCTGCACGAGACGCTGGACGATCGCGGGCTGCAGATCGTCGGCGTGGATCACCGTGTTGTCAGGCGCGTGAACCCGCGCGCCGTTCGACGTGATCAGGTATGGATTGATGCCGAGCAGATCGCGGATGCCCGCGACGTCGCAGTAATGCCGCCCCGTGGCGATCACGAACTGCAGCCCGTCGCTTTCGAGCTTGCGCACCGTGGCGACCGTGAACGGGTCTACCTGGTGATCGGCGTTGAGCAGTGTGCCGTCGAGATCCGTGGCGATGACTTTATACATGGTGAGTCCGGCGGGCGAGCCGTCGAGGCAGCGTCAAAGCGGATATTTTACAGGTGTCGTCCGGCCAGCCGCTGCGCCTCGCGCCGCGCCAGCTGCAAGCCGCCATGCGCCGAATCCGCCCGCGGCTCGCGCAGGCGCGCCTGATACGCCTGGGGCACGTACTCGCGCAGCGGCGCGCCGAGGCCTCCGCATAGTGCGACCGGCAGCGCGCCAGTCGCGTCCAGCGCGGCGATCATTTTGCCGATTTCGACGCCGGCCTCGCCGAGCAGGCGTGCCGCGAACGGATGTGCGCGGTGTTCGATCGCGATCGGCGCGAGCCGCGCGTAGGCAGTCTGATTCGCCGCGCACAGCCATACGACCAGGCTGTCGCGATCCTGAGTGCCGGTATGCGCGAGCAACGCATGCGCGAGATCGTCGACGGGCGCACGGCCGTCTAGCGCCTGTTGCGCGTGCACGATCAGCCGGAGGCCGAGCCACGCGCCGCTCGCCTCGTCGCCTGACGGAAAGCCGTAGCCGCTGGCCATGCGGAACTCGCCGTCGCTCGCAAGCGAGGCCGCGACGCTGCCGGTGCCGAGTGCGACGATCACGCCGGGCGCGCCTTCGTGCGCGCCGAGCAAGGTCGTGTAGGCGTCGGATTCGACGGCCAGTCCGGCCAGTCGCGGCGCCTGCTCGTGAAACTCGGCGAGCCAGTCGCGATTGTTGACGCCCGCAAGTCCGCAACCGAGCACGCAGCGCGACCAGTCCAGCGCGACTCCGGCTCGCTCGAACGCTTCGCCGCAGGCGGCCTGAATGGACTGCCATGCGCGCGGGATGCCGAGCCCGAGGCCCGATGGGCCGCTTGCCGCCTGCGCCAGTTCGCGGCCCTGCGCATCGCCGAGCACGACGCGCGTGCCGGTGCCGCCGCCGTCGACGCCGATCAGAAAGAAGTCGTGGTTCATCGAATCGAATCAGTTCCGTGGGTGAATAACGCTTAGGGTGGCAGGTCAGTTTGAATCGCGCAATTAGCCGATTGGCCAGCTTGCGGCGTACACCGCTTCCGCTATGCTGGCGATCGATACGACCACGCGGGAGCGCGACAGTGACACAACGATGCAACTGGGTATCGAGCGAAGCGCTCGCACAGTACCACGACACCGAGTGGGGTGTACCCTCGCGCGACGACCAGCACCTGTTCGAGATGCTAGTGCTCGAAGGCGCGCAGGCCGGATTGTCATGGTCGACGATACTCAACAAGCGCGCCGGCTACCGCCGTGCTTTCGCCGACTTCGACATCGGCAAGGTCGCGGCCTTTACGCCGAAGCAGGTGGATGCGCTCGTCGCCGATGAGAGCATCGTGCGGCATCGCGGCAAAATCGAGGCGGCGATCCAGAACGCGCGCGCAGTCCAGCAGATTCAGGCCGAACACGGCTCGCTCGCGAACTTCGTGTGGTCATTCGTCGACGACACGCCGATTCAGAACGAATGGGCTTCGTATAAGCATGCGCCTGCGTCGACAGAAGTTTCCGACGCGCTAAGCAAGGCGCTCAAGCGTTACGGCTGCAAATTCGTCGGGTCGACGATCTGCTACGCATTCATGCAGGCGGTTGGCATGGTCAACGATCATGAGACGACCTGCATGTGCCGAGAGCGATGCGCGTCGCTGGGCAATAAGGGGCGTCGTCGTAAGGCGGGGTGAGGGCGGGGCGCCCGTCTGACTCGCAAACTCGCGAATTGGCGCCCTTTCATGCTCGTAGTCGGTCCTTCGCCGAACGGCGCACGGTGGATACTCGTCGCCATGCGCTCACCGATGCGCGTTCAACAACAAATAACTACCGCCTCGGACGCGGGAGACCGACCATGAAAACTCTTAGCTTCCTGACCCATCAGGATATTTACGATCAGTCTGTCACGCATCTGTTCGAACAGAAACGCGCTGCGTTGCTGCCGAGGGGCGGCGGCGCTTACCGCGGCTATTGTGGCGGCTGCCCGGTCGGCAACCTGATCAAACCGCGCGACTATGTGACCGCGATGGAAGGCGTGCCCGTGCGCTTCATCGGCAAACCACCGACGGAAGTGCCCGCTTACATGGACGTCGGCGTGGCCGCGCTGAAAAAAGCACTGCTGCGCGCCCGCATCAACGTGTATGACCCGGTGACCATCGCTCTGCTTAGTTGCCTACAAAACGTGCACGACGTGTTCGGCACATGGGAGTGGCACGACCGGCTGGGCTCGATCGCGCGCGAATTCGGACTGTCGGCCGAGCGGCTGAGGAACGCGGCGTAACGGCTGCTCGGTGGCGCACAAATCCGACGCCGCAAAAGCAAAACGGCGGTGTGGCTTCTTTCGAAGCTCACACCGCCGTTCGGCGTACGTAAAAAGCGTGCTTAGTGCAGCTTTTTCGGCAGCATCTGGCTGCGCAGACGCTTGTGCAGGCGCTTAACAGCCGCTGCCTTCTTGCGCTTGCGAGCCGTGGTCGGCTTTTCGTACGACTGGCGCTCACGCAGTTCAGCGATCAGGCCGTTCTTTTCGATTGCGCGACGAAAGCGGCGAATTGCCACTTCGAACGGCTCGTTTTCCTTCAGAAGAATCGTCGTCATGTAATTCCTAACTCAATCACTAGATACGGGTTTAATTGCTTGGCAGTAACCGCTCAGGTCACCACTTACGCACCGGCACTCCGGTCGCTTCGATTCATGGCCAGTAACAGGCAAACGCGAGGCTCATAAACAACCCCGGCCAAACCACGAATGAAGCGAGAGGCAAAGCGGCCACGGAGGCCGGAAAAGAGAGGTGGGGAGTTCACCGCGGAACGCGGACAGACGTAATGCAAAAGCCGCGTCTGTTGCCGTTTCGCCAACCTTTCATCAATGAAGAACACTGACGAAACAGGCAAAGATCTCAATTCACTCCCGATGATATCAGGAAACTCTCCATCCTACCAGGGGTTTACCGATTGCGCCAGGCTTTTCCCTGGCGCGGATGGCGTCTGGATCGGCCACCGAGACGGCCGCCTATCAGGCGCTTGCTTCGTCCAGTTCACGAATATCGTCGGCGGTGAGGGACAGGTGGACGGCTGCGACCAGACTCTTCAACTGCTCGACCGAGGTCGCGCTCGCAATGGGGGCCGTAACGCTCGGCCGCGCGATCAGCCATGCAAGCGCGATCGCGGCCGGCGTGCTGCCGTGCCGTTGCGCGACGCGGTCGAGCGCGCGGAGAATCCGCAAGCCGCGCCCGTTCAGGTATTTTTCGACCCGGCTTCCACGCACCTTGCCGGCCAGATCGGCCTCGCTGCGGTATTTGCCCGACAGGAACCCGCTCGCGAGGCTGTAGTAAACCACCACGCCGAGATGATTCGCCAGCGCCACCGGTTCGTTGTCGCTCTCGTATTGCGCGCGGTCGTACAAGTTGTACTCGGGTTGCAGCAACTGATACTCGGGCAGCCCGTTCTCGCGCGACACCGCAAGCGCTTCCTCGACGCGCGCGCCACTATAGTTAGACGCACCGATCACGCGCACCTTGCCCGCCTCGATCAACTTCTGATACGCACCGAGGGTTTCAGCGAGGGGCGTCGCGAAGTCGTCGTCGTGGGAGAAATAGACGTCGATGTAATCGGTTTGCAGGCGGCGGAGCGATTCTTCGACCGCCGCCTGGATATTTGCCGCTGACAGCCCCTTGCGCTGCGGATGCTTCGACACCTTGGTCGCGAGCACGATCCGCTCGCGTTTGCCGCTCTGCCGGAACCACTTGCCGAGGATCGTCTCCGACTCGCCGCCCTGGTTGCCGGGCACCCAGGCCGAGTAGACATCGGCGGTGTCGATGAAATTGAGTCCGGCTTCGACGAACGCATCGAGGATCGAGAAAGAGGTGGCTTCATCGGCCGTCCAGCCGAATACGTTGCCGCCGAACATCAGCGGGGCGACCTGCAACGAGGAAGTGCCGATCCTGCGTAGTTCCATGATGGCTCCGGATTAGGGTGGGCGGAATGGCGTGAGCGAACTGTTCGGGGCGACGCCGGGACCGTTGAGCATACGCCGCCTTGCACTACGTTGCAGCCGGGACCGACGGCTACGCAGCACGCCTCGCGCCTGAACGCGGTCGATGCATGGCGCAAAAGATGACGCAATTGCTCGCGCGCGCCTCAAGCAGTTTCGGAACACCGCTGGAGTTCACGAATGCCGCCCGGCATTGTCCGCATTGCTGACATCCGCTAGCACCTCGAAGTGCTCAGGCTTGAGCCCATCGCACCACCGCTGCCACATGATGCGAAACGCGCGCGACGCGGCATGAGCGATCATACCCGCATCGATAAGGACCGACTGCCTGCAGTAGTCGCGAAGCTCCCGCCGCACTACCGCGAGCGCTTCGGGGTCGGCGGCCAGCGCGGCGCACTTGCGCACGAAGTCGTCCTTGTCCCGCGCGACGAAGGCCGCGTCAAGCCCGAGGTGCGAAAGCCAGCCCGTGCTGCTGCGGCTCGCCATCGAAACGCCGGGCAGGGTCATGGTGGGCACGCCCATCCACAGCGCTTGCATGGTCGTGGTCGAATTGCCGAAGGGGAACGTGTCGAGACAGACGTCGATCAGATGGTGCTGCTCCAGGTAGTGCACGACGTTTCCACGCTTCAGAAAGCTGAGGCGACTCACGTCGATGCCTTCGCCCGCGAGCAGTCCGGTCAGTTTGATGATCTGCTCCGGCTCGCTAATCGCACCGATAAGCAAGCGCGAATCCGGCACCTCGCGTAGCACCCGCGCCCAGAGCGCCACAACTTCGGGGCCGATCTTGACGATCCGGCTGAAGCTGCCGAACGTGATGAAGCCGTTCTTCAGCGCAGGCAGATCGTTGACTTCCGGCGCTTGCGGATGCGGCTTGAACGGCGCGAGCGCGGGGAGGAACACGAGTTTTTCGGAGAACCAGCTCTCGAACTGTTCAAGCGGAGTGACAAACCGGTCCGACAGGTAGTAATCGACGGAATCGAGACCGGTCGTGGCTGGGTTGCCGATCCAGCTCACCTGGACCGGCGCCGGCTTGCGTGCGAAGGTCAGGAGTCGGTTGCGGCCGGTATGGCCGGACAGGTCGATAAGGATATCGATGCCGTCGTTACGGATCTTCTGTGCGACCGTGTCGTCGCTCATGCCGAAGATTTCGCTCCAAGTCTGTGCATGGGCGCGAATCTCCTCGGTGAAGCTGTCAGTCACCGTGTAGTTCGAATAGATGTGCAATGACAAGCTAGGGTCGCGCGCCAGGTGCTCCAGCACCGACAGGAAGAAATACGCAACCGGGTGATTGATAAGGTCGCCCGAAACGAAGCCAATCCGCAAACGCCGCGCTGGATCACGGTCGTTGGTGTGCCGGGACCGACGCGTGTTCAGCGGTGCTTCGTGGCGTGCCGCGAACGCGCGGAACTCCGCGAATGCGCCTGCTGCATCGAGGTCGGGCTTGTGCATCAGGTAGAACAGCAGGTTGCTGTGTGTCACTGACTGCATCGGAGCCAGTTCGAGTGCGCGGCGAAAGGCGGTTTCGGCTTCGTCGTACAGTCCATGCTTGCCCAGCGCGCAGGCGAGCGAGTCGAATTCGTATGCATCGTTCGGCGCTAGCTCCACGGCACGGCGGAGATAGCCAATCCCCTCGGCGAATTTGCCCATTTCCAGCAAGGCAGAGCCCAAGTTGCGGTGCAGTGAAGCATTCTCGGGGTATTTTTCGAGCGCCTGTCTGCAATGCGCCTCGGCACGCTGATACTGGCGAGTGACGATGAGCCGGTCTGCCAGTATTGTCTGGGCGAGGATGTGTTTAGGCAGCAAGCGGGCGGCATGCTCGGCCGCCTCGACGGACTCGTTGAAGCGTCCCGTGAGTTGCAGGACACGCCCAAGTTCGAACCAGCATTCGCCGTGCGCAGGGTATTGCTGCGTCAGTCTGCGGGCAATCTTCAGCGCCGCTTCGAGTTTCCCGCTGTCCAACAAATGCTGGTATTGGCGCATCTCCTTGAGGCTTGCTCGGCGCGTATCGATTTTCACGCGCTCGTCCGTCTCGGGTGCCAGAGGAGGTGCGTTGCAACCGCTCGCGTCGACCTGCGGAGCGGTTGCCTCGCTCTCCGGAGTAGACATGAGCTCATTTTCCCCGTTAATCCGCGCGCCCAGCGTCCGGACGGCTGCATCGGGAAGGCCTTGTTGGCGCGCGACGTCGAGCGCGATCCGCGCCGCCTCGGTCTGCTTGCTGGCGACGAGGGCGTTGATGTAATAGACCCAAATCTGCCCGTTCTGCGGCACCTGCCCGAGCACCGTCTCGAAATGCGGCACAGCCTCGGCGGGCCGCCCCGTTTGCATGAACAGCACGCCGAGGTGGTAGTGCGCGTCGGTGTGATCGCTCGCGACCTCCAGGACAGATGCATAGAGCGCTGCGGCATCACCATATTCCTGCTTCTGATGATGGTCGATCGCGCTCTGCATGGCGAGCGCGATGTCGTGATTCTGCTGTAGTTCGGAGGCAAAGGGGACGGTGTCGGCCGGAATTGGAAAAGCGGTCATGACGAAGGCGCGCGCGTGCGGCAGGAAGTCGGAACGATGAAATTATGGGGGGCGGACAATTTCGCCGATGGTCCGAGCTAGCGTCAAAACAGCCGCCAATTTGGCCTCGATGATGACAAATACGCGGGAAATCCCGCGTGAAACTCATCCTGAACGAGAAGAATGAAGGCAGCGCAAAGGGTTTTGGGCCGTCGCGAACTCCTTCTTTCTTGCCTCAAGTGATTGCGAAAACGGTCCGTTCTTAAGTCAACGCAACGGAAAGGCAAGAAAAAGCCCGCACAAGGCGGGCGGGGGACGCGCGCGCCGCGAACGGCGCGATGGAACGTTAGGGCGGCTTCAGTACCGCGCCATGTTCAGATACTGCCCGGCGTTGCGGCTCGCTTGCATGCTCGCCTGATACTCGGCGCCCAGCGCCTGCTGCGCGGCCTGCGCGGCCTCGACGATGCGGTTGTCGATCTCGTGGATCGCCTGGAGCCGCGCCATGACTTCCTGCGGCTGGGGCGCGCCGAGCGCCATCAAGAGCGGCGAGCGCTCGTCCGCGAGCTGCGCGGCCCGCTCCCACTCGCCGACAGCGACCGCCAGTTCGAGGTCTTTCGTCAACTGCCAGATGCGCTCGACCGGAGCAACGTTGTGCATGGCTCGCTCCTCGTTGCGCTCACTTCTTGTTCGTGGCGAGCGCGCCTGCGCTGTTGGCGCCACCGAACAGTTGCGTGAGGTATTGCGAGTTGTTGCTCATCGTCGCCATCAGCGTGTTGAGCGCCGTGAATTGCGCGGTGTACATGCTAGTGAGCTGGGCCTGCCACGCCGTGAGCGTCGTCTTCTGATTCGAGAGGCTCGTCAGCTCGCTGTTGATCGCATCCGTGCGGTTCTGGATGAGGCCGCCGGACGAGGTGTAGGTCGTGATGCTGTCGTCCAGTTGCGCGGCTATGCCGTTCGTCGGGTTGAACAGCGAGGCTACGACCGACTGGTTGTTCTGGAGCGCATTGCTGAGCGTCGTGTTGTCGACCGAGAGGGTGCCGTCCGTCTGGAGCGTGATGCCGATCGCGGCGAGCGTCGACTTCGAGGTGCCGCTGCCCACGCCGCTGCCCACGATCTTGGCGAGCTGATTCTGGATCATGTTCACCGTAGAATCGCCGATCAGCACGCCCTGCGACGTCGAGTTCGCGTTGTACGCCGTCAGCGATCCCATCGTCGTGACGAGCGTGTTGTAGAGGCTGACGAAATTGTTGATCGCCGAGGACTCTGCGCTGGTGTTCTGCGCGATCGTGAGCGTCTGCGTGGTGCCGACCGCCGCTGCCGTGAGGTTCAGCGTTACGCCGGACACGGCCGCCGTCACGGTGTTCGAGGAGCTGGTAACGCCGACACCGCCGAGCGTAAAGTACGCATCCTGGGCGGCCTGCGTCTGGGTCCAGCCTGTGCCGGTAATGGTCGACTGGCTGGGGTTGATTGCTTTGCCGCTGCTATCGGTACCCGTGAGGTCGCTCGCACTTGAGATCGACTTGCCGGCGGTAGTCGTCACCGCGAGTTGGTTCAGGGCATCGGCGTTGCCGCTCGCATCCTTATTCGAATCGTTGACAGTGATGCTGATGCCGCTCGACGCGCCGGTCGAGGCCGATTGCAGCACGAGGTGCGCGCCGTCCGCGCCCGTCACCACGGTCGCCACCACGCCGGGATTGTCATTTGCGGAATTGATCGCCGATGCAATGCCGGCGATCGAGCTGTTCGAGCCATTCAGGGAAATCGTGCTGCTCTTGCCGTTGACCGTCAGGGTCATCGTGGCCGCGCCGGAAGCCAGGTTCGTGGACGAACCGTAGCCCGCCGAGGTGAGTACTTGCGACGTGGCGACCTGCGCCACATTGAGCGAGTACGAACCCGCCACCGCACCGGTGCTGGCGGTTGCAGTCACACCGCTGCCGCTCAGGGTGGTGGAGAACGAGTTGAGCGTCGCGCCGTCACTGAGCGGGCCGGCGGCTGCCTGCAACGCGGACAGTGCCGCGGATAGCGTGCCGTATGCCGAGATCAGCGTGTTGTCCGCGGTCTGCTCGGCAGCGATGGTCGCGGCCTGGCCGGCCGTCTTGGCATTGACGAGCGCGCTGACGAGCGAACTTGTGTCCATCGACGAATTGGTCGAGCCGCTAATGATCGACTGGGCGGCTGCCTGCACCGTGGCGTTGGCGCTTGCGGTCGTGGTGGCGACTGCACTTGCGATCGCGCTGGTGGTGGATCCGGTTACGGTGGACATGAGAAGGCTCCGAGCGTCGGCAATGCCGGTTAAAGCGATTTAACAAGCGGGGTAACGCGGGAAAAGACAATCGGGAGGCAAGCCTCCCGACGGGTTTGCATCCGGCGCGCATTGAGCCGCGCGCCGGATGCCTGCAGCGGGAAGCGCCTTACTGGAGGAGCTTCAGGATCTGCTGCGGCTGCGAGTTCGCTTGTGCCAGCACCGAGATGCCAGCCTGTTGCAGAACCTGTGCCTTGCTCAGGTTAGCCGTTTCTTGCGCGAAGTTTGCGTCCTGGATCGCCGACTGTGCGCTCGCCAGGTCGGTCGATTGCGCTTGCTGCGTTGAGCCAATGACGCTGAAGCGGTTTTGTGCCGCGCCCAGCGTTGCCTGGAGGCTGTTAAGCGTGTTCAACGCGTTGTCGATCGATTCCATCGCCATGCTGCCGCCGCTCTGGGTGCTGATGTCGATCTTTGCAACAGTCGACGGCGTGTTGAACGCATTGATCTGAGCAATTGCATTGGCGTTGTCGAGACCAGCTTGAGCTGCGTCGACGGCACTTTGCGATCCGGTGCCAGCGGCGAGATTTGCCTTGGCGGTACTGAGCGCAGTCTGGTAGGCGGACGCAGAGCTCACGGCGGCATCCGCAAGCGTCATAGCCGCACCGGTACCGTTGAAGGCGCTGGCGGCCGCACCGAACACACCCGAGACTTCAGTGCTGGTCAGTGCCTGGTTGTTCTGATCCGTGAACGTAAAGCCACCGCTGCCGTCGGAGAGCACGTTGATGGAGGTAATCGTGGCCGTTCCAGTCGTAGCAGCACCGGCCGAGTCCAGCGACAGGTTGGTGAGTGTGCCGAGCGTGTTGCCCTTTACCGGCACGCCGTTGCCGAGCTTCGCAGCCGACATGTCTTGCGTCAGGTTCAGGCTGATCGTCTGGCCGACGTTCGCGCCGACCTGGAACGACACGTTGCCCAGCGTACCGTCGAGCAGGTTCATGCCGTTGAACGTCGTTTGCGACGCGATACGGTTGACTTCCGAAATTTGCTGTGCAACTTCCTTCTGCAGCGCTGCACGGTCATCGTTGGTCATCGAACCGTTCGCCGATTGCGTAGCCAGCTGGCGGATACGCTGCAGGCTGTTCGTCAGCGACGCCAGACCGCTCGATGCCGTTTGCACCATCGAAGTGCCGTCGTTCGAGTTCGACACACCCTGGTTCAGACCGTTGATCTGGGTCTGCATGATGTTCGAGATCGCAAGACCTGCTGCGTCGTCCGCTGCGCTGTTGATGCGCTTGCCCGACGACAGGCGCGTGATCGCCTGCGACAGTGCGCTACCCGAACCAGACAGGTTCTGTTGCGCGACGAGCGAGTTGATATTGCTGTTGATTCCGAGCATTGAAATTCTCCTGATGGGGCCCTCGGCCCAGTAACGGCAGCGGTTCGTTGGTTGGCCGCCTTGTTTGTGATTACGACCCCACCCGGAAAAACTTTAGCCACTCGTTGATACGCCCCTGCCCCCTTCCTACGTCAGCGCGTCGCGGGGGACACGTCATTAGAGATCGGGGGAATCTGGGCTTCGTCCTTCCGGTTTCCGCCGTTTGAGGCTCGCGGGCGTCGATGACCTCTTTCGCGTCGCAATGCTGATGCGTCGCGGATCGCGCTCGATGTGCGCCCGACCTTACGGCTTCGAAAGACAAAACCCGCGCTGCCCGTCATTGTTCGAATTGAACCGCGCTTCGCGCTCAATTCGGGCCGCCACCGCGCGAGCTCATGCCTTAAGCTGCAAATCCACCACTCCTCCACGCCCACCGTGACCGCTACGAGCCCACTCGCCCCCACGCGCCAGCACATTCTGAGCGAAGCCACCGCCCTGAGCGCCACCGGGCAGTTCGCCGACGCACTGGCGCTGCTTGCGCCTCTGGTCGGCATGGAGGCCACCCCCGAGGACTCGCAGCACGCCGATGCGCTCAACCTCGCGGCCGTGTGCGCGACCGGTGCGGGCCAGCCCGCGCACGCGCAAGCTCTATGGTTGCGCTGCATTCAAGCGAAGCCGGATTTCGCCGATGCGTATCTGGGCCTCGGAGCGATGCTCGCGACCCTCAACCAGCTTGCCGAAGCGGAAGCGGTCTACGCGCGGCTCGCCGCAATACGGCCCGATGACCCCGACGTCCACAGCAATCACGGCATCGTGCTGCACCGTCTCGGACGGCACGACGCGGCCGAGACCGCGTACCGCGTGGCGCTCGCACTTCGCCCGGATCACGTCGACGCGAATTACAACCTCGGCATCGTCCTTCACGAACAGCGCCGCCTCGACGAGGCGGAGGCGGCCTATCGCACAGCGCTCGCCGCGAATCCTCAATTTGCGAAGGCGAACAACAACCTCGGCAATCTTTTGTGCGAACGCGGCCGGATCGAAGAGGCTGAAGAAGCGTATCGGCAGGCACTGCTCGCGCAGCCGCAATACCCTGAGGCACTGAACAACCTTGGGGCCCTTTACAGGGCGCGCGGCCGGCTCCGCGAAGCCGAGCTGGCCTGCCGGCTCGCGCTTCAGATCCGTCCGGCCTACGCGGACGCGCTCAACAATCTCGGCTGCGTGCTCACCGAACTGAAGCGCCTGCCCGAGGCGGAAAACGCCTACCGGCAGACGCTCGCGTTGCGCCCCGCCTTCGCCGAGGCGCACTACAACCTCGGTTGCGTGCTGCACGCACTGGACAAACTGGCTGATGCCGAATCCGCGTATCGCGAGGCGCTTCGGCTCGCGCCGAACCGCGTCGAAGCTGTCAATAACCTGGGCTGCACGCTGCTGGCGCAAGCGCGCTTGCCCGAGGCACTCGCGGCGTTTCGCCACGCACTCACATTGCGCGCCGACATCGCCGAAACGCACTTCAACATCGGCAGCATCGTGAAAGAACTCGGCGACCTGGAGCAAGCCGAAGCCGCCTATCGCCACGCGCTCGCGCTGCGCCCCGACTACGGCGACGCGAAGTTCCGTCTCGCCACGCTGCTGATCAGCATGGGCCGCTTTGAGGAAGGCTTTCTGCTCTACGAATGCCGCTACGACATGCCTGGGTTCGCGCATCACGCCTCGCAGTCGATGCTGCGGTGCCCGCGCTGGCGAGGCGAACCGCTCGCCGGCAAGTCACTCCTCGTTTGGCAGGAAGATGGACTCGGCGACATGCTGCAATTCGGGCGCTATCTGCGCCTCTTGAAGGCTCAGGGCGCCGCGCACGTCGCGTTTGCCTGTATGGCACAGCTACAACGCCTGTTCGTCGATGTCGATGGAGTCGACGCCGTGCTCAGTCATGACGAAGCCTCGGCGAGTGCCGGCGATTTCGATTGCTGGACCAGCGCGCTCAGCGCACCGCTGTATCTCGGCACGACGCTCGACACGATTCCGCCGCCCCTGCGCATCACCTTGGCCCCGTCGCGCGTCGACCATTGGCGCGCGCGCCTTGCCGCTCTGGGCGCGGGACACCGCGTGGGTCTCGTGTGGAAGGGCAACCCGAAACACCACAACGACGTGCACCGGTCGCTACCGTTGCTCAACGCACTTGCGCCGCTGTGGAGCCTGCCGGACGTGAAGTTCGTGAGCCTGCAAAAAGGCGCGGGGGAAGACGAAGCGCTGTCATTTCCTGCGAGCCTCCCGATCCTGCCTCTCGGCGCGGATCTCGAAGACTTCACCGACACGGCCGCGGTGATCTCACAACTCGATCTGCTGATCTGCGTGGACACATCTACAGCACATCTGGCAGCCTCGCTCGGCAAACCATGCTGGGTGCTCTTGCCGGCACGCGACGTGGACTGGCGCTGGATGCACGGCCGCGACGACTCGCCGTGGTATCCCGATACAGTTCGTCTGTTCAGGCAAGGGCTGGATGAACCGTGGCCCGCTGTGGCGGAGCGCGTGCGACAGGCCTGCGCTGCGTGGTTCGGCGCGTGACATCAACGCCGCGCTTGCGGTGCCTTGAGCAGACAATTAGTCGGGTCTGAATAATTCGGTTGGGTCGGCGCTTGCCCTCAAGCCTGGAAGTCTACGGTGATTGATCGGCTAAGCCAGGCGATCAGAACAAGGGCGTAAAAAAGCCTCAGCTTTCTGAGGATCAT